>LRBF01000063.1 GCA_001580565.1 Caballeronia megalochromosomata | reverse complement strand
ACGGTGCGGGCGCGCTGGAATCGTTCGACAACAGCGGTCGCGCGCTCGCATTGACCAGCGTCGAGCGTATGGATGGAGCACTTCTCCGCATTCGCGCCAATCTCGGCCGCCAGCCATTTCATCGCCTTGGCGCGCGCCTCAAACACATTGCAGCCGTCACGTCGAACTTTCGCCGCAACCAACGGCTCGAGCGCCGCGTGGAGCTTCGCCTTCAAGTCGCGCAGGCGGGCGTCGGCGAGACGGCCGAGCGGTACGTGGCGGGTGCTGCGCGGAAACACGCCGACCCACGCCTGGCAGTCCGCGCAAAGCCACAATGGACCGAGATCGTCGCGGTAAGGGTAGGCGGCTTCACCGGCGTGCACGAGCGTCGCGGACGTGCCGCAGTAGTCGCAATTGGGGTGGGGAGGAGGCTTGACTGGTTTTCCGATGCGCATCGCCGAGGACTCTTGGCGGAAAGGTCAAATATAGCAAGCCAGTTCGGTAACGCCAGCCAGACAGCGCGTTTCATAATGTAAAAAAGGCGCCGAATAACGGGGGTGTGAATATCCGGCGCATTTTGTAACAGCCAATTTTCAACGTTTTTTCAGTTACTTAACGCAATGACCGAACGCAATGGGACGCTCTCCGGAGAGCGTTGGTCGCCGACCTTAGCGAAAGAATCAGCGGGCTTTTTGCGTAACAGCCCCGAAGATATCTCCGCAGTCGCGGGAAAGCTGCTCAATTTGACGCCTCTTTCGATGCCTGCGCGCGTTTCCCAACGCCAACAATAGCCGACATGTTAGATAGCCCACAAAGCATCGCATGTCCGAGCCTGCCGACAACCCACTCCTGAAGCTGCGTCCCCTCGAAGCGGAAGCCGTGCGCATGTTCTTCCATGCGCTCTCGCCGCTGCGCGAGCTGCTCGAATCGCCGGACCTCGCGGAAATCATGATTAACGACTACCGCAACGTCTGGGTGGAGCGTCGCGGCGTGATGACACGGGAGAACATCGACCTGCGCCCTGAACAGCTCGAGGGCGCGATCCACTCGCTCGCCTCTTCTGTCGAGAAGTCAGCGAAAGCGGGCAGTGACAAGGGCATTATCAACGCCGGTCACCAAAACCTGCGTATCGCGGCGGTGATGAGCCCGACGTCGATCGACGGCCATGCGCTGAGCATCCGGAAGCACCGTGAATCGAAGCTGACGCTCTCGGATTACGTGAGCATGGGCGCGTTCTCGGCCGCGAACGCCCGGCCGGAATTCGCCGAAGCAATCCATTTCGAGGAAGGCATCGAGGATGAGGCGCTCATGCGGGCGCTCGTCGCGCTCGTACAGTCACGCAAGAATGTCCTCGTCGCCGGCGGCACGTCCGCAGGCAAGACGACGTTCCTCAACGCGCTGATTGAGCAAATCCCGTCCGACCAACGGGTGATCTCCATCGAGGACACGATGGAACTGAAGCTACACGTGCCCAACCGCGTGCGGCTGCTCTCGAATGCCGACACGAATGTGACGACGCAACTGCTCGTCGCGCTGTGCCTGCGCTTTCGCCCCGATCGCATCATCGTTGGTGAAGTCCGGGGCGGCGAAGCCTATGACCTGCTGCAGGCACTCAACACCGGCCACGATGGCGGCCTCGCGTCCATTCACGCGAACAACGGGCGCACCGCACTCAGCCGCCTCGAATCGCTCGCCATGCTCGGCATCCCGACCGGATCGCGGTGGGAGCTGGAAGACATGCGCAAAAACATCGCTGACTGCTTCAACTACGTCGTGCATTTCAAGCGCACCGGCGAGATGCGGCACGTCTCCGAAATCCTCGAAATTAGGGGATTCAAAAACAACGATTACGACCTACAACGCGTTTTTTAACGGGAGCATCAAATGAAGGGCAAGAAGGTACTCAACAGAGCCGCGACGGTGGCAAAACGTCTGCGTCCGGGCAAGTCCATGCTGGTCGGCGCACTTCTGAGCGCCGTGTCGGTTGCGGCAATGGCTGCGGGCGATTTTTCGAATCTGACGGGTTTGACCGACATTATCTGCACGATCAGCAACCTGATCAGCGGCCCGTATCTGTACGGCATCGGCATCGTGCTCATCACGCTGGGCGGCGTCGCGGTGGCCAATTCAGAAAGCAATATCGCGAAGACCTTCTCGGTGGTGCTCGTCGGCCTCGGTATCGCGTCGGTGGCCGTTCCGATTATGCAGAGCCACTTCCATATGGCCAACGCCTGCTGATATGCGCCAGCACAAGGTTAGTCGGGGCCTTTCGCTGCCGCGCCAGATGGGCGGGGCAGACCGGGGACTCGCCATTTTCAACGGGACGATGACGGCGCTGCTCACCTACACGAGCTGGACACCGGGGTTTCTCCTTGTCGGCGTGGTGGTGCATGTGTTCTTGCGCTGGAAAAGCTCGACTGACCCGTGGTGGCGAATCGTGATGTTGGTCTACAACCGCTACCCGGACGTCTATGAGCCGGGGCCGAGCAGCCGTTTTAGCGCGCGCTTCAAGCGCCCGTATGGGTTTGATCAGGACCTGCCATGCTAATAGGCAAAGAACCATGCTGAAAATGATGTTCACCAAGCGCGCGGTGCAGGAGATCACGCCGTGGGCGACGATGGTCACGCCCGAACTGGTGCTCAACAAGGACGGGTCGCTGCTGACCGTGTTCGAGTTCGAAGGCATCGACGCAGATTCGCCCAATCCCGGCGACATCACGGCCGCCCGCGACAACCTCGATCACGCATGCCGCAACTTCGACCACCGCATCACCGCGTGGTGGCGCATGTCGCACCGCCGCGTGCGGGGTGGCATGGACGGCACGTTCGCGTCGGAAGCCGATGCGCGCGTCGACGCGATCAATCAGGCGATCATCGGCAGCGGCAAGTACTTTAAGAACTCGCATTCGCTGGCGCTGGCTTTCACGCCTGAGACCGGCATCTCGCGGATCTTCGACAAGATCAGCTATCACATGACGGTCGGCGGAAAGAATCTGGCCGTCGCGATGTTCGAGGCCGCGAAGGACACGATTCTCGCGCGCAGCGCCTTTGCGTTCGACCTGACCAAGATCCAGAACGAGATCAAGCGGTTCGAGTCCGTGATCGACGGCTTCGTCGGCGGCGTCACGCGCTTGAAGATGAAGCGGCTTCAGCTTCAGAACGTGCTTTCGTTCCTGCATCAGCGAGCGAATCCGTCAACGCCCAAGCGGCGCGTGCGCTACCCGGTCACGATGCTGGATACGCATTTGACCGAAACGGAAGTGACGATCGGCGCGACCGAGCTGATGTTTGAATCGGCGCATGGCAAGGTGTATGCCCGCGTCATCGGCGTCAAGGAATGGATGGGCTTTCAAGAGGCGGCGCTCGACGTGCTATCGCAGGTGGACGCGGAACTGGACGTCTGTGTGATGTTCCGATTCCTCGACACTTCGCGGGCGAGCGCCTACATCAAGAAGATTCGCGGCTTCTATAAGGTCGCGGCCTTCAACCCGGTCGCAATCCTCAAGCAGTGGGCAACGAAGGAAGAGCAGAAGAACGACGAAGGCCGTGAGATTCTGGCGAAGGAGGCGGGCGATGCGCTCGCGAAGCTGGACGCTGAAGGCCAGCAGTACGGCTTTGCCAATATTTCGGTTGTCGTCTACGGCAGCACGCCCGAGGAATGCGAAGACGCGACGCGTCAGGTTGTCGGCGTCATTGGCAACGCGGGCTTTGGCGTCATTCTGGAAAAGACGAACCTGTTCGCTTCGTGGAGCGCGACGCTGCCGGGCCGCTGGGATCAACAAAAGCGCTTGCAGTTCGTTGAGACGCCTGCCGTCTCCGACATCGCACCGCTCTGCAGCGTGGGAGAAGGATCGAAGGTTAACGAATGGCTGACGCAGCAGTCCGGTACGAAAACCGGCCCGCTCACGTGTTTGCCGACTCGCCATCGCACGCTCCAGTACTTCGACCTACACCATCCGGGCGGCAAGGCGCACACGCTGGTCGTCGGTCCGATCGGCGCCGGTAAGTCGGTGTTCCTGAACTACCTGATGACGCAGACCGGGCGGCACGGCGCGCGCCGCATCCGTTTCGACAAGGACCGCTCAACGCGCATTCCCACGCTGCTCGCCGGTGGCCGGTTCGTCGATGCGACCGGGCGTTTTGAGGCGGCAACCTCGGTCAATCCGCTCTCACTCATCGGCGAAGAAAAGCACTGGTCCTATGTCGCGGACTGGGTGCAACTCGCCATCGAGGGCGAGGACTACACGTGCACGCCGCAGCAGCAGACGGAGATTTACGAGCGCATCCGGACGCTGGCGCTTGGATTTCCGCCGGAGAAGTGGCGTCTTTCGGGTCTGATCACGCTGCTGCCGGCCGATTTGCGTGAGCGCCTTCAGGTCTGGACCGAGGGCAACAAGAACGGCAAGTTCTTCGACCACGCCGAAGACGGCTTCGCTATCTCAGACGATCTGTCGATCGAGATGGGCGACCTGTTCCAGAACTTCCCGGTCGCCGCCGCGTTGTTCATGGACTACGCCTTCTATCGGATCGCGCAGATCCTCGACGGCAAGCGCTACACGGTGATCGAGATCGAAGAGGCGGGGTTCTTCTTCACCTACCCGAAGTTCTACGCGCGCCTCGAAATCTGGGCGGTGACGATCCGAAAGCTGAATGCTGCGCTGCTGATGGCCACGCAGTCGCTCGGCCAGTTGGCTCGCGTGCCGAACTTCGAGATTCTGAAAGAGAACATCCCGAACATCATCTACCTGCCGAACAGCGACGCGACCAACAACCAAGGGCTGTACAGCGACGTATTCGGTTTGACGCAGCATCAGATCAAGATGATTTCCGACGCGGTGCCCAACCGCGACTACCTGTGGGTGACGGCCAAGCAGAGCCGGATGCTGCAGGCGCAGTTCCCGAAGGAGGCACTTGCCTACCTGCGCTCGGATGGTCGTGCGCAGGCGCTCCTCGACAAGCACGTCAAGTCAGGCAGCTCGCAATGGCGTGAGGACTACGTGCGCGACGTGCTCGTCAACGCTTGAACGCATTAGATAAAGGTATCGCCATGATGAAAAAACTGCTCCGCTGCGTCGCAGCAACCGGCGTTTTGACGCTGGGATTCGTGCAACGCGCCAACGCGAACATGCCGGTGTTCGACGCGTCCAACTTCATTCAGAACACGATGACGGCGGCGGCCGCCGTGAAGGGTGAGGTTTATCAGGATTCGAACCTCGTCTATCAGTACCAGATGATGCTCAATCAGTTGAAGCAGGCGACCAACTTGAATCCTGCCGCAATGCTTGCGCAGTTCAATAGCATTAAGGACGATATTTCGGGCCTGAGTAAGTACACCGACGCATTGAAGGATTTGTACGGCGGGCTGCAAAGCAACGCGGAGTACGCGAGCAAGGTGCAGGCGTTGATCACGCAGTCGGGGAAGACCGCCGACCAGTGGTTCACCGACCAAAACACGCTGCTGCAGAACAACGACAAGACGGCGAAGCAACTTTTCCAGCAGGGCAACGATGTCATTTCGCATGTGAGCACGCTCGCCAAGCGTCGGCAGGAAATCCAGGACCAACTGAACATGTCGCCGACGATGCAGGCGACCGCTCAGTTGACCACGCACATGCTGGACATTATCTCCAGTCAGAACAGCGACCTTCTGACGATGATGGCGGCCAAGCAACGCAGTGACGCTGTCAAAGATTCCGCAACTGTCGCGGATCAGAAGGCGACCAATGCTGGTCAGGCGGCGATTAAGGCGCAACAGGATAGAGAGCGTGCTGCGTTCGACGCACAGATCGGCTCTTCGAAGGTGCTGGGGCAATGATGCTGCGGTCTGTCATGATGTTCATCAGAACGCTGCTTGTGCTTGCCGCAGCGATCGGCTGCTTTGCTATCACCTCCAACCGGGCCATGGCGCAAGCAGCGGCCGACGCGCCGGCTTCGGCGGCAACAAGCTCTGCGGCGTTGCTCGCGAGCAAGCCAGGCGATTTTGCCAAAGGCGCGACGAGTGCGGCTCAGCAGATCCACGTTCTGCTTTCCAACGTCGTCGACGCGGCGGTCGCTGCGAGTTCGGGGGTTATGAGTGAGGCGAACAAGTTCGCATGGGGCCTGGGCGTGATATCCCTGGTTCTCGTGGGCGTTCGTTTCGCCGGAACTCATCATCCTATTTCGGCGTGGGTCGATCTATTCGAAGAAGTGGCAATCCTGGGCATCTTCGTCGCCTTGTACCTTGGATATACCACGTCAGCGGCCGGTTTCTGGACATGGTTCGAGCAGTTGGCGGCGCATATCAGCCAGTCGGACAACGGCTCAGTCGGTTCCCAGATGGCCTCGCTCGCGGGGACCATCATCGACGCGCTGACCACCAAGCTGAAAACGGTCAAGTTGTGGGACATCCCTGCACTGCTGACTGACGTTGTCGTCCTCGCCGTCTCCGCGCTTGTGATGGCCCTCGCCTCGATCATCTTCGTCTACTACACGGCCATAGGCCAAATCCAGGCAGCGATCGGTATCGTCCTAGGCCCGATCGCGATTGCGCTTGGCTTCTCGTCGTACACGCGGAGCTATTTTAAAAAGTGGCTTGATTGGATGATTAGTGCGGGGATGTACACGGTCGTAGTTGCCGTCCTGATCAAGCTTGTCGGCTCATCGATCACAGACGCGGTGAAAAAGGCGACCGAAGTCGGCGGGTCAACTACCGTCAACGGAGCGTATGTCTTGGATCTAGCGATATTCGTGCTACTGCTCTCGTTCGAGGTCCCGAAGCTCGCAACGATCTTCGGCGGCGGAGCGACAGCAACCGGTACCGGTGCGATGAAGCTGGCGGCCAAATTTATCCCATGACGACCGCTCACCTTGCAATCGCCGTAGAGGACCTGTTCGCCACGCACCAAAAGCGAGTCGAACTAGTCCGACAGTGCGCCAATGAAAGCACGGAAACGGAGTTCGCACGCAAGTGGGTGTCTGTGCTGCGTCGCTGTGCTAACTGGTTTTCGTCTATGCCGCTCACGCCCGAGCTGCATTGCGAGCCGGGCGGTGCATTCCGCGCGACGATTGAATCGACCTTTTATGCGATGCGGCTCGCGGGCGGGCAGAAGTTCGCGGCTGACCTCACGTCAGATAAGCGTCGGCGGCTGGAGCCGCAATACAACTACGCCGTCTTCCTGGCCGCCGCATGCTCGCTTCTTGATGAGCCGTTTCGTCACTTTGAGATGGTGCGGCTCTCGGACCGCACGAAGTGGAATCCGGCGGCGCACGGCGCGTTCGGCACGTGGATCGGAACCGGTCAGTTCGCCGTTGAGCGGCGTGTGACGCCACTGAAGAATGAGCGCATGCGCACTGCCATGTTTGCCCAGACCGTCATCACGCCCGAGCTGCTCTCTGGGTTCGACACAACGGTGCTCGACGACCTCTTCAACGCAATCAATCCAGAGCGGAGCCCGCAGGGGTTCGAACCCCTCGTCCACAAGGTGGTGCGGCAGGCCATGGACGTTGCGGTGGACTTTGAGCGCAAGGCGCAACGCGCCGTCTTTGCGCCAGTGAAGTACGACGTTCCCTCAGCCGTGCACGTCGCGCTCGCGCTTGAGCCGCAGTTCGTCGCGGCGCCGGCCCCCGCGACCGCCGATTCGGTCGTGCCCCCGGGGCAGCCGCCGGCGAATTCCGGTGCGCCAAACCTGGGAGTGGCTCCGGCGTCGGTGACGAATACTGCCGAGCCGCAACCTGCCGTTGTTGGAGCAACGGTCGCGTCGCAGCAGCAGGCGAGCGCCTCCGCGCCGAAATTCTCTCAGTCGTTGCTCGATGCGTTGGAGCGCAGCGAAGCACAGGCCGCTGGTGCGGCTGCGACTGAGCCCTCGACCGGCCCGAGCGCGCCTGCGTCGCGTCCGGCGCCGGTCGACCCCGCCACAGCGCGTCCTTCGAGGTCGAATGCAAACAGGGTCGGGCCGTCTGACGAAGAATTGACGGAACTCCTCGGCCCCGGCGCTGCAATGCTGAAAGAGTTTTTCAAAGCTCTTGCTGGCGACGTGGCAGCAGGGAAGGCGGAAGTGGCCTGGGAAGAGAAGGGGCTGGCCGTCAAGAAGCGGCTCGTCGGCGGATACGGCATCACGAGCGATACGCTTGTCGAACAACTCAAGAAGCGCAGCCTGCTCATGCGCGCACACGGCAATGACATCTGCATGGTCGAGCGCGCCGGCCGTCTCATCGTGGAGAGACCCGCGGCATGAACTACGTCAATCACTTCCGTCCGATCTACGAGTTTCGTCCGTTTCTCGTTTGGCCCATCGTCATCGTTGGCATTCTGATCTCTGGAATGCCGTACGGATGGGCATTCGCGCTAGTCGGTGCGGCGCTCCTCGCGATCCGTGCGCTCCAGATATGGAAGGCACTGAGCTTTCGCATGGCCATCTCAACGAAATGGCTGAGCAAGATTCGCATCGAAAAGCTTCTTGCTACGCAGAACGCGATGCGGAAAAGAGCGGACTCGATGTATCTGGGCATCGGGTACGAGTGGACGCAGAAGCATACGCAGATTGCCCACGAAATCCTGCGGATGCCCGTAACCGACATTCCGTCGTTGCCGAAGTGGTTGCCAAAAACCGAGATTGGCCGGACCGTTGAGGAGCGCATCGAGCGGCTATTTGGTCCCCGCGACAGCATTCGCGATCGCATGCCGCAGGGATCGTCCTGGATCCACGGTATGGAGCAGAAGAAGGTCGAGGTGCCGTTTCACTATAAGGCGATGGGCGGTCACACGCTGGTGGCGGGCACGACTGGCGCGGGCAAGACGCGAACATACGAAGTCATCTCCACGCAGGTGATCCACAATCCGAAGGACGTCCTGATCATCGTCGACCCCAAGAACGACGACGAGTGGAAGAAGCGCGTGGAGAAGGAGTGTGCGCGCACAGGGCGCAAGTTCCTGTACTTCAATCAGGCTAAGCCCCATGAGTCGATCCGCCTGAACCCGCTTGAGAACTGGTCGCAGCCGTCGGAAATCCCGTCGCGAATCGCGCAGTTGATGGAAGAAGGCCAGTTCCGTGACTTCGCGTTTCTCTTCATCGACCGCGCGGTGAAAGGCGAGCTGTATGTGGGCGACAAGCCTAATTTGCGCTCGATTCTCAAATACGCACAGTCAGGCATTGGCAATCTGCTCGACCGTGGGTTGCGGCGATTCTTTATCGAGAACGGCCTGACCGATTGGGAAGAACTGACCGTCACCGCGACGGTAAAAGACGCGCAGCGTCGCAACGACGCCTCGTTGACTGACGGGATGGTGAAGTTGTATCTCGACCGCTTTGCCGCTCACGACCGAGGACACGAGACGATCGATGGATTGATCGCCACGCACACCCACGACCGCGAGCACTACATGAAAATCATCGCGTCGGCGTTGCCGCTGCTTCAAATGCTCGCGACAGGCGAAACCGGGCTGATGCTCGCGCCAAAGGCGGATGACTTCGAGGACGAGCGCGAAATTTGGGACATCGACAAGATCATCAAGCAGAAGGCGGTCTTGTACATGGGGCTCGACTCGCTCTCGAACAACATCGTGCAAAAAGCGATTGCTTCGATGGCGCTGTCGGACGTTGCGGCCGTCTGCGGTGCGATCTATAACTTCTACGCAGAAAAGCCCGACGTCGTGCTGATCATCGACGAGATCGCCGAGGCCATCAACGAGCAGGTTATTCAAATCCTGAACAAGGGACGCGGGGCGGGGTTCAAGGCGTTCGTCGCATTCCAGGCGCGTGCCGACCTCGAAGCGAAACTCGGAAACGCAGCGAAAATGCTGCAGGTTTTGGGTAACCTCAACAATCAGGTGGTGCTTAGACTAGAGGACTCGGATACAGCAAAGTGGTTCTCGGACAAGGTCGGAGAGACTGCGATCCGCGTGGTGAACGTGTCCAACAGCACCAATACCACGACCGAGGCGCATGCGCTCGAATTCAGTGGCTCGCAGTCCCGGTCCATTCAGCTGGAGAAGGTGCCGCTCATTCCCGTGAAGCTGCTTCACAGTTTGCCGAATCTGCAGTACTTCATGCGCATCTCTGGCGGTGCCGTGTATCAGGGTCGAATTCCTATCATCGAAGGCTAAAACACAAGTTATGTCCGCTGCATATAAAAACATCATTCGCGATCACAAGCTCTCGCACAGGCTGGTTGCGGTCTTCAATGTCGCACCGGAGCTGGAGCTTGCGTGCTCGCGTGTGGCCGACTTCATCGGGGAGCGGTTTATGGGAGACAAAGGGCCGCTGGCCGCGGAGATGATCGAGTCGGCGCTCGATGGTTTCCGGCGCGCGAAGCGCACGGGCGACCAGCATATCGCGTTCATGCAAGGTCTATTCGAGCCATCGAAAGCTTTATACGCTCGCCGGCTTGTCGCGCGGTTTGGCGACAAGGTGTCGGTGTGGTGCCCGATGGTCGAGGCAATTCCCGCGTTTGAAGCGCGCCACTTCGAGTACCAGTTCGAGATGGTCGATGAGCGTTGCCCGGACGAGATCACTGAGCGCACCGCCGCGTTTCAGCTCGCCGCACGCGTGCTTCAAGGAGAAGCCTTCCGCCGTTACTTCGAGGAATACGATGTCGCTCACCGTTACGATCATAGCGAAGCTGTCGGGAGTTGAGCCGCGCACGGCTCAGCGGGCGCGCGACACTGCCGCCGCCTTCGACGGCGACGTCAACGCGGCCGTGCCCGAGGAATTCACTTACGGCGCGGGAGCGCGGTGCTACGCGTTGG
Organism: Caballeronia megalochromosomata; assembly: GCA_001580565.1. Lineage (GTDB taxonomy): Bacteria > Pseudomonadota > Gammaproteobacteria > Burkholderiales > Burkholderiaceae > Caballeronia > Caballeronia megalochromosomata. The sequence continues at coordinate 12,351 of LRBF01000063.1, read as the reverse complement.
CAACAATCGCCGAATTCCGCCCGGCGCTGTTTTGGGGCGGACTGATGGCGATCGTCGCGGTGCCCGCCCTCATGCTAGTCAAGGTGCTACATGGCTAGCCGGTTCGGTTCGCACATCAAGGTGTGGTTTCTGCTCGTGCCGGTGCTAGCCATCGCTGTCATGCCGGCGATCCCGGAGCGTAAGCTATTCGAGGTGCCGGAAGCGGAAACACATTCTCTCGTTGAGTCAGTCGGGCAGGACCGGGTCGACCGCGCGATGCGCAGTGCCAACGACCAGTTCCGCCGTGCTTTTGTCGACAGCGGGCTGCTGAACCGCACGCTAAATGCCTCGGGAAAGGTAGGCGGCTTGGACGACGGCGGGTTCTCGTCGTTCGCGCATACGTGGACGGAGAATTTCTGGCTGCTGGTGTACCGCATGCTTTTCCGTGCGATGGTGATGAAGATGTGGTTCGTTGGAACACTTCTTTTCGCCATCGGCATGTTCATCGACGGTGCGGCGCGCAGAAAGATCAAAGCGTCGGCTGCGGGCTTCGTAAGTCCCTTGTCTTTCCATCTGGCAGGCCATGGACTGCTGCTTGTCACTGGAACGCTGTTCGCGGTGCTGGTGGTTCCGTTGCCTGTCTTGGTTGGCTACTGGGTCGCCGTCGCTGCGCTCCTCGGAGGTCTCCTGTGGAAAGCTGCCGAGTCCTTCCAGTCATCGAGATAAGAAAAAAGCAATCGCGAGACGCATTAGCAGCACATCAAAATTTGCTTTAGTCCCTCGGGCAACGCTATCCGGATAGCGTTGCCTTTGTTTTTTTCGCCGCCGTTCTCGCGACCTCCTGCCCAGAGGCGCACCGATATTTCGGTGAAAGGCGCTGGAAATAGCCACCGTTTCGAGCTTTTTCGCGTTGCCACCGCCGCAACAATGTTGAGGATGGGCAACGCGCTTTGCTTGCCTGATCCCCAACGATGAAACGGGACCGATGCGGTCCAGACAGGAGAAATGGCGAATGAGCACGGTTGTCGAACCTGGCAGTGAAGAAAAAGTCGCGCTGAGCGCACTTGAACAAGGTACGGTCGAGGCGCCGCTCACGACCGACGGCGCGGACGACGGCGAGCTAGAGCGCGAACTGACGCAGATGGAGGCGGACGCTGACCGTCTCCAGAAGGAAGGCGTTATCTCCACCGACGACGCCGACATGAAGCGGGCGGAAGTCGCAAAGACGCGCAAGCTCTTCCGCGACCTGCCGGCCGCGGAGCGTATTGCCATCATCAAGCGCCGCCGCGATATCGGCCGTCAATTGCTGGACCGCCAGCTTTCGGGCGCTGCCGTCGTGACCGCACGCGTGCGTCTGAACCATACCCGCCTGAAACCGCTGTTCGAACAATGGTGGCCGTACATCAACCGCATGAGCATCAACATGCAGCGTTTCGGCCGCTCGACGTTCGGCGAAAACGACAAGGAAGTCGTCAACAGCGCGCTCGAAAAGCTGCTCGCGGGCATTGAGAGCTACGTTGACGAGCAACTGCGCGTGGCAGAAGGCTTTCGCCAGCAAAAGGAAGCGGAGCTTCGGGCGAATAAGGAATTCGTGTTTGAGCCGACGATCCCGATGCCCGCGATGGACATCGAGGTCGAGGCGTATTCGCGCTTTTCGATGCGTGTGCTGGGCGTCATCATGAAGTTCGACCGGGCGATGGATCACTTCGACTTCATGGTCTGGAACGGCATCCGCGATCAGTCGGACGTGGACGATGAAGCCGTCAACTTCCTCAAGCGCTTTAACCCGCTTGGCATTCGCGGGTACATGACGCACCTGAAGCTGATGACGACGGTCCGCGGCAACTAAGGAGGGCGCGATGCTGGACGAACTCAATCCCCAGCAACGGGAAGTCGCCCAGTTGCGCCAGCATTGCGTGGCGATCGCCTGTCCGGGCGCGGGCAAGACGAAAACCATCGCCACGAAAGCAGCCCTGCTGCTACAAGACAGCGCCGCGACGGTCGGCGCCGTCACTTTCTCGAAGGACGCCGCGCTGGAATTACGCGAGCGCATCCTCGCTGCCGCCGGAGAGTCGGCGAAGAAGCGCCTGATCGCCGGTACCTTCCATTCCCTCGCATTCAAGCAACTGAAACGCCCCGGCGCGCGGGCGCTCGATATTGCGTCCGACGGCGACCGGCTTGGTCTCCTCATCCGCGTGATGCAGGAACTCGGGCGCGACGGAAAGGCAGAAGACGTCATTCCAACGATCGAGAAGATCAAAACCAATTTTGGGCGGTGCGACCCGGATACTGCCGACGGCGAGCTATATCACGCCTATCAGGACGCGCTTGCTCGTAACGGCAAGATCGATTTCCAGGACATGTTGCGCCTCGCTGTGGAGGGGATGGATCAGGGCACGATTGCCCCATACGCGTTCACCTATCTGCTCGTTGACGAGTTTCAAGATACCGACCCGCTCCAGTACCGGTGGATCGAGCTTCATGCGAAGGCAGGTTCGGTCGTAACGGTCGTCGGCGACGATGACCAGAGCATCTACGCGTTTCGTGAGGCGCTGGGCTATCGGGGCATGGAGTCGTTCATCCAGTCGTTCGCGGCAAAGCCCGTCGTATTGGGCAGCAACTACCGGTGCCGCGCGGAGATTCTGGGCGCAGCGGACCGGGTGATTCGTAATAACGCCGACCGCATCGCAAAAGTGCTGCGTGCCGAAAAGGGCTCCGGCGGTACTGTGCAAACGTCCCGCCATCCAGACGAATACGAGGAGGCAACCGCGGCGGTCGAGGTGCTAGGGCCGTTGCTCGCGAAAGGGCAGACGTGCGCGGTCCTGGCGCGGACCAACCGCATACTGGATCCCCTCGAGTCCGTTTGCCGCTCGCATGGCATCAAGTACTACAGGGCATCGGGCGCGTCCGTCCTGAGCCGCCCGGAGGGCGCGCTGATGTGCAATCTGCTTGAAATCGTGGAGCGAATTAAAGACACCGGCCTGGATGCGGTCTTGGCGCACCTTGGGCTTACCGCCCAACAGCTACGTGCCCTCCACGCGGACATGGGTGCGGAACTGACGCAAAAGGGGCGGGCGGAGTTGGTTGCTCTCGGGCTGCCCGAGGACGTGGCGACGAACTACCGTGAGTTCATGAAGCGGCTCGCTGAATGGCAAAGCCTGTGCGATCGCAAGTTCTATTCGCTGACGCTCTCGGGCGTCGCCGAGTGGATGTTGAAGTACGCGAAGAGGGATTCCGCAATCCGCGCAATTCAGGCGACGAACGACGTCTTGTCGCGCCTGTCCGGCAGTTTCGCTGAGCGCCTGCTGTTTCTGCGCCAAGACAACAATGAGCCGACGCCGGGCGCGCTCATTCTCACGACAATGCACAGCTCCAAAGGGCTCGAATGGGATCACGTCTGGATTGCCCGCAGCGAGGAGACGATCGTCCCGGACCCCAAATCGACCGAGCCAGAAGAGCGCCGGCTGTTCTATGTCGCCATGACGCGTGCTCGCGAATCGTTGATGGTCTCGGGGACGTCGAAAAACTTCGAGTCCCGATTTGTCGTTGAGGCGCAGCTTAAGCAGGGCGCTATCGCGCTTTAAGTCGATCTGCAGAACCGCGCTTGCTGGGAGAATTTCGGAACGACGGGTGGCTGGAGCCTGACGTGCACAAAGGGAGTCTCGATACGCTTTCATAAAGCGAAAATGCGCCGAATAAGGGGGGTGTGAATATTCGGCGCTTTTTGTAACAAGCCTTTTCTTCCTTAAAATCAGAGGATTAACCAAATCCTCGGCCGCTATGGGACGCTCTCCGGAGAGCGTCCCTCCACCGCTGTCGCGGCGAGGTTGGTCCACGCCGTCAATCGTGTTGCAGCGTGCTGCCCGTCCAAAGTCTCGACTCTCGCCTCGTCGTCGAAGTTTAGCTTCGGCAATAGCCGCGTCCGCCTGACACTGTCGTTTGGCGGTTGCCGCGGTCTCAAGCGCCGGGTGGGCCGCCTGGACTACCTGACGATCACTAGGGAGCCTTTGAACGCCTCCCAAGCATCGTCGGGGCTGGCGCTGCGTACTCTCGCAAGCCACGCCGCTTGATCTTCCTTGGAGCGCGCGTCCCACCAGTCCTTACTGCTGCGCGAGTCGTACGAGTACTGCAGGTCGGATTTCATAACTTCCACATCCCTTTCTGAGGCTACAGGTACATACACGCATTCCGCGTACCGTTGCCACGACGAGCAAATAATCTTCGAACGTTCCACTTTCGTGTCTGTTCATAGCACCCGTCGCGCGGGGCGCGGGCGCCGCTCGGGGCGCTCTTGCCGATCAGACGTCAAACGGCGGCCGTGGTCCTGGATGACCGTCGAAATGGAGTGCTTGTAGATAACCTGTGAGCCGGTGACGCCGTTCAGGTAGACCGTGTAGGAATCGAATGACTGAATGTTGCCTGTCAGCTTTATGCCGTTGACCAGAAAATTGAAACGCGCTTGTGTTCTTTGCTCAGCGCGTTGAGGAACTCGTGCTCGGGCTTCGGGACGGTTTCAGGGCACGGCGGCCTCACTCAGTGAAGTCGAAAAGTCGAGGTGGTCTGATCTGCAGGCCGTGGCGACCTGCATATTTGCTTAACGTCAGATGAACCGCTGACAGTTCATTATCGATGCGGCCAAAAAAAAGCCCGCTCAAGGGCGGGCAGCAATCCATATCGGTCGAGACATGGAGGAGACGAGTTCAGTATAAACCCTATGGTTTTTGACGCATAGCCAGCTTGTACGTCACAACGGACTTGTACGCCGGGCGGTTCCAGTGTGGCGTGCCGGGCGTCATCCCCTGACTGTTCACAAGCCGCCCGGTGTCGAGCATGCAAAAGCAATGGCCGTCGAACGCGGCTTCTTGCGCTGCCGCGTCCCACGTCAAGGTGAGGAAATCGAAGATCGGGTCGATCGGTTTCATGGTCGGGGTTCTTAGAGACTTTGACCCGTTATCGGCAAATCATTGGGCTTATAGAGGTTCAGGCCATTGCGCGGGAGAGCTCTGTCACGTTTGATTCCGCGCGTTCGTGGCCTTTAACGTCGTCCAGGCGCGGACCGGCGATAGGCCCTTCGTCCGGCGTGGAATCTGCCTCGATCGTCAGCATTCTGGCAACGCGCTTGAGCGTGCCGTTCAAAGACGCACGCGGACCAAGGCGGATCGTGCCGGAGTAGAAGATGTCGCCCGAGACTTGGCCGTTGATTTCCAGCGAGCCCCGAGCGTGCACATCGCCGTCGACGCGCCCGTCAATGCGAACGTGCTCGGCCTGCGCGGAGCCCTTTACGAGTCCGCCTTCGCCTATGTGCAGCAGACCCTGCGTCGAGATGATGCCGCCGTCGAGCAGGCCGAAGAACGAAATGCCGTGATCCACGACCATGTCGCCGGAGATCGCGCATCCGCGCGCAATAAGCGTGATATTGAGTTCGGTTTTCATGGTGTCGATTCCTTAAAACATCTGTACTTCGTTCGCCCCGCCGCGGTTCGCAGGCGCTGACTTCTTGCTTGCAGCCGACCCCGTGTCGCCATCGCTTACCTGCTCATCCCGCGAATGCGAGCGGTGACGGTAGCTGTGCGTACGGGCCGGTGCCGCGTGTTGTTGCGAAGCTTGTTCGTCGGCGGCAGGCTGCGCCGCAGCTTGCGCGGGCGTAACTGAAGCCGCGGGTTGAGTGGGAGCCTGAGTAGCCACCTCTGCCTCGCGATGCGCTTGATGAATAGGCGAGGCAGCCGCGTGTTGCACGTCGTTTAAGACAGGAGCAACGGCCTTGCTGGCTGTGCTCGCTGCTGGGCCGCTCGTTGTACCGAGCGAAGTCTTGAACTGGTCAGCCGTCAGACCGATCGGGGAAGCGGCCGCAACATCTTTTCCCGTCAGCATCGGAGCGAGCGCTACCGGGTGAGGTGGCTCTGCGTCGATCGGGCGCGTTCCCGGGGCGACTGCCGGTCCTTCCGTTGCTGGCCGTTCGCTTGCGTTGGATTGCGGCTGCGCGGCGGTCTTCTTTACGTCGTGCGCGGAGAGCGCGCCCACCGACTTGTACAACGACGCGGCTCCCATACCCGCCATAGCCACGACAGCGGCGATAGCGACCGCGACGACGCTTCGGCGAGCGACAGGCACCGCCTTCGGAAGCCGCAGTCTGAGCGTGGGTGTCTTGGCGTCTGCCGTCAGGTCGGCCGGCGCTGGGAGCGCAGCGATTTGCCGCGGCAGATCGATGGTCATCGAGTCAGGTGCGAACTGCGCATGCAGTCGTTGAATTTCGCGTAAGTCCATGCGGGGTCCTCCCGTCGTTGTTAGGTCGAGCAAGTCCAGGCCCACCGCGTGGCGAACGCGAAGCGCAGGGCCGTTCATATCCGATGTCAGTGGGTACGATCCGAGTCCGGAAGCAGCACACCTTCCGGCGCAAAGCGGTCGTTGTCCGGCATGCACAAGAAAGGGATTTGATTGATGCGTGCCTCGGTAGCCTCCAGTGCGGATTGGCGCACTTGAGCCGTCATGGTTCTCGCCATCAGCGCTTCCATCGTCTTCAGGAAAAGCTGGTCATACATCGAGAGGAGTCGCACAAGACGACCGGACATGGCGTGCTTAATTTCAAGCGTCACCATCTCGGGCGGAGTCGGTGCACGTCTACCTGGAAACTTACCTGCCCATGCGAGCGCCTTCTTCATGAACGCCTCGGCAGTTCGAAATTCCGACTCGATCGCGATCAGCTTGCCGCCGCGCGCAACGGTCATCTTTGCGGCGGCGAAGTTGAAGTCGGCGCGCAGGAATTCACGCGCGAACAATGAGTAGTACGGCAGTTCCGTTTTTGCCAGCGTGTCGCCGTTGATGCGAGCGAGACGACTATCGTTAGTCAGTCGGTTCAAAGGACGCAGCCCGCTTTGCGCAGCGCTCTCGTTGCCGAGCGTAGCGGTTTGCTTAGGGTCTTCGTCAGGCGCTTCTAGGTCGGTCACGGCCATGGGATTTTCGGGATGTCTGTGTTCTCTCTCACATATAATTTTCATTGATCAGGCAAGAGTCGAACGGGCGAAAGCTATATGAATTTCGTGAGCTTTCGAGCGCACGCGTACGTCATTAACCCGGATACTCAACTCCATTCCCCGCGTCACCGACGCATCGACCTCGACTCCAAGCCCGGAGTCCATCTTTTCTCTGCAAGTCGTGCCCGCCTCGTGCGTTGGCATGCGCCGACCGGATAGCTACCGGTGTGGAAATCTTTCTTGTGCTGAGTGTGCTCGCTACACACTCCCCAATTTCAGCCGTGATACTCGTACCCTGTGCTGCATTCATTTGCGCCGGTACATCGTTCGAACCCGGGTTTTCGGGTGTTCTCTCTCCAGAGCCTGATCTGGGTAGAACGATCGAAGTTGGCTGATCCGTGATTCCTGCGGCGGAAGTAATTCCGAAAAGGGCTGTTGCGCGGCGTGACCATGCTGCGCGAGAACGACTTTACGTTCTCTGATCGAGCGACACCGGCATTGCCGGCCGCTCCCTGCTCGCCACGTCCCCGGAAGGGACGTGGCGCGTAGGTCGCTATATCGATTTTAAGAAGCTCGCTCCCTCACCGGAGCGGGCTTTTTTTTCGTCTGTCGCGTCCTGCGGCCGGACCTTTCTCAACGGAGGTGCTGTTCTATGTTGTTGCCCGACCGCCTCAATCAACGTATCGCCGAGGCCATCACGCATCAAATCAATACCGAGCGCGAGCAGGCGGACACCACGTCCCCCGTTTGGCGGGAGCGGTGCGAAGTAGCTCGAGTCGCGATGTTCAGCGACGCAGAGCGCTCTGTCTTCATTTCCCATGTCAGCGAACGTCGCGGCAGTGCGGCAGCCCGAGAGATGCAATCTCAGGCCGAATCACTGCGGACCAACGCCATCTTCTTTCTTGCAAGGAAATCCTCATGAACGCTGTCGTTCAGATGTTCGATCACGCGCCGCGTAGCCTCGTTGAAGAACGAGCTATTCGCCCGCCCACGATCGGCAAGATTCGACCCGGTATCAAAGTGCTCACGCGGGCGCATCAGTCCAACGAAAAAGCGGTCAAGCTCTACAACGACATGGTCGCTGCGGGCGAGTCGTTCGAAGCCATCGGCAAGCTGCTCGAAACGTCGCTGAAGCTTCGGAACGCGCTGATTCCGCGCAACGTCGACTATTTCGTCTGCAGACGCTCGGATTTCTCGAATCCGGACACGGCCGACGAGATCCTGCGGCTGTATGGCGAAGATCGCGGTCACGGATTGCGGCTATACCGCTTCCCGATCATGTTTGCGTTCGACGACTGGCTGCGCAATGTGCCGAATCAGATGGCCGCGTACACGACAACCGGGCGACAGTACTTCTCGGAGTACGACCGCGACGGCAAGCGCTATTGCAAAACGTACGCGCCGGTCGAGCGTAACGCACGCGCACAGCGGGCGCGACGATCCTTCGGTGGGCGACTGGTCGTTCACCGGCAAGACGACGACATTCCCGATGGCGTCTGTGATCCTCACGTCTGTCCGCAGTATCAGGACCGCAAGTGCAACCTGACCGCAAACTTCCTGTTCGCTGTGCCCGACGTGAAGGGGCTGGGCCTGATCGAATTGCCGACCAATTCCATCTACGTGCTTCAGAAGGCGTATTCGGCAATGCAGACTGTGGCGCTCGCGCGCGGTAGGCTCACCGGCACGCGCTTCTGGCTCTCGAAGAAAGAGTTCGATATCACGCGGATTGACGACAACGGTCAGGCCGTACGTCAGAAGCAGATGTTGACGGTGCTCGATGCCGATATCGACCTAGGCGCGCTGCTGGACGGCGCGGACGAGGCTCAACCGGCGCTCGACGCTGCCAGTCGTGCGGTAGCGCTGTTGGAGTCAGACGGGACTGTACAGTCGACTGGCGATCCGGTCCCTCAGCCTGCGCAGGAGCAATCCGGGGCCGAACGGGCAGGCGATGGAGAGCCATCGGGCATCGACGGCGCAGCTGGTCATGACGACGACTCGCCCGACCCCGATGAGACGCTGGAAGACAAGCGTCACCGTATGTCCGACCTGCTGCATCGTCTGGGCCTAAGTCAGCCGGAGCGGCAGAACGGCTTTCGCAAATACGCGCACCAGACGTACGGTCGCGGCTGGATCGAACGCATCGCTGATGTCGATGCGATGAATGCGCGTCTCAAGAACGCGCTCGATGATCCCGCCTCGCTTGACGTCGAAATTCAGGACGCGATTGCACAAGCTGCTTACGTCTAACCTTGGCCAGTCCCCCTTCGGGGGCTGGCATCCTTTCTTCGTGTCACACAGCCTTTCTCGCTCGGGCATGAGAGCATTTCAGCAAGAACCGCTTGCTCAAATGTTTTCGACCGCGCTGTACCTGCGCATCGAATTCGTCCGCCTCGGCGGCCCATCTACTTGTTCACGCGAAGGGGATTCCAATGCGTAGAGTCGGCAACTTCACGCTGTTCTTCGGCGCGGAGGACGCTTTTAGCAACTGGCATCCGTGCCGCTTTTCGTATCACGACGTCGATTTCGTCAGTGTTGAGCAGTTCATGATGTTTTCGAAAGCCAAGCTGTTCGGCGACGAGGACATCGCTCAGGCTGTGCTCGCCACGCATCTTCCGAAGGAACAAAAAGCCCTCGGACGCAAAGTCAAAGGTTTCGACCTCGAAACATGGAAGGCGAAGCGCGAGTCGATCGTCTATGTCGGGTGTCGCGAGAAGTTTGCGCAGCATCCAGGCTTGCGGGCGTTGTTGCTCGCAACCGCGCCCACCGAGCTAGTCGAAGCCAGTCCCTACGATGTGATCTGGGGCGTAGGCTTAGGCCAGCACCATCCCGACATCACGGACAAAGCGAAGTGGCGCGGCCAGAACCTGTTGGGCAAGGCGCTGATGAAAGTCCGCGACACGCTCAGTTCCTAAAACGTTCTCTGCTTGCGCTCTAACAAACTGGTTGGGCGCATCGACACTCACTGGCTGCCTTCGGGTGGCCTTTTCATTTCTAGGAGGCGACTTTGAAAATCGCTCATTTTTCTGACTTGCACTACGCGCCGGGAAACCTCGAAGAGTCGGACCGGTGCTTTGGCTTTGCCACCGAGCACGCGGTTCTCGCACACGCCGATGTTGCGGTGATCTCGGGCGACGCGACGGACCATCGTCTTGACGCACATGCACCTTCGTTGAACCGCCTTGCGCGGCGGATCAATGGGCTGAGCGGCAGCATGCCCGTTCTCATGCTGCAGGGCACGTTCTCCCATGAACCGCCGGGCACGCTACGCAACTTCGAACTGATGGCAACAACGCATCAGATTTACGTGGCGGAGCGCGTTCAGCAGGTGAGCCTTCATGAAGGGCGGTTTTACCCGTCAAGCGGTCCGGTGTACTCCGACGAGGAGCTACGCGAGGTCCTCGCGATAGGCGCCGATGTCGTGTTCACCTGTTTGCCCACGGTCAACAAGGGACAACTTGCGGCTGCCGTTGGTGCCAAGGAAGCCGGGACGGGCCTTCAATCCGTGCTGGGCGACTATCTCGCCGCAGCAGGGCGCGTCAACCAGCAGCTTCGTGCCGCAGGCATCCGGACTGTCGGGGTTTCACACGGCACGGTCAACGGTTGTACGACCGAGCACGGCGTGACGATGGCGGGCTTCGACCATGAGTTTTCGCTTGGGAGTCTGTTCGAGGCCGAATGCGATGCCTTCATGCTTGGGCATATCCACAAAGCGCAGCAATGGGAGCGAGCGGGGCGAGTCGTGGCCTATCCAGGCTCCATCGGGCGATTCCACTACGGTGAGGAAGGCGACAAGGGCTTTCTGATGTGGAATGTCGAGGTGGGAAGCGCGCAAGCCGATCTGGTCGTTACGCCTTCTCGGCAGACCATCTGCGTCGATTTTGACGGACCGCCCGACATGCAGCGCCTGACGGCAATCGCGCTCGATGCGACCGACAAGTTCGTGCGAATTCGTTGGCAGGTCGACGAAGAGCACAAACAGTCAGTGGACCGCGACGCGATCGCGGCGCTGTTCGGCAACGCGGCGGAGCTGAAGGTCGAAGCTCGCATTCTTCCCGTTGTCCGGTCACGCGCCCAAGGCATCAGCCTCGAAACGTCAATTGACCGAAAGCTCGATCGCTGGTGCGAACACGCTGATGTTGATCCGGCTCTCTTGCTTGACCGGCTGCAGTTGCTGGAAACGGGGGACGCGGAGGCAATCGCGGCTGGCGTGCTGGCTCGACTGACCGACGCCGAGGCGGCGCATCCGTTCGCAACTGACCGGCTGCCCGCATTGTCGAGCATGTCCGAGGCTGCGCCGGTGGCTGTCCAAGAGGGTCCGAGTGACGTCGATAACGCCGAGGCACTACCAATGCCCGATGCGACGGTGGAAATCGTCGAGTCGGCTTCGGCAAGTCAGCTTTCGTGGCTCAACGATGATTTATTCGCGGCGTAGGTTGCCGCGCATGCAGGGGAGGCCAGCACGGCTCCTTCGCCTGAACACGCAAGCCGTGTTCCGATAGCCGACCGTCATCGTCGCTATCGAAACAGAGGTTTCACCGCGTCTTTGACGCATCGATAAGTAGTGGCAGGACCTTTCTCTAGCGGTTTCATTTCTTCTTTCACCCTGGCGGGGAGCGATCCCTACCGGGGCCGCACTCCGCCCACCATAAACGGAGTGCATCATGTTTGGTCTTTATCCCGCTGGCCCGAGCTGGGTTCGCACGTTCGCGTTGGGCGACTGCTCATCGCGTGATCTTCAAAAGTCGTTAGTTGATCTGGCAGGCTTCACCGCTGCCATTCAGCATCAGCCGTTCGGCCAGTACCGCGGCGCAGTGCTGGCGCAGTTCGGTCAGACGCTGTTGCTGGTCGCCACGACCCCCGGCGCCTGCGAGATCGCCGTTACGCCGACCGTTGAAATGCAGCACCTTCTGTGGTCGTATCAGGAAGGGTATGCAAGCCAGTGGTCGCCTGCCGAGATCCGCAGCCTCACCGGGCATAGCGGTTGGTCCGAGCTTTTGACGAACGCGCGTCGCGAGTTCGGCAGAGTCTGCGACAACGTGGCGGCCGCACTGGACGGGACGCTTCAAGCGCCCAAATCAGCGGTGCAGTCCATGCCGTCGGTCGTGATGAACGAGCCGTTTCCCAACGAGGACGACGACGCTTTCTATGCGCAGATGGCCGCTATGTCGGCTTCGATGAGCGTGTCGGAGGACGTGTCATGCGGCCTCTGAAACTGACACTGGAAGGCTTCGTTGGCGTGCGCGATGGCATGAAACGCGAAAGCGTCACGCTGGATTTGGAGGCGTTGCCGGATGGCCTGATCGCCTTGACCGGCCCTAACGGGGCGGGCAAGACAACGATCATGGACAACTTGCACCCGTATCCGATCATGCCGTCGCGCGCGTCGAAGCTGTCGGTCGAC
>LRBF01000061.1 GCA_001580565.1 Caballeronia megalochromosomata | reverse complement strand
AGGGGCAACACAAATAGACCGACACGAAATCAGGATTCCATATAAACCGAAGCGAACGCAAAAAACCCCCCGTGAACTTCATCCGTTCCCTAACCCTGCGCCAGCTGCAAATCTTCGTGATAGCGAGCCGCTGCCCAAGCTTCGCCCGCGCAGCCGAGGAACTGCACCTGACCCAGCCAGCCGTATCGATGCAAATCCGTCAGTTGGAAGAAGCCATCGGTCTGCCCTTGTTCGAACGCGTCGCCCGCCGTCTCTCCCTGACGGAAGCCGGCGAAAGGCTATCGCATCACGCAAGCCGGATACTCGGCGAAATAAAAGACGCCGAAGACGCGATGATGTCCCTCACGCAAGCCGACAGCGGCGCGATCGCGGTAAGCATCGTCAGTTCGGCGACCTACTTCGCGCCCAAGCTTCTCGCGCTCTACAGACAGCAGTATCCAAAGGTCGACGTACATTTCTCCGTCGGCAACCGCGAAACGCTGCTGCGTTTGTTACAGGACAATGCGACCGATCTCGCCATCATGGGCCGGCCGCCGCCCGAACTCGGCACGACGGCCGAGCCGCTTGCCTATCATCCGCATGTGATCGTCGCGCCGCTGTCGCATCCATTGCGTCATGCGAAGGCTTTCGACCTGCAGGAACTCGCGAACGATACATTCCTCTTGCGCGAGCCAGGCTCGGGCACGCGCGCGGTCGCGGAGCATGTTTTCCGGCAGAACCTCTTCGTGCCGACGCGCAGCGTCACGCTCGGCAGCAACGAAACCATCAAGCAGGCGGTGATGGCGGGAATGGGCGTGAGCCTCATCTCGCTGCACACCCTGTCGCTCGAATTGCGCACCGGTGAAATCGCCGTGCTCGACGTGAACGGCACGCCGGTCGAACGGACCTGGCATATCGTGCAATCACGCTCGAAACAGCTCTCGCCCACCTGTCTCGCGTTTCGCCGTTTCCTCCTCGAAAACGCCGAGCCGTTTCTGGAACGCGAATACGCGCAGTTCGGCTTGCGCAGACCCAGACGCCTTGCCGAAGCGGGCGGCGTTCGATGAGCCTCGCGTCCGGCTGGCGTCTTGTCGTCTTCTTCATACTAATTGCATGCGCAAGCATTGCGCGTGGCGAGTCCGCGCTTTCGATCAGGCAGATCGCACCGGGTAACTACGCGCATCGCGGACACGACGATGTCGCGACGCCCGCAAACGGCGGCGATATCGCGAATGTGGGCTTCATCGTCGGAACGCGCTGCGTCGCGGTGATCGACACGGGCGGCACGCTCGCCGAAGGCCGCGCGTTGCGCGCCGCAATACGCGCGGTGACGCCCTTGCCGGTTTGCTATGTCATCAATACGCACATGCATCCGGATCACATTTTCGGCAATGCGGCATTCAAGGCGGATCATCCGCAGTTCGTGGGCAGTGCGGCGCTCGCGCAAGCCGAAGCCTCGCGCGCGGACAACTATCTGCGCGCGCTGAAACGCGAGCTGGGCAGTGCGGCGGCGGGCAGCGAGATCGTCGCGCCGACCAGGACGATCGACGGCATGGGCACGCTCGATATCGGCGGGCGCACGCTTACCTTGCGCACATGGAAAACCGCGCATACCAACAACGATTTGACGGTATACGATGAGAAGAGCGGCACCTTGTGGACGGGCGATCTTTTATTCGTGCGCTGTATTCCCGTCGTCGATGGCAGTGTGGTCGGCTGGCTCGACGATATCGCGCGCATTCGCCAGATGAATCCGCGTCACGTGGTGCCGGGGCACGGTCCGCTCGATCCGCCGTTTCAGCAATCGCTCGACGCCGAGGAGCGCTATCTCGCCGATCTGGCGCGCGATGTGCGTGCGGCTATCAAGAAGGGCGAGACGATCCAGCAGGCCGTCGATAGCATCGGCGTCGACGAGAAGGATAAATGGCTCCTCATCGATCAGTATCACCGTCGCAACGTAACGGCCGCGTATGCGGAGCTCGAGTGGGAGCAGTAGCGGCAGTACTGGAGGGACATTATGAAGACAGCATGGTCCGGCGTTCGCGCGATGACGATCGCGAGTCTCGCCGCTGCGGCCCTCGCGCCGTATGCCGCGCAAGCGGCGCAGCCCGACGACGATCCCGACAAGGTGGCGCGCTGGCTCGACTTCAAGGAAGGCACGTTCAAAGGTCGCGCGATCGACCCGCACGGCGATGCGGTCATCAAGTTCGATGCGCCCGCGCGCGCAGCGGATGCCGCCGTCGTGCCGATCGCGATCAACGCGCAATTCCCGCAGACGCCCACGCATTACATCAGGAAGCTCTATCTTTTCATCGACGAGAATCCCGAGCCTTATGCGGGCTCGTTCGAGTTCACGCCGGAATCGGGACTTGCGACGATCGAGACGCGCGTGCGCGTGGAGGACTACACGTTTATGCGCGTGATCGCGGAGACGAACGACGGCAGGCTCTATAGCGCGATTCGCTTCGTGAAGGCATCGGGTGGCTGCTCCGCGCCCGCCGACAAGGACGAAGACGCCGCCGAGCGCGCTGCGGGTCAGGTCAGGATTCAGGCCGACGGGCAGGCCGTCGCCGGCAAGCCCGAACTTGCACAGCTGATGGTGCGCCATCCGAACCGCACGGGCATGGCGATGAACCAGGTGACGCGCAACTACGCGTCGGCGTACTTCATACGCAAGGTCGAGGTCACGTATGCGGGCAAGCCCGTGATGACCGCGAACGTCAATTTCTCGATCAGCGAGAACCCGAATTTCCGCTTCTATTTCGTGCCGGGCGGAAACGGCGAACTGAAAGCGCATATCGAGGATACGAAGAACAAGCAGTGGGAAGGCGCGGTGGCGGTCAACGCGCAGCCTGGCGGCGCGCAGACATCGGCGATGAAATGACGGCGCGCCGCTTGCGCCTGCTCGTGTGCACGCTGCTCTTTGCGTTGAGCACGCTCGCGCAGGCGGCGATGAGCGGCATGCCCGCGCCTGTCGCGATCGCGCCCGGCGTGTACGCGTTCATTGGCGACAACGATGCGGTCGCGCCCGCGAATCACGGCATCGTCGCGAACAACGGGTTCATCGTCGGGCAGGATGGCGTGACGGTGATCGATACGGGGCCGTCCTATCGATATGGCCGCGCGATGATCGAAGCGATCCGCACGATCACGCCGTTGCCGGTGAAGCTCGTCATCATCACGCATCAGGCGCCCGAGTTCGTGTTCGGCGCGGCCGCGTTCCGCGACGACGATGTGCCGGTTCTCGCGCACGCGCGCGCCGCGCAACTCATCCGCGAGCGTTGCTCGATCTGCCTCGCGAATCTGCGCAAGACGCTCGGCGAAGACGAAATGGCGGGCTCGCGCGTGACGGTGCCCGATAAAACCGTCAACGGCACGACGGAAATCGAAAGCGGCGGGCGCACGCTGCAACTGCTGCACTTCGGGCCCGCGAGCACGCCCGGCGATCTCGCCGTGCTCGACACGCAAACCGGCGTGCTCTTCGCAGGTGGCCTCGTCTCGAACAGACGCATACCCGAATTGCGCAACGAGCAGATTCCCGGCTGGCTCGCCGCGCTGGAGAATCTGCGTGCGCTCGACCTGAAGACGATCGTGCCCGGCTTCGGCGCGCCCTTGCATGGCGATGACATCATGCAGACGGGCGTCTATCTGCGCGAGCTCGATGCGTCGGTCAAGCGGGCGTACAAGAGCGGTGTCGGTCTCACCGAAGCGATGCATACGGTGCAGGTCCCTGCGTTCAAGGACTACAAGCTCTATGCGATCGCGCAGCCGCAGAACGTGCAGCGCATCTATCTGCAATTGGAAAAGCCGTAGCACGTTGATGCAGTGTTTCTTCTCAAGCCGTACCACCACCCGGAGACAAGACGATGGCCCAGCTCGTAGCGCTGTACAAAAAACCGTCCGACACAAAGGCATTCGACGATTACTACGCCTCGACCCATGCACCCCTTGCAAAGACGCTGCCGGGTCTGCGGCGCTATGAGATGAGCACGGGTCCGGTTGTGACGGCCGCGGCGGAGTCGCCGTATCACCTCGTCGCGCTGCTGCAATTCGATTCGCTCGACGCGATTCACGCGGCGCTCGCCTCGCCCGAGGGCCAGAAGACCGCCGGAGATCTCGCCAACTTCGCGCAAGCCGGCGTCGAACTGCTTCTGTTCGATACGAAAGAAGCCTGACACCGCACACGCCTTCGGCGATGCAGGCGCATCTCCGAAGCGCCTCGTCTTTCCTCAGCTTATTCCCCGCTGTGCAAGACCCGCATCGCCGAATGGAGATCGCGCGCAGTTTTGTATCCATCGATATATAATCGGTTTTGTATCGGACGATATAAAACGTCCGCTTCTCAATTCGATGGAGCAGGATCATGGCGCGACCGCGCAATTTCGACGAGGACAGCGTGCTCGATGCCGTTGCCGACGCGTTTTGGACGCACGGCTACGAAGGCACGTCCACGCGCGACCTCGTGCAGTACACGGGCCTCACGCAGCCGAGTCTCTATAACGCGTTCGGCGACAAGCGCGCGCTCTTTCTGCGCGCGCTCGATCACTATCTCGAACACACCTTGCGCGAGCGTATGCGGCGGCTCGAATCGTCGATGACGCCTGACCGGGCCATCACCGCTTTCTTTCGCGAGATCATCGAGCGGTCCGTGTCGGACGAGCATCGGCGGGGCTGCATGCTGGTCAACGCCACGCTTGGCGCATCGCCGGAAGACGAGGCGTTTCGCGAACGCATCGCCGAGGAGATCGCGCTGCTGCGCGCGTTCTTCGAGCGCTGCATGAAGTCCGGTTACAAGAGCGGCGCGATCGAGCGCGTGATGCCCGCCGACGCTGCCGCCACCAGCCTGCTCGCGGTGCTGCTCGGCGTGCGCGTGCTGGCGCGCGTCGATCCGAAGCTCGCATTGCTGAGCGGCGCCGTTGCGCCGACTCTGGCGATGCTGAAATTGCCGCCGCTCGGCCTGAGTGCAGGCAAGCGCTAATCCTCTCGCACTTCTTACGTCACCTCTTACGTCACTTTGCCCGGCCGCGTGCAAACGCACCTGGCCGCAGGAGTCGTCATCATGTCGGATCAAACGGTATCGGCCATGCGCGCCGGTCAGCCCACTTCACTCGATGCCCGCACGCTCTTCGCGATGCTCGCGGGCTTCTGCGCGAGCCTCGTTGCGATCGGCCTTGCGCGCTTTGCCTACACGCCGCTCATTCCGCCGCTCATCGAGGCGCACTGGTTCACGTCGTCGCAGGCGGTGACGCTCGGCGCCGCGAACTTCGCCGGCTATTTCGCGGGCGCGCTGTTCGGCCGCGCGATTGCCAGCGCGCTCACCAATCGTCACGCGCTGCGCCTTCTGATGGCGATCGCGACGGCCGCGTTCTTCGCGTGCGCGTTTCCGCTCTCGATCGCGTGGTTCTTCGCGTGGCGGTTCCTGTCGGGCCTGTCCGGCGGCGCAATCATGGTCCTCGTCGCGACGACCATCCTGCCGCACATTCCGCCCGCACGTCGCGGCTTCGCGAGTGGAATGATCTTCATCGGACTGGGCTTCGGCATCGCGGCATCGGGCACGCTGATTCCGATGCTCCTGCATCATGGCCTGCACGACACGTGGATGGGTCTCGGCGTGTTCTCGCTCGTGCTCACCGCGCTGGCGTGGTTCGGCTGGCCCGCGTCCAATCCGGTGCTCGCAGCGCAAGGTGCGACGCCGCCTTCGGGCGCACACAGCGGCGTGCGCGTGCGACTGCTGTACGCGCAATACGCGGCGAACGCGCTCGGCCTCGTGCCCGTGATGATTCTGCTCGTCGATTGCATCGCGCGCGGCTATGGTCGCGGCGCCGGAGTGGGGGCGAGCTATTGGGTGCTGTATGGCGCCGCGGCGATTTTCGGGCCGCTCATCTGCGGGAATGCGGGCGATCGCATCGGCTTCGGCATGGCCTACCGGGCTGTGTTGTTGCTGCAAGCGTGCGCGGTGGCGTTGCTGGCCTTGTCGGCGAATCCGTATGTGATCGGCGTCGCGACCGTCGCGCTCGGCGTCTCGACGACGGGCATCGTGCCGCTCGCGCTCGGGCGCGTGCATGAACTTCTGCCGCACGATCACACCGAGCAGCGCGCGGCGTGGAGCCGGGCGACATCGGCATTCGCGCTGTGTCAGGCGCTCGCGGGCTATGGCTATTCGTTCCTGTTCTCGCACACGCATGACAACTATGCGCTGATCTTCGCGTGCGGAGCGTGTGCGCTCGCGATCGCGTTCATGGCCGATCTCATCGTGAACCGCAAGCGAGTGGAAGCCTAATCCTCCGGATCGGCCACGTTCAGATCTTCGCGCCGATGGTTGATCACGAGAAATACGCTCATCAACACGAGAAACGCGGCGACGAGCATCGCGGCGTTCAGGAGCACGCGCTCATAGCCGAGCTCCGAGACGTTGATGAAGGGATAGGGATAGAAATCGGATAGTCTTCCGCGCCATAGCGTGATGCAAAGATAAGACAGCGGATAGACGAGCCAGAGCGCACATCGTCGCAATGACAGATGAAAGCGCGGCACGAACAAGAACCAGTACAGGGCCGCGAGTGCGGGCACGACCGTATGCAGCGATTCGTTCACGAGCGCGCGATAGCCTGACGGCGTCCAGAGATAGCGCAGCAACGCGTTATAGGCGACGCCGACGAACACGATATACACGACGACCGCCGTCACGACCGTCGGCTCGCGGAAGAATCGCGCGAAGGGAAATTGCGCGCGCGTCGCGACGCACGTGAAGCACAGCGCGGTCAGCAGCACCGTGAGGTTCGTCAGATAGCTGCTCATGCGGGCGATGCCATCGAACACGGTAAAACCGCGGTGGACCAGTCGCGCGATGGTGATATCGGTTTGCGCGGCGAACGCGAGCCACGCGATCATCGCGATGGCGGCCGCGACCGCGAGCGACGCTGTGCTCGGCGTGTGAAGCGGCAAGCCGGGTTCTTGCCGGGGAGAGCGGGGAATTTCGTTCGACATGACGCCATTTTACGTGCGCGTCGACGACGCATACAAAGCCCGACCACATGGCCTGAAGCGCACTTAGCGCAATGCCACACCGGATTTCTTCAAATCCCGACACAGTGCGTTTCACCTTTCGTGTGCATCGATTGGGAATCGTCCTGTGTTCGTCTTATGCCGCAAGCCCAAGAATACGTCCGCTGAGTTGCAAAAATTTGGGTCAATCAGGCGACGCGGACGGGTGAATTGAAGGTGGCCTTCGGTCACGTGCCGTCAGTGGAGCATCACCGCTTTCGGGAGTAATCGTGGCAGTTAGCAAGATCGCAGTATGTGGTTTGGGTTATGTGGGACTTCCCGTGGCGGTGGCGTTCGCACGCCGCTTCGATGTGGTCGGATTCGATGTCGATCGTCGCCGTATCGACACGCTGCGCAGCGGTGAAGACTGGACCGGCGAGATCGAGCGCGATGTGCTGAATGAATCGACATTGCGCTATACCGACGACGCGTCGCAGCTTTCCGATTGCGATTTTTTCGTCGTCGCTGTGCCGACGCCCGTCGACGAAAAATGCACGCCGGATTTCTCGCTGCTCGTGAGCGCGTGCAAAACGATCGGTCCCGTGTTGCGCCCGGGCAGCATCGTCGTATTCGAATCCACCGTCCATCCGGGCGCGACCGAAGAGATCTGCGGGCCGGAGCTCGAGAAGGCCTCGGGTCTGCGTGCGGGCATCGACTTCAAGCTGGGCTATAGCCCCGAGCGTATCAATCCGGGTGACCGCGAGCATCCGCTGGAGAAGATCGTGAAGATCGTATCCGGACAGGATGAAGAAAGCGCGGATGTCATTGCCGATGTCTACGGGCAGATCATCGATGCCGGCGTGCATCGCGCGTCGTCGATCAAGGTGGCGGAAGCGGCCAAGGTGCTGGAGAACACGCAGCGGGACATCAACATTGCGTTGATGAACGAGATGTCGAAGATCTGCGATCTGGTCGGCATCTCGACCTCGGAAGTGCTCAAGGCCGCCGGCACCAAGTGGAACTTCCTGCGGTTCTCGCCGGGTCTCGTCGGCGGGCACTGCATCGGCGTCGATCCGTACTATCTGACCTCGAAGGCGCAGGAGCTCGGCTATCAGCCGGAAGTCATTCTCGCCGGCCGGCGCATCAATGACGGCATGGCGGGACACGTCGCCTCGAAGCTGATTCAGATGCTCGCGCGCAAGCACCGTCTCGGGCCTGCCACGCGTGTGGGCATTCTCGGCTTGACCTTCAAGGAAGACGTGCCCGACATTCGCAATTCGAAAGTGGTCGACCTGTATCACGCGCTCGAAGACTACGGCATCAAGCCGCTCGCATTCGATCCGATGGCCGACAAGGACCAGATGGACCACGAGTACGGCATCACGCTGGTCGACAAGTCCGAGCTCTTCAATCTCGACGTCGTGATTCTCGCGGTGCCGCATTGCGACATCCTCGCGACGTTCTGGAACGACCTGCCGCACATGATCGCCGACAGCGGCATGGTGTGCGATCTGCGGTCCGCAGTCGACAGGTCGCGGCTCCCGTCGCTCATCGATTACTGGGCGCTGTAATTCGCGCGGTAGTCCGTCTTCGAAGCCAAATCGGTCAGGGTGTGGAGCATCGCATGGCAGCGTCAAAGTTATTGGTCAGTCCGATCGGGACGTGTCGCATTCATACGCCGTTGCGCAAGGGTGCGGCGCGCCTTCCGGTGAAAGTCGCGAGCGCGCGCAACTACGGGTTCGTGCACACGAGCGCCGAAGTGCTTCAGCAGTTGCGTTTCATGTTCGGTCAGCAGTCGATTCCCGCTGACGTGCAGACGCTCGTGTGCCGCCCTGGCGTTTCGCTGGACGCGTATGAGAAGCCGCACGTCGCGGCGGATCTCTACATCGTCGAGTTGTCGTCGCGTAAGTCGCTGACCGTCGACGGCTATCCGATCCAGAGCAACTACATGGGCCGCTATTTCAGCGACTTCTTCGCTGACCGTGCGCGCTCGCGAAAATTCTGGGCGATGGCGAGTGACGACATGCTGGCCGGGCGGCGCGCGTGGCTCGAAGAAGAGCCCGTGTTTCAACGTCTTTCGGCCGCCGATCAACATCTGTTGGCGCGCATTCAGCGGCGCGATCAGCCGGATCACGAAATCGAGCGCGAAATGCACGAGATCGCGGCGCTGGTCGGCCGGGAGCGGCTCGTGTTCGTGACGCACGTCGATGCGACGACGCCGGACAACATGCTGATCGAATCGCGGCATCGTCTCATCGAAACGGTGCGTGAGATCGCCCAACGCATGGAGGTGCCGTGTTACGACCCGACCGCGCTGATGCAGAAGTTCGGTCAGGTCAACGCGCTGGAGAACGGCGGTCTCGATCTCACGCATTTCACGGATGACTTCGCGGAAAGCCTGGTCACGGACTGGTATCAGCGTTTCATCGCGCCGCGTGTGTTTTCGTTAGGCGTCAATCAGGATAACGAATTGTCATTGACGAACAGTGAACCGGTGGATGAAGCCCAGGACATCGCGACGGCATGGGAAGCCGGTCATTTGTGCTCGGCGTCGAAGCGCGTGCGTGCGGTGCTGCGCGCCAACGATGGAAGCACGGAACACCGTGCGTTGCTGGCGCACATGCAGTGGGCGCTGGGCGACTACGAAGGCGCGATCGACCTGCTCGATGCCGAGCGGCGGGACGTCGGCCCGAGCGAGCGATCGGATGTGCTGCTCATGCGCTGTCACTTTGAGCTCGGCCAATTCGAACCGGCGCACAAGCTCGCAACCGCGATGCTCGCCGATGAAATCGAAACCGAAGAGCTGCTGCGCGTCAGCGCCTTCTCGGCCGCGAAGCTCGGTGACATTCGCATGGCGCTGGCGAACTGGAAGCGTCTGTTCCGGGTCTCGGCGGAAGGCGCGGAAGCGGCCACCGCCGTGCTCGATCTGCTCGACGCAATCGCCGATCAGGAAGGCGCCGAAGAATGGGCTAGAGAAGTGCTCATCAAGTTGCCTTCGCACGATGCAAGCTTCGCGCTGTTATGGAACCGCGCGATCGCGGCGGGCGATCACGCCGGTCTCATGCGTCTGGCTGAAGCGCCTGTCAGTCTGAGCTCGGCCACAACGCTCGAACTGGCGCGAAGCGCGGCGTCGCGCGGCCTCGCGACGGCTGCGGCCATGCTGGCGAGCGCGCAACATCTCCCGCGCAGCGAAGATCCGGCGACGGCCGACTGGCTCGCCCGTCAGGCGAAGCAATGGCTGCTCGAAGGAAACGCTGCGCTTGCCGCAGGCGATCTGCCGGCGGCCGCAGCAAAAATTCAGGCGGGCTGGCTGATCGATCACGCGAACGAACACGCGCTGCGTGCCCGGCGGGCGCTCGAACGGCGCATGCTTCAGGACGCGCGCTCGGCCTTCATCGTGGGCGATCATGCGACGGTGATCGCGTTGTCCGATCTCGCGCTCGACACGCGCACGACGTTCCCTTATCTCGACGGCCTGCGCGGCCGCACAGCCGACGCACTCGGCGATACGCACGCAGCGCTCGAACATTTGCGACGTGCGGCGCGCGCGGCCGATGCGCCAGTGTCGATCCGCATGCTTCTCGCACGTGTCGCGGTGCGTGCTCAGCGCTATTTCGAAGCCATCGAGGCCTTCTCGCAGATTGCCGTCGACCCCCAGGCCGATCGGGAAGCGCGTGAAGACGCCGCCAGCCAGATCACGATGCTCAGAGGGCGCGCCATCCGCGCCGCGCGCGACATGCTCGCGCAAGACGAATACGAAGAGGTGTGGGCGCTGCTGGAACTCATCGGCCACGCGGGTTCTGTCAGCGCCGAGATCGCGCCGGAGAAGAAACGGGTCATCGTCGCGCTGCGTTCGCGTCTGCGTGCGCTCGATTCCTCCGGCAACGAGGAACGCTTGGCCGTCGCGGCAATCATCCTCCGGCTGGTTCCGGATGATGCGGTCGGATTGAAGGCCGCGGCGTCCGCCTGTATGCGTCTGCATCGTTTCGCTGATGCGTTGCCTCACTGGCGTGCGCTTCGTGACCAGTCCGAGGACGTCGAACAGATCGACGGGAACATTCAAAAGTGCCTGCTCTGGATCGACCGGGCGAAGCGCAACGCGCCCGCAGCGGGGGCAGTCTGATGAGCCGCGCAAAAATGCGGTCTCGCCTGCACCGCGCAAGCAAGCAGAGCGTCAAGGCCAACGCCACGCATGAGCAACGCGATGACGCCGGTCTCTTATCGAGTGAAGACGCACTTCAGCGCGTGCTCCCCGAACTCGCGCAATGCGTGGCGCAGGCTTCGAGCGGACAAGGCGCGCAAAGCGCCCTTGCGCACGCACGGGAGATCGCACGCGATCATGAACGCGATGTCGAAGTACGCTACCTGCTGCTGAAGCTCGAAGAGATGGCGACGCCCGGCTCGACCGCACTGGAACAATGGTCGGCATTGCTGGCCGAGGCGCCCGGTCACGCGGCGATTCTGCGCTGCTACGTGTTGCGCCTGCTCAAGGAGAGCAAGTGCGAGGAAGCGCGTGTCGTCGTGGATCGGCACGCGCCCGAAACACTCGAAGAGGCGCGCCAGGGTCAGACGCGCGCGGAACTGCTCGCCGATCTGCGAGCCCATGACGCGTCGGACGACTTGTTCCGGCGTCTGATCGAACGGCACGACCGGCGCGACACGCGGGTCGCTTTTGCCAAGCGTCTCAGAAAGCGCGGATTGCTGGCGCAGGCGCACGCCATGCTGACGCCGGTGGCGCAGTCATTCCCGGCGGACAGCAAGGCCGCTCAACTGGCGGCCACGCTCGCGAGCGATTACGCGTTCTATCGCCGCTTCGAGAGCGAGTCCAGCCTCGCCGATCAGGACTTCCGGATCGTCGCGATGAAGCACGCCATTCTGTCGTTTCGCCATCGCGCGCTGCCGCAGTCGGAGCCGCATCGTCCGAAGTCGATCGCGCTCCTGACCGGCAGCCTCGGCCCCGGCGGCGCGGAGCGCCAGTTGACGCGTCTCGCGTGTCATTTGCAGAAGGCGTCAACAATGCCCGCTCGCACCGGCGAAGCGGACCGTCAGGTCGGCAGCGTCGATGTGATCGTCAAACAGCATGCGATGCACGCGGTCCCGCAAAAAGGACCGCGACTCGATTTCTTCGTGGGCACGCTCCGGGACGCGGGCGTCTCGATCACTGAAATCAACGCGCTGCCCGTGGTCGCCGCGAGCGAGCAGTCCATCGCCGATGCCGATCTTCTTCGCATGCTGCAATGCCTGCCGTCCACGGTTCACTACGGCGTGACCCGGCTCGCGCCGTTCTTCACGGAGCGCCACTTCGATGTCGTCAGTCTGTGGCAGGACGGCACGTGTCTCTTCGGCGCGCTGGCCGCGCTGCTGGCGGGTGTGCCCGTGATCCATCTCGTGTTTCGCGGATTGCCACCGAACGTCCGGCGCGAACGTAACCGGCCCGAATATGCGGCGCTCTTCAACGCGTTGGCAGAGATTCCCGGCGTCTATTTCGTGTGCAACAGCCGCACGGGCGCGCAGGCGTATGCGGACTGGCTCGGCCTGCCGCTCGCGCGTTTCCGTGTGCTCTACAACGGCGTGCCGGAACTCGACGTCCGTGGCGATGAAAGCGACGTCCAGCGTTGGGACGCCTTCGCGCAAAGAACGGCCGACGCGACCGAGACCATCGGCGGCGTGTTTCGCTTCGAGCCGGACAAACGTCCGCTGTCGTGGATAAGGCTTGCCGCCAGCTATCTGAAGCAGCGTCCGCACGCACGGTTTTTCATCGTCGGCGACGGGCGTTTGCTGCAAGACGCGGTCGATCTGGCGGGCGAATTGGGCATCACGGATCGGCTGTTGTTCGCGGGGCTGTCGTCGCATGTCGGCTTCTGGTACTCGAAGATGGACGCGAAGGTCATGCTGTCGCGCTTCGAAGGCTTGCCCAACGTGCTGATCGAAGCGCAAATGCTCGGCGTCGCGACCCTGTCGACGCCGGCGGGCGGCGCGGGTGAATGCTTCGTCGATGGCGTGACGGGACATCTGCTCGAATGCGCCGAGAAGCCGGATCTGCAGGCCGCGTGCGACCGTCTGGCGGTGCTCGTCGACCGTTGCCGCGCGGACGCCGCGACGCGTCAGCACGCACGTGATCGCGCGCGTCTCTTGTTCTCGGTGAGCGCGATGACCAGCACGTTCAACGAACTGTGCTTCCCGGGCATGGACGCCGCTGCGTCCAGCCGCCCGGGCGATGCCTGCGAACGCTCGCTCGTCGTCTGAGCGCGCACGGCACAACCACGCAAATCTCTTTACGGTCAGGATGGAAGTCGTGAAATCGATCGGTTCTTTGTTTCAGGTTATCAACGGCGGGCGCTTGCGATTTGCCGCGCTGCTGTGTGTCGCGTTGATGGGCGCTGTCACGTTGCAGGGATGCACGCTGCCGCGCAGCGGTCCCTTGCAGAGCGAAGTGAACGCGTCCGGCGCGAGCGACAACATTCGTCTCGTCGCCATGACGCCCGCTATCGCCGGCGCTGGCCGCGGCGCGGATCGCGCGAGTTTTCCCGCGGCATTGCGCAACGCGCCGCCGCTCGACGCCGACCGCTTCGCCGTGGGCGATGGCGTCGAAGTCGTCATCTGGGAACGTGGCGGCCTCGGCGTGTTTCCGGCGGGACAGAACGGTGCATCGGATCTGGGCGAACTTCAGATCGATGGCGCGGGCGACATCCACTTGCCCTATGTCGGGAACGTCAGGGCGCAAGGGCTCACGCAGCCGCAACTGCGCGAAGCTATCCTGCGACGCCTGAGCCGCCTCGTCGCGGCGTCCGACGTCGTCGTGCGTGCCACCGCGCGCAAGGGGCAAACGGTCACCGTGCAGGGCGATCTGCAAAAGCCGGGCGTCTATCCGATCGGCCGCGAGCTGGTCCGCCTGAGCGATCTGCTCGGTCAGGCCGCGCCCAATCAGACGAACCCCGAGCAACTGGCGATTTCCGTGCGGCGCGGCGGCGTGGAAGGCACGATTCGCCTTGCGGACGTGTATCAGGATCCTGCCAACGACGTCGCGCTTCGCCCGGGCGATTCGATCGTAGCGCACAACGTCGTGGAGCAACTGACCGTGCTCGGCGCGGCCGGCGTGCAGGGGCGCGTCAAACTGACGAAGCGCAATTTCAGCGTGCTCGACGCCATCGGCGAATCGCGCGGTCTCAACGATGCGCTGGCGAACCCGCGCGCCGTCTATCTGATGCGCAGCGCGCAGGCCACCGGAACCGCAACGGCGGACACGCGCCCCACGGTTTATCAGTTCGACTTCACGCGTCCGGAGCAGATCGCGCTGGCGCAAGCATTCGTGGTGCACGACGGCGATGCGATCCTCGTGTCCGATGCGCCGTACGCGCAGGTTCAGAAGACGCTGTCCGTGTTCGGTTCGACGCTGGGCCTCGCGCGCTCGGCTACAGCATTCTGAGCCGCGTGATGAGCAACGAAGGCCGAATCAGAAACTGGCAGGCGCGGCGACAGTCGGGTGGATACCGGCCGGGCGCGGGCGCGATCGAGCCGAAAGCGCGTGCCGTGCGAACAGGCGCGTCGACGCCGGTCACGACGCTCGGGCGCATTCTCGATGCATTGAGCGTGTCGCCGCATGAAACGCCGCTCGAACGCCGGAGCGTGTATGAAACGCTGCAGGCGGAGAGCATGCGAGAGGCGTTGCATGCATCGCTCGATGAAGCGTTGGTCGATCTGCAGCGGCGCCAATGGCGCACCGCGATTCGCCTGGTCGAAGACGATATCCGCGCGGGCGTCGATGTGTTCACGCAAGGCTATGCGCCTGCCGCGCTGGCATCCGCCGAAGCCCGGCTTACCGACGCTCATGCGAAGCGCTCGCGCCGTCGCGTCGAAGAGGAAACACGCGAAGCGCGGCGGCGCGCGACGCGAGACGACATCGCGTTCAGGATCGATCTCGCGCCCGCTGAAGCCGCCGACCTCGACGTGCTCCGTGCCAGCGCGAACGTGCTGCATGCGCGCCAGCGTGCATCGCATGTTCCGGTGGGTCGTTCGAATCCGCAAGCCTTGCTGCCGCTGCTGATTCTGCAATTGCAGATGATTCAGGGCGAGAGCCGCTTCGCATTGCTCTGGACACTCTTCGGGCCCGCCGTGCTGTTGACGCTGATCTCGTCGCTCTACTTTCTGATGGGAACGCACTTCGTGCTCGGCATGGATGTGCCGACCTTCTCCCTGCTGGGCGCGACAACCTGGATCATGTTCCGCCAGATCATTTTTCGCAGCAGTGCGAGCTATGTATCGGCGCGCGGATTGCTGAATCTGCGGGGCGTCACGCCGCTCATGGGCGCGCTCGTCCAGTCGATCATCTATCTGGCGATCTACCTGATGGTGTTCGCCATTTTGATCGTGGCCGGGCATTGTTTCGATATCGTCACCTTGCCATCGAGCTGGCCGGCATTCCTTTGCTTCGTCGCGTCGATGGGTGCGGCCGGCATGGCGATGGGACTGATCTTCGGCGCGATCGCCACTGAATGGCGTTTCTTTTTGAAGCTCGGAACCGCGCTCGAACGCCTGCTTGAAATATTCAGCAGTGTCTTCTTCGTGTCGGAACAGCTTCCGGAGCAGTACCGTGCCTATGTGCTGTGGTCGCCTTTCGCTCACGGCATGCAATTGTTGCGTTCAGTGTATTTCGATTGCTACAACTCGAGTGACGCCAGCCTGACCTACTATGTAATGTCGCTCGTGATTCTCGTGAGCGTTGCGCTTGGCGTCGAACGTTTCGCGCGCAGCAACGTTCAGCCGATGTGAGTGCGCCATGATCCATCTCAACCGGATTTCCGATGCGCCCAGGCTATTCGGCGCGCAGTCTTCATTGCTTGCCGAAGCGAACCTCGATATCCCCCGTGGACGTTACGCACTGCTATCGCATACGCCGGAACGTCATCGTCCGCTGATCGACATTCTGGCCGGACTGCGGCAGCCTCGCGAAGGCTTCGTCGAGCATCGGGGACGCGTCTCGTGGCCGCTCGGCCGTCAGGGCTTCATTCGCGGCAAGGCGAGCGGCATTCGCATGATCGAGTTCGTGTGCGCGCTGCATGGGATCGAACCGGCCGCGTGCATCGATTTTGTCGCCGACATGATCACGCGCCCCGAGCATCTCCATGCACCGATGGAGCACTGGCCGCTCTATACGCGTCAGGAAGTTTCATTTGCGCTGGCGCTCGCGCCCGACTTCGATGTCTACGTCATCGAGGGCGTCATTCCGTTCGAGCCGTGTCGCTTTACGCGCCTGTGGCTCGCGTTATTCGAGGAGCGTCTTGTTGGACGAACGCTGATCCTCTCGACTTACCGCCAGCAGCAGATGGCGGACTACTGCATCAAAGGTTTGGTTTATGAACGAAGCATCCTTCGAATCGACAACGACCTCGACGCGTGCATCCGTCGATTCCCTTCACGCCAGTCGCGAATCGATTCCGTCGACGCAGCCGATGACTCCTCTTTCGACATCAACACCTATGGCTCAACCGACTTCTGAACTAGAGCCGGGCATCGAGACGCGCCGCCGGGAGCGCGCGGCGGCAGCGCGTGAACGGCGTCGCGGGCGCTGGATCATGCTCGCGTTGATTCTCGCGCCGGTGCTGTTGAGCATCGTTTATGCGAGCTTCATCGCGCTGCCGCGTTATTCCGCGGAGGCGCGCTTTTCCGTGCGCGCAAGCACGGCGCAGTCGCCGGTTTCCGGCGCCGCGAGCTTTCTCACTTCGGGCGATGGCTCCGGCCTCGCCGCCGGCTTCGTCGATGGCTGGGCGGTCAGCGACTTCCTGAATTCGCGCGACTGCATGCTGCAACTCGATCGGAAGATCGGTCTGCGCAAGCGGCTCGCGCGTGACGGCTTCGATATCGCGAATCGCCTGTCCGATGGCTCATCGCAGGACGATCTCTATCGTGCGTATCGCTCAGCGGTAAATGTGTCGTACAACATGATGGAACAGGTCGACGTGATGAAGGTGAGCGCGTACTCGCCCGAGGACGCGGCCCTGATCTCGGCGGCGCTGATCGATCTCGCGCAGGACTTCGTCAACCGCATGGACCAGAAGGGCGTGGAGGATGCGCTCAAGGTGAGCCGCGAGGCGGTGGCGCTGGCGCAACGCGAAGCGCAGGGCGCGCGTGCGGCGCTGACGAAATGGCGCGTCGACAATCAGAACATGGACCCCGCGGCGAATGCGGCCATGCTCCTGAATCTGTCCGGTCAGATCGAAGCGGAGTTGAGCACCGCGCAACTGAGTCTCGACAAGATCCGCGCGCTCGGCAATCCCGATCATCCGATGCTGGCGCCCACAGCGGCGCAGGTCGCCGCCCTGAAACAGCGGCTCGCGGACGTCCGCCAGCGCATGAGCGGCAAAGGCAATACGCAGGCGACCCAACTCGAACAGTACGAGCAACTGAAGAACGCGCAAGTGTTCGCCGACAGCAATCTCAACGCCGTGCAACAGGGCTATCAGCAGGCGTTCACGGACACGCTCAAGTTGCAGCGCTACCTCACCGTGATCAGCAAGCCCTTGCCTTCGGACCGTCCCACGAGTCCCGACGCGCTACTGCTCGCGCTCGAAGCGCTGGCCGTCGGTTTTGCGCTGGCGTTGTTCGTCAAACTGGCGACGAGCGTCGGGCGCGCCTTCCTGCGGGGATGAAACAACATGGCCGAGCATCCGGGAGTGCAGCAGGAAAAGCAGGGCGTGAGTGCCTTTGCGGCCTGCAAACGAGCCGTTATCAAGGGCGACTGGACGGCGGGTCTCGCGGCGTTCACGGCGGCCGTGGCTGCCGGTGCGACGCCCGATGCCAAGGCGCTCGTCTATCGGATCATCGCGCTGATCCGCTCGCACGATGACCCGGCGCAGGCGATCGCGCAACTCGACGCCGCGCGCGTGCGCGAGGCGGATGCGCGCGCCGATCTGCGACGTCTTCTGGTGTCGCCGCTGGTGCGCGAAGGCGCACTGAGCGATGCGGTCGACATCCTGTCCGTCATGGTCGAAGCCTGGCCCTATGGCGCGGATGACCGGCGCCTGCTGTCGAGCCTGCTTGGGCGCCTGAAGCGTTGGGACGAGGCCATCGCTCATGCGGACGCGGCCGCGCGGGCCACGCCGGACGACGCGGCTTTGCAAGCGACGCGCATCCAACTGCGCTTGCAGGCGGGTCGTACCGACGACGCTGCGCGGGTTGCACGAGCGTCGCTCGTGCTGGCCCGCGGAAACAGCAAGCATGCGCACGCGTGGCTGAGTGCGCTGATGCGCGGCGGCGAACCGGCACTGGCCGCACATGTCGCAAGCACGCTCGATGCGGGCGCGGCGCCCGACGAGCGCCTCGCCGCTGCGATGGTGCAGGCACTGCTCAACGACGAGCGTTTCGATGCTGCCGTGCGCGCCGGAGAAGCCGCGTTGGCATCGGGCCGGGACGGCGCCGCGCTGCGCTCGCAACTGGGGCAAGCCTGTCTCGCACGCGGCACGCCTGAGGATCGTCATGGCCGCGCGCTGGAGCATTTATCCCGGGGCGTGGCGCTCGCGCCAAACGATGTCCGTCTCGCGTCGCTCCACGGTGAAACGCTGCTTCGCGCCGGCCATTACGCCGACGCGATACCGCATCTGCAAAGGGCTTGCGAGCTCGCGCCCGGACTCGAACAGACCCGCGCGTTGCTTGCTCGAGCGCTGCGCTATGCGGGCCGTCACGCGGAAGCCGCCGACGCGCTCATGACGCTCGTCTCGCAACGGCCAGAGCGCGGACGCTGGCAGCGGCTGGCGGCTGCAGCGCTGTCGCAGGCGGGCAGGCAGGACGAAGCGTCGGCGCTATATGCGGGCTATCTTCGTGCGCGCGGCGAGTCGTTGCCGGCATCGTTCGCTGCGGCCATGGCCGCGCTCGACGGAAAGATCGACACGCTGGAGATTCCGCGTGCGCGGCTCGACTGGGCGTGGTCGCTGCGACGCGACGCGGGCCAGTCGACGCGCGCGCAGTGGGAACGGGCGGCGCGCTGGGGACATCTGGTCGACCATCTGCTGCTGGAATGGCTCGAGTGTCGCGACGACCGGATCGAAGAAGCCATGACCCTGCTCGGCGACCTCGATGAAACCGAACGGCTTTTCACGCCGCTCATGGCGAACGGCAAGGGCGTAGTAGTGGCGACGGCGCATGTCGGCCCGATGTACGCGGGGCTCATGGTTCTGGAGTTGCTCGGCATTCCGTCGCGCTGGCTCTCGACCACGCCCGGCGTCACGAGCGCGAAGTACGCGTCGGCGCTCATTTCGACGGCTGACCAGAGCGAGACACAGGTGGCCAAGGAAGCGCTGCGGGCGCTCCAGTCGGGCTATGCAGTGTGCATCGCAGTCGAAGGCGCGCTCGATCCTGCCGCGCCGCGCGTCCCGTTCGCCGGACAGGAGATCACCTATTCGAGCTTTGCGGCGCGCGCGGCGCATCGTTTGGGCCTGCCATCGGTTTTCTACGCTCCACGGTGGGAGAACGGAAGGATCGTCAACACGCTGGAAATGATGCCGGCCGTGCGGCCGGGCGAGGACGTCGAAGTCTATGCGCTGCGCTGGCAACAGGCCTATCTCGGCCACTTGCGCGAGCACCTTTCCGGAGCGCCGGAGAATTTGCGGCTGAGTGGGGGCATCTGGCGGCACGTGCGTCCCGTGGATCGCTCGGCACAACCGTACGATGCGCCCGTCGCCGACCGATGAGCATCGAATCTATTTCACATGCAGGAAGGGGATATGAAACTGGAGCAAATATTGAACGAACCGAATGTGCCGGCCTGGCTCAAGGACGCTACGCAGCGTGAGTTGTGCGAGCGACTGTCGTCGAAAAGTTATCGCTGGCTCGTCACGGGTGCGGCGGGATTCATCGGCTCGAATCTGGTCGAGACACTGCTCATGCTGGATCAGGACGTGCGCGGCATGGACAACTTCGCCACGGGCCATCAGCACAATCTCGATGAAGTCAGGCAACGCGTAGGCGAGACGCGCTGGAGCCGGTTCTCTTTCCACGAGGCGGATATCCGCGACGTTGCTGCCTGTGAGCGGGCGGTCGCGGAAATGGATTTCGTGTTGCACCAGGCCGCGCTCGGCTCGGTGCCGCGTTCGGTGAAAGATCCGATCACCACGCACGACGTCAACGCATCAGGATTCCTGAATATGCTCGATGCGTCACGCCGCGCCAATGTCCGCCGCTTCGTCTATGCGGCGTCGAGTTCGACCTACGGGGACGAACCGAATCTTCCGAAGCGTGAGGAGCGCATTGGCAATCCCTTGTCGCCGTATGCGGTGACCAAGCTCGTCAACGAAATCTATGCGGGCGTGTATGCGCGCACGTATGGTTTTGCGTCGATCGGATTGCGCTACTTCAACGTGTTCGGTCCGCGTCAGGATCCGAATGGCGCCTATGCCGCCGTCATCCCGAAGTGGATCGCCGCGATGCTTGCCGGCGACGAAGTCCAGATCAACGGCGACGGCGAGACGAGCCGTGACTTCTGCTACGTGGGCAATGTCGTGCAGATGAATCTGCGCGCGGCGCTACGCGAAGACCTTCGCGCAAGCGAGGTCTATAACGTGGCCGTGGGAGACCGCACCACGTTGAACGATCTCTTCGATGTGATTCGCGATGGCCTGGGCAGTCATGGTTTCGGCTATGACAAGGCGCCGGCTTTCGGGGAATTCCGTGCGGGCGATGTGCGTCACTCGCAAGCGGACGTGTCCAAGGCGCGGACCGAATTGGGGTATGCACCGCTGTTGAACCTGCGCGCCGGCATGAGCGATGCGCTTCCCTGGTACATCGAGCATCTGACGGACCGATGATGCGACGCCTGCTGTCCGTGCTCATCATCCTGATTGCGACGATGTGCGCCAGCGCGCGGGCGGCGCAGGAAACGTGCGAAATCGCCGATGCCGATTGCGCGATGGTCTCCGCCCTGCTCGCACAGCGAGAAGGGTACGGCCGCGATGCAACGGGTGGGTTGGGCGGACGGTTGACGGTCGTTTCGTCCGCGGCGGATTCGGGCCCGGGATCGCTTCGTGACGCGCTCGCGCACGCCCGGGGCCCAACGTGGATCCGCTTTGCGTCGGACCTGATGATCCCGCTCGAATCGCAGCTTCGTGTTCCGTCGAATGTCACGATAGATGGGCGCGGGCATCGGGTGACGCTGCTCGATTACGGCTTCGGCATTTACGGACGCTCGAATGTCATCCTGACGCATCTCACGATCGACGGGCGTCTGCGCACGTTCACGCAGGCGGTCGATATCGCGAACGGCTCGCGCAACGTGTGGATCGATCATCTCGATCTATCGCGTTTCGCGGCCCGCCTCGTGAACGTCAAGAACGGAGCCACTGACGTTACGGTCTCGTGGGTCAAGTTCCACGACGACGACAAGGTCATGCTCGTCAACAACATCACGTCGAAGAATCTGTTTGAACATTTCGATCGCGATTCGATTGCGCGGGTAACCATTCATCACAGCTACTTCGTCGACACCATGCAGCGCAATCCGCGCGCGCAGTTCGGCACGGTGCACCTCTACAACAACCTGCTCGAGAACTGGGACTTCTATGGCATGAGTTTCAGTCTGGAGGCGAAGGCGCGCGTCGAAGGAAACATCTTCATCAATTCCGCACGACGCGCTTGCACGGAGCCGCCATTCTTTCCGACCGTCGAGGGCGTCGACGCGAACTACTGCAGCTATATTCCGGTGGCGCCGGGGCGCACGGCGCTGGCGAACGGCGAATCGGACCGCAAAAGCTATGAGCAAACAAAAGCGCTGTACGGCTATACACGAGGCTATAAGGCCTTCATCTCCGTGCGGGACAATCTTTATCTGCGTGACGCGAAAGCCGTTCTCGAAAACGACCAACCCGAGAAGGTGCCGACACCACCGTATTGCTATACGTACGAACGCGCGTCGCCCGAATTGGCGGAGCGCATCCGGACGCAGGCGGGAAACACGGACAGTGAGGTTTGGCAATCACGTTGCCCAAAGTGACGATAACGCCCGCAGCGTGCGCGGGCGTTATCGTTTATCGCCAAACCATCAACGATCCGCAAGCTGCCCCGAAATCGCCCTGACCGCGAACGCGCCCACGATCATGAACGCCGCGACCGCATAAAGCCCGATGCTGTTGTTATGCGTCGTCACGTTCAGCCATCCGACCATGTAAGGCGACACGAAACCCGCGAGATTGCCGACGCAATTGATCCCCGCGATGCCCGCAGCGGCGGACGTGCCCGCGAGAAACGCGGCGGGAATGCCCCAGAATAGCGACAACGCCGACAGAATGCCCGCCGCCGCGACCGACAGCGCGATGACCGCGAGCACCGGTTGATGCCCGACATAACCGCTCGCGGCAAAGCCTATCGCGCCGATCACGAGCGCGACCGAAAAGTGCATGCGCCGCGAACGGAATTTATCGGCGCTCATGCCGGTGAGAATGATCGCGGGAATCGCGACGAGATACGGAACCGCCGATAGCCAGCCGATCACTTCGAGATTCGTGAGCCCGCTGTCCTTGATGATCGATGGCAGCCAGAAGCTGATGCCATACAGCCCGATGATCTGGCAGAAATACACGCCGCACAGCTTCCAGATGTTGACGTCGGAGAGGAACGCGCGCGCATTGTGATGTGCGGTCTTGTCCGCGTCCTCGCGTTCGACCGCATGCGTGACGAGGCGCTTTTCATCGTCGGTGAGCCATTTCGCCTGACTGGGCTTGTCGACCATGAGCCACAGCACCATGATGCCGACGATCAGCGCGGGAATCGCTTCGATCAGAAAGAGCCATTGCCAAGCCGCCATGACGCCCGAATGCCTGAACGCGGAAAGAATCCAGCCCGACAACGGACCACCCACGATGCCCGCGAGCGGAATCGCGATGTAATACACGCCGTAAGCGAAACCGCGCTTCTTCGCGGGAAACCAGTAGGTGAGATAGAGCATGATGCCCGGCGAAAAGCCCGCTTCCGCGACCCCCAACATGAAGCGCACGGCATAGAACTGGGTCGGCGTTTTCACGAAGAGCGTGAGCGCGGAAATGATCGCCCACGTGATCATGATGCGCGCGATCCAGCGTCTCGCACCCACGCGATGCAGGATCAGATTGCTCGGCACCTCGAAGATGAAATAGCCGATAAAGAAGATGCCCGCGCCGAGTCCATAGACTGCATCGGAAAAGCCGAGATCGGACAGCATTTGCAGCTTCGCAAAGCCGACATTCACGCGATCCAGATAATTGCAGAGATAGCACAGCACGATGAACGGCATGATGCGCCACGTGATCTTGCGGTACACGTCCGTCGTGCCGGATTGTGCGACGCCTAGCGTTTCGCTGATTTGGCTCATGTCTCCTCCGTCGCCCTTTGCCGGGCGTTGAGAGTGCGAAGCGCCCGGACCATCGACCGGGCCGGGCGCATGAAGGAATCAAAGAACGTTCATGTTCCTAGCTGGCGAGTTTCTGCGCGGGCACCTCCAGCTTCATTTCGGCGCGGAAGATGTCTTCCATTTCGCGGCGCACGCGCACCGACTCCTTGTTCGCATCGAACGCGACGTCGCTCCAGCGCACGGGTTGTCCCGCCGCGACCGGACGTTGCAGCACCATGTTGTGCGCGAGCCCGATGGGTAATGCGCCCTGAATCAGTGAATCGGCGGCGGGCATCAGCTTGCCGTAGACGGTATGGCCGCCTTCGCCGTCGAGACGCTCGCCCGCGCGCAGGTCGCGCTTCGCGGTGGCAGCGACATCGCCATGAAAGCCCGAGGTCGCGCCGGTCGCTTCGCCGCGCACGGCGATGCTCGCGATGGATTGCCCGAGTTCCAGGCCGATCAGGTGATACGGCTTGTACATCGCGGCGAAGCGGCCCGTGCTGTCGGTCTTGAGGCCGTATTGCGCGAAGCAGTCGCGCACATAGCCGGTCGGCGCTTCGAAGACGGCGTACACGCCCCAGCGCAGATCGCGGAACACGGGGCGTCCATCGCGTTCGAGCGATGACACCACTTCGACGCTGCCGCGATGCGGAAGAATGCCGCCATCGGATGCGGGGCGCAGCAGCGTCGGCAGATCGTCGACGCCGCATGCGGGAAATGCGAGGCCGTCGGCGGGCGGGCGCAGATCGCATGCATTCGAGACCGCCGCCATTTCGAGCGCGGACTTCGTGCCGTCGAGAAACGAGTTGAACATCTGCGCGTTGAAGTCGCCGGAGCCGACCTGCTCTTCGGTGAAGCCGTAATGGCCCCAGACGGTATCGGGCGTCGATTGATGATAGATCGGCAGATACTTCGTGCCCTTGCCCGCGCAGATCACTTCCATGCCGATGGTGCGCGCCCAGTCGACCAGTTCCGCGATGAGCGCGGGTTGATCGCCGGAGGCCATCGAATAGATGATGCCTGCTTCCTCCGCGCGTCGTGCGAGCAGCGGGCCGGCGAGCACGTCGGCTTCGACATTGACCATCACGATGTGCTTGCGATGCTTGCAGCACAGCAGCGCGTGATGAATGCCCGCGGCGGGGCTGCCGGTCGCGTCGATGACGATATCGACGTGATCGCTTGCGATCATCGCGTCGGCGTCGTCGGTGATGAAGGTCGAGCCGTTGGCACGCGCTTCGGTCCACGAACGCGCGGCATAGCGCGCTTCTTCCCAGCCCACGCGTTTAAGTGATGCGCGCGCGCGATCGGGCGAAAGATCCGCGACGCCGACGAGATGAATGCCCGGTGTGCGCGGCGCCTGCGACAGATACATGGAGCCGAATTTCCCCGCGCCGATCAGACCGACCTTGACCGGTTTGCCTTCCTGCGCACGGGCCTTGAGTTTCGCGATGAGCGACATGTTGCGTGTCTCCTGATTATTTCGCGTCTGCGTGCTCTGCTTGTGCAGAGTTCAGGAAAAAAGATAGCAGTGAGTTTCTTGCAATAGAATGGGCAAATCGGCAATCGCTCTGTGCAAAAATCCCCATGCGTGGCTTTGACTGGGACGATATTCAGGCTTTCCTCGCCATCTCGCGTTCGGGCCGGCTCACGGTCGCGGCGCAGCAGATGGGCGTCGATCATTCCACCTTGAGCCGGCGCGTGGCCGCGCTGGAAAAGGCGCTGGGCGTGCGGCTTTTCGATCGTAGCTCGTTGGGGTTTGTACTGACGCCTGAGGGCGAGCGCGTGTTGAGCGATGCGGAAGGCATGGAAAGCCTTGCGAGGCGCATGCGTCATCGGCTGGAAGATGCGTCCATTGGTCTGACGGGAAGCGTGCGCATCGGCACGCCAGAGGGATTCGGCACGTACTTTCTGGCGCCGCGTATCGCGCAGATATCGGCGGTGCATCCGCAACTTGAAATCGAGTTGATCGCGAACC
Source organism: Caballeronia megalochromosomata (assembly GCA_001580565.1). GTDB lineage: Bacteria > Pseudomonadota > Gammaproteobacteria > Burkholderiales > Burkholderiaceae > Caballeronia > Caballeronia megalochromosomata. Next base: position 721 of record LRBF01000061.1, on the reverse strand, counting down.
CGCGCATGTTCAGTCTTTCAAAACGCGAAGCCGATCTCGCCGTCAGCATGACGCGGCCCGCGCAAGGGCGCGTGTATGCGCACAAGCTGACGGATTACGCGTTGGGGGTTTATGCGTCGAGGGGTTATCTGGAGCGGCATCGCAAGATTGCGTCGCGGCGTGATTTACTGAAGCATCCCTGGGTCGGGTATGTCGAGGATCAGATGTGGTCGGCGGAGTTGAACTATCTGCCGCAGATTTCCACTTCCCTCGTGCCGGCGATTCGTATTTCCAATGTGATCAGTCAGGCGGCGGCAGTGTCGGGTGGCGTGGGGCTTGGGGTGTTGCCGTGCTTCATCGCCCGGACCGATGCGAATCTTGTGAGGTTGTTTCGGGAGGAGATTGAGTTGGCTCGGTCTTATTGGCTCGTTACGCTCGCCGAGACAAGGGATGTTGCTCGGGTGAAGTGGTTGGCGGATTTTATTCGCAATGAATGTGCGGGGGAGTGGTTTTTGGAGGGGTAGTGGGTTTTTTTGCGTTGCGCTTGAGCTTATATGGAATCCTGATTTCGTGTCGGTTTATTAGCACTGCCCCTGTGCGGGGCGGCAGTCACTTTCTTTGCTGCTGCAAAGAAAGTAACCAAAGAAACAGCTTGTCCCAGCCTAAGCACTTCATACCGGCCGCGGCACAGGCGATTGACCTAATGGCCCGGCAGTAGCGAGTGCCCTCACAAGCAGAACCG
>LRBF01000060.1 GCA_001580565.1 Caballeronia megalochromosomata | reverse complement strand
GAATACTGAACCACTACACAGTCACTTTCTTTGCTGCTGCAAAGAAAGTAACCAAAGAAACAGCTTTCCCCATCCAAAGTGCCTCACACCGGCCGCGGCACAGGCGATTGACCTAATGGCCCGGCCATAGCGAGTGCCCTCGCAAAACTCGCCGGGCTTGGACCGCGCACGGTCTGACAAGCTAGTACCCCAAGGGCGCGGGTTCAGCACGAAATAGCGCCGGCACAGCGCTACGCGCTGCCGTTGGATACGAGGGAAACCAACGAGAAAAGAGAAACGCAGAAGCACACGCGAATCCGATTGACCCATCGGCCGCGAAGCGGGCTGGAGCCATTTCGTGCTGAACCAGCCACGCGCGCGGCGCGACGCGTCAGACCGTGCGCGATCCAAGCCCGGTTAGACCTTCGAGGGCACTCGCTATTGCCGGGCCATTCAGCCAATCGCCTGTGCCGCGGCCGGTGTGAGGCACTTTGGATGGGGAAGCTGCTTTCTTTGGTTACTTTCTTTGCAGCAGCAAAGAAAGTGACTGCCGCCCCGCACAGGGCAGTGCCAATAGACCAATAAGAAAACGGGATCCAGCGAAAACCCGCCCTAACGCCGCCGATAAGCATCAACCAACCCCTGCACGATATCCCCCGACACATAATGCGGCCCATCGAAGAGATAGGTTCGATAACCCCGATAAGCATCGATCTGCGGCTTAAGTTCATCCACCGTAGCGGAACGAAACCCTCCACCCGCCTGCGGCCGAAACGCCTCCGCAATAATCCTCACCCGATGCCGCCCAAGCTTCGCCGCAAGCTGATCCGCATACTCCCGAGCAACGCGCGGCTCACGCGCATACACCCCGCATCCATCCTGCAGCAACACGCCCACATCACGCGGCAACCACTGATCGAGCCACTCCGCGATGGCCTTACCGCCGACATTCGCGCGATCATAAACACTGATCCACAACGGGCGCGGCAACGCATCCAGCATCGTGCGCAACGCACTCGCGTTCTGCCACGTCGGATCGATCTCGACGGGAAAGTAGTAGCCCGTCACATGCACGGGCGGATGAACCTCCGCGAGCGACATCGATTCGATGACCAACTGCGCCGCATTCGCGCGCGCCGCCGCTTCATCGAAGCGGCCCGCCAGCCCGACGATCACATCCCGCGCCCAGGGCTCCTGCCCGATGCGCTCCCAGTCCGGCATCCGCGCCGCCGCGCGCAGTCCCGCGCCCGGCACGAACGCGATGCCGTCCACCGCCGTCCATTGCACGATCAGCTCATGCGCGCCGAGCCTGTCCCAGTCGCCGCGCGGATCGGCGTGCGCGTTGTCGGGCTGCCAGACGATGCCGTCGACGAGATGCATGCGCGCGGCATCGGCATGCGCCGAAACCGGAGCGCACACAAGGCAGCACGCGATAGCGAGGAATGAAAATAGGGAGGACATCAGTACGAGAATACCGCGCCGAAGAACACGCCTTTCGCGCGATCGTCGCCGGCGACGCGAAAGCGATACTGCACGACCACATCCACGAACGAACGCGGCGCGTCATACGGACCGCCGCGGAACCAGTAACGCGCCGCCACGCCCGCGCCGACACCCACCGGCACGCTGTGATCGACCGCCGAATCGTAATCCATGCCGATGACCGCATGCGGAAACACCGTGAGTCGCGGACTCACCGCATCGACGCGATAGGTGCGGCCCAGACGCGCGTTCGCCGTCGCGTAAGTCGAATCGTTCTCGATGTAATGGCCCGCCTCGCCGTACACCGTGCCCGTCCACCAGCTCGGCACGTCGAGCCTGCGCGTATCGCCGAAACCGTTCGAATACGCAGCGCGCGCGAGCCAGTCGGAGCGCACGTCCGAGCCGATCGGCACGATCCTTTCGATCGCGAAAATCGCATTGGCCGACGCGAACGGCTTCACGCGCGCGCCGATCGCCGCCTGCAACGTCGATACTCCCGACGGCCCGCCACCCTGCACGCCGAAGTTCTCGTAACCGCGCGCGTACACCTCGAACATGCGGTCGCCCAGGCTGCCGAACGGACGCCAGTACGCTTCCACGCCCGCCTGCCAGTTGTTCGACACGCCCGGCGTCGGCGCGAACGCGAAGCCTTGCTGCGCGCCGTTGCCGCGATAGTTCACCGACGCGCTGAAGCCCCATTCGCGCGTCGCCTCGGCGTGGGCCGCGCGCGCGTCGTTCAAAGCCTGCGGCGTGAGCGCTTCATCGGCGGGCGCGTCCGCGCTGTGGTCGATCGCGCTTTCCAGATACTTCGCGCCCTCCGCGTTGCGGCGCAGCTTGAGCGCCGCGTAGCCGGCGTCCGCTTCAGCCGATGCGGGCAGCGTGCCCGCGCGTTCGGCGCGCGCGAAATAATTCAGCGCGAGCGCGCTGTCGCCCGCGCGCTGCGCGATGAACGCGGCCTCTTTGTCGGTCATCGAATCGAGCAGGTTCGCATCGATCAACGCGCGCGCTTCGCCCGAAGCCTCGCGCGTGCGGCCCGCTGCCGCGAGCGCGTCGATCAGCGCGATGCGCGGTTGCGGATCGTCGGGCACTTGCGCAATGGCCGTGCGCCAGAAGCCGATGGCCGCGCCGCGATCACCGCGACGTTCGGCAAGACGCGCTTCGCGTGTCGCGGCGAGCGCGGGATCGTGCGCGTAGACATCGCACGATGCGCCGAACCGGTCCGCGCGGCACTCGAACGTCGGACGCGCGTTCGGATCGATCTGCGCCGCTTGCGCCGCGCCCATGCGCAACATGGCCTGCGCGCGATGGCGGCGCAACGTGATCGCCGCATCGGTGTCATCGGGCGTCTTCGCGGTGACGGACGGCAGCGCGTCGAGCGCCGCTTGCGGGTTGCCTTGCGCGAGCCGCACATCCGCGACGATCGTGCGCGCCACGCGGGCATCGCGCTTTTTTCGTTCGTCGTTCGCATCGATCGAAAGCGCGTGCGCGAAGTCGGCGTCCGCAGCGTCGCCACGCGCCGCGCGGGCATAACCGCGCAGCGCCCAGACAAGCGCATCATCACGATCGATTGCGATTGCATCGTTTGTCGCGGTTTCCACGCCCGCGAGATCGCCGCGCGCGAACAGTATCTCAATCAACTGCATGCGAAAATCCATGCGCCCGGGCGCATACGCGACAGCCTTTTGTGCGAGCCTCTGCGCTTCATCCAGATCGCCGCGCTCGCGCGCCGCATACGCCGACTTCGACTCCGCCGGCGCGAGCCTGTCGCCGATGAAGCGTCGGCGCTCGCGCAAGCCATCGCTGTCGCCGAAGCGCTTCGATGCATCGACGGCGGCGTCATAGGCAGCGGCATCGTCGCCGGATGCGGCGAGGGCATCGATCAGCAGATAGCGCAGGCGCTCGGCCTGCGGCGCGAGGCGCACGGCTTCACGGCTTTCGGCCGCCGCCGTCGCGTAGTCCTTCTTCTCATACGCGCGATACGCCGCGCGCGCCGCCTTCGACGCCGGTTCCGGCAAGTCGTCCGGCACGCCGCCCGCGCCGCCCGACGCGATCAGAATATCGATCTGCCTGCGCCGCGCGGTCAGCGAAGGCACCGGACCGAGTTGCGCGATCGCTTCGCCGAGCGCACGGCTCGCGTCCTTCAGACGCCCGCGCGCCGCGAGCGAATTCGCGAGCAGCAGACGCAGTTCCGCGACGTCCGGCCGCTGGCGAATCGCCTCGCGCGCGCCGGCGATGGCATCGGCGTAGCGATGCTCGTCGTAAGCCGCGAACGCCTCGCGCGCCACGCGATAGGCCGCGCCGCTTAAAGGCAGCGGCAACGTCTCGTCCGCGCGCGCCGCAGACGCGGCGCACAACGCGGCTGCGGCGCACAACGCCACGCGCAGGCGCGAGGTCATCGAATGCCGGCCCGCGCGAGATAGCGGCGGCGCTGTTCCGCGATTGCAACGGTCAGCGCGTCGGGCGTGATGACCCGCTCCGCCACCATGTAATCGCCGATACGCCCGTGCCGCTCCGGCCGATAGTCCCGCAACGCGGCCTCGAACGCGCCGCGCGTGACGAGCCCCATCTCGATCATGATGTCGCCGAGCAAGGGCACGCCGCGCGCGGCGCTGGCGTCCGATAGCGCCGGCGATGCATCGTCCCCGGCATCGGCCATGTAGACCGGCATGCCGACCGCGCGCAGCATCCGCAGACCCGCCGCGATCTCGCTCTCGCGCACGATATGCAGCGCGACCTTGACGCCCGCCATCGCGCGCAACTCGGCGAGCGCCGCATCGTCGAGCAGGCTCGCGCAGACGAACACGGCGTGCTCGTTCGCATCGATGCCCTGCGGCAGCGCGCGCAGCCGCACGAGCGTCTCGGGCGTCGGGATGCGCGTCAGGTCCATGCGCGCCGCGTCGAAACGGCCGCGCGGCAAGTCCGCCTGAAACGCGATCGCTTCGGCGAGCGTCTCCTCGTCGAGCCAGCCGCGCGTGACGAGCACGCGGCCAATCGGCGCTTCGCGCGCGTGATCGGTCTGCCGCGCTTCTTCGAGCCGCTCGGGATCGATCGCCCGCCACGACACGAGCAGGTCACCCAGATCCTGACGCGTGTCGCGCAGGCCGTCGCTGCTCGGGAAATCGTGCATCGTCTTGTCCCACGCGAGCCGCCGCCCCGTCACCATATGCACGATGAAAAGCCGCCACGCGCGCGCCACCGCCATGAAGTTGATGACGTTGCCGATAACCATGCGCGGCACCGACAGCACGCCGTGCTCCCAGCCGTAAAGCCGCGTCGTGAAGATGATCCGCTGCGTGACGCGCAGCAGGAGCGCGACCGAGTTCGCGGCGAGCAGCGCCTGCAGCCAGACCGAATCGATGAACGGAGACGGGAAGAAATCGCTCGCAAGACCGAAATACGAAGCGGCGGCGAACAGCATGAACTGCACGGCGAGCAGATACGCGAGCATGCCGACGAAGGCCGTCACCACGCCCTTGCGATCGCGCATCAGCAGATAGCGGTTCGCGAGCGACCCGCTCCAGCCCGTCAGCGCCCAGCCCTGCAAGCCGATGCCGAGCGTCCAGCGCGCGCGCTGCCGATAGGCGGTGCGAAACGTGTCGGGGAAAAACTCGCGCACGCACAGCGGCATCGTCAGCCTGATGTCGCGCTCGGGGCCGAGGCCGAACCAGCCCTTGCGCCGCGTCGTGAATTCGACCGGAAAGAGCGGAAAGATCGACTGCATGCCGAGCCGTGTGATGCGCGTGCCGATGTCGTAATCCTCGGTGAGGCTTTCGGTGTTAAACGGCTGGTGCCCGGTCTGTTCGACGAGCGCGAGGATCGCGCGGCGCGAGAAACACGTGCCCACGCCCGCCGACGGCACCGCGCCCGCCAGACTCTCGCGCACGACGAGATCCTTGCCGTGCCATTCGGCGAACTCGTCCATGTAGGTGCCCGCGACGAGCTCGAACCAGTGCCGTTCGAGCGACGCCACCGGCAACTGGATCATGTCCTTGCGCGGCAGGAGATAGTTGAAGAACTTGAGCTCGACGGGATGCAGCACGTCTTCGCTGTCGTGCATCACGATGCCCGCGAACTCCATTCCGGCCTCGAACTCGTAATGCAGGATCGCCTGCACGAGCCAGTTGAGGCAGTCGGCCTTGCACGTCGGGCCGTCGTGCGGCACTTCCACGCGATGCAGGTGCTTGTAGCGATGCCGCATGCGCTCCACTTCGGCGATCGTCGCCGGATCGTTCTGATACGTGCCGACGAAAACCGTGTACGCGCGATAGTCGAGCACGCGCACGAGATCCTCGATCATCGCGGCGATCACGTCGTGCTCCTGCCACGCGGGCACCATGATCGCGATGGGCTGCTCGTCGCGCGCATGGAGCTGTTCGATCGTGAGCGGCGCGTAACGGCGCTCGACCGTCACGCGCCGCCAGAACTTGCGCGTCCAGTACCAGATGTCGATGAAGAGATCGTCCAGGCTCGACAGCAGGATGATCGCCGCGACCGTCGCGGCCACGTATTCGAGTCCCTGGTAGTACTCGGCGAGCAGGATCTCGCCGTACCACCTGAGCATCTCCAGCATCACCCGCGATCCTCGTCATCGCCGGCGCGGCCGCTGCGATGCCTGCGGCGCGCGTGGCCCGCGAGTGCGATCAACGCGAGCAGCAGCACCACGAGCACCGCCGGAATGCCCCAGCGCGCCCAGTGCCGCGTGACCCAGTCGGTGCTCGTCGCGCTCTCTTCTGTCATCTCTTCCGGATTGACCGTGTCGAACTGCCGGAGCACGCCGGATTCATTGACCACGGCGATATTGCCGCGCGAAAGCTGCAGCTTGTCGGTCAGCACGGGCGCCGCGCCCGCCGATCGATACACGACGCCGCTCTCGCCGCCCGCGCTCGCGACGCTCACGACCGCGACGCGCGACAGCCCCGACATGTCGAGCAAGGTATCGCCCGCGGGCGATGTCAGCAAAAGACGATCGGCCGAATACACGGCGGGATTCTTCTCGTCGGCGAGCCTGACATCGGCGGCGAGGAACGGGCCGTCGGGCTGCGCGGTAGCGCCCGCGGCGCTTACCGCGAATTTCGCCGATACCGGCGCGATGCCCGCCGCGCCGGTCAGCACGGCGAGCCGCGGCACGCTGTTCAATGCGTCGTCGAGCCAGGCGCGCGGCACGTACACCGTTGCGGACGTCGCATAGCGCGCCGCCATGCCCGCGAACGTGTTGTCGGGCGTGGCCTTCGCGAGACGCAGATGGCTCGACGGCAGCACGGCGACGGGATACGTCTGGCGCGCCTGACAGCCGCCGTCGGGCTGGCGGCGGAAAGTCACGCGCAGATCGTTGGTGCGCGCCAGCGCGTAACGCGGAATCGGCACAACGAGACGCTGACGCGCGCCATCGACGTTGATGAGCTTCGCGCCGATCATCACGTCGTTGAAGTACACGGTGGCGGTCGCCCCGCCGTTCGCGAGCGTCGGCGATGCCGCGAGGTCGAGCACCACTTGCTCCGGCAGGCGGCCGTTGCCGGACGCCGCGGCGAGATCGAAGCGCGCATCCCAGGACGCGGACGTCTGCACGTCGATGCTGCGCGGCTCGCCGCCGAGATCGGACAGCGCGATGGTGTCGCCGTGCGTTTGCTGCGCCGCGTCGATGCGATGCACGATCACGCGATTCGATACGTCGATGGGCCGCCAGCCGTGCGCGAGCGCGCCGATGCCGCGCGTGTCGCCGACGACGATCATCGCTCGGCCGCCCACGTGCGCCACGCGCACTTCGCCCGGCGCGAGCGGCGCCGTCAGCTGCGACGCCGTATCCTTGCGCCATGCGTCGAAGGCGGCGAGCGCGTCGCCCGAGGTGCTCGCGACCTGCGCGCGCAATGCGTCGAGCGCGGTGTTGATCGTCTTGCGCATCGGATTGTCGGCGACGACCACGTCCGGACCGAATGCCGCGCGTGCGCCCAGCGCGACGAGGGCGCCGAGTTCCGCGTCGTCCCTGATCGCGTGTTTGCCGCCGGGCGCGAGCGCGGCGAACGCGGGAACGGCGCGCAACGGCGCGGGCACGTCGATGCCCGTGAGATCGACGGTGTCGCCCACTGCGGCCAGCGCCTGCATCACGGGACGCTTGCCGTCGCGTTGCAGGAGGGCGTCGGTGCGCCAGGCGGTATCGAAAGCATTCGTCGAGAGCGTGCGGCCCGACACGGCGAGCACGGGCGCGTACGGCAGCGCGCTCCATGCGGTGCGCAGGTCCTGCACGTCGGCGGGATTGAAGCGGAAGGTGAGACGCGTCGTCGGATCGACGCGCAGCACGTTGCCGATGGCCGTCTGATCGGCGCACTCGCCCTGGTTGACCACCGACGCGAAGCCGAGCCCCATGCGCACGAAGCCGGCGGAACGCGGCGCGCCGTCGACGCCGAGGTTGACCGATACGCCGCCCGCATCCTGCGTGAACGCGCGAGCGAGCACCGGCGAGCCGTCGAGCGAAAGGAGCATCGTCACGCGCCCGCCGTCGCCGCGCACATAGCCGCCGTCGAATTGCAGCGTGGCATCGGTGATCGGCACGCCGGCGGGCACCGGCAGGAAGAACTCGCGCCGGGTGTCCGGCGCGTTGAGCGTCACGCTTTCGAGCAGGCCGAGCTGACGCAAGGTCACGGTGCGCGTTTCCGGCGCATCGAGGCCGAGCCGCCCGATCGCGCCCGCGATACCGGTGTCCGTCGTGGCGGCCCCGGCTGCATGCTGAAGGCCCGCGAACAGCGCGGCGCACAGGGCGATTGAAACCAGAACGGCACGCGGACCGCGCCGCTTGAAGATGTCGTTGAGCAAGTTGAATGACTCGAAGTTGACGCAACGTGGCGGGATGGCCGCGAAGGCACATGCACGTCGCGCGCGATCGCCCCGATTGCGCGAAGCCAGGATTGCGAAGGACTACGCGAACGCCTCGCGCATGACACGCGCCGCATCGTTCGATCTGCGCGGGATCACGGGTCTGAATTCCTCGAAGGGGCGGCCCGCGAGCGCGGCGACGATGCGCGCCGAGGCTCGTCCATCGCCGTACGGATTGACGCTGCGGGTGAACGCCGCACGGGCGTTCTCGTCATCGAGAAGCAGATGAACCGTCGCGGCGATGGCGTCGCTGTCCGTGCCGACGAGCACGGCGGTGCCGGCGTCGATGGCTTCGGGACGTTCCGTGACGTCCCGCATGACGAGCACCGGCTTGCCGAGCGCCGGCGCTTCTTCCTGCACGCCGCCCGAGTCGGTCAGCACGAGCGTCGCGCGCTGCAGGAGCCGCACGAAACCGAGGTAGTTCTGCGGCTCGATGAGAAACACGTTCGGCGCACCGCCGAGCGCGCTGATCACCGTCGCACGTACGTTCGGATTCAAATGGACCGGATAGACGATCTGCACGTCGGAACGCCGCGCGAGCCGCACCAGCGCCGCGCAGATATCGCGCAAGCCCCGGCCGAAGCTCTCGCGCCGATGGCCGGTGACGAGCACCAGATGCTTCGAAGGATCGAGAAACGGAAAGCGCGCATCGAGTTTCTGGCGCAATGCATCCTGCGAATCGATGCGCTTCGTGACGGAGTGCAGCGCGTCGATCACCGTGTTGCCGGTCACGAACGCACGGCCGTGCACCGTTTCCTTCACGAGGTTGTCGTACGAACGCTGCGTCGGGACGAACATCAGGTCGCTCACGACATCGACGAAGCGCCTGTTCATCTCTTCCGGCCACGGGCTGCTCATGTCGCCGGTGCGCAGGCCCGCCTCGACGTGCGCGACAGGCACCCGCCGGTGAAATGCGGCGAGCGCGGCCGCCGTCGCGGTGGTCGTGTCGCCATGCACGAGCACGCGAGCCGGCTGTTCCTGCGTGATGACGTCATCGATCGACACGATGAGGCGCGAAACCAGCCCGTTCAGGCTCTGGTTCTCCGACATGACCGCGAGATCGTGATGGGGCGTGATATCGAACAGATCGAGCACCTGCTTCAGCATCGAGCGATGCTGACCGGTCACGCACACGACGGAACGAATGTCCGGTTCCGCGTCGAGCGCCTTGACGAGTGGCGCCATCTTGATGGCTTCAGGCCGCGTTCCAAAAATGGAAAGTATCGTTTTTCGCTTCGTGTTCATTAGGTCCCGACGCTGCACAATTCTTAACAATTTCGATTGTATTCAGACGTTTAGGACCACCCGCCAACTAAGTTGTAAAAAAGTCTAACGAGAGTTTTATGCGACGCTTTGACGAGCTTTTGTCTAGATTCAGGCGGATCTTTTTACCTAACTAGTTAGCTTTCCCAACATCTGGGGCGCGATCGAGGCATTGAATTTCGGACAACGCATCGACGCGGGGTTTCGTCTTACGAAATATCGCCGATATCGATGTCGAGCAGCGCCGAGCTCATTGACTTGCCGTGCGCGTCGAGCGCGAGCGAACGCGTGACGCCGCCACCGAGCGCATGACCGAGCACGAAGTTGAACGCGTTGAGATGCGGCAGCTCGTAACGCACGACATCGCCCTTCACGACATCGGCGAGATGGGCCTTCACGCGCTCGGGTGTCAGCCGTTCGCGCAGCACCGCGTAGTGCTTCGCGTCGAAGCAGATCACCGACACGTTCAACGTGTTGCCTTTGTCGCCGGTGCGGCCATGCGCCAGTTCACGCAGTTTCATCGCTTGCCTCCACGAATTCGAAAACGGGCTTCACATGCTCGCGCGCGAGCAACACGGACTGCACGGCGATGACTTCGCGCGTCGCCTTCGTCACGCCGCCGCCGCCCGCCGGGCCGTTGGTGTAGAGCGTTTCGACCTCGTTGCCGATCCGCGCCGCTTCCTTCGCGTTCGATACGCGGCCCGCGACGCGCACGCGCACTTCGCGCGGCTCGTCGTGTAGTGAAGCGAGCGCGTCGCCATAAAGCGCGTTCACGCCGACGAGGTCGAAGCGCAGCTCGCTCGTGGCGACGCCCGTGATCGCGAGCCGCTCGCGCACGATATCGAGCGCGAGCCGCGCGCGTGCGACCGCGCCCGGGCCGCCGTACGAAATCTGGCCTTCGCCGATGTAGCCATCGGCATAGGCCACCGAGACTTTAAGCGTGTCGGTGCGCGCGGCGCCGCGTCCGCCCGTCACGCGTACGCGGTCCTGCGCTTCCCGCGTCACGCGAACCTGCGTGAAATCCGCGACGACATCCGGCTGAAAGTAACGGGCCGGATCGTGAATCTCATAGAGCAGTTGCTCCTTGCACGTCGCTTCGGTCACTGAGCCGCCCGCATGCGGCACCTTCGTGACGACGATCGCGCCGTTTGCGCTCACTTCGCCGATCGGAAAGCCGAGACGCGCGAGATTGACGACGTCCTTGTAACCGGGATCGGCAAAGTAGCCGCCCGTCACCTGCCCCGCGCATTCGAGCAGATGACCGACGACGGTCGCCTGCCCGAGCGTGTTCCAGTCGTCCATCGACCAGCCGAATTCATGGATGAGCGGCGCCGTGAACAGCGACGGATCGGCGACACGCCCCGTCAGCACGATATCCGCGCCGGCCGCGAGCGCAGCGACGATCGGCGCCGCACCGAGGTACGCGTTCGCCGAGACGATGCGGTCCGCATACGCGCTCACCTCATCGCCGGATTCCTCGAAACGTAGACCCGAACGAAGGACAACGTCGAGCACGTCGTCGCCCGTGACCGCGGCGATCTTCAATCCATGCAGGCCGAGTTCGCGCGCGATCTGCGCGGTCTTTCGCGCCGCCGCGTGCGGATTGGCCGCGCCCATGTTCGAGATGATGCGCACGCCGTTTTTCGCCGCGACCGGCAGCACCGCGCGCATGCGCGCTTCGAGCAGCGGGTCGTAGCCCTGATCGGGATCGTTGCGGCGCGCCTGTTGCGCGATCGCGATCGTGCGTTCGGCGAGGCACTCGAACACGAGATAGTCGAGCGCGCCGTGCTCCGCGAGTTCGACGGCGGGCTCGATGCGGTCGCCCGAATAGCCCGCGCCCGCGCCTAGTCTGATGGTGTCTTTCATGACGTCATCCGGTAAGGGATTAAAGCGGAAACACGCCCAGCACGACGCACGCGATCGTCATGACGACCGACGCGCCGAACAGCAGCGGGAACGTGAACTTCTGATGATCCGCGAGATCGATGCCGCACAGGCCGACGACGAGAAACGTCGCGGGCGTGAGCGGACTCACGGGAAAGCCGGTCGTCATCTGGCCAAGCAGCGCGGCCTGTCCGACATGCACCGCCGGCACGCCGAGTTGCGACGCCACTTCGGCGATCACCGGCAGCACGCCGAAATAGAACGAATCGGGATCGAAGAGCATCGAGAGCGGCATCGACAAGAGGCCGAGCACGACGGGAATGTGTCCGGCCATCGAGGGCGGCACGAAGCCGACGGCCGACTGCGCCATCGCCTTCAGCATGCCGCTGCCCTGCATGATGCCGGTGAACACGCCCGCCGCGAGCAGAATGCCCGCCATCATCAGCGCGGCGCGCGCATGGGCGTCGATGCGTTTTCTCTGCATGTCGACGTTCGGGTAATTCACCATCAGCGCGATGCACAGGCCGACCATGAACATGACCGCAGGCGGGATTTTCTCGCCCATCACGACCATCGTGCCGAGCACGACGATCGTCAGCACGATGTTGAACCAGAAGTTCTTCGGGCGGCGCAGCGCCTGCTCCTCCGGCGTCAGTTCACGCTGCGGAACGGGAATCGCGCCGTTCGCGCTCGAATAGCCCAGACGCTTTTCCTCGCGGCGGCCGAGCCACCACGCCATGCCGAACACGAACGCGAGGCCGATGATCTGCACCGGAATCAGCGGATTGAACAGCGCCGAAATCGGCAAATGCAGCGAGGCGGACGCACGGATCATCGGCCCGGTCCACGGCAGGAAATTGATGCCCGCCGCCATCGACACCGCTGCCGCGAGCACGCGCCTGTCCATGTTCAGGCGATCGTAAAGCGGCAGCATCGCGGGGATCGTCACGAGAAAACAGACCGCGCCGGAGCCATCGAGATGGATCAGCAGCGCGAGCAGCGTGGTGCCCATCACAATGCGCGTCGGCTTCGTGCCGACCGCGCGCAGGATGCGGTCGATGATCGGATCGAGCGTGCCCGCATCCGTGATCGTGCCGAAGTAGAGAATCGCGAACACGAACATGCCGACGACGGGCGCGAGGCTCTTCAGTCCGTCGATGACGAACTTGCTCGTCGAGAGTCCGAAGCCGCCGATCAGCGACGCCGCGATCGGCACGATGATGAGCGCGACGAGCGGCGACATGCGCTTGGAAAGAATCGCCCCGAGCAGGACGACAATGGTGGCGAGGCCGAGCAACGGCAGCATGAACGTGTCTCCGAATATTGTCTTTTGATGGAGTCGAGAGTAAGTTCGAAGCGGCGATAACACAATTGAAATGATTTGATCGCAGCTATCACAAACCATAATGGATCTGAATCTTCGCGATATTCGCGCGCTCGTGGCGGTGGCAGAGGCGGGCAGTTTCACGCGCGCGGCGGAGCGGCTGCATCTGTCGCAGCCCGCGCTCACCGTGCAGATACGCCGGCTGGAAGACGCGGTCGGCGCGCGGCTTTTCGATCGCAATAGCCGTAACGTCGCGCTGACGCCGACCGGGCGCGAGCTGCTGCCGCTCTTGCGCAAGTCTTTGCGCGACATGGAGAACGTGTTGCGCGATGCGCGCGCGATGGGCACCGGTGAAAGCGGCACGATCCGCATCGCGTGCCTGCCGACCTTCGCGGCGAGCGTGCTGCCCGAGTTGATCATCGGCATGAAGCGCGAGGTGCCGCGCGTCGTGTTTCAGATTCGCGACGTGGTGGCGAGCACCGTGAATGCGCTGGTGCGCAACGAGGAAGCGGATATCGGTCTCACGGGCGGCGATGTGCTCGATCCGCTGCTCGAAGTGCTGCATGCGGGCGTGGACCGGCTCGTCGTGGTGTGTCCGAAGGGACATGCGCTCGCGAAGAAGCGGCGCGTGAGCCTCGCCGATCTCGCGCGCTGGCCGCTCGTGCTCACCGCGCCGGGCACGAGCGTGCGCGCGGTTGTCGACGCGGCGCTCAGCGAAACGCGCGAGGCGCTCGATATCGCGTGCGAACCGACCTACATGATGACCGCCGTCGCGATGGTGCGCGGCGGTCTTGGCGTGACGATCCTGCCGGAAACCGCGCGTGAAGTCCGCGCCGAGCCGGGGCTCGTGGTGAAGGCGATCGACCATCCGGCGTTCGTGCGGCCGATCGCCATCGTGAAGAAGCGCGGCAGGACCTTGCCCGCCGTGACGGAGCGCTTTGTCGAGCGCATGCGCGCGACGATGAACGCGCCCCGCTGAACCGCGCGCTTACTTTTCCATCGTCGCCATGTCGATCACGAAGCGATACTTCACGTCGCTCTTCAACATGCGTTCGTAGGCCTTGTTGATCTCATCCATGCGAATCATCTCGATGTCGGACGTGATGCCGTACTTGCCGCAGAAATCGAGCATCTCCTGCGTTTCCGCGATGCCGCCGATGAGCGATCCGGCGAGCGAGCGGCGCTTGAAGATCATGTTCATCACCGAAGGCGACGGATGCGGATGCTCCGGCGCGCCGATGAGCGTCATCGTGCCGTCACGCTTGAGCAGCGCCATGAACTGATCGAGATCGTGCGACGCGGCCACCGTGTTCAGAATGAAATCGAAGCTGTTCGCGTGCGCCGCCATCTGATCCGGATCTTTCGAGATCACGACTTCATGCGCGCCGAGGCGCTTCGCGTCTTCGATCTTGCCCGGCGATGTCGTGAAGAGCACGACATGCGCGCCCATCGCGGCGGCGAGCTTCACGCCCATGTGACCCAGTCCGCCGAGTCCCACGACGCCGACCTTGTGCCCCTTCTGCACGTTCCAGTGGCGCAGCGGCGAATAGGTCGTGATGCCCGCGCACAGCAAGGGTGCGACCGCCGCCGGTTCGAGATTGTCGGGGATGCTCAGCGTGAACGCCTCGTCGACGACGATGCTCGTCGAATAGCCGCCGTACGTCACGCCGCCCGACTTCCTGTCCGGCGAGTTGTAGGTCTGGGTGAAGCTCTCGGGGCCGTCGCAGAATTGTTCGAGTCCTTCCTTGCAGGCCTCGCATACGCGACATGAATCGACCATGCAGCCGACGCCCGCGAGGTCGCCGACCTTGAACTTCGACACGTCGGAGCCGACCGCCGCGACGCGCCCGACGATCTCATGTCCCGGCACCACCGGGTAGTTCGAGCCGCCCCATTCGTTTTTCGCCATGTGCAGGTCGGAGTGACACACACCGCAGTACAGAATGTCGATGCGCACATCGTTTGGGCCGACATCGCGGCGCTGGATTTCGAGCGGGCCGAGTGGTTTGTCGGCTGCGGATGCTGCATAGGAATACGCTTTCAGCATGATTTTGCTTTCCTCTCCGGTTTGAATCTTTCGTGAACGAGCCGGCCCCTGCGCGATGCCAGAGCGCGGCCGATAAGACGTGTCAGATGGTCGAATTTTGTGCGGCAGCGAACTGTCGCTGTCATGCACCGCACGCGTTGCGAGTGACTTGCCGATTGCGCCGATATTTCGGCGGCGAAGCGCAACGTCAATACTGTATGCCTATAAGAAGATCTCTGCCTAAATGGCGGCGCGATTATGCCGTTCGAAAGGACTGCGCAATCGCGTTGCTGGAGAATTTGACAATCGTGCACCCTTCTACCGGCTCCCTCCCTGATGGGGATACCCGACCGGAGATGGGCGCCCTAAGGTAATCGTGCGAACACAGACGAAGAATTCTGTCGCGCGGAGCCGGCACTTTGAGAGAGCGAGACCATGAAGGCGAAGGCAATAACGGCAAGCATCGGCATGCCGGGTGGCGCGGTCAGCGCCGAGTTTCATATCGATACGGGGCGACTCAGGATCTTCGAACGCGGCATGCTGCGCGTCGAACTGTTTCCGCCGCAATCGTGGTTCACAGTGGCGTCGGTGGCGGGAAACAGCCGCTGGGGCACGCGGCCGCGCGAAGCGGATATCCATCTCGTCGTGGAAAACTTCATCCTGCAGCGCTTCGGCATGACGGCGTATCGGAGTGAGGCTTCCTGCACGTCATGACACCCGGCCGGTCTTTTTGCGGATGAGACTCACCTCTCCGTTGCGTTCGAGCATGGCTGATTGCACGTCTTCGAGATCGAGGGAATGGAGTTCCTGTCGCGCCGTCTCGAACACATCCGTCCTTGTGATGAGTGCGGCGGACATCTGTTCGTCGTTGAACCGGCCGTCTCTGAAGACTTCTCGTTCCACGCCCTGCACGAGTGATTCCAGCCGGGACGAGCGAACGCAAGCCCACCCAAGCGTTCGATGCAGAAGCACCATCACAAGCGATGCAAGCAGCGTGGGGATGGCAGGAGAAGCGCCGACGATAACGCGGCTCAACGTCGCGCCCAAAAGAATGGCGACTACATAGTCGAAGGGCGAGCGTTGTCCGAAGGACCGTCGGCCGGATATGCGGATGAAGACCAGCGCCGCGAAGCATACTACGATGGTCCGGGCCGACATCTGTAAGGCGTCGAGGTCCTGGCCTTCCCCGAAAATCGCTATCACGATGTTCATCTGTTCCTCCCTTCCGTGACATGGCGGGACTACAGCGGACTTGTCGCCGCGCGTCAGTCGGGTCCCAGATATCCCGGTAGTCCGGCGCCCACCTTGCTCTTCGCAAGCTTCACGGCCTTCCCGACGAGTGCATCGAATTCGGCATCGCTTTTGGGCAGCGGCAAATGGCGTCGAAATAGATCAGCCCATCGAAACTCTTCGAGCGGAACGGCGGTTTTCTCATAACCGCCCGCATCGCGCACCGATGCTGCGAGGCTCCGGAATTCGTCATCCTCCAGATCCCACACGTGTTCTCGCATCTCCGTGAAGGCAACGCGCCGGCCGTGCGAGTCGTACGGATACGTCCAGCGGTTGTTCTCCATGGCGAGCCAGAAGCCGGGACTCGAAAGCGATGAAAAGTCACTGACCAGGACAAAGGGAACGCGCTTTACCTTGGCGCGCCACAACGCCGTCGCCACGTGATGATGGTCGATGATGAACGGCGCGCCGCCTGGACCCAGCACCACGGGAACGGGCTTCTCCGCAATCGCCATTTCGAGGTCGTGTCCGTTCAGGGACTCGTAGTAGCGGGTCTTGTCGTGGATTTCCCGCAGGCCGTGGGTCATCTGGGTGGGGCGCAACTGATCGATTCTCAACGTGTTCATCTTTATCCCCAATCCTTCGACACCCGACCGATGCAGTCAAGCACGTACCGTACCCATCGGCAATGGCGATGCAAGTACAATGGCTCCGTGAACGCGCGCATCGGCGCACTCCCTGCAAGCGCAACGGAGACACCATGACAGGTCCGGCGAACAACCTCTACGAGCGTTGGCAGGAGCAGATCCAGCAGGAGCTGAACGCACGCGTCAAGGCGCACCAGCACGAGGTGAGGCAGACGAAAGCGCTGCACGCCCGCGCGGCCGGCGCGCCCGAGCCGCTCATCCTGATCGGCGACGGCGATTCCTGGTTCGACTATCCGCTGCCCGATCCGCTTCACGCCACCGACGTCCTCGAAGGACTGAGAACCGCCGGCCAGCCCACGCCGATCATCCTCAAGCTCGCGCACTACAGCGACGCGACCACGACGCTCCTCGGCGTGAACAAGCGAAACCGCCTCATCGCGCAGTTGCAGGACCCGGCCAACGGACCCATCGACGCGCTGCTGTTTTCCGGCGGCGGCAACGATGTGGTCGGCGACCAGTTCCGCTTCTGGCTCAACGATGCGAGCGCCGTCGGCAACGATCCCGCACAGGGTGTCGATATCCGGCGCCTCGGCAATATCTTCGGCGTGGTCGAGAGCGCCTATCTCGATCTGATCGGCATCCGCGACCAGTTCGCGCCGCACGCGCCCATCTTCGTGCACGCCTACGACTTTGCGATTCCCACCGGCGTCTCCGCCTGTCATCTCGCCGGACCGTGGCTGCGCCCTTCGCTCGTCGATCGTGGCTGGCCGGACCTCGCGCCGGGCACGCTGATCGTGAAATCGATCCTCGTGCAGTTCCGCGTGATGCTGCGACGGCTCGCGAGCGACCCCGCTCACAACATGGTGCTGGTCGAGACGCAGGGCACGCTCGCGCCGGACGACTGGGCCAACGAGTTGCATCCCACCGGCGCGGGTTTCGGCAAGATCGCCGCCTGTTTCAGGGCCGCGCTCGCCGCGCGCTTCGCGCATCGCATATGAAGGCCGCGACGGCGCCGGCTGGCACACCGGGAAACCGACATGACCGATGAACGGCTCGACGAGCGCGTCCGCACGCTCGCAAGTGCGGCGGACTTCTACTCCGTGCGCTTCGTCGACGAACGCACGGACGATCATCAGGTGCGCAACGACGTGGCCCAGCCGTTGCGCCGCGTGCGCGATCGCGGCGCGATGCTCACCGCATGGCGCGGCGCCGGCGCGGGCTACGCGGCGACGCCCGACTTGTCCGCAGCGGGCTTGCAGGCGGCCCTCGACATCGCCACACGCCGCGCCGAGGCGAGCGCGCAGTTCTCGCTCGTCGATCACCGGCGCGCCGCGCGGCCGTCGCGAAGCGGCGCGTACGCGTCGCCGGGCATGGCGGCGGCGCTTCCGACGCCGCGCGAATGGCTCGCGCGGCTCGCGCACGAATGCGCGGCGGCACGCATCGACGCGCGCATCGTCGAGCGCATCGCGTCTGTGCAGGTCGTCGAGAGCGAGCAGGTCTTCATCACGAGCGACGGCGTGCGCATCGAACAGCGCTTCAGATTCGTGATGCCGCAGTTCACGGTCGCCGCCCACGACGACGGCGATACGCAGGTCCGCACGCTCGGCGGCGATTACGGCACGATCGCGCAAGGCGGCGTCGAGATACTCGATCATTTCGGTTTCGATGGCGCGGGCGAGCGACTCGCGCGCGAGGCGCTGGCGCTGCTCGCCGCGCCGAACTGCCCGAGCGGCGTGCGCGACTTGCTCCTCATGCCCGACCAGATGGCGCTGCAGATTCACGAGTCGATCGGCCATCCGCTCGAACTGGACCGCATACTCGGCGACGAGCGCAACTTCGCCGGATCGAGTTTCGTGAAGCCGGCCTTCTTCGGCAGCTATCGATACGGCTCGCCGCTCCTGAACGTCACGTTCGATCCGGGTCTTCCCGGCGAGGCCGCGGCCTACGCATTCGACGACGACGGCGCCGCGGCCGACAAGCACTATCTGATCCGCGACGGCGTGCTCGTGCGCGCGCTCGGCGGCACGCTCTCGCAACAGCGCGCGGGAATCGCGGGCGTCGCCAGTTCGCGGGCATCGAGCTGGAACCGTCCGCCCATCGACCGGATGGCGAATCTCAACATCGAGCCAGGCGCGAGTTCGCTCGACGAGATGATCGCCGGCATCGGGCGCGGCATTCTCATGCGCACGAATACGTCGTGGTCCATTGACGATCATCGCAACAAGTTTCAGTTCGGCTGCGAGTTCGGACAGTTGATCGAAGACGGCGAACTCACGCAGGTGGTGCGGCAGCCGGGCTATCGGGGTATATCGGCGAGCTTCTGGCAAAGCCTCGTCGCCGTCGGCAACGCTGACACACGCGGCGTCTATGGCACGGCGCTGTGCGGCAAGGGCGAGCCGATGCAGATCGCGCGCGTGGGCCACGCGTCGCCCGCGTGCGTGTTCAGCAACGTGGATGTGTTCGGAGGCACCCGATGAAGCCCGCGACGATGGACTGGCAACGCCATTTCATGATGCTCGCCGACACCATCGAGCATCGGCTCGGCCCGGGCGAAACGGCATTGACGACGCTTGCCGCCGAGGACTCGGACTTCGTGCGCTTCAACGCGGGCAAAGTGCGCCAGATCGGCCGCGTGGCGCAGGGCACGTTGACGGTGAGGCTCATCGAGGATGACCGTCAGGCTTTTTCGACCCTCACGGTATGCGGCGACGCACAGGCGGATCAGGAGGCCATCGCCGATATGCTCGGCACGCTGCGCGACGCGCTTTGCGACGCGAGTCCCGATCCTCATCTGCTCGTCGACACATCGGTGTGGACGCAGACCACACGGCGTCACGGCACGCTGCCGGACATCGAATCGCTCTTGAGCGTGGTCGGCAGATGCGCGGGCGCGCTCGATTTCGTCGGCTTTTATGCGGGCGGCTCGCTCGCGCGCGGTTTCGCGTCTTCGAGCGGCAGCCGAGGCTGGCACGAGGTCGAGAACTTCAATTTCAGCTGGTCCTTCTACGATGCCAGCGGGCGCGCGATCAAGACGACTTATGCGAGCGAGACATGGAGCGATGAAGTCTTCGCGAGGAAGATCGAAGAGGCCGCGGCCCGCATGCCGGTGCTCGCACGTGCACCGCGCACGCTCGACCCGGGGATGTACCGCGCGTGGCTCGCGCCGAATGCGCTTGCCGAACTGATCGGCACAGCCTCCTTCACGGCGTTCTCGGCGCGGCAGCAGGCGACGGCGCGCAGCGAGTTCTATCGACTCAATCGCGGGGAGGTCTCGCTGGATGAGCGCTTCACCCTGAGCGAGGACCTCGATCTCGGCATCGCGCCGCGTTTCAACGAGGACGGCTATCAGCGCGAGACGGTGCCGCTCATCGGCGCGGGCCACGGCATGCAGCAACTCACGAGCGCGCGCACGGCCCGCGAATATGGATTGCGCCCCAACGGAGCGCTCGCGAACGAGATGCCGGTTTCGCTTTCGATGCAGGCAGGCGATCTCGCCGATTCCGACGTGCTCGCTGCGCTCGACACCGGCTTGTACGTCGGCAATCTGTGGTACGTGAACTTCTCCGACCGGATGGACTGCCGGCTGACCGGCATGACGCGCTTCGCCACGTTCTGGGTGGAACGCGGTGAGATCGTGGCGCCCGTCGAGGCGATGCGCTTCGACGACAGCCTATATCGGCTGCTCGGAAGCGAACTCGAAGGGCTTGGCGCAACGCCCGAGCTGCTTCTGAACGACTCGACCTGGAGCGAACGCTCGACCGGCGGCATGCGCCTGCCGGGACTGCTCGCGCGTAGTTTCCGGCTGACGCTTTGAAAATCGGCGGCAGCGCGGCGTGCACACATGATTTCCGCACCCGGGTATCCAACGATTCATGTGCGCGATGGCGTTCCTATAATCGAAGGGTAAGCAAACGCTCGAACGGCGCCGCGCAGCGTCCATTTTTATGGGGCCTTCCATGCGATACCTATCCCTTGAACAACGAAACGATTCGCTCCTTCTCGTCGCCCGCGTGCTGTTGATGATTCTCTTCGTTCTGTTCGGCTGGCAAAAGCTGACTGGATTTTCCGGCACCGTTGCCTACATGACGTCAACGGGTGCGCCCGCTCCGACAGTTTCGGCAATCATTGCAGTCGTGATGGAACTCGTGGTCGGCATTGCGATCGTCGTGGGCTTTTTCACGCGCCCGCTTGCGCTGCTGCTCGCACTCTATACGATTGGCACGGCCTTGATCGGCCACCACTACTGGACGATGCAGGGTATGGAACGGTATGCAAACACGATCAATTTCTACAAGAACATCAGCATCGTCGGCGGCCTGATCCTGCTGTTCATCACGGGTCCGGGCAAATACTCGCTCGATAGAAGGTAGAAGCGGGATCATCTCAGCACACAGCCGGCGCGGCTTTCGTCGCGCCCGTCAACAGCAGTTCGATCAGATCGCGCACGCTGCGGATCGCCGCGTCGAACGGCAGCTTCTCGCGTCCGCGGAAGAACAGGCCATTGCCCACGTCGCCGCGCAGTGCCGCGGCAAGGCGCGTATCGATGCAGAAGTGGCCGAACTTCTCGATGCCATCGCGCAAACCACACGCGCTCAGGCATTCGAGCGCCGACGGGCACGTCTGCTTGCGCGCGCCGATTTTCGTGCGAATACGTTCTTCGTTACGCAGATAGCGCATGAGCCACGGCGTCTTCACGGCGCGCGCGGGCAGGCCCGTCACACTGACGAATTCGACGATATCGTCCGGCGTCGCCTCGACCAGCACGCGCTTGAACTCCGGATGTGCGTCGCCTTCTTCGGTGACGGCGAACGGCGTGCCGATCTGCACGCCGTTCGCGCCGGCCGCGAGCCACGTGCGCACGGCTTCATGACTGTTGATGCCGCCCGCCACGATCACCGGCACATCCTCACGCTTCAGTCCGAGCGTTGCAAAAGACGCGTCGAGTTCCCTCAGCACGCGCTCGAAGCCGAAGCGCTCGTCGTGCACGTCCGCGACGTCGCTGACGCCGAGATGGCCGCCTGCATGCGCCGGGTGCTCGATCACGATCGCGTCGGGCAAACGGCCTTTCTTCATCCACTTCTTGAGAACGAGGGTCACGCCACGGCTGTCCGACAGGATCGGGACGAGCGCGATATCGCAGCCTTGCGTGAGATCGGGCAAGTCGAGCGGCAGACCCGCGCCCATCACGATTGCATCGGCGCCCTCTTCGCACGCGACGCGCACGTAATCCGCATGCGCGCTCACGGCCTTCATCACGTTGACGGCGATCATGCCGCGTCCTTCGGACAGTGCGCGCGCCGCCTTGATCTCACGCGCAAGCGCGATCAGGTTCGCGCGTTCGAGCGTCGGACGCGAGTGGTCTTCACGGCACATCGCGAGCAAGTCCTCGTGATGATGACGCAAGTCGATGCTCGCGATGGTGCCGAGCGCGCCTTCACGCGCCACGCTGCCCGCCAGCCGATGCGCGGAAATGCCGACGCCCATGCCACCCTGCACGATCGGCAGCAGATTGCGGCCGCGAATCTTGAGCGGCGCGAAGGAATGAGCGTGAGAAGTCATGGGCAACCCGATTTGATATGAATTCATGTTGTGCAGCTTGATGGGATGCGAGCTTCGATGCATGGCGGCTCGCCAGGGACAGCCATCTCTTGCGGATCGTAGCCTTGAGCTTCATCCTCGACAAGGAGGCTGAAGTCGCGATCATTGACTATCGTCACGCTAACGTGCTTGCGCCGTGAGGCGATTTCCGCACCCAGAGCCACGCTTTTTGACACCCGCGACCGCCTGCCTTCGTTGTAGACTCCCCTACCCCTTCCGGATCACCCCGAAAGGCCCGTTTCAACGCGACACCCTGTCGCATCAGCTTGATCTGAAACAATTTTCCAAACATTCGCGCCATCGCGAAAAAACGCGCGTGGCATGATCCTGACGCGGCGCAACGCCGTGCGGCGGCGTTCTTCCCCGGACGCTTCGATCATAGAAACCAGCGAATGCAATGAATGAAAATACCCAACGTTTAGCAGTGCCATTGTTATCGGGGTTGATAGCCAGTCTCTGTCTTTCGGGATGCAAGCTGGAGGTGTTGGACTCGAAGGGCGTGATTGGCGCAGCGGAATCCTCGCTGATCGCCACCGCGACTTTCGCCATGCTTCTTGTCGTTATTCCGGTGATTCTGCTCACCCTGTTCTTCGCATGGCGCTATCGGGCGTCCAACAAGAACGCCACCTACGCGCCGAAGTGGGCGCACTCCACGGCCATCGAAGTCGTGGTCTGGGCCATTCCCGCAGTCATCATCCTGTACCTCGGCATCCTGACGTGGAAAACCACGCACGAGCTCGATCCGTACAAGCCGCTCGAATCGAACGTCAAGCCGATCAACGTCGAAGTCGTGGCGCTCGACTGGAAGTGGCTGTTCATCTATCCGGACCTGGGCGTGGCGTCGGTGAACCAGCTCGCATTTCCGGTCGGCACGCCGGTGAACTTCCGCATCACGTCGGATTCGGTGATGAACTCGTTCTTCATCCCGCAACTCGGCAGCCAGATCTACGCGATGGCCGGCATGCAGACCAAGCTGCATTTGCTCGCCGATCACGCGGGCGACTACGCGGGCATCTCGGCGAACTACAGCGGCAAGGGCTTCTCCGACATGAAGTTCCGAGCGCTGGCCATGTCCAACGCCGACTTCGACGCGTGGCTCAAGCAAGTCAGAAACGCGCCCGAAGCGTTGAGCATGGACGTCTACGCCGGCGTCGCACGCCCGAGCGAGAAGGTCGCGGTGCGCTATTTCTCGACTGTCGATCCGAAGCTCTTCAAAAACATCGTCGCCAAATACAACAACGGCCGCTTCGATGTGAATGGCGACAATTGTGTAACCAAGGGGTAAGCCATGTTCGGCAAATTAACGCTTGAGGCGATCCCGTACCACGAGCCCATCATCATGGGAGCGACCGTCTTCATGGCGATCCTCGCGCTCGGTACGGTCGCCCTTCTCACCAAACTCGGCAAATGGGGCTGGCTCTGGCGCGAGTATCTGACTTCGGTCGATCACAAGCGCATCGGCGTCATGTACCTCGTCGTCGCCGGGCTGATGCTCGTGCGCGGCTTCGCCGACGCCGTCATGATGCGCGCGCAGCAAGCGATCGCCATGGATTCGCCGGGCTATCTGCCGCCGCATCACTTCGACCAGGTTTTCTCGGCGCACGGTACCATCATGATCTTCTTCATGGCCATGGCGCTGCTGGTCGCGTTCTTCAACCTCGTCGTG
The DNA here is from genome assembly GCA_001580565.1 of Caballeronia megalochromosomata. Taxonomy (GTDB): domain Bacteria; phylum Pseudomonadota; class Gammaproteobacteria; order Burkholderiales; family Burkholderiaceae; genus Caballeronia; species Caballeronia megalochromosomata. Next base: position 106,325 of record LRBF01000060.1, on the reverse strand, counting down.
CCCCTGCAGATCGGCGCGCGCGACGTGGCGTTCCCGTTCATCAACTCGCTCTCGTTCTGGATGACGGCCGTGGCCGCCATTCTGATCAACCTGTCGCTGTTCATCGGCGAGTTTTCGGCAACGGGCTGGCTCGCGTATCCGCCACTCTCCGAAACGCAGTTCAGTCCGGGCGTCGGGGTTGACTACTACATCTGGGCGTTGCAGTTGTCCGGGGTGGGCACGTTGCTGACGGCTGTGAACTTCTTCGTGACGATCGTGAAGATGCGCGCGCCCGGCATGACGTGGATGAAGATGCCCGTCTTCACGTGGACGGCGTTCTGCTCGAACGTGCTGATCATGGCGACGTTCCCGATCCTGACCGTGGCGCTCGCGCTGCTGGCGCTGGACCGCTACATGGGCATGCACTTCTTCACGAACGACGGCGGCGGCAACCCGATGGTCTACCTGAATCTGATCTGGGCCTGGGGTCACCCCGAGGTCTATATCCTGATTCTGCCCGCCTTCGGCATCTACTCGGAAGTCATCGCGACGTTCTCGAAGAAGCCGCTGTTCGGCTATCGCATGATGGTCTACGCGACGTGCTGCATCATGGTGCTGTCGTTCCTCGTGTGGCTGCACCACTTCTTCACGATGGGCTCGGGCGCGAACGTCAATGCCTTCTTCGGCATTATGACGATGATCATCTCCATTCCGACCGGCGTGAAGATCTTCAACTGGCTCTTCACCATGTACCGCGGTCGCGTGCAGTTCACCACGCCCGTGCTGTGGACCATCGGCTTCGTCATCACCTTCACGCTCGGCGGCATGACCGGCGTGATGCTGGCGATTCCGGGCGCGGACTTCGTGCTGCATAACTCGCTGTTCCTGATCGCCCACTTCCACAACGCGATCATCGGCGGCGTGGTGTTCGGCTACTTCGCGGGCGTGCAGTACTGGTGGCCGAAGGTGTTCGGCTTCAAGCTCGACGAAAAGCTCGGCCGCAACGCGTTCATCTGCTGGTTCGTGGGCTTCTTCGTCGCGTTCGTGCCTATCTACATCCTCGGCTTCATGGGCGCGACGCGCCGTCTGAATCACTACGACAACCCGACATGGCAACCGCTCTTCGTCATTGCCGCTGTCGGCGTGGCGATCATCGCGGTGGGCGTCGTGTTCCAGGTCGCGCAGATCGTGGTGAGCATCATCCGTCGCAATCAGCCTGCGTATCGCGACCTCACGGGCGATCCGTGGAACGGCCGCACGCTCGAATGGACGATGAGCTCGCCGCCGCCCGTCTACAACTTCGCGAATATCCCTGCCGTGCGCGAACTCGACGATTTCGCCGATGCCAAGGAACACGGCCGCATCGATACGCGTCCGTTCGGCGACATCCACATGCCGTCGAATACGAGCGCGGGTCTCGTGATCGGCCTGTTCGCGCTCGCGTTCGGTTTCGCCGCGATCTGGCACATCTGGTGGCTGGCGGTGGTTGGTCTCATCGGCATCGTCGCGACGGTGATCGGTTACAGCTTCCGTGAGAGCGCCGGCTTCATCATCCCGGCCGCTACCGTGAGGTCGACCGAAGAGCGCAATCGTCCGCCGAAGACGCCTGCGAAGGCCGCAACGGAGCGCGAACTCGAACTGGAGGCAATGTAATGTCGCAATCGACACTATCCGCGCAACACGCGCACGGGCACGAGCATGAGCACCAGTCGCAATCGGTGTTCGGCTTCTGGGCCTACCTGATGACCGACTGCGTGCTGTTCGCGTCGCTCTTCGCGACCTTCGCGATGTTCGCAATGCAGACAGCAGGCGGCCCGACGGCCAGGGATCTGTTCAACCTGACGGACGTCGCGTACGAAACGGCGCTGCTTCTCACGAGCAGCCTGACCTTCGGTCTCGCGATGATCTCGGCCACGCGCAGGAAGTCGGGCGCGGTGCTGGCGTGGCTCTTCGTCACGTTCGTGCTGGGCGCGGGCTTCCTGTGGCTGGAAGTGCACGAGTTCGCGCATCTGATCGCCGAGGGCGCGGGTCCGCAACGCAGCGCGTTCTGGTCGGCGTTCTTCACGCTCGTGGGCACGCACGGCTTGCACGTGACCATCGGCCTGATCTGGCTGGTGGTGCTCGCGGTGCAGATCGTGAGCAATCCGGAGATGAACGAACGCGAACTGCGTCGCCTCGCCTGCCTGAGCCTCTTCTGGCACTTCCTGGACATCGTCTGGATTTGCGTGTTTTCCTTCGTCTATCTCGGGAGCGTCGTCTGATGGCACATGCTCATACCAACTCGGGCGATTTCCCGCACGTCACCGTGCGCGGGTATCTCGTCGGCTTCGTGCTGGCTGTGGTGCTGACCGTGGCTTCGTTCTGGGCCGCCGTGTCGGGCGCGTTCAAGGGCGAAGGCGCGATCGTCGCGCTCGCGGTGCTCGCCGCGGTGCAGATGATCGTGCATGTGGTGTTCTTCCTTCACGTGAACGCATCGAAGGGACAGCGCTGGCACGCGATGTCGTTTGCTTACACCATTCTCATGTCGTTGATTCTGATCGTCGGCACAGTCTGGGTGATGCATAACGTGCATATGTTGATGATGGCGCGATAACTCGCCCGGTTTCATCGAGCGATCGAAGGGCGGCCTCCTTACCGGGGCCGCCTTTTTTTCGTCCCGCATCCGGCACGAATTCGGCATCCGATGAAGAATCTTGACAATTCTCCGGGCGAGGAAGAATATTTGTCCATAATTTGATTCATCCATCCACAATATGGACAAGGAGACGCGATGAGCGCGCCAAAGCCCGCGGCGGACGCCATGACGCAGTATCAACTTCCCTTCCCGAAAGAAGCGCAGAAGGAAATCGTCATCCCCAGCGCGATTCCCACCGACGAGCGCGAATGGGTCCCGCAAGCCGAAAACGTCTGGTTTCGCCCGCTGTGCCTGAACGTATCGACCGGCTACTGGATGAATCTCCTGCGCGTGCGCAAATCCGGCGTGCTATCGCGCCACCGTCATCCGCAAGCCGTCCACGGCATGGTGCTCAAAGGCCGTTGGCGCTATCTGGAACATGACTGGGAAGCCACCGAAGGCAGCTACGTCTTCGAGCCGCCCGGCGAAACGCACACGCTCTACGTGCCGGACGACGTGGAAGAGATGATCACGTACTTCCAGGTGAACGGCGTGATGTTCTATTGCGACCCATACGGCAACTACACCGGCTACGAAGACGTGTTCACCAAAGTCGACATGTGCCGCAAGCACTACGAGTCGGTGGGACTCGGTGCTGATTTCGTCGACCGGTTCATCCGTTAATTCCCGATTACCTCTAGCAGACTCAAAAGAGCACCCGGAGGAGACAACCATGCTGGAAAAATCACCGCGCCTGAAGCGCGTTCAGATTGTCGCGATCACCTTTTTGATGCTCGCGGGCATCGTCAACTATCTCGATCGCAGCACGCTGTCGATCGCCAATCACTCCGTCACGCAGGAACTCGGCCTGTCCGCGTCGCAGATGGGCCTGCTGCTCTCCGCGTTCTCGTTCGCGTATGCGTTCTCGCAGTTGCCCATCGGCGCGATGCTCGATCGCTTCGGCGCGCGCGTCATGCTCGGCCTCGGCATGTTCGTGTGGTCGGTCGCGCAGTTGTTCGGCGGGCTCGTGACGAACCTGCATCAGTTCCTCGCGGCGCGCATCGCGCTCGGTATCGGCGAGGCGCCGCAATTTCCGGCCGGCGCGAAAGTCGTGTCCGAATGGTTCGCGCAGCGCGAGCGCGGCAAGCCGACCGGCATCTTCGTCACGTCATCGACGATCGGTCCCGCGCTCGCGCCCCCGATCCTCACCGTGCTGCTGCTCAACTTCGGCTGGCGCAACATGTTCGTCATCATGGGCGTGCTCGGGATTGCGGTATCGATCGGCTGGTACATCGTCTATCGCAATCGCCGCGACGTGAAGCTCGAATCGCAGGAGCTCGCGCATCTGACCGAAGGCGAGCCGGCGCAGCGCGCGGAACGCAACATGACCTTCGCGGAATGGCGCGGACTCTTCGGAAAGGCGACCACGTGGGGCATGATTTTCGGCTTCATGGGCGTGATCTACATGGTGTGGCTGTACCTCACGTGGCTGCCCGCGTATCTCGAACATGAACGGCATCTGACGATCGCGAAGACCGGCTGGATCGTGACGATTCCGTATCTCGCGGGCACGCTCGGAATGTTGTCGTCGGGCTTCATCGCCGATGGTCTGATGGCGCGCGGCGTCGCCCCGATCCGCAGCCGCAAGTGGCCAATCTGCTCGGGTCTCATCGGTGGCGCGCTCTTCACGGTGCCGGCCGCGTTCACGCCGAATCTCACGCTCGCGATCGTCTATCTCTCGGCCGCGATGTTCTTCGTCAACATGGCGAGCGGCGCGGCATGGGCCCTCGTTTCCGTCGCGGCGCCGCGCCACATGGTCGCCTCGCTCGGCAGTATCCAGAACTTCGGCGGCTATTTCGGCGGCTCGTTCGCGCCATTCATCACCGGTCTCGTGGTCGACAGGACGCACTCGTTCGTGAATGCGTTTCTGATCAGCGCGGGCGTCGCGTTCGCGGCCGCGCTCGTCTACATGTTCGTCGTGCGTGCGCCGATCGAAGACGCCGAACAGCAGGCCGCACCCGTTCCCGCCGTCTAAATCACAACGCTATGACTTTTCAGGCTGATCTCTTCAAAGGTAAAACCGTCGTCGTGACCGGCGGCACGCAGGGCATCGGCGCGGGCATCGCCCAGCAGTTCGCGGCGCTCGGCGCGCGCGTGATCGCAGCGGGCCTCGCCCCGACCGATGTCCAACGCGACGCGCTCGGCCATGGCGTCGAACTCGCCGCGCTCGATGTCGCCGATGCCGCCAGCACCGCCGCGCTATTCGCCGCGCTCGACGCACTCGACGTGCTCGTCAATTGCGCGGGGATGATCCGTCGCGGCGACGAGCACGACATCGAAACCTTCGAGCGCGTCATCGCCGTGAATCTCAGCGGCACGATGCGCATGTGCGCGGCCGCGCGCCCCTTGCTCGCGAAAACCCGCGGCTCGATCGTCAACACGGCGTCGATGCTGACGTTTTTCGGTGGTGGCCTCGTGCCCGCGTACAGCGCGAGCAAGGGCGGCGTCGCGCAACTGACGAAGTCGCTCGCGATCGCCTACGCTCCCGACGGCATTCGCGTGAATGCGGTCGCGCCCGGCTGGATCGCGACGCCGCTGACGCAAGCGCTGCAAGAAGACGACGGCCGCTCGCAAGCGATCCTCGAGCGCACGCCGATGAAGCGCTGGGGCCTGCCGGAAGACGTCGCGCGGGTGACGGCATTTCTCGCGTCGCCGGCGGCGTCGTTCATGACGGGCGCAATCGTTCCGGTCGATGGCGGCTATCTCGTGGCATGATTCGCGCATCATGCCTTCAGACACCGCTTCCCTCGACGCCGCCAAAGCCACCGGCACCGCCGCCTTCTCGAAGTTCATGGCGGTGCTGCAACTCATCGCCGATGCCGACGAGCCGCCGACCATCGCGCGTCTCACGACGGCGAGCGGTTATCCGCGCCCGACGGTCTATCGCATCGTCGGCGCGTTGATTGCGGAAGGGCTGGTGGTCGAGAGCGCGCGCGGCGGATGCTACGCGCTCGGAACGCGTCTGATGTCGCTCGCGAGCCGGAGCTGGGAACGCTCGGATTTGCGCATCGCCGCCGCCGACGCGTTGCAGGCGCTGCGCGACGCGACGCAGGAAACGGTGCATCTCGCAGTGCGCAGCGGCTCGGAAATGGTGTATGTCGAGAAGCTCGAAAGCCCGCACGCGGTACGCATGGCCTCGCGCATCGGCACGCGCGTGACCCTGTATTCGAGTTCCGTCGGCAAGGCGTTTCTGTCGACGCAATCGCCCGCGGAACGCGACGCGCTGCTGCAAGGCATCGCGTTTGCGCGCTTCACGCCCAACACGATTACCGATCGCCGCGCGCTCGACGCCGAACTCGACGCGACACGCGCACGCGGTTACGCGGAAGACCGCGAAGAGAACGAGACGCAGATTTTCTGCTACGGCAGCGCGATCGTCGGCGCGAACGGCGCGACGCTCGGCTGTGTGAGCGTCAGCATTCCGCTGTTCAGAAAGAGCGCGACGCCGCTCGAAACCTACATCACGCCGCTCAAGGAAGCGTGCCGCGCAATCGCGGAGCGCATGAGCCCGGGCACACGCTAACGAAACACCGTGCCGCGCGTGCGCTGCGAGGCCGCCGCGCGATTGGCGATGAGCGACGGCAGACGCGGCAGCGTATGCGGCCAATGCGTCGCTTCGTGCGCCAGGCGCGCTGCCAGGCTCCTGAAACTCAACTGGTCCGCCGCGAGCCGCACGATGACCTTGCGCGCGATCTTCCACACATCGACATTCGGCGCGATGTCCTGTGCGACGCGCTCGATCCTTTCCGCCGCTCTCGACAGCAACACCGCCCGCGACGCGATGCGCCCGTGCGCCGCGCTGAACATGTGCTCGGCGGGCGCCTTGCCGATCGCGCCGAACAGATGCGCGACGCCCGCATTTCGTCTCGAATGCGGCGAGGCGAAACGCTCCGCCTCACGCCGGTACGTCGCTTCGACGCGCACCTCGTGATGCGTCACGTTCGCCTCCGGCCTGCCGTGCTCGAGATGCGCGCGCGCCGCCGCCTTGTGATCGCCCTCCATGAGCGCGTGTGACACACCAACGAGGAAGTCGCGCTCGTGGGCGGCGAAGATCATCATCGGGTTATCGGCTTCGAGAACGATCTGGCCGCGCGTACCGGGCTCGATGCTCACACGCGCGCCCGCCGCATCCAGCCCCGCGTGATACAGCCCGACGCCGAGCGCCATTTCGAAGAATGCTTCGATGAGCGTGGCGAGGACATCCGCCTGATCGAGCCCGCATGATGCGAGCGTTTCCGCATCCGATATCGCCGCCGTTTCGATCGCGCGCGTCGTCAGCACGGCATCGTTGCAATAGTCCCAGAGCACTTCTGGCACGGCGAGGCGGTTGTCGTCGCGCAGGCGAAAGCGCAGGTAGCTCTGATCGGCCGCGCGCTGGCGCAAGTCGATCATCGCGTCGACGCTCTCGCGCGCGCGGCGCACCCACTCCTCCGGATGCAGGTCGCGCGCCTTCGCTGAACGCCGTTCCGCGAAACGCGCCGCCGCGAGCGCAAGGTCGAGATCGTCTTCGAGCTCGGCATGCGCGTCCGCGCGCAGGAGCGTGACGCGCACAGGCAACGCGCCCATGCGCCCGACGTGAGTCTGCTCCGCGACGCCCGAGCGCAACGGCACGTCGCTCAGATCCGTAAGGTCGAAGGACAGTGTGGCGGGAAACGCCGCTACGCAAGCCGCGCGAAAGCGTGCCGCGTCGTAAGGCGTAAAGAGACCGTCGAGTTCGGAAAGCGCGACGCGCACCGCCGTTTCCGCGAGCGCGGGATGACGCGCGAGCGCGCCCGATGCGTTTTCCAGCACGCGCGAAAGCTGCGAGAGCGCGGGCACGCCGGCGCTGAGCGGCGCGGCGCGCGCGCCATGCGACGCGAAGAAGCGCGCGACGCGTGTCATCGCTGCGCCGTCATCGGCCAGGTGCGTCTGATGGCTTTCGTGCACGAATGCACGGCCAAGGCGCCAGAGCGTCGCGAGTCGTCGGACAAACAAATTCAGGCTCGCTGAAAGTGAGTTGAAACCGCTGAAGGACTGCAATGCCGTCAAGCCTGGCATCCGGATTGCTCAATGTGTAACACGATTCGGCCGAACCTGCACGAAGATCAATCGAATGCTTCTTCGCAATCGACCATTCACATTTCATTCGGTATCCTTTTTATATTTTCCGCTCTCGCTCATTCGCTCATGACGTCCGTCACCGAATCAGACTTCGTCTCATTGCGGCGCGCGTTGACCGCGCAAAGCGGCGTGCGCAGTTTCGTCGTCGCGCATGATGATCGTTTCGTGTTCGAGCATTATCGGCAGGACGTGGCGCCCGACAGTCCGCAAGACGTCAATTCGGTCACGAAGACGGTCGTGGGCCTTGTCATCGGCGCGGCGCTGCATGAAGGCGTGCTGCCGCCGCTCGACACGCCCGTCAGCCGCATCTTGCCGCCGATGCGCGAACGCGCCTTCGACCGCCGCGTCCATCGCATCACGCTGCGCCATCTGCTGACCATGACATCGGGTTTCGAGTGGGACCAGAGCGTCGTCGACGAATGCGTGCTCGGTCCTTGCGAGCGGTTTGGCAGCGAGGAAAGCCGTCTGCGCTTCATTCTCTCGCGGCCGATCGCGCCGCCCGGCATGCGCTTCGAATATGACTCGCATGCTGTGCAGTTGCTGTCGCTCGTCATCGAATCAGTGACGGGGCGCACGCTCGAATGCTATGCGCGCGACAGGCTGTTCGCGCCGCTCGGCATCGCGCCGGGCGAATGGATCAGCGATGAGGAAGGCCACACGTTCGGCGGCCGCGGTCTCATGCTGCGCACGTCCGACATGATCCGTCTCGGCCTTCTGATGATGCATCGCGGCGCATGGCGCGGCGTGCGGCTCATCGAAGAAACGTACATCGACGAAGCCACGTCCGTGCAAAGCGACGGCGGCCCGCCGATGGACGATGCGCAGTACGGCTATCTCTGCTGGATCGACCCGCTGTACTTCTTCGCGGCCGGACACGGCGAGCAGTTCATTTTCGTCGCGCCGCGCGAGCGGATCGTCGCGGCCGTGACCTGCGATAACGACGACGCGCCCAAAGGCGTGCGCGAGTTATTCGCCCGGCATGTGCTGGGCGCAGCGACAACCTGACTTCGCGCAGCACTTCTCCGCACGCATCATCAAATGAAAGCGCGCCTGCATGCCCATGCAGGCGCGCTTTGCCATTTCGCCGACAGAAAGAGTACGCGTGACTGTATCTTTTTGTCGATGCACAATTCAGATCAATCCTAATACGGTATCTTATTAATACGCAGAACTACAGCGTATCAAGACCGAGGCGACTTCGAGCGCCCGTGACGAAGACTCATAACGATAAATCGAGAGGCGCCATGCAACACCCTTCCGAGCCGCCGATGGCGAAAGCGATGTTCATCCTTGGCCAGATCGGCGCGATCATCTGTCATGAACGCGGGCCGCGCCCGCAAACGGCGGTGCTGACGAAGATGGCGTCGCGGCCCGCCGAGGGCTTTTCGATCGCCGTCGCGAAAATGAACGAAATGTGTCCGCCGCGACGCGGACATCGGCGCGCGCTGCTGAACTGGAAGCACAAGGAGATCGGCCGTCTGAGCAGAATGCTGCCCGATCCCTTGCCGACGGCGGCATCCGCGCACACGCAGATGCCGTTCTGGGCCGGCTATTGTCAGTACTGGGAGGACATGCTCAAGGAGCACGTTCAACGCGATATCGACCGCCTCACGGTCGAACTCGACGACATTCAGCGCAAGCGCACCGATGCGTGATCGTCCTCGCCTTGTGGCGTCGAGAAATAGTCGCGCAGCATCGCGATCATGCCGTCGAGTTCCGTCGGCTTGACGAAATAGCCGTTGAAGCCGGTGCGTTGCGCGCGTGTCAGGTCCTCCGGATCCGTGCGGCTCGTATGCGCGATCAGCAGCGTCGAGAGATCGATCGCGCGGATCGCCTCGGCCGCTTCCCAGCCGTCGCCGAGCGGCATCATCAGATCGAGCAGCACGACGCCCGGGCGCCACTTGCGCGCAAGCGACACCGCGTCGAGACCCGTGTGCACTGCGCGCACGGTGAAATCGGCGTCCTCGAGCGCAAGACAGATTGCACGCGTGGCCTCCAGATCGTCGTCGGCGATGAGCACGCGCGGCTCGTCATGGCGCGTCGCGCGCGGCGGAATCTGCCACAGCGCTTGCGAAGGAACACGGTCGTGTCGTTGCATCGTTTGGGCCTCGGAATGGATGGAGATGAGAGCAACGATCATTCCCTCGCGGGCTCGCCGAAGTCGGCGTCAGGCGGCGTGCGGCTCGCCGACGTTACACTTCGGGAATACCCGGTGGCTGTCACGGCACGCCGATGCACGGGCGTCGTGCAGGATCTTCATCGCCTTGCATGACGATGGTGCACACATCCCAAACGAGAGGCTAAACGATGTTCGTCGTGTATTGGCTCGGCGGCAACCCTGATATCGAGGGGGCGGCATGCTTCAAACGGTTCGATGAACATGCGCTCGCGGACGCGCTGAGCTTCGCGGAAGGCCTGCGCAAGCGCCAGAGCGAGGGCGAGGACATCGCCTTCATCACGCTATGCAGTGAAAACCCGCATTCGGTCGGCAAGCCGGGCGTCGCCGATCCGCCCGCCGGTTACGACTGGAAAAAGCGGCGTCGCTAGTGTTGCGTTCACTACGTCATCGCGCGCGATTGTTTAAGTTCCTTCGTAAAAGATGCAGGCTCATGCTCATTTGCAGCTAACTTTGCGCGCCGATCATCCGGTCTGAGCACACCACACCGGAGACCCATCATGTACAAGCACATTCTCGTCGAGGTCGGCACGAGCCTCAGCGAAAGCGCCCTGACCACCGCCATCACGCGCGCCCGCGCCTGCAACGCGCGGCTCACGGCGCTGCATATCGTGGATCAGACACCGTGGTGGGCCATCGTCACCGCCGACAGCAGTCCGGGCGACACGCTCGATGTCATCGAGGACCACGCGCGCGCCGTCACACGTTATGCGGCGCGGCTGATCGAGAGCGCGGGCATCGACGGCGTCGCGCGCAGCGTTACGCAACCGCTCGACGGCACCAGCGTCGGGGCGTTGATCGCGAAGGAGGCGAAGGCGGTCGGCGCGGATCTCATCGTGCTCGGCGGCGAAGCGGACACCGGCTGGCGTCACGGCGAAGCGCGTCTGCGCGACGTGGTCTGCTCACACGCACGCTGCGACGTGCTGATCGCGGCGCACGCGAGCGCGCCGCTCCATGCTGAGAAGGAAATGGAATCGATCGAGGCGCGCTTCGCCACGTCGCCGGGCCGCACGGACGCGCGCGCGTCGCATCGTCAGAGCGCGCCGCGCAAGTGAGCCGCTAGCTGGACGATGCCGATCGAGATCTGCTTTTCACGTTTCGGATCGAGCCGGCCGATCGGCACGCTCGTCGACACAGCGACGCGCTTGCCCGCCGGCGTCATCCCGACATAGGCCGCGAAGCACGCGAGACCCACGGCTGCTTCCTCGCGCTCGACGGCGAGCCCGCTCGCGCGGATCGATGCAAGCTCGCGCAGCAACGCCGCGCGCCGCGTGATGGTGCGCGGCGTCACCGCTTCGAGACGCTCGGGAAGGCGCTCGATCGCGGCTTCATCGGTCATGCCCGCCAATAGCGCCTTGCCGAGCGCGCAGCAATGCGCGGGCAAGCGCGAGCCGAGATCGGACACGAGCCGCACCGGACGATGCGCGTCCTCGCGCGCGATATAGACCACCTGTCCGCCGTCGAGCACCGCGAGCTGCACGACCTCGTTGTGCTTGTTGATGAACGCGCCCGCGCCCTCACGAAACGCGGCCTGCAGCTTGTCGTGGCGCACATATGCGTTGCCGAGCTCGAACAGGCCCACGCCGATCATGTAGCCGTCGTCGTGCTTTTCGATCCATTGCATGCGCGCGAGCGTTTCGAGCATCAGATAAAGCGTGCTGCGCGAAAGTCCCGTCTGCTCGGCGAGCGACGCGGCGCGCACCGGTTTGGCGGCGGCGGCGAGCGCTTCGAGGATGTCGCTCGCACGGCGCAGCGCGGGGACGTCGTAGGTTTTTTCCATGTGCGAATATTCCAACAGGTTGGATAAATAATCAACCCGATGGACACCACCACGCACGCGGGCTACGATCGGCTTTCCTTTCCCGCCCTTCATTCGCCTTCATGCAAACCGTCAACGTCTCCTCCTTTCTGCCCGAAGATTTCGCCGATGCCGTGCTGATCGGCCGTGTCTGGCGCCCCGCGCCCGTGAACGGTCCCGCTGTCGTCGCGGTGCGCAAGGGCGAAGTGTTCGACATCACGCGCGCCGCGCCGACCACCGCCGATCTCTTCGACAGCGCCGATGCGCTCGACATCGCCCGAAGCGCCGAAGGCGAGCATCTCGGCAACGTTCAGGATCTGCTGCAGGCGACGCTCGACGCTTCCGCCGACGGCCTTCGTCTGCTCGCGCCCTGCGACGTGCAAGCGGTGAAGGCGTGCGGCGTCACGTTCGCGGTGAGTCTGCTGGAGCGCGTGATCGAGGAGCAGGCCGGCGGCGACGCGAGCCGCGCGCAGGAAGTGCGCGACACGATCAACAAGCTGATCGGCGCGGACCTCTCGAAGATCAAGCCGGGTTCCGAAAGCGCCGCGAAGCTGAAGGCCGAACTGGAGCGGCGCGGGGCGTGGTCGCAATACATGGAAGTCGGCATCGGGCCGGATGCGGAGGTGTTTTCGAAGTCGCAGCCGATGTCGTCGGTCGGGTTCGGCGCGGACGTGGGCCTCTATCCGACATCGCAATGGAACAACCCGGAGCCGGAGATCGTGCTCGCGGTGAATGCGCGCGGCGAGATCGTGGGCGCGACGCTCGGCAACGATGTGAATCTGCGCGACATCGAGGGCCGCAGCGCGCTATTGCTCGGCAAGGCGAAGGACAACAACGCGTCGTGCGCGATCGGACCGTTCGTGCGCCTGTTCGACGAGCGCTTCACGCTGGATTCGGTGCGCGGCACGAGCGTGTCGCTGCGCATCGAGGGCGCGGACGATGGCTTCGTGCTCGAAGGCGTGAGTCACATGAGCGAAATCAGCCGCGATCCGGCCGATCTCGTCACGCAGACGCATGGCGCGCATCATCAGTATCCGGACGGCTTCATGCTGTTCCTCGGCACGATGTTCTCGCCGATCAAGGATCGCGACACCAAAGGCGGTGGCTTCACGCATCATCTCGGCGATGTCGTGACGATCTCCACGCCGAGTCTCGGCGCGCTGGTCAATACGGTGAGATTGTCGACCGAGATCGAGCCCTGGACATTCGGCGTGCGCGCGTTGTATCAGAGTCTGGCGGCTCGGGGGTTGTTGGGGAACGCGGGCCAGGCAAGCTGAAGCCGTCTCACGACGCCCCGAACCGGAACCCTTTCGCCTGCCCCTTCGTCACCAGTTGAACCGGCGTCTCCATATACGGCGACAAATCCCTTTGCCGCCGCTTTTCGAGCAGCGCCTTCACCGCGACATCCACACCGAACACCGCCTGCCGCGCGCCGAACTGCTCGACCGTCGCGAGCAGGCGGCCGTCATCGAGCATCGGCTGCACGGCTTCGATGTTGTTGTAGCCCGTCACCAGCACGCGGCCCTTTTTGCCGGCGATGCGGATCGCGTCGATCGCGCCCATCGCAATGTTGTCGTTCGCGCACAGCAGGCCCCGCACATCCGGATGCGCGTAGAGCATCTGCAGCGCGATCGACTTGCCGCTCTCCGCGGTCCAGTCGCCGCTGTCCGTATCGGCGATGCGCATGCCTGACGCGCTCAGCGCTTCCTTGAAGCCGACCGTGCGCTGCTGCGCGTTGAGATCGTTCGACGGCCCCTCGATGATGCCGACCTCATCGCCCGCCTTCAGCTTCGAGCCGAGATACGCGCCGACGAGCTTCGCCCCGCGCCGGCTGTCCGGCCCGACGAACGGAATCGTGATGTTCGCCGCGTCCTGCGCGGCTTCGTCGAAGGGATTGTCGATCGCGATCACGATGATGCCCGCCGCAATCGCCTTCGCGGCCACGGGCAACAGCGCCTTCGAGTCCGCGGGCGCGATGACGATCGCGTTGACCTTCGCGTCGATGAGCGTCTCGACGATGTGAATCTGCCCGGCCACGTCGTTGTCGGTGAGCGTGCCGTTCGTCGCGAGGTCGAGTTGCGACGCGTAATGCCGCTGGTAATTGCGCGCGCCTTCGATCATCGACACGACGAACGGATCGTTCAGCGACTTCATCACGAGCGCGACGGTCGCCTTGTCCGATGCCGCAGCCACGTCGCGCACGCGCGCGAATCCGCACGCGCTCAGTGCGCACGCGGCAAGCAGGCGTCGGCGGGCAAGGCTCGTCATGGAATATTGAGACGGATGGAAAACGTCTCATTGTAGACGCAGGCGTCCGGCCGCCGATGACGCCAGATTGTCAGCGCGCCGCCGCCTCCACGAGCGCGGCCACGCCGTTGACGGGCTTCATCAAGTCCGCATCGAGTCCATGACGCGCGCGCAGATATTCCGTCGCGTTATAGGAGAGCCACGCGCGGCCGTCGGCGTCTTCCCATGACAGCACCTTGAGCGGCAGGTCGAGCGCGGCGGTCGGCACGGCCTGCATGAGCGGCGTGCCGGCCTGCGGATTGCCGAACACGAGCAACTGGCTCGGCGGCATCGTGAGGTTGGCGCGCGCGGCGTCGCCGCTGAAGTCGATGCGCGCGAAAAGCATCAGTCCGCGCGCGCGGATCAGCGCTTCGAGCTTGTCGGCGGTTGCGATGGCGCCGTGCGCGCTCGCAATCGTGACGACGCCGTTGTCGGCCAGTCCCGTGGACATGTCAGCGCTCCTTATGCTTGCCCCACGCGAGCGCGACGAACGCCGTGCACAGCGCTTCCATGCCGAGCGCGTCTTCATCGTCGAAGCGGTTCGGCACGGGGCTGTCTACATCCCACACGCCGATCAGCGTGCCGTCGCTCGCGACGAGCGGCACGACGATCTCCGAGCGCGACGCCGAATCGCACGCGATATGCCCGGGAAACGCATGCACATCCGGCACCACCTGCGTGCGACGCTCGCGCGCCGCCGTGCCGCAGACGCCGCGTCCGAGCGCGATGCGCACACACGCAGGCTTGCCCTGAAACGGCCCGACGACGAGCTCCGTGCCATCGAAGAGATAGAAGCCGGACCAGTTCAGATCGGGCAGCGTGTGATAGACGAGCGATGAAAAATTCGCGGCATTGGCGATGAAGTCGGTTTCATCGGCGATGAGCGCGCGGGCTTGCTGGAGCAGGTCGTCGTATTGCGCGGCCTTGCTGGCGTGCGTGGCCTGAGAGATCGAGAACATGAAACGGCGAAGGAAGTGTCGAAAAGTGTCGCCGACGATAGCACAACGATCCGCGCGACGCTTCGCGCGCGCCGCCCGTCGAAAGCTGGTTTATCGCCGCTCGTAAGCTCGCCGGAAACATCGGCGCGCGCCTTGGCACTCCCGTTCGCATCGCCTAGTGTGGATACGCACCGGGTCCGCGATTTGCGGCTATCGGGCATCGCGCGTCATGCGATCGCCTCTTCAAAACGTGCTTAAAAAAGCAGCTCCGGGATTTCCCTCCTTTACTTCGAAGCGCCGTCAGTCTTAAATAAATCAACTTGATTTAATTAATGGCCGCGACTCGATGGCCGTCCTTCGGAGACAGCGCGTGAAATCCCCAAGCGGCAGAGGAAGCAACTCCGCAACCGTGCGCCGGTACAACGAGCGCCTGCTGCTGCAGGCGTTGCGGCGCGCCGAGCCGGCATCGAAAGCGGATCTCGCCCGTCACGCGAATCTGACGAGCACGGCGGTCGGCAGCATTGTCGAATCGCTGGAAAATGCGGGACTGATCGAATACACCGGACGCCGTCTCGAAGGCCAGCGCGGCCAGCCCGCGTCGCTGATCCGGCTCGATCCGCGCGGCGCCTTCGGTATCGGCGTGCGGCTGGATCGCACGGGCATCGAGACGGTGCTCGTGAATTTCGCCGGCGACGTGCTCGCGCGCAGCGCCCTCGACGCCGTGCTGCCGCATCCGTCCGAGGTGCTGGAGATCGTGCGGCGCGACATCGCAAACATGCTCGATCTGCTCTCCCCGGCGGAGCGCGAGCGGCTGGCGGGCGTCGGCATCGCGCAGCCGTTCAATCTCGGTAGCTGGCTGCGCGAACTCGGCCTGCCCGCCGAAACTTTCCGCGCCTGGGACGAGACCGATTTCGCCGATGAACTCGGCCGCGCGCTGTCGCTGCCCGTGTTCAGCGAAAACGACGGCAACGCCGCCGCCACCGCTGAACTCTTCTACGGCCACGGCCGCCGCTGCGACGACTTCGTTTATCTCTTTCTCGGCTCGGCGATCGGCGGCGGCATCGCGATCAACGGCGACTGTCTGCGCGGCGCATCGGGCAATGCAGGCGACATCGGCGTGATTCCCGTGCCGCCGAGCCGCCTGCCGTCCGCGCCGCAGCCCACGGGACAGTGGGACATCCTGCTGTCGCGCGCGTCGCTGAATGCGCTCGTGCGGCATCTCCACTACTGCGGCGCGGCGGCGGACAACCGCATCGACCTGCAGGCGTGCATCGAGCGGGATCTTCCCGCCGTCGACGAATGGATCGACGACTGCATCGAGGCGCTCGCGCCCGCCCTGCGCGCGACGCTCTGCGTGCTCGACGTGCCGATGGTCGTGATCGATGCGGACATCGACGGCGGCCTGCTCGACAAGCTCGTCGAGCGTCTCTCGACGACACTCGCCGCCAACGCGCCCGAAGCGCGTGGCACCCCGACGCTCGTGCGCGGCTCCTTCGGCCCGGATGCGGGCGCGATCGGCGCGGCCACGCTGCCGATGTTCTTCAACTTCTCACCGCGCGCGGCCTTTCGCCACGCGGGCTTCAAAACGCAAGAGGTGAACCATGCCGCATGACCCTTCCGCACGAACGCCGCTTCTGGAAATGCGCGGCATCAGCAAAACCTTTCCCGGCGTGCGCGCGCTCAACGACGTGCGCCTGTCCGTCTACCCTGGCGAAGTGCATTCGTTGATGGGCGAAAACGGCGCGGGCAAGTCCACGCTGATGAAAATCCTGTCGGGCGCCTATCAGGCCGACGCGGGCGGCCAGATTCTCATCGACGGCAAGCCGGTCACCATCGACGGGCCGCTTGCTGCGCGCGCGCTCGGCGTCGCGGTGATCTATCAGGAACTGAGCCTCGCGCCGAATCTTTCCGTCGCGGAGAACATCCACGCGGGGCGCGAGTTGCGGCGCGGCAGACTGGTCGATCGCAAAGGCATGGAGCGCGGCTGCGAGGGCGTGCTCAAACGCCTCGGCGCGAGTTTCAAGCCGCATACGCTCGTCGGCGATCTGTCCATCGCAGAGCGGCAACTCGTCGAAATCGCGCGTGCCGTGCACGCCCATGCGCGCATCCTCGTGATGGACGAGCCGACCACGCCGCTTTCGTCGCGTGAAACCGATCGTCTCTTCGAACTCGTGCGCACGCTGCGCGCGGAAGGCATCGCGATCATCTACATCAGCCACCGCATGGCCGAGATCTATGAGCTGTCGGACCGCGTCTCGGTGCTGCGCGACGGATCGTACGTCGGCACGCTGATGCGCGAGGAACTCTCCGCCGACAGCCTCGTGAAGATGATGGTCGGCCGTGACATCTCCGGCTTCTACAAGAAGCAGCACGCGCCTTACGATCCGGGCAACGTCGTGCTGTCCGTGCGCGATATCGCCGACAACAATCGCGTGAAAGGTTGCAGCCTCGATCTGCACAAGGGCGAAGTGCTGGGCATCGCGGGACTCGTCGGCGCGGGCCGCACGGAGCTGGCGCGCCTCATCTTCGGCGCGGAGGAAAAGGCGCGCGGCGAAGTGTCGATGCACGGCAAGCCGGTGAAGCTGCGCACGCCGCGCGACGCAATCGACGCGGGCCTCGTCTATCTCACCGAAGACCGCAAGGGCCAGGGCCTCTTCCTCGACATGAGCGTGCGCGACAACATCAACATCACGGTCGCCGGACGCGATGCGAAAGCGGGCGTGATGGATCTGCCGCGCGGCAACACGCGCGCCAAGGACGCGATCGCCGCGCTCACCATCCGCGTGCCGAACATGCGCGTGAACGTGGGCGCGCTGTCGGGCGGCAATCAGCAGAAGGTGCTGCTGTCGCGGCTCCTGGAAACCAAGCCGGACGTGCTGATCCTCGACGAGCCGACGCGCGGCGTCGATATCGGCGCGAAGTCGGAGATTTATCGAATCATCAACGATCTCGCGCGCTCAGGCGTCGGCGTGATCGTCATCTCGAGCGAGCTGCCGGAAGTCATCGGCGTGGCGGACCGCGTGCTCGTGATGCGCGAAGGCGAAATCGCGGGCGAACTCGGCGGCCATTCCGGCAAGCCGATTTCGCAGGAAGGGATCATCGAACTGGCGACGGGCTCGAAGGTCGCGCTCGATCAGGCGGCTTAAGACACCAAGGAATCTGGAGAGAGACATGGCAAACACGACGAAACACCACGACACGGGCACCACGCCGGTTGCGAAGGCGGAAAGCACAACGCAACGGCAGAACCGCATCGAGCATCGCGAACGCATGCAGGTGCTGATGCGAACTGCGGGCATGTTGCCGGTGCTGATCCTGCTGTGCATCGGCTTCGGCATCGTGACGGACGGGTTCTTCAGCTTCCAGAACCTGTCGATCGTCACGCAGCAGGCCTCGATCAACATCGTGCTCGCGGCCGGCATGACCTTCGTGATTCTCACGGGCGGCATCGACCTGTCGGTCGGTTCGGTGCTCTCGGCGGCGGCGGTCACCGCGCTGCTCGCGTCGAATATCCCGGGCTGGGGATGGCTCGGCATTCCGGCCGCGCTCGCAGTCGGTCTCGGCTTCGGCGTCGTCAACGGCCTCCTGATCGCGCTCCTGAGACTGCCGCCGTTCATCGTGACGCTCGGCTCGCTCACCGCGGTGCGCGGCATTGCGCGGCTGATCGGCCACGACACGACCATCTTCAATCCGCAACTGTCGTTCGCGTTCATCGGCAACGACACGCTCCTCGGCGTGCCCTGGCTCGTGATCATCGCGCTGCTCGTCGTGATCGTGTCGTGGTTCGTCCTGCGCCGCACGGTGCTCGGCCTGCGCATCTATTCGGTCGGCGGCAATCCGGAGGCGGCGCGTCTTTCGGGTATCAAGGTGTGGGGCATCCAGCTCTTCGTCTACGCGATCTCGGGCTTGCTCGCGGGTCTCGGCGCCGTGATGTCCGCCGCGCGTCTTTACGCCGCGAACGGTCTGCAGCTCGGCCAGTCGTATGAACTCGATGCGATCGCCGCGGTGATTCTCGGCGGCACGAGCTTCGTCGGCGGTGTGGGTTCGATCGTCGGCACGCTGGTGGGCGCGCTCATCATCGCGGTGCTGACCAACGGCCTCGTGCTGCTCGGCGTGTCGGATATCTGGCAGTACATCATCAAGGGCCTCGTGATCATCGGCGCGGTGGCGCTCGATCGTTACCGTCAACGCGGCTCGGCTCGCACCTAAATTTCGCTATTCGGGCGCATTCGGGTCCGCGTGCGCCCGCTCTCGAAAAAAGGACCCACTGGAGACAACAACATGCGCAAACACAATAAGCTTTTCGCCAGCGTCGCACTCGCTCTCGGTTTCACCCTGTCGCTATCCGCGCACGCCGCCGACAAGCAGTTGAAATCCGTCGGCATCACGGTCGGCTCGCTCGGCAACCCGTACTTCGTCACCATCGCGCGCGGCGCGGAAGCGAAAGCCAAGGCGATCAACCCGAACGCCAAGGTGCAGGCGGTGTCGTCGGATTACGACATGAACAAGCAGTTCACGCAGATCGACAACTTCATCTCGGCGCACGTCGATCTGATTCTGCTGAACGCCGTCGATCCGAAGGCGATCGAGCCGGCGGTGAAGAAGGCGCAGAAGGCGGGCATCGTGGTGGTCGCGGTCGACGTCGCCGCGGCGGGCGCGGACGCGACCGTGCAGACCAACAACGTGCAGGCCGGCGAAATTTCCTGCGATTTTCTGGCGAAGAAGCTCAACGGCAAGGGCAACGTGGTGATCGAGAACGGGCCGCAGGTCTCGGCTGTGATCGATCGCGTGAACGGCTGCAAGTCCGTGCTCGCGAAGAACCCGGGCATCAAGGTCCTGTCCGACGATCAGGACGCGAAAGGCTCGCGCGAAGGCGGCATGAACGCGATGCAGGGTTATCTCACGCGCTTCCCGAAACTCGACGGCGTATTCGCGATCAACGATCCGCAGGCGATCGGCACGGACCTCGCGGCGAAGCAGCTGCATCGGAACAACATCGTGATCACGTCGGTGGATGGCGCGCCCGATATCGAAACGGCGCTCAAGTCCGACACGATGGTGCAGGCGTCGGCGAGCCAGGACCCGTGGGCGATGGCGCAGCAGGCGGTGAGCGTCGGCTATGACCTCATGAACGGCAAGAAGCCGAGCAACTCGACGATTCTGCTGCCGTCCACGCTCGTCACGCGGGAGAACGTCGGCAGCTACAAGGGCTGGTCGTCGCCGCGTTAAGGCAGCGTCATCGGATCGGCACTACGCGCAGCGCGCTCGGCTTGTCCGGCGCGCTCGACCGGTCCACCGCGATCAGGCGTTTGCGGGCGACATCCACCGCGACGCCGCGCGGCGCTTCGAAACCGTCGGCGACGACCGTGGGCCGGCCGCGCTTCGAGAAGCTGCACACGGCGTGCGCGCCGCATTTCGTGTACAGCGTGCCGTCGGGCGTCGCGGCCATCAGGTCGGGGGCGTCGACGGTTGCGAAGACATCGCTGGCGGGTACGGGCGCGCTTGCCGCCCGCGCCGCCTGCAAATCCACTTTGTAGATGCGATTCGCGGCCTGATCGCTGACATAGAGCATGTCGCCGACCGCCGCGAGCCCGACCGGCTTGCCCAGCCCGGTGACAATGTCGCGCTCGATCATCTGCCGGGGCGCCGTGCCGCGCGTGATCACACTGACGCCGCCTGCGGGCGGCGCGCTGCCCTCCTTCACGAACCAGCTCGACAAAAACGTGCCGCTGTCGAGCACGAGCAAGCCCAGACGCCGCCGCGCGGAATTCGTGTCCGACGCGAGCGCGACCTGACCGCTCGGCGCGACATCGAAGACCGCGGCCGCCGTGCCGAAACCGAATTGCTCGACGAGCAGATGCCCGTTCGGCGCGAACGCGATCTGGCTCAACCCGGTGCGCTCGCCCGCGGCCGCCGGAATGCGCGCATAGAGCGAGAACGCGGGCGCGTCCTCTTCGCCGATATGCGTCGTCATCACGATGCCGTTGGTTCTGTCATCGGTGACGAACACGGCGCCGTCCGAATCGCGCACGGCGACGCCGTTCGGCGTGCCCGCGAGCGGCACCGTCTGCGCGGTCGTGCCCGGCGCGACCGAGCCGCACGCCGCGAGGAAAACCGATACCGCGATTGCCGCCATCAGGCGTCGATTCATGCGCTGCTCCCGTCGATAAGCCGAAGATCATGTCCGGCATGCCGCAGGAAACATGGCATCGCGCCGGACGTCGTAATATATTCGGAGACATAACGCTGCTCAAGGCCACATTCATGGACCTCGCATACTCGATTCCTTCGCCGTCGGTCGCCGGCAAACCCGTTGTCGTCGTGTGACATGCAAAAACATCGGCTGAATGAAGAGCTGAACCAGCACCCCCATTCTGGTCGCAGAGCCCCGCCTATCAATACTACCAGCGAGGTTCGAGAGATTCGGTGAGTTGCGCTCAGGGTCACGCAACTACCCCAGTCAAACGGAACAAGGCGGTACCCGCCGCGTCCGCGCGGCATCCCTGCCAGCAAGTGCAATCTCCTTTCGAGACCCGGACAAACCCCTGCAGGGCGCCGCTATTCGAGGATAGCGAGCAACTAATCAAAATCTGTATCTATAATCTGTGAGGTGTTGACCGACATGACCGTCTTGACCAACCGCTTCTCCGGTTGTTCGGCACCAGCATCGCTTATTCTGTCAATAGCTGCGTCGATGTCATCTTGGTCTAATCCAACTACTTTAAGTCCTTCAGCGAAGTCTTGTAGTTGCAGCTCGTTGTTTGCCGCTTGTCGGTTTGCACGCGTACCTGACGAGTCTTTCGGAATTGGCAATCCATCGACCTCTGCCAGAACCCGTTCTTTCGTTTTCGCAAGAGTGTTGTTTCCCCTCTTAACTCGCTCAGCCCGCGAAGCCGCGCTTTTCATACGGTTGATGCAAGAATGCATCCAATCCGTGGCTTCGCCGAAATTCGCCTCCGTACGTTTTGTAGCCTCAAGAAGCGAGAGGTCACCGTCCGGCTCCTTCCACAACAGATACTGTTTGGTTTCCGAAAATCCATAAAGCTCGACCGGCGCAGACGGCT
This sequence comes from Caballeronia megalochromosomata, assembly GCA_001580565.1. Taxonomy (GTDB): domain Bacteria; phylum Pseudomonadota; class Gammaproteobacteria; order Burkholderiales; family Burkholderiaceae; genus Caballeronia; species Caballeronia megalochromosomata. The sequence continues at coordinate 84,310 of LRBF01000060.1, read as the reverse complement.
CACCCTTTTTACGCGACGCCTCCCAACTATCGGCATAATCGCGCAGAGCATTAGAGGAATATTTAGCCCGACCGACCGTAACCACACCTTTCGGCGCTGTACGGCAAGATACGTTCGGTGATATCCTCCGCGTTGCCAACCCGTGCTCGCTTCTTTTGGTCCCACTCCTTCTGACCGAGTTTTGCAATCTGAGCGTCTAACGTCTTAACAACGTTGTGTGCCCATCGAATCAAGTAAGCCCGTTCTGGAAGCTTTCCGCGTGCAATGGGACGAGATTGTACAACCCCGTCTTTCTTGAAAAATCCGACGGCCCGAAGATAAAATATATCAATCGCCTCACGCACATCCAGATTATTCTCGCAAACTTGCTGGAACAATATTTTCAAAAACTGCCGCTTACGTCGCCGATTGAAGTTGACGCCCTTGAACGGCGTGTTTTTGTCCAGTTCCACGTTGCTGTTAGGTCGGCCCTTTTTTACTCCAAAATCCTTTTTAATGCCGCCTTTGCCCCCCTTTTCGGGATTGCGATGCGCCATACAATTTTTGTGCCCTGCGTAATACCATCGCCGAGTCAACCATGTCATCGCTTGACTTATTTTTAGTTCGGCATCCTGCGGCCGCCGGGCTTTGTTTATGGCGCTCACCGCGTTGTTAAGCGACTCACTACGCACCTTTGCGCTTGTAATGAGTGCGTCCTCGGTTTTGCGTACAACATCCTCGATAAAGTCCCATTTGAACCCAGTGCGCTTATACTCTTCATTTACATCCATTTCCTGCATCCACTCGGGGACGAATCGCTCGCTAACGTGCCGTAAAACCCCGTCTCTTTTCATTCGTGAAACGGCTTTAAGCGACCACACCGTTGGCATCCTCGAGTTCTTGGGAGGACGGTCGCTCATTCTGAACATGTAAGCGTGCTCATCGTCCGAGCATAAGAATCTCCAGAATTCTTCGTGTCCACCGCGAATCCGCCTTACAAGAAGCGCCATGCGCGGGAACGGCATCCGTTCGAAGAGGGCTTTGATACGCTCGAACATAGAGCCTCCTACGAGATATTCTTGCGCGATTAAGCGAAGTCTTGACCACACCACGGCCGCTAAAGCGCGTGCCCCCGGATTGATTTCGCGCTCTTATTTTTGTCACGACCCAAAAGAAAAACGGGTTCGTCCACGTCAAGTTTGAACCGGTGGTCGGGCTCAAGGTAGCCAAGGAAGATGGCTACGGCGAAGAGCCGATAGGAGTCGTCCAACGAAAACCCAATGCGGCGCCCCATCATCCCTACTACGCGGTCGAGGCTACCTCCGGCCGATGAACGCATGAGATTGCGCGCGAACAAGTAGGCATTAAAACAGTAATCCGATACGTTCGTGTATAGCATTAGTTGGTTGAGAAAAAGGTAATTGCTATACTCAGTGTCAGATACCGTGAACTCGTGCATAACCTCGTGAGAAGCGGACCATTGGCTAACCAATGAAATTTCTTTAGAGTGTCGCGTCTCGACTCTCTCCTCGTGAAGAAGGCTAAATGGCTTGCCAGATACCGCGTGATAAAGGTTGTACGGAATACCAGGAACCTGCAGAGTTAATAAAAAGTCGACCGTAAGTACCTTGTTCTTAGGGAAGCTCCACCCTTCTCGGTTATAACGTTCGTATTCCTCTCTTCTCCACGCTGGGTACTGACTACGAGCCTCGAGAACAAACGGACAGAAGTCGAAGAAGGATAAAAGTCGCCCTTCTAATGCGGAGTGGCAGTTAAGCACGTCTTGTCTCTTTAGAGAGAAGTAGTAGCCCGGGATGCCTTTTTTGCTTTCTTGCGGCTTCTTCCAACATTCAAACTCGCTGCCTGTTTTAACTCCTCGAGGGTCGCGAGGTGGGACATATATTGGCCAACTAACAATCGGATGACCAGGAAGCTCTCGAAGAATAACTTTCCCGGACCGGATTTCCTCTAACGACAAAGGGTTTCTGGTCGTCGTCTCGGCCGCCATCCGAATCGCCAATGCTCGCTCTTCCGAGAAAGGGAACGTCGAACAATCACCTGTCTTTTTGCCCTTGTGGCCAACCATCCTTGTTTCCATGGTAACCTCCTTGCACAACAGCACGCTTATGCGACGTCGAATGCATTGGACTCTTAAGTTATAAAATTCGCTTGTTATCGCCTGTTTCTGGCCAACCATTTCCTTATCTTTATAATTCTTGCCTGCCGCTGACCGTTAGTGAGACCTAGGAATCCATCAGCCTGCGCCAAGGGCGATTCAGGCTCTAAACGAGCCACCCTGCCGCACAAGTCGCTCTCGACCCTGACTCTGTACTCTTCCTTCTGTTCAACACACTCATTGAGCGCAGATGCGACAAGCGGATGGTCTAACAGTTTGTGCGGTCCGTTACCGTACGAGCCATAGATTCCCAATAGCATCGCTGCCGAAATGCGCCGTGCAGGAGGTGTAAGGTCGAAGTTCGCCCTTGCGCTGCGAATCGCTGCTGCTTTGTCCTCATCTGAAAGTTGGCGACCCTTTTTCGAAGCTCTGTCTTGCCGCAAACGCCTATCAGGTACACGCGGAGGGAAATTGCGGTCGAACCAGACTGCATCCAGCTTTGAGAGAAAGACCCTGCATTTGCGACTCAGCGTATGGCGTCCAAGGTTAGCCTCCTTGATGCTGAGTGCGCGGGCTCGATAGGTGTCACGTCGGGCCTTGAAGTCCTTCGGTGAGAGTGCAAGCCAATGGTTGACGTCTCGGTTTCCGTTCGCGTTGGTCGATGGACCCCCAAGAACCCGCGCGTCTTCGCCACTCCGCCCACGGTCCGATTGGTCCGCGTCAGCCATCCATTGGCCGTCATTCACTCGTTGCAACGCTGCCTCGAAAGCCTCAAAGGTTCCGAAGTACGCTTTAATCAGTATGGCGTTCTGGCCAAGATTTCTGGACCCTTGCTCGCCGAAGGCGCCGTTTACGAAGACGTTTTTCCTATCACAATTAATCTGCCACCAATCAAGCTGTGCCTCCCCAACCGTTTCTATGAGAAGGGCTCGCAAATCATCGCGCTCCGCTCGGCCTTCGAGTCCAAGCCGCAACCGCTTCTTCGCCGAAAGCATCGCATTGCGATATTCGCCGTTTGTAAGGCCGAAGCAAACTTGACTCTTCATCAGGCTCTGCGTGATATCAGCAAGTTCCGCTTCTAACGCAATGTCCTTGTCAGAGTGGAACTTACGCACTGTCTCAAGTTTGCCGGAACACCGACAACGGAGGGACGGCGACGGCCACTCCATTTCAGCAACAGAAAGGCGCGAGCAGGCGCGGCAAAAGGTTACGAGTGGTTCCTTATCGAAAGGGCACACCGTACGTCCAGGCAGAAAATCCTGACGACGCCAATACGCGCCCGTTTTCGACTTACCCTGCCGTCTTAAGCACTCGAGGCAGATTGTTGGCTTGCAGCGATGCTGTGGACCCATGTAGGCGAAGCCCAACTTAGCAGCGACACCCCTCATTCCTTCGCCCATAGCAGCGTCGAAGACTTCCCACCAGTCATCATCCTCTAGCAGAAGTTTCCATGCAGGAAGCCCCGTATGGTTCTGAAACACTTCCGACGCGGAACCAAGCGCCGAACCAAAGATTTCGCATAATGTTTCGATTCTGCAAGGTATAACCTTGCCCGGTCTGCTTAATATATCGAGCTGATGGCGTATCCATTGATTTCCTGAGCTGTGACTAAAAGCTGACTGCCTCGTAAGATAACTTCCAATCGTTTCCTCAGGGTGGATGTCCGTCACGGTGAGGAAAGGAAGGTCGTAGCTTCGCGTCCCCAAGTTTGCGTTCGAAGGCGTCGCATTTGACATCTGTTACCTCCCGCTTCACTCAGTCGTATGTTCTTTAGAGCGACCGATTATTAACGTCCTGTCAGTTATCATTCTGTTCGGAGCACTCGCTTATACGACCATTCAACAAGGTTGAGGCCGACCTTGGATGAGAGAGACTTGCAAGTCCGCGTATGATTTTGTCGGGCGCGCCGGTCATTGCACGCATCCAGGGTACGGTCCACAGCTCCGCTCGGCCACGTAGGCTATCGCTTTGGCACGCGTCGACGATTGCATCGTGTACCAGCGACTTCAAATATTCGTTGGGCGAGCGAGCAGGGTGTCGGCGCTGTCCGGTCTTCCGGGGAGAATTCTCCGTTAACCAACGCCGGTCGTGACGATAGAGATACATCCAGACAGCCGGAGCAGTAGCTCGGAGCTCGGTGCTATTAAGGTGGGGATTTCGACGCTTCGTTTTTAGCCACTTCTCACGAGAATCGTGTAAGCGCGCTAGCTCCACCGATTTTCTCCGAGCTACCTTAAGGCCGTCCACACCCTCGTAGATTCGATAGACCATAGCTACCGATAGTCGCAGCGTTGTGGCGATTTCCGCAACTGATGTCCCCGATTCGAGAAGGATAGCGGCGACGTCACGCTGCTGCTTACTAAACTTCGGCGACCTGAGTGGAGGCATAACACCGAAGCCGCTCTTCGCCTCGAACGTGGACGCCACCGAAGGACGAAGTCGCTTTGGGAGACCGACTTCGGAAAATTTTCTCGTGCTCCCGTTATCGGACGTAGCATCCGCGTTATACACTGCATCCTTGGCGCGCGAGATGTACGCTTGTGGTTTGACGCATTCGCAATTTTCTGCGAACCATCTCAATAAAATACACCAGACAGGATGAACCGCACGGTCCACTCGCTGAAGATTTTTGAGCGCCTCTGCAATCAAGCTTTCACTGCGGCATAACTCATCTAAACGTGCATCTCCAAAGCCTGCCGAGTAGAAATCTCGAAAGCAATGTATTAGGTCGCTCCTCCGAAGTCTCCAGCCTAATGACATCCATCCCGCATCACTGAGAAGGCGTAGTATCGCGTCCCGGTGATACGGCGAATCAACATAGCCGGTATCGATGCACGTGTAAGAATGCAAAGCAAAGCTTTTTGCGTTCTCCGCTTGCTGAACGTTAAGCTTTCCGCGACAAAGGTCGGGGAAGCGCAATGCGCGCTCCGGTCGGAGCATCTCCTCATGAAATGGACATTTCACGACGAAAGGCACTGTTGTTCGTCGGTCATCGAAACGGAACCCTAAGAGTTTGCGGGCCTCTTCGTCGCATTCAGGGCAGTGCAAATGTTCGGCGCCGTCCGAAGCGAACATGATAGGTAACCGACTAGGCCAGATACCTCCTGGTCGCCCCGATAGAAGCCGCTCGTAGAAGGTCACGATTGCCGTGGTACTCAATCCGCAGCAGCTGTAGTCGTACACTGTGTGAGAGTGGAGAACTTCGTCTTCGTCACCATACAGACGTCCTGTTGCTTCGCAGAAGCGTTGAACGCAAGCAGGTAGGCCATTCAGGGAAGAGTGACGTCCGAGCAGAGTATGCGCCGTTGAATCGAGAGAGCGCCCAAAGTTTAGACAACCGCTTCGTCTCAGAAAACTGTTAAGTGTTTCCTCATAGGGGAAGTCCGGCTTAAGTATCCATAGCGGAAAGCTGTTCACGATTTTCCCCCTCCTAACGCGACATCCGAAACGTGGAACGTGCAAACGATGTCTGAAACGCCTCAAAAGGCAGGTAGTCGGCGTATGCAATTAGGTCGTCCTTGTCTACTTGACGAGACTCCCTAAAAGTCGTTATCACCCTTAGTGGCTCCTGGAAGCTCCTCAGTCGAACGGAAAATAGCTCGCGCAAACGCTCTTCCGTCATCGCATCCGGCTCGAGCAGACCGGGGTCATGGAGTATTTTTTGGTGTAGGTCGTTACACGCCTCACAGAACTGCTGATGCACTCCAGCTGTAAGGTCCCAGGTAGCTTTGGCGAAGAATTCGGGAGGAGGCACAGCGAATTCACGGTGCCCAAGCTTCCATTGCCAATCGCTGAGCTGCGTCCAGAGATGTTTCGGGTCACCTTTGACGGTCTTACCTGAGCATGGCGCAGGTACAGCATCGAAATACGCTGCTCCGCAGGTGCCGAACTTCGTGCTCCTACTGCCGCGCTTCATAACTGCAAGGTCGAATATGTAAGTTCCGGAAACAATCACTGGTATTCCGGTCCGGCTCTGAAAGGTGCTAATAAAATCGAGGACTTCCGATGTTTCACCGTGTTCGAGGGCGGCCTTGCAGCCTCCGTCAACAACTAACAAGCCAAGATTGAGCAGCACGCATGTCGCAATGACGGCGTTCTGTGCGTTCTTCCCTGAGAAGAAGGTGAACATCTTATTCGCACTGCCTGATGACCCAATCTCACTTATAAATGCACTTCTAAAGTTTTGGAAAAGTTCCTTCTTCGTTCCGCTCTTTGGCCAACTGACTATCAAGACGGGCATAAAATACATTTCCCGTGGCCCACTTCCCGCTTCACGAACCATCTTGCGCGGTCTCCCCAAAGCTGCGCGAACCCGCTGGAGGAATGCGGTTCGCCCGCATCCGGCGACACCAACCAGCTTAAATGCTGTCCCTTCAAGGCTATGGAGGAAGTCGGGCGCAGCGGGCGGTTCCAGAGTTCCAGCAATATCTTGGTCATTGTAGAATCTGGCATACCTGATTGCGCACGGGTCTCTCAGCGTCGACGAGAGCCGCATAGCTGCTAGGATTTGCAGGAACAGTTCGCCTACCTCTCTGGTGGCGAGATAGGCGAGAGGGAGGCGGGCGTATTGCTGGACCGCCTCCCCCACATCAATGTTATGAGGGTCGGCGGGCTTCTCGACGCCGCGAAAACGCAGTGCTTCGACGGCCTGGTCCAGGGTTGTTATTTTCGGAAGCAAGAAGCTCAGGCTATCGCTTGCGTTGGAAGGCGTTCGGAACTGTTTAGCGGGCAATCGGTAGCTCTTCCGCTTCTCAGCCATGTACACGTTCGAGTCCAACGAGTCGGGCATTTCAATGCACTGGTAACGGGAACGCACGGGGTCTAGAGACAACGCTGCGCCATCCAGATTTGCGAGCTCGTTCATGGTTCACACATATAGGCGTGCTGCGCCGCCATGTGAGTGCGACGCGTCGCCTACCCTGCCTCGCGCCTTCATTACACGAGTTTTGTGCCGGCCGGCACCTGGCCTGCGCGTCAGCTCCGCTCCCGCGTTGGCCCCTCGTGCGTCACCCCGACGGCCACAAAGAACGGGGTAAGACGACGCAAACGTGTTCTTCATAGGCCACAAGAAGTCCGGCGCGCGCGTTGGTGCCACTAGCAAGCGTTGAATCGGCGCCTGGAAGTGAATGCACCCAGCCCGGAAGTATCGCTCGCATTCGTCAATAGCTTCGGCGCTGCATCGGTCGACGCTGATGCGATGCTGACGCTCGATGGAGTCCTGCATTGAGAACATATCCGACCAGCCTTAAGTCACTATTCCGCAGCAAGCGTGCGGCCGAGGAAGTGAGGCTCCAATGACCAGCACGCAAAGTCAGCGACCAGAAGACCATCGCAATCGTCGGCGCAGAATCGCCCATCAAGCCCTGCGTCCCGAGGCTCCTGGCGCTGAGACTGAACCCCGTCCACCGCACCAAAAATTTTCAAAAATATTTTCAGAAATTCCTTGATTTGTTATCAATTGCGGACCATACTCCGTACAGGGACTGCTTTATCGCATCTTCGTCATCTTCCATAGCTATGATATGCCTTGGCGCGGCGGCGTCAAGTTTTTTGTTATTGAATTGCCGCTTTTTCGTGCCTGCCTTGCTCTTCGCGGTAGACCGGCGCCCGCTCGAGCTTCCAAGTGACTTTCGCAGATTGTCTTAATGGCTCAATTAATTTACGTCGGTTGCTTGTAGCCGGCGCCCTCGTCTTCAAGCGGCAATATGTTTCGTGACGTCGGCGAATTGATAACTCGCGAATCGGATTTTTTTTGGGAACACCCTAGCACTCCCCGCCCAACGTAGAAGGCTGCGAGGGAGGTTGCACGAGGCCGCAGCAACCCGTGCCGTGCAAACTGCGCCCGATGTCTGTCGCAGTGGCGTACAGGTCAGCCATGGCCAGCGTTTGCCTCAATCAATAGCCCCCCCGGAGCCCTTCATCACGCCTCCCCTCAGTCGCTTAAAGCAGAGCCCCGACAAAAGCACACGTAAAAACGGTTTCACATCGCAACCCAAAGTCCGAGTCTGAGGTTCGCCTCTGGCGTGAATACAGCAGCGCATCGTCCACGAGCACTTGATAGCAACTGCCCCCCGTGAAGTGACTTGACGTACCATCAGACAGGCGCCGACCACCCCTACGTATACTTCGGATACCTTACTTATTCCGGCGGCTGCGATTGGGTTCAAAACCGGATGACTTGTTGCGCGACCTAGACATTAAATGGCATGACCAGGGCGCGGTTTCAAGGATGCCCGATGAAATGCGCCTCCGAGCGCAAACAAAGGATGAGACAGACTCCCCAAATCCCCACCGAGCACCGATGGGGCATACCGGGCGCCCACTGTATACTCGCCTGGCTGAAACCAACAACTGGCTGCGCGGAACCGTCGCGCCGCATGCTTTTTTGCTTGTGTCAGCGCGCATCCATTGTGCGTATTTTTACGCACTTAGTCTAGCCAAAAAAAATCACAGAACGCAAGCACTTTGATGAGCGAGATTGAAACGGTTTGGGCGAAACTGGCTTCCCGCGCAACTCGAGTCGTACTAGCGCGGAAAGACGTGTCATACGACGGTTTGATGGAAGCGCTGGCCTCGAACGGCATAGCGGCCCAACCGCGCTCAGTCGTTTCCCGCATCTCGCGCGGCACGCTGAGGCTCAGTCTGTTTCTTCAAATTGTCTCAGTCACGGGCGCACGGATGCCAGAACGGTGGAGCAGCGCCGTTCGCGTAGCGGATACCTGGGAACAGCGGGCGCGCGCGGTATGTGAGGCCGAGCTCGCGCGGCAACCCACCGAGAATATCGAAGATTTTGCTGAGCGACTTCGAAGACTAGGGACGGCAGTGTCGCAGCGCGCACTAAGTACACAGATAAATAACGGCATAATTTCCCTCAGCCTATTCCTGCAACTCCTGTACCTCCTCAACGCCGACTCTCTCGACCGATTCCTTGACCCGGAAGACATAATCGCGGCAGCGATGGCTCGCACGAATGCCTGAGCTCGGCGGTCTTGCATTCTCCAAAGGTTGTGCTAGCCTTCAAGAAGTGCGAAGAAAATCGCACTCGTCAAGACGTGAACCTCCCTCAAGCAGAGCCGCTTGGCATCGTCCTGGCTCGGCAAATTCGGGACTTAGTGCTGCCCGGCGCTCTCTCTCCGAATCGGGACTACCGCCTTAGAGACGAGGGATTGGCGTCCGATACGACAATCAAGGCGGCCGTATGACGCCAAGCGCGCATCCTTGAAAGCGACGGGACATTTGCAGGAGATGGAGATGACGACGCCAGCGCAACGTACTCAGTCTGTCATTGAAACAAGGCTCTTCCTTGAGAGCCTCGTCGAGGGTGACGTGTCGATGCTTGACCTGGTCCGTTCCGTCGCCGTGGGGTTACTAAGACACTTTCCAGAGACGACCGACCTGCAACGCTCAGCGGACGCTTTACCCGACATTTGGACATGCCCAGAAGTTGCCGAACGACACCCTTCCCGCAGTGCGGGAGGCAAACGTTAAGAGCAATTCAAAGACGCCGAGTCATTCACGGTGCGGGGTGACGCGGACTCAATGCCTTCAATGCGGAGCGCTGCAAACATGCCCATCTGGAAAACGAGGTCAGTATCCGAAGAGTCCGAAATCACACTCACAGAGTGGCGAATTTTCGAGGTCGACGATGGCCAACGTTATTTCGTGGGCACTAGACCTGAGACGCTCAGCGCTCGCGTTAGTTCGGCAATCGTGAAGTTCGACGTCGCTTCTCGGAAAGGAATAACCCAGACGGGTCGAACGTATAAGCTAGTTGGCCCACCCGGCTTCAGCTTTGACTCGGCATATGTCTGGAATGCGTGGACGACTATTTATAAGGTTGAGAACGTGAAGGACGTCACACTCGCAATGCTCGACGGCGACTACTTGGTCGAACCACCTCACTCTTCTTGACATCTGCTAATGACGAAAGCCATCGGTTGTTCATCCGATATCGAGACCGAAGACCGTTTCGAACGGCGTTCCCTCGGCGAGCGACTAGATGACGAATCGGCTTGGTCAGCTCTGCGATAACGGACATCAACCACGCCCCACGGGTTTACCGCCTCAGGTCGTCGTTATCGAGTTGTTGGGCCGCCAGCGTGGAGCGCCGACACACGAGACGTGCTGCCGAAGCGGTGTCGGATACCTAACGTGTCAAAGAGGGCCCACTTGATGTGCTCCTCGAATTTCGTCCACGGTCTGCAGCAGTTCTCGTCAGCGGCACTCCCGCAGCTCCTTGCCACGCCGCCCGTGAAGGAAGTGCGTCCCCCAGATGGCCGCAATGGAACGTTTGCTGAGGGAGGCGCATCGTGATACGAGTCGAAATGATGTTGGACTCCGGCGCGGACTCGGTGTGCGTGTGCCAATGGTTTGTACATCAAAGCGAAAACAACTGGTTTATTACTATCAATGAGCGGCGCGACCACATTCGTTCAGTTGGGGTAGAGCTTTCCGGCAACCCAATGGTGACGCCCCTTACTGTTGTAGCTGAATTGTGGCCGCTCGTGCGTGCACAGGGCATTGAATTCGACTGCGACGCTCTACCTCCACTGTACGTCCAGTCCGAAATTCGCGTGTTGGCATCTGAGCGCCATTTTTGGCTTCAGGCAGGCGCCTGGATTTGGCAGGAGGGCCGAGTAGTGGCATATCGCTCACACCCGGCCATAGTCAGTCGAGCGAGCTCTATTCCCGACGCCTGCGCAGGAGAACTCGCCGAGCGCTGCTTCAATTTCGCGTCGACGTTTGAGTTGGAACTCGGCGGACCGTAACGAGCCCGCTCGAACATCTCCCGCGTTCCGTGGTCATTCCGAGGCGGATGCGGTCCGACTTCAAGACCGTAATCAGTAAGTTCAAGCTACACGGAGGGGCTCTGTGACCACACCGGACGAGCGAACAAACGCGTTGTTGGGAGCGCACGCTCTTCTAAGTGAGCTCACTGAGTTGCATGGCGCCGACAATGTCTTGGCTCTGCGCGCGACGGCCGCACGATTGCTACGGCACTATCCTGACCGAGGAATGATATTTTTAATCGCGCAGCAATCAACATGGCTGACCGCCCACGACCCCGCGACTGGCGCAAGAACCATACGCACCAAGCTTCCGCCCCTCCCCCTAAAAGAGAACACGGAGGAGCCGCTGGAAACAGCCGATACCCTTATCGCACAACTGGGCGAGGCGGAAAGGAACAACAGACGTGCAGATGTTCGCGCGGGCCGGCTCATGGATGAGGCGACGTTCTGCTCTCGTCTCGGAGTAACAAGGGCGACACTCCGTCGGCTAGTTGCGAGTGGCAGTGTGTTTTTCATCGTCGTGGATGAGCAGAACTACTACCCTGAGGTCTTCATTCAGGAAGCAAAACATCGTGCGCGCTTGTACGAGGTCTGCCGAATTTTGTGGCCTGCACCTGCCGATGCGCGACTGCATTACCTAAAGTCGCGTCGTGGCAACCTTGGCGGGAAAACTCCGCTACAGTGTCTCGCAAACAATGAGCAGTTCCGCCACTTAAAAAAAATGACGCGCGGATTCGCGATTGAGTACCACCGTACGACGCTTGTAGCTTACGCTGGAAGTCACGAGTCGGAGCCGGGAAACGTGGCCGTGGCTCCTTCCTACGATGTCGCGGCAGAGTGCGACCCCCGCACCCCGGTATGGAAACGATGTCTCGACGCAATGACCTCGCATGGTTATGAGGGGGTGTTCCCACCGTATGTCTCACTGAACACCGCGACCGTGTTTGTGAATGAATTGCGAGCCGGGCATCACCCGCCGCAGCGAATAGCGCGACTGAACATTTCGCTTCAGGCGGACACCGCACACATCCAGGTCGAGCGATTCGAGTCCCGAGCGTACGGACTGGAGGCACATGTAGGAAGTCCTAACGCGACAATTGAGGAGGTCATGCTCGCGGCGTTCAGTGTCTTGCACAATCGCGATGGCTAGATGGTCCCGTTCGGGACTTCGAGGAGACAGACTCGCCAAGCTCGGTAATAGACAGACGTGGAAGGACGGTCGTCCCCAAAGCAGTTCGTCTAGCCCTCGGCATAAAAGTAGGAACGCCCTTATTGTGGGATATCAAGCCGGATGGTGGCGTAATCGTCAATATTGCTCGACCGCAGCCGTTGAACCGCAGCGCCCGGCGTCGTAAATCACGACGCCTCAGCCGGTGACCGACTGCCATTCAATTCGCTGACTTCAGCAAGGGCGTCGTTTCCACTAAGTATTGTGAGGTTGAATAGAACCTCCCAATGCTCTGAACCCCGAACGACGGAGGATGATTGTGGACTCTGATGAACTCACGCGCGAAGAGGCGGCGAAAATTCTGCACGTTTCGTCCGCATACCTAGATAAGCTCATCGTCGCGGGACTTCTTCCTGGCGTGGACGTTACGGAAGGGCGTGAGCGCATCTTGAGGCGTTCGGTACTTGCATTCAAAAGAAAGCTCGGGAAGGAGCAGAAGGCGAGCCTACGCAGCATGATGGAGGCTTCCGAACGCGCCGGGCTCTACGAGGAGGAACTCAGAGGATTGCCTCCACATCGTCGGAAATAGAAGGAAGGACTGAAGCGACGTCGCCAGGATTTCGGTTGAGTCGCGTGACTCTGACGTACAAAACACGGCTCCTCCGCAGATAAGCCGGCCTCCGCTAAACGTTGAGAGCGTCCCTGCCAATGGAAGTCTGGGTTCCACGCTTAGCTTACCTAATGGACGTAATCGAAGACTGAAGGCGACGCGTGCACTCTCAACTACTTCTTTGACTATCTGAGGCAATACTGGCCAACCGTTGTCGTGCCCTTCGCAGCTTGGCTCATCGTACGACGCCATAAGAGGCGCGAGGTGCACCAATTTGCTGGACGGCTACGCAGGCTAGCATCAATCAAATCTATAAAGAAAGAGGGTGCGCGAGACAGCAAGACATGGACACGAACGCGTAGCTATCGGGCGGGTCGCAAACGCCACTCGTGAGGTGCATACCGCGTCGAGCGCCCTTGCAGCGTACTTCGAAGCAGCAAACGGCACCGCGCCTCCGCAGCTTAAACTTGTGCGTCTAGCTGCGGCAATGGGTGAGTTACAAGCAGCGCGTGACGCGTTTGACGCATTGCTCGCTCAAAATCGGTCTGCCGAGTAAGCGCTTTTGAGGAATTACGTCGCAAAATGCGCAGCAAAAAGACTACAAAAGATGCTTCGAGGACGTTACATACCTGCTTCACGCCCGTCCGTCTGCAATGAGGGCGAGCGCGCAATCCATTTGCGCAAGTCCGCCACCTCCGCTGCCTCACGAAGAATCTCGTTCTGTATGGACTTCTTTTCCGGCCAACGTCGCGATTTGCTTCAGCGCATTGCGCAGAAGCGGACACGACTTCTCTGCCGGCGCTAACTGCCGACAGGATGCGGTCCTGAGAGGAGCGCAACACGGGGCGGACGCCTCGTCGAAGTTGCGGCTTGCGGCGCAACTTGCCTAACATCTTGATGTCTTTAGTATGCTCATCGTCATTTCAATCGGCGAGGACCCGGTCAAAGATGTCACAGCAGCGTCTGACAATTTGCTGGCGTCAATCAACTCACGTTTAGAGATGCCTATTCTGAGCCTCGTTCCAGGGCGTGAAGTGAAAGTGGCGAACGTTGCGGTGGTCTATCACCAATTTCGATTGGCATCGCTCGCGCGACTCACTTCAAAGCTGGTCTGGTACCAGCTCTTCGGCCGTTCCGTCCGCACGGCGGACTTCATATTCTTCCTATCACTGAGAAGAGCATTCACCGCGCAACGTATTCGCAAGCCAGCGCCCTGCAACTTCGGCGATTTGCGCGGGAACCGCGTTTCCGAGCTGCCGCATCGCTTGTGACCAAGAGCCGCTTGGCAGAAAGTTGTCGGGCAGACCCTGCAGTCGACACGCCTCTCGCACCGTAAAGTATCGGCCGCTGCCGTCGTTATTGACGACCATGTTTTCGCCGCCTGGCACGCCGTGAACGCCGGCTTTGAGGGCCTTTGCAGGCAAATCCCAAGTGCTGCCGGCGTGACCGGGATACTGTTTTGCAACGCCACGCCATTCATGACCCTGCATGCAATTCGACGCGCCTGGTTCGCCAAGTCCAGCGAATACGTCCCGGCATGTTTGCCAAGGCAAGCCCATCGGCTCAACGCTTGACCGCAGAACACCCCTTAACGCCGCACGCTCCGCACGCGACATTGTCGCGAGGTGTGGTCGTTCAAGACCGTGTCGTTTCCAGTATTCCCCGGTGCACCATTTATCCCAGACAAGGCGTTGGAGGCTATGTGTGGGTCGAGGAAATGACGTGAGTTGTCCGACATCTCGGCGAACGCCAGCGATGAGGACTCGCTCCCGCATCTGCGCTGCCCCGAAATCGGCCGCATTCACCGGAATGACGACGACCTCGTAGCGCATCACGGCGCCAGGGTCAACGTCCCCGCCTCGCTCAAGAGAGGTCACAATGCTTCGAAGATAATCTGAGAAGGACTTTCTCAGAAGTCCCTTTACATTTTCGAAGACAAACGCCTTAGGTTGAATCTCCCGTACAGCCCGAATGGCCTCCGGCCACATATCACGCGTGTCGTGCTCCCCTGCCGATAAGCCACCGTTTGAGAATGGTTGACACGGCGGCCCTCCCGCGACCAGAGACGTGCCCAAGAAGGAAGTCCAATCGATACCACGTACATCTCGCTCCAAAATTGACGGTTGGTTGAGCCTTGTCTCAGACACGAAATTGTCACGCAGCGTCCGACACGCCTGTGGGTTGAATTCGACCATGCACGTATGCGCGAATTCGGCGCGAGCCAAACCAAGCGCCATCGCACCGCATCCCGCGAAAAGCTCGACGCAATCGAATAAGTCTAATGCGCCAATTCCGCTTTGCGGCAGTTCGGTGTTAAGAGAGGGCTGTTCAGCGCACGCAAACGACTGATTGAAATCCATGACACGAGCTCAAAAATAAAGCTCGTGTAGAAGTCGGTTTTAGCCGGGAGAAAAAATTCCTCCGACCGCTGCTGCAATAGCCGACGCGACGCCGACGCCGCCTTCGCTGCACCTCATGACCCAGTTAGAAGAAGTCAGGTAAGCAGTGGTGTACGCTGGTGAAGATAGATAAAAGGTCGCCGGGCTTAAGTATTTATACGGGACAAAACAGCTTAGAGCAGCCTTGCAATTTAAACCTTGTTTTATACGGCCGTTGTCGTTAATCTCCTCTCCGTTCCCCACAACGAGGGGTTAATTCGATAACTGAAATCAAATGCTGAACGCCGCCACCGCTTCGAAGAAGTTCAACGTCGCATCTCGTATCCCACTCGGCATCATCGCGCCAGCGAGTGAATATAAGCAGGCTAATTCCCGCCTCCGCGGGCCTGTGCTTGAACAAGTCGTCTCTTTTGACCCGACCCGCTACATCGGGGAAACGCACGCTGTCTTTGATGCCATTCCAATGGGAGGCCCGAAGATGCCGATGGTTGCCCTGGTCCTTCACATGGGAGACGCCCGTTTGAACTGGCTTGCAAATCCCGCTGAGCCAGACGTTTGGAACGCCATCGACCATTGGAACAAGAACCGCGCTGTGTCGATTGCCCTAAGTCGCGAAGAAACGCATACGTTCACGATTCCACTGCAGCACAAACTCGTAGGCTTGCTTGACTCGCTCCGGCAGTTTAAAAACAAGCCGGTAACTAAGATTTTTGCCAAGCAAGCAATCGAGGTATTCGAACTAGACGTTCTTGATTCTCACGAGCATCCGGACGCCCCTCCGTCGCGCTATAGACATTCCTGTCTATTGCACACAGCGAAAGTGGCTTCCGCTCTGCAACAGATTGGATATGAGACGGTCCTTCCGCAGCAAACGAGTGACACGGACGGCTTCTATGCGCAAGTTTCGTTCGCGAGCGCATCTTCCCCTCAAGGGAATGTCAGCCACTAATTGCGTCCGAATACCGGGACTCGCTGCGAGTGTTCCAGCGAAGGAAATGTCGACGACTAGCCCTTCGCCTTCACATGCTCAGGTCGCCATTTTTGCAGTTCGCGCAGAAGGAAGTACTTTCCTACGCATGGGTTTCCCGGAGGTCGGGTCGTACATCGAACGAGAGTATTTACTGCGACAGCCTCGAAAGAGTGAAGTCGGCACGCCGTGGCGGTTTAATCATTGTTTTGCCGTGACCAGCTTCGCTTTTTGCCGCGGGTCGTCGATGCCTTTCACAGCAGCGTCGCCGGCGCCATCGATGGTGAGCGACTTCGGCGGAGGACGCTTGATAGACAACCAAGGGTTCCCCGACATGGAGCGGTGCCGACAAGATTCGTACAGAGTGCCATAAGTGCTCCACGCGTGGCGTGCGGCACATGCATTCGGCTTGCAGCGACCCCTTCGGCGAGCGGTCTGCAACCGCTGGAAGTCGTCGGAAGGGGCGCAGCACAATACCTTTCAAGCAACCGGGGTAACGTCGTCAACTTCGCTCCCGCTCGTCTCAGGCAGCAGCGTTGTCGAGTCGACGGCACTCTCTGGTGTCGCTTGGCTCCCAGCCTTCTTTGCCACAATCTTTTTGACGACAGCCTTCTTGCCCCCAGCCTGCGGTCCCTTCCTTGCTGCGGACGTCGACTTTTCCGCGGCGGCGTTCTTGCCAGCAGCAGTCTTCTCCGAAGTCGCCGAAGCTTTCGTCACAACCGCCTGCTTCGTTGATGCCGTCGCGGCGGTCTTCTTCGCCCCTACTCTCTTCGCCGCGACCTTCTTCGGTGCACCTTGCTCGACGTCAGTAGCGGCGGCCGCCGCGCCGTCAATCAGAAACTTCGACCGGTCCTTCGCAGCGGCTAGCCAAGCCGGCGCCTTTCCGCGACCACTCCACTCGGCGCCGCTCTTGGGGTCGCGATACTTTGGAGGTTGAGGTCCACGAATATAATTGCCGGCGGCCTTCGCCGAACCTTTGCCGGCAGCGGAAACGGTCGACGCATTGCCATCAATTAGAAAACGGTCGCGATTCTTAGCACTCGCCAGCCACGTCGGAGCTCTGCTGCGACCACTCCATTCCGCCCCCGACTTAGGGTCGCGGTACAGCGCGGGCTGCGGGCCCCTAACGTAATTGCCGACAGACCTCGGCGATGTTTTGGCGGCGGTCGAGACGCCCGCGGCATCGCCATCAATAAGAAACCTGTCGCGATTCTTTGCGTTCGCAATCCAGCCCGGCGCGCGTCCATGTCCGCTCCAAGTCGCTCCCGACTTTGGGTCCTTATGTCTCGCCTTCGGCGCTCCCTTGACCGAAGCTGACTTCATCGCCATCTTGCTGCCACGCTTCGTGCCACCATACGCGGAGCCAAGGTCATCCATCGTTATTCCGTGCTCTGCCATCAACAAATGAATCTCGGCAATGACATTCGCCGATTTCTTCTTGGTGATTGCGTCCGATTGAGCTTGAAGTTTCGCAATCTTCGCCTGAATCGACTGCAGCGTAGCCAGGACTTTCCCCTTTCGTGATTGCAATCAGCGCACTATGCCATATGCGCATTGAACAATGCGACTTCTCGGCCTAGAGCGATGCTCTAATGAAGCGCGGAGAGTAGTTTTTCGGACAAGAACACTCGTCGCGAAATTGCTTGCGAGCCCATGAAGCAATTAAGGGCTTGCCTCATTTCAGGCGCCACCACCGCATCGCCTCATGTCAAAGTCGCAAGCAACTTCATGAAATTGCGTTTGGCGCCGTACGCATCTCGAATAACGTTGAGTTCCTTCGCGAACTCACTCTGCTCTCCTAGTTCTGCTCTCAGACTCCGAATCTTTCGCACGATACTGAACGCTTCCTCGTAGCGAGCCTTTCTCGTGCCCTGCTCCGCTGCGATTGGCAGCAAACGGTGGTAGAGAGCGATGGCATCGCGCGGATGGGTCTTCGCTCGGATTGACGCCATGGTTGCCCACAAATTCGTCGCGACTGCACCGCCGGCGAAAGCTTCCCACGCCTTGTCGTGCTCCTTCGATGCGAGGTGAATTTCGACGATAGCCGTGCGCGACCTCGGGTGGTGCCAGGCCGACTTATTCACGGCAGCCGAAGCCTCCTCCTTCTTTACAAGCGCCCAAAGAAGGGCGAACGCTCGCTCGCGCGCTTGGTCGACGCTGTGCGTGGCTCGCGCTACCTCCATCAGGGCCGCGAATCCTTCTGCATCTAGTCGCTGCTCGAAACGCACCCAGGCGTACAAATTCGCTTCGACCGAGTCACCGCGCCGCAAATATTCTGTGACGCAGAAGTCAAGCAGACGTCGGTCCGGCTCTTTGAAAGCAACGAGCCCTTGCCGAGCCCAGTCAAGGCCTTCATCGTATCGTCTATTCTGGACGCAAATCTCTGCAATAAGCAGATATCGATACGGTGCCGAGAGGTCCTCCTGTCGAATTGCAATCTGTTCGTCCACGTCGCCGTCGAACTCGGCGAGGCTAATGGCTGCATGTTCGAGCCGAGTTCGATTGCCGTCAAACGACCGGCGCAAACCATCTTTCGGCGAAAGGCTCGGAAACTGGCGCCACGCCTCTTCCACAAGCGCTCGATAGCGCAGCATTCCTCGTTCGCCCAACGGCTCGGCGTACTTGGGCAATACGTCGTAGAACGTGTCCCACGCTCCCTCAGATTGATATCGGAACAAGCGGTCCGCGAGTTTCACCGGGTCGGGAGATGTCTGCTTGCACGCTTCGAGATGAACTGCTGCCAGTTCGAGGATGCCTGGCATCACATCGCCGTTGGAGTCGTCAATCTGCTCGAGACTTTTCTCCGCACCTGAGACGGCCAACTCGGCGAGTTCAACAACTTGCGTAGCTGCTGGCCCTCGGAGCCGTTGGCGAAGCGCGTCGGCGAGCGAGAATAGTCCGTCGCCGTATGCACCGGACTCACGCCAATCGAGGGGCCGGCCGATTCTCGTGGCATCTCTCACGGCCGCCTTCATGCCGGGTAGGTCGTGAGCGCTGGCCGCTCGCGCTGCAAAAAGCAATTTGTCGCGCAGCACCATGTCGCGCTCAGCCGCATCGAGTAGCAGTTCTCGCATGGCGTCGTCGTCCAACGTGGCCACGTACTCGGCGATAAGCTCTTCGGCGGTCTTGCGCTTCTTTCTGGTCTTCGTCGGCTCTGACTCATCCGGATGAAAGACCTCAACGCCGGAATTTTCGAGCCAGGAGAGCGCAACAGCCACGACATGCTTGCAGAAAGTGCCTGTTTGTCCGACCGGGCAATCGCACTCGTACGCGAGTTCGTCGTCGCGTCCGACCTTCAGTTCGACACTGTAGCGGCTTGTTCCGTTGACGTTTGCACGCAAGGCTCCGCCGCTCTCGTCGAGTCGCGATACGGCTGCCTAATGGAAGTACGCTTTCCCGCGCGCGAACGTCTTGATGTCGGCGAGAGACTGCACTTCGTCCAATGTGAGCACATCGCGGAGATGAGTTTGGCTGGTCATGAATTTGCGTCGGCGGGTCGTCAATCCACATTGTAGTCAACCCATGTCGCGCTCTCACGGCGCAACGCTTCGCCTGCACGAGCTTCGCGTTGTGCGCCCCACAGCCAGTCCAACAGGTGTGATTCCACGAAGCCGCCGGTAAAAGGCACAGGCGGTTGCCCTTCCATGCCACGTCAGCTCCGGGATAGAGTCAGAAGCCCGCATTGTCCTCCAAGTGGTCTTCGGCACGTTTCCCCGCGACGCGCGGTCCGGAAACGACAGAATGTTTTCCACCGGACAGACGTCCTTTGCCAAGACCCCTACGCTGCAACCCATTGGGGAACGATTTTTACAAAAGCAAAAGGTCACAACCACTGCCCAAGCCGGCTACACACAACAAATCATTTGGAGCGACAATCGTCCAAGAGTTGCTCCGCGAGACCCGCGCCGTAGGCTTTGCGTTCGCGGGCCTCGGCGTCGGCACGGGCGTTGGGCTTTGGGCGGCCGCCATGCTTTGGGCTGCCGATATTGACATCGTTCAGTGGGGCACCGCTTTCGTCACGTGCATGGCTGCCGGCATGTTCCTCGGCTTCACGCTGGTCGTAGGGCACGGCATTCGTCTGAAAACAACCCACGGCCGCCTAATTTCGCTCGGAAAAGACATCGAGGCGTGGTTCGCCTGCGCCGACGCAATCAGCGACGCAACCAACGTCGAACCTACAAGTTTCGGAAAGGCCGCGAAGCGCACGGTCGCCGATATGTACTCACCGGCGCTTGAGAACGATGCCGAGAAGCAGACGACCGCGCTTCTTGAGCGCTTCATGCTGCCGCGCAAGCAATAGCGCTCCGCCGACTCCGAAGAATCTTTGCTCACAGCGCGTCGATAACGAGCCGGCAACTCACCCCACACACACGCCCAAAGCACTGCGTCCTGAGAGACGCTTTTAAGAGGCGCTGAGCGGCGTGTTCGCTGCTGCACAAGGTTTGCGTTGACGCCGTCGCCCGATGCTCAAGCCTCGAGCCGATTTGATTGCTGCCCACAGACTGACCGTGCCAACGCCGCCGCTCAGCGCATGACTGTCGGCTGCATCTGCCCGTGCTCCTGCGATTGCGCCTCAGCGGCAGCTTGCTTGCGCTTCTCTTTGGCGAGATGCCGCCCGACGACACAGCCACCGACGGCGCCGACTACCGCGTGATGCCCAGCATAGTGACCAGCGACACCACCGACTACCGCGCCTTTCAAGCAACCTTCAGCACTCGCGGCGCCGGCAGATGCAAGCAGAGCACTTCCCAACAGGACCAAAAACATGTTTTTCATTGATTCACTCATTTTCGTTGCGAGTGTGGCGACATCCGACACCCGTGTCGCGGGCTATGCCCAGAACATCAGTTCCTTGTTAAACAAACTACGTAAGCCCTAACCGCTGCTCGCGCAGGTGCATTCGCGCCCGCAACGCCGAAGAGAAATCATCCATTCGGCGCTGCGGCTTTCAGATTCACTGACCGATTTGCCGACTTACCCGATTTTCCTGCTGGTTGAGCGCTCGGTCTTCTTGACGGGTGATGTGGCCGCCGTTTTGGCTCGCCATCAGACGTTCCTCATGACGCACTTGATGGTCTTCGCGATGCAGCCGCATCGCCTCGCCACGTGACAGTTCGCCTTCCCGGACTTCTTGATGGATTCGGCGGTCCTGATTGGCCAGCCGCTGATTGACCTCAGCGCGACGCGGATGCGATGCATCCCAATTGGTTGCAGCCGATGCGGTTCCCGCGAAGGCGATTGACAGCGCGGCGATTGCTGCGAGCTTCTGAGTGAGCGTTTTCATGCTTATCTCCCGTCGAGTCGATGAGACGGCTTCGTGCCGTTCATTGCATCAACGCGCCCCTTGTCCGCCTTGTTGACGTTGCATCTGTGAGTTGTGAAACCGAATATTTCGGGGTAGCTGGACTTCGCGGAGTTAAGCCGGAACGAGCCCTTGGTCAACGTGTCGAACGCGCGTTGAGATGGCGCCTTGCTGGGGCGCCCGCACGCACTGCGACGACGAGCGTCGCCGGCGAGAGCGACATCCGTTCGCCTTGGGAGTAAGCTTCTGCACTGAACCCATATCCTTGGACGGAGACGGCAAGATGGGGAACGCTTTAGCTTCGACATCCGGC
Source organism: Caballeronia megalochromosomata (assembly GCA_001580565.1). GTDB lineage: Bacteria > Pseudomonadota > Gammaproteobacteria > Burkholderiales > Burkholderiaceae > Caballeronia > Caballeronia megalochromosomata. The sequence continues at coordinate 62,667 of LRBF01000060.1, read as the reverse complement.
TCTGACGGGCATACGCCCGAGTCGCTGCGCACACTGGCCGCATATCTGGAAATTTCTCTCGAAGAGGGCAAGTGCGTGGTCGTGATGCGCCGAGGTACCGACCTCTGTTCTGTGCTAGTTGGTGACCCCGCCGACGAAGACGGCAAACTGACTGACCAAGGAACAATTTCTGCAGGTGTAGTGGACGAATTGCTTAAACGGACCCATGTGGGTTTGAACCGAATAACGGTCGACGACCAGACTTACCGCTTTTTTCGAAGCTTTACGCTAATCTCGGACGTCGGCGCGGTGGCGTTTACTCCGGCGTAAGCCGTAACGGGTCGCCGGCTATGTCAACGGCGACTATCCGCGCCGGTCGGTACACTATTCAAGTTCAACCAGTTTGTAGGTACTCAAGCGCCGCACACGACTCTGCCATTCAGCAATCGCGGCCTCATGGCCGCCCACTTCTGCTGCCGAGCCCGGGACGGTCGAACGTTGCGACGGCATCACCTTGGAACCTCGCAAGTGCGATGAGCAAACATCGGCTTACGACGCGCTCCTCAACGCAAGAGCCGACAGAGAGCTGCGGCGTAGTGGAGAAGTTCGCATTTTGCAATGAGATGGTCGGACGCGCGCCGGTCTTGAACTAAACCGCACGTGAAGGTCCGGACAAGGGAACGGTCTTCCCTCTTGCCAACCGCTACTCGCGCGATGATAGACGCAGTCGGTGTGTGCTTCTCGGCGGTTCTGGCTCCAATTCGGTTCTTAACGTCTTCATTAGCGAGCCGGACCACAGCTCTTTTGTCGCCGTACAAGACACGGGAAACCGGGCTGCCATTACGGTATTGCCGTTCGGAATGTGACCGCTGCACCTTCCTTGGAGACTCGGCACGTGCCGATGAACCTTGAAAGATATCGCCCATCATACGCACTCAGGTCGGCCGAAATGGAAGGCAATTGGACATCAGTCTCAAAGCTCAAGTGGCACATTCGGTTGTCGACGCTGGAGTACACTGCAAGCCACGGTGCTTAACGAATCCGCGCGTCGAGTGTTGGGAGCACTTCAGATGAAACTCCTCTTGGTAGACGATTACAGCGCTACGACCGATTTGCTCGCCGAAATCGCGCGCTCGAGGGGGCACCAAGTCACGCTTGCTTGCAATGCCTCAGAAGCGCTAGTTGCGACGAGCGGCGAAGGCGTGTTCGAGCTAATTCTTCTGGACATCGGGCTCCCGGACATCAACGGTCACGAGCTGTGTATGCGACTTCGTGCGTCAGAAAAATACGCATCCCGGTCCATCTTTTCCCTCACGGCGCACGACGACGTCGACGAACGCTTTGACATGTCGTGTTTCGATGGTCAACTTTTGAAGCCTCTTTCGCTTAACGATTTCGAGTCGTTGCTCGCGAGTAGCGGGCGGACGCAGCCGCGCTCTTAGTAGGGAGTTTCCTCGGGACGGATTCCTCAGCGAATCGATTCGGGTCGAAACATCGCGTTCCCGGAGCCTAGTCGCGACATACTTATAAAAGTAACCTGCCGTCAGTTGCAGCCGTATCCCGTACGACGATTCCACCAGCAGATTGCCTCGCCTTGCGTGCAAACGAACATGCTTCCAACGGTGTCGCATTGAATGGTTGTCTGCCGACGACCATTTGACGTCGGACTGTCTTTTGTCAGCTCCGAGTCTGATGACGCGACTGCGCTCTCTATCGCAGCGCGAACCTTCGCGGTTCCCTCGGTTGGCTTCTTGGTCGCCACGCCAGGCGCGACGGTACACGCAGACATGAGGGCCGCCAGACAAATCGACACGACCAAGCGGCTTGCCGTCATCGGCGCCATGGTCTCCTCCCAATCCTTAGTAGACACCCGTTGCGACTCACCTTCTGAACGCCAAAACTGCCATAGCGGGCATGGAACGATTCTATCCCCGCGTCTGTGATGCAGTTTCAAGAGACCGTCGAAGACGCTAGGGAAACACCCTACCTGTCATTGCTTCGCTCCCTTAGGAGCGTTTTTCAACCGCTCTGTCCTTTGCGACCAGCGCTTCACTTGAGGCTGTGAGTAGAGCCGCGAGAGAGCGGCCGATACGGCGCTGCAACAACAATTCCTATGGACTGACGTCAACGTCGCAGCTCTCCGGGCGTTAATCAAGCAAGGCGCACAGCCTTACTTTTCCCGGAGAATCGCTATGAACAAGATTATCGCAGTCGCTGTGGCAACATGCTTCTCGGTCGGAATCGCGTGCGCCCAAACGTCCGCACCTGCCGCCGCGACCGCCAAACCCGCGCCCATGGCCGCAGGGTCGAGTTGTGAGGCCCAGGCAATCGATAAGAACGGAAAACCGCTGGCCGGCGCTGCTAAGACCTCCTTCATCAAGAAGTGCGAAGCTGGCAACAAGAGCAATGTCTCCGCTGCATGTGCGAGCAAAGCGGTCGGAAAAGACGGCAAGCCACTCGCGGGCGCTGCGAAATCGTCGTTTATGAAAAAGTGTGAGGCTGATGCCGGCAAGTAATCCTTGAGACGAAGAAGGCTGGTCTGATTGCCGTTGCGTGTGCGTCCGGCTTTGAGCTCGCCAGGCTTCTTCGCCGTGTGTCGATTTATGGAAGTCGAATACCGACGCCCCCTTCTCTGTGGCTTCCGCCCCCTTCCCGTATCTCGCTCCTCAAAAATCTCCTCTCGCCCCCGGGAATAAACTGATTGGGCTCCCGATACAAGCAAAGGTGTTTCGGTACTCTTTTCAAGAATGCTGTGTCATAGTTCCTTGTGCTACCACACGGAGGAGAACATGACTACCCTTGAGAACATTCAGGCCCGTATGAAAAAGCTTCAGGCGCAAGCGGAGACCATTCTTGCAAAGCAAGCACAAGCCGCCGTCGACCAAATTCGCGAATTGATGCTCAAACACGGGCTTACTACCGCAGACATCGAAGCCAGAGCAAAAGCAAAAAGAGACGCCAAGGCCAACGGTCGCGTTACAGTCGGTCGAGGCTCCAAGGCGCCAATCGCCACCAAAGGAAAGTTGCCCGCGAAATACTTGAATCCAAAAACCGGTGAGACGTGGAGCGGCCATGCTCGACCGCCCGCTTGGATTAAAGACGTGAAAGACCGGACGAAATTCTTCATCGACGGAGTCGGTACCGCGTCTTCAGGAAGACCTGTCGGTGCGCCCAGCGGAAAGACTCCCGCTAGCAAAGTGCAATCAAAAGGTGCGCTGCCTGCAAAATACCGGGACCCCAAGTCCGGGCTGACATGGAGCGGTCGCGGTCCCGCACCTGCGTGGCTGGCCTCTGCCAAGGACCGGACCAAGTTCCTGATTGAGAGTGCTCCTGCCGCCTCGTCGGATTCGCCCGCGACGAGCAAGTCGACCAAGTTGAAGGCCACATCGAAAGCCAGCGCTGCGAGCAAGAAGGTTGGTGCCAAGAAGGTCGCGACGTCGAAAAAGCCAGCAGGCGTCAAGAAGGCTGCGACGAAGGCTCCGGCAAAGTCATCCCTCGCTGCAAAGAAGGCTTCTGCTCGCAAGTCGACTTCCCGAACCGTCACCTCTACGACGACGGCGCCGCCGGCTGAAGCCGCGACTATCGTTTTTTCGGCGTGAGACCAGGGTCAATGTGTGGCGTCAGCCATTTGGGCCGGCCATAGGTGGACCTGAGCCGCGTTTCTATCGCGTCGCGGTGTCGCCGTCGACGCCGCGCGTGCGGCTTTCTGGGAGCATGGCGGCTCGGACGCCGGTTGCGGCGTCAGCTACACCGACTTTCAGCACACAAACAGCAACCTCATCGATGACGTCTTCACCCTGCCCCTTCTGCGAGGTTCCGAAGCCACGCATCGTTGCAGGCCAATCCAATTTGTTATTGCGTTCCGGCTCAGGCCAGAAGTCGTCATTGATGTTGTACCAGTCTGACAGTCGAGGCAGGCGGTCCAGCAGTTCCTGCGACACAGGCAACTCGCCCCGGTTCAGTGTGCATTCCGTCACGATAACGGATGCCGAACTACAATACTCTGCAGTGCAGAATTCACCTTTACAGTAAACCGACAGTATGACGCCGTTCAACGCTGGGTGAACAATCCCGGACGGCTCAGGCAATTCTCCGGAATCCGCGCCCCGACGCGAAGGCTGCGACTGTCAGCAAAGCAACCGGCAGATGGTCCATTACGGATGACGGGAAGTACTGTTTGGAGGAGGACTGGACCTCCAAAGCTGGCGGTACCGCTCATTGGTGTTCGCTAGTCTACATGGATTCAGAAGGAAACTTGCACCGCCTCCATGCATCGCAGTGAGCGGGGCGGCGCGCTTGCGGATAGCTCAAAGAGCACCCGTGAACCAGAGCGTGGGCCGCGCCGCACTTGATAACTTCTGTACTGCGGGCGTTATTGGGATTGTCTCGTTGCAGGTGCACTCGACTTGATTTGTCGGGCCAACCCACGGGCCGGGTCGCCCACCCTGACGCGCCCGCGCTCGACAAAGGAAGGACGGTCGACTCGCGCGCGACGACGCCGGTCGCTATAGACTCGAACGAGCATCTCGACACATGGCCGTCAAGCAAACCACCAAAGAGTGAACCGCGCTGCGACGCTCAACGCCAACCGACTGTCGAGAGCTGCGTTGGAGGTCTTCGACGCCTATGCCTCGCGCTGCTTGCCTGAGCCGGCCCCGCCAGGCGACTTCTTGCCTTGCACCTGGGCTTTCGCACCGCCTTCTTTTCTCGACGCCAGACTGTGAGCCGCTTCTCTCGAGTTCTTCGTCTTCCCGTCCGACGTTTTCTTGCTGGCCTTCACTGTACTTTGGCTGGTTCCTTCCCTCGGCACAGCTTTCTTCCTCGGCGCCTTTTCCGTCTTGGTAGGAGGTGCATCCGATGCAGCAAAAGACGAGGTCACTGGAGTTGTCTCGTGTCGAAGACGAGTCGACGCCAAATGCCAGTAATGTTCGTCGCGGCCGTGGGGTCGGCCGTCTGCTTCCCAGAGGAGGTATGCAAGATGTCGGATGCTTTCTTCTGCCGGAGTTGGATGCATAGTCGTTCCTTCGAAAATGAACTGGCGGCGAGCCAGGGAAGGCGGAACTGAACAGACGTCAGTCGGTTGGCGCGTGAATGACCGAGCTTAGCGGACAGGCACGTTTTGGAATAGTCCTGCGTCTCGGATTCCCCGCTCATGCTCGACCCGACGACACGCGGGCGCTAAGCGCGGCGCTTCTCTTTCCGCCCAATACCCCACGCTGCGAGTAGGAAGGCCTGATGGCTCCGGGCTCGCGGGGGCAGACAAAAGACCAATAAAGAAGCCCGCTGATTGGCGGGCTGAATCCATATCGGAGACATGGAGGAGATGAATTAAGTATAAACCCTTATCGCGGATTTGCGAGCGGCAACTTCTCCAAGAAACGGCAAGTAGATTCGGGCGCGCCATTTGCAGAATGTTGACGACCGGAGGTGCCTCCATGAAAGCCAACACATTCCTCAAACAGGCTGAACGCGAAGCCGGGTTCGTTGACGCATTGCTTCTCGCGCGCTATGCACTCACGATTTATCACGGGGTGACCGTCATCGGCGACGATGAGAACTGCTCCACGTGGCCGCTCGACTTCAGCCACGAGCTGCGTCATATTGATGAAGTCTTGCAGATGGCCGGCGTAGACACTACTCGACCGCTTCGTCCGCCTGGCCTGCCGAATGACAGTCCATGGGCGGATGATGCGGATTCCTCCGAGTTCTGACATCCGGTCGTGGCGTTCTCTGCGTAGCCCGGCCGGCCTCACTCCAGGAGCAGTCTTGGGCGAAGTTCCGGTCATAGGAGCCCGACCTTTTGCTACAGAAGGCACGGCTCGCAGCGGCGAAGTTCATATCAGCCTTCGAGAATAAGGAGGCCAGCGTGGAACGAGGAAAAGCAGATGTGCAGTTCGATTTCCTGAATTCGCTGGTGACCAACCAAACGCCAGTCTGGGTGTTCCTCGTTAACGGCATCAAGCTCTCGGGCGTTATCGCATGGTTCGACAAGTTTGTACTATCCGTACAGTCTCCGTCGGGCGTCCAAATGGTGTACAAGAACGCGGTCTCCACAGTCATCGAGCAGCACGCTCTTCCGGTCTCTCCGACGCGCGTTCCCACGGACCGACCGAGACGGCGTTCGCCCGGAGGCCAGCCGTGAACACAGACGAAATTTGCGAACTTCTGCTTCGACTGCCGAACGGGGCCGCGCTCGTCCTTCCGCCCGACGTCGAGCGAGACACTGCTCGACACGCAATCGAGAAAGCGACCAAACGTGACCCAGCGCTGAAGTTTGGAATCGCTGAACAGTCTTCTCCTGTCACCGCCTTCGAAGCCGTAAGGCGATACCTGCGCATTGAGCGCCTGAGAGAGCCGAACGGCGAATGACCGTCGGAGTACTTGGTCTGAGTCGTTGGTCCGCAGTAATCTCAGCGCTGACAGAAGACGGCTTTCGCTCGGGTGCGCAGAGACTTGCAAGCACCAGCTATACAGTAGCGACCACTCTCGGGAGCGACGGACATGTGCGCCTTCGAATGTGATGAGAGGCGCGGAGGGAAGAAATATGAAGGTATCGATGACCGACCGACTCGTTGCTCTCGTCTTGACGCTGGTAGGCGCGGTCGTTTTCGGGCTCGCCGGCTACGCTCTTCTTAAAGTCCTCCTATCGCTGTTGCTCGTTTTCTACGGCCAATACTGACGTCTAGCGAGTTAGTAACGGGGATGTGGCGTCACTGCGTGCTGGGGGGAATCCAGCAACGCGCGGATAGGCGTGGATGCTGAAAGAAGTCTTGGGAGATTGACGTGCTTGACTTTCGACGGCTTCGAAACTTCAACCACGGAAAACAGCGGTCCCATCTCCCATGGCGGCACGAGTTCCTGCAAAGCGAACTTCACGCCCGCTTCTGTTCCGTCAACTGGCGAGCCGCAGTTGTTGGCGAAACCTCTGAATTGCTCCCCAACAAACACGTTGGAAACGGCGGGCTTTCCAATGAGGCGTCCGACCGTCGGCTATTTCTCTCTGGGCGCAAACTTTGCGTGACACCTTCGAGGACCACGGTGATGTTCTGGACGGGCGTCACGAATCGCCGCGCCTCAGAGACTGGAGGAGAAAATGAAAATGCTGAAAATCGACCGACTCCGCCCGACACAACTCACGCATGGTCTGCGTGAAGTTCGCCAAAAAACCGAAGCTTACGCGCAGTTGAAAGGTCATGACTTGGACATGGCCATCACAGAGAAGCCGATTCCTGTCGTGTATGGTCCGGATGAAGTGCCTTTTGTCATCGACCATCATCACGTTGCCGCCGCGCTCTGGCAGGTCAAAGTGAAGAGCGCGCCGGTCATTCTTGTCCAAGACCTTTCGAGCCTATCGCTGGCGGAGTTCTGGCTTACTCTTGAGAACAACCGCTGGACCTATCCATACAACGCCCTTGGACAGCGCGTTACTTTTTCCGCAATGCCCGAGCACATTTGGGACCTTGAAGACGATGAATTTCGCAGTCTATCAGCGTCGGTGCGCGACGCCGGAGGCTATGAGAAGACTTCAGTTCCTCTCGAGGAATTCAGATGGGCCGACTTCTTCCGGCATCAACTTCCGCTCCCTCACAGCGACGAGGAGTTCAATTCGCTCATTCAAAAGGCGGTGGACCTGGCGAAGAGCAAAAGCGCTCTAGGGCTTCCAGGCTATCGGGAGCCCGTTAGCTGACTCGGCTTGCACGGCAATGAAAGGGCATACTCGACAGTGCGCTCCGCCAGCGCTTGTCGACTGGGAGGAACGGATGAGTCTGCTTATCACTTTACGGCGAAGGGCGCGACCTCGACGCCCTTCAAATGTCGGCACGCGCGCTTGCAGTCTTCTTCGGGGCTCTGATTTTTATCCGCATCGCGGGACGGCGTTCATTTGGACAGCGTTCGCCTTTCGACTATGTTGTCGCGATTCTGCTCGGCGCGACCTTGAGCCGTGTCATCGTCGGCGCTTCGCCTGCCATCCCGACCGTGTGTGCTTCGCTCGCTATAGTGCTGATACATCGCGTGCTTGCATGGGCATGCGTGCGTTCGCCGAAGTTAGAGCGCTTCTTGGTCGGCGCAGAGAGGGAGGTCTTCAAAAACGGCAAGTTCAACGATAGCGAAATGTCGGCTGCGCTCATCACGAAGACCGATGTCTTCGAGACCGCGAGACAAGAACTGCATACAGCCGGACTCGAGGACGTTGAGGCGGCCATTCTTGAGCGCAACGGACAGGTGAGCCTCCTACGCAAGTCGAAGAACCCGAGTGGCGCATGAGGACCGTTCGGCTTATAAGCGTGACGCGCGCTTCGCTCACGAGTTCTCGCGCGTCGTCAGCCGTCAGTTGACCGACGCAAGCTGCACCGACGACCTACCTCGGGACAACCATCTTCTCGAAACAACATGCGTCAGGCTGCCCCATATACGCTCCATATCGCTGGATTGGCGTGAACCCATTGCGCTCATAAAATCGAATCGCGCGCTTGTTCACCGCGCGCGTCTCCAGCACCAATCTTCTGTAGCCCGAGGCTGCCGCGTCGACCTCTAGCTGCTCGAGAATAGCTTTGCCGACACCAGACGCACCTGGCCGACTGTAAATTCTTTTAAGCTCTGCTGTGCGCGTGTCGAAATGCCAGAACGCTCCGCATCCAAGAGGTTCTCCAAGCGTGCTACGAGCAACATAGAACATGCCGTTCGACGACCGAAAGTCGGCGATGTGGAATCGCGACTGCCCTCCGTCGCCCGAAAACACCGTTAGCATGGCACTAAGCTCATCAAGCAAGACTTGTCCGTCATGCGACGCCGGGTCCTCGCGCTTGATGGTTACCGCAATGGATGAGTGAGTCATTCGCCTCTCCCTGAAGTCCTCTCGACCACAGCAAGTCGGAGGCCAAGCCGGCTCGTTGGCGATTGCGGGTTCCCGAGCACCGACTCGTATCACGGCCGTCTGCCGTCGCGTCAAGCGCTAGCCTCGTTAGCTCACTCGCGGTTCGCCCTGTCTCGGAGCGTCCGCAATTTTTTGCAGTAAGCAGGTGAACCTGCGCCGCCGCTGTTTCGGTGAGGTCGCAGCTTTATTCCGAAATTACATTGGGTCGCTGTAGGTCAGAGCAAATGAGGCGCCGGTGTCCGTCTCGTGCCTAGCCTCATCGTCATGGTGATGCGAAGGAGCGACGGAGGCCCATCCTATCGAACTGTCTATTGCCCCCCGGGGCTTCATGCGCAAAGCCCGTGAGCCGTCGCTGAAAGTGAGGCATTCAATCTCGACGCCGTCGATGAACTCGTCTGATGTATCCGTGCACACACCAGCATAACGTTTGAAGGAGAGTCCTCCTTCTCGTAGAAGGTCGACGGCCGAAGTAGAACCATCGGACCGATTGCTTCGTTGCCACCTATTCAGCAGCGTCGCAGCGACTTCTGCGTCGTGCATGCTTTGCTCCAATTGCACCAGCGAACGGCGCTTAATTCGACATGCCGGGAAAGTAGCAAAATTTGTGCGACGCAACAAGCGCAGCTCGCTTTCGCTGTTTGTCACTGTCATTCATCAGTCGATTCGGCGGTCACGCTCAGCGCAGCGCCGGGCAGCCGCATCGCGCGAGCCATGTGCGGTCCGGCGCAAACACAGGCGGGTCAAGGCAGGACGCTTCCTATGAGTCGCAAGTGCAGCGGCAACAGCACCGCTCAGCCAAGTCGCTTTTACCGGAGCCGTGAAAAAAAGTGCGCCGCGGGCTTCTTTTATCTTGTCGACAATGGCTGGACATAGTATCTTCTTGTTAGGGTAAATACTTAGGTTGCACTCTTTGATGCTTGATGCTTCTGTGAGTTGGAATCGAGGAACAAGTGGGCTTCGCGCCTACGCCGGCCTGGTTGCAAAACCGGTCATCGCTATTTCGATTGGCTACTGCGCACTGTCGAATATCAGCTTCCAATCGGCCGCCGACGGTTCGTTTTCGATGAGCGGCGCGAAAGAGCTGGGCTTGGTGACCGCTGACTACGCCGAGCAGCATACGACCGACGCGGTGCTCTTCAAGCAAGTCGGACCAGCACTATTCGAATACCGTGTTAAGCGCCCTTTAGTGGGGTACGCAGGCATCCCTTGGCTCGTCGCGCGGCGTACAGAAATCGACCTTGCGCATCGTTGTGCAAGCATCGGCCGCGACGGATGCAAATTGGAGGCAGAGTAGCAACGGTTGTGTGCACCGTTATCTTTAAGCTACGACCTCTAGGCTAGTCCCGTCTCCTATCTCACCGAAAAGCCGCATGTCGGTGCGCCGAGTCTCCGCCGTGCGCTGCTGGAATTGCTCGATGAAGCGCACGGAAGTAGATTTCGATTGAAAAGCGAAAGTCTTCAGGGCCAATCTGCACGTAAGCTTAAGAGCCGCCGCGCTCCGAAGTGTGCGTTCAAGTGCCGCATCATCCCTGAATAAGCATGGCGCTTGTGTGCCGGCACGTCGAATCCCATTGCTTGACGCTCTTCCCGCGTTCTACCGTCTATTCCTTATCAAAATGAGCAATAAATCGAGCTCACGAAAACCTGTACGAAGGTCAATGTCTCCATTGCTCGGCACACTTCTTCAAGCAGGAGATGCCAACAGTGCAAACCTTCTCGCACTGAAGAGCTGGATTGCGCTGGACGCGCTGTATCGCGGGCGAGGAACCGGTACTCTACTCACCCTGTTGTGCCAGCAGCTCTTGGTATCAGAAGAGCTATGCATCGCGGGATTTCAAAAAGCGCGGCTTGCATCCATTCGAGAGGCGCACGCTGCGCTGGTACGGCTAGACGGAGACGCAAAATCAAGCATCGATTGTGAAGCAACTGGGGCCGATTATGAGTCGTTGCGCGATGCGCTGGTTGTCTATGACGCACAGTTGCGCAGTGCGCCTCGCCTCCTTGTGCGCGACGCCCAGCTTGCAACCGCCAACCGACTTTTCAAGCACCTTAGCCAGCCGAAAGAGCAGTAGTCTCCCGGAACTATCGCAAGATTATCCAGAGTATTTTCGGCTTAACTTGTCGACTCTCGCGAGCGTGACTTCGCCGAGAACTGCTGCGCTTCTCCGAGGCGCTCAGTGCGAACGACCAGGACCATCTAACGGACGCAGCAAGAAGTCGGACAGGCCGCAAAGAGATATCAGAATCACTCTCGTTACAGACGCCGGCCCATGGTGCCCATGCGCTTACGAGATACCGACTGGCATGTCTGTTGCGGCGTGGTGAGAAAATGATTTCGGGAGTTGACGATGAAGGAGCACAATGTTTCTAGCTCATCTACTGATGAGCTTGACACCGTTCCAGACACCTCAAGCCCGGCTTACGCGAGCCAGCACCCATTAACTCGCGCCTTCGACAAATTCGCCAGCTTGGTCACGCGATGGGCGGGTTCACCAGCAGCGTTTTGTCTCGCCGTTCTCACAGTAGTCGCTTGGGTCGTGACGGGACCGATGTTTCATTACTCAGATGGCTGGCAACTTGTCATTAACACCGGCACAACGGTCGTCACTTTTCTCATGGTTTTCTTGATTCAACAGAGCCAGAACAAGGATAGTGTCGCGCTCCACCTCAAGTTGAACGAGTTGCTGTCATCACATCGCGCCGCAAGCAATCAACTTATTGGGATAGAGGATGCCTCGGAAGAAGAACTGCGACGGCTTGCGGCCGCGTATCTTCGACTATCAACGAGACCGTCAGAGACTACCCCAGCCTCGTTGTCCGAAGAGCGGCCAATTACAGAGACGCAAGCTCGAAAAATCTAAAGATTCCGCACGTCAACGCGAGTTGTGCGCCTGCCTGGATACGGTTGCCCGGAATGAGCGGCAGCAAAAGAGCAGCCAGCCTCACACGGTGCAACTCTGCAACGGCGCAATCCGTCTTCGCGAGGGCGGTTGTGACGTGCTGCTGAGGTTATCGTTGTCAAGTGTTGAGCGGCTCTGAACTCCATGTGAAGGCCTCGCGACCGGCGACGGTCAAGGCTGCGGTTGTGGTATTCGTGCAGCGAAGAGCCCAGGGCGATACCGTCCATCGCCGGTGAACGGTCCTTGTCAAGGCCGGACTCGCTCTCGAAGGAGACCGTCGTCGCGTCGACCCTTCAGCATGTCTGGGTCCCTGTCTGGGATGAGCGCATTCTCGGCCAGCGCGGAGCGTGCCTGTCATACCTAAGAAGGCACCGCGAGTGAGCATCGCACCGCATTGGCGATGTGCTCACTACCTACGTCCAACATGACGTAAGAGATATTCCCGGCATCATTTCGACATGGACAAATTCGGCACTATTACGTCCCTCAACTTCTTTTAGCCACCCTTTCGTACGCGACATGGCGCCAACCCGAGGCTACGCAGGGGCCATAATTAAAGAACCAACAAAGCGTGAAACCCGGGCCATGACATCTGACGAAAAGCAATTGCGGCGTCTCGTATATCAACGAGACCAAGCTCCTGATTGATGAGCAACGCGGACGCGTAACGAGCGGCCACGCGATTGACCCCTCAAGGTCTCAAGACCTATTGACAGCGCTCGAGGAGAGTCTACGGACCTTGTTGAACTTCAGGCGCGTAGCATTGCTGGGTAACGCTAATAAGATGTGAGTGAAGAAGCACAATAACCTAAGCGCGGTCGCGTCCATCGATATCGCCAAAAGGAGAGAGGGGAAGATGCGTTTGTCGATGACATACCGTTCATCGATTAGCAGAGCGTTGCCGTGGTCGCGGACGACTCGGGCGCCACGACATAACGGCGTCGACGACGCGCAACTATCTCGTTCGATGTGCGTCGCTCGCATCGAGCCGCGCTGAAACCCTAATCCGTTAACGACTCTTCAAACGTTTAAGCAGCGGCGAATGCCACCGGTGTCTATTGGGAAGTTGAAGAGGCTCACGTTGCGAGAAACGCCCCGGTCGACAAAGCGCCTCTATGCTCGGGAATTGACGGCCCGAGGGTACAGAAGGCATCAGCTAGTGAAGCCTCGTTTCGACGCCAATGTTCGGTCTGCACACGTTAGGACGCAACGAGGTCAGAAAAAGCAAGTAAGCTGTCTGCCTAAAGATTGAGTAAGCCCAGAATTCAAACCACTCAAAGGGCGCGGGGACCTTATGACGAGCCGGAAAGCAGGGTCGGAGAGGCGGACCAACAGGCCCGTCCAAATACTCGTCGACCGAGAAATCGAACTTCTGCAAAGTGTCTTGAGCGGACCGCGGAGTCGTTTCGTTTTCGCTCTCGATTACCGGCGCGAACGGGTAGCCCATGCTTTGGCAACACCGGGGTTGATTCCGGCCCAGCGAGAGCGACTTGAGCGTCTACGACACCTGCTCGACTCAAATTGACGGCCGAGGTTAGCCGCAAGATTTGCGTTGTGCCGTTACCTGCAGTCTCTTATCTCCGACGGCCGCGCCGGTCCGCTGAGCAACTGGGCGATTCCATCGAACAATGCCGGCGCTCCTACCGGTCGAACGCGAAGGCAGAACCGCACGCGAGAGTGAATCAGGGCGACACCTGAGCCGCGTTTCCGGCAAGTGTCGGCAAGCAATTGCCACAATAAATCAGGGGTCCTTACGTAACGTCACGCCCCTCTACGCATCTTTATTCACAGCACCCCTCCGGTGCCCGGAACTTTGACCTGACGCGCGGCGTCGCCTCGCGGTATGTGCACAGCGCCCGCGTCCGATGGCCGCTCGCGAGGAGCATTTTTGAGCTCAGTCTGGAAAATGGATTCGAAGCCCTGGTCCGCGCGCACGATTTCCGTACCACGCTTTACTGCTGCTTCTCTTGCCTCATTTTGCGATTCAAACGGGCCTATTTCCTCGGCGCCATCAAACGGATACAGCATCCGCGCATCTGTCACTCGCACAACCTTGAGCGTTCCAACAAACCTTCCGCTAGACGGGCGATAGGACGCATAAACCGCGTAATCGTCCTCGTGCGCGCCTGCCTTGGGTGCAACGGCGAGCCTATTCGGGAAAATCACAAGTTTCGCTCGGCGTGTGCGATTTGCCATAGTATGAGCAATGAGGCATAATAAGTACATGTTTCGCAGAGCAAACCGCGCGCCTGGAAAATGCGGTAGGCGTTGAAAGTATCACTGCAACCGCGCGTCGCGCGTCGCGCGTCGCGCGTCGCGCGTCGCGTCCGGCCTATGCGCCTCAAGTGTTGGAGCGACCGAATGATTATCCACTGTGCTACCTGCAAGAAACTTTTTTACACAGACGTGACGCCGCATCGGAAAGCATGCCCTGCATGCGGGTCGGACGACGCGACCTATCTATCAACGACCATCGTGTTCGGAGGTGGCTTGCAGGACAAAGTGACAGCGCCCCGCCGCGCGGCGACCGCTGCAACGCCGGGTCGCGAGCCGCCGCGGAGCTTGCCGTGGGTGAGTTCGCATTAGTCGAAGCACCGGTTTTCGACCATCCGATTTTGTTGGGGAGTGAAATCGCAGAGGGAAGGCGCGCTCTGTCCGCTTCCTCAGACGTCAAGTTGGCTCGGATTTCTTCAGCTCGTCCGCGAGGTCCTCTAGTGATGGCGGCTTGACGAGGTAGCAATCGAATACTTTCTCAGAATTTTGTGCGTCGTTGGCGATGTAGCCCGTCAGTGCCACCAAGCGCGTCGACGAACATTGCGACCGCTGTCTTAACTGTCGGGCAAGCTCGTAGCCGTCCATGCCCGGCATGTGGATGTCAATCAAGGCGACATCCGGTACGAACGATTCGACAAGCGACAAGGCTGCTCGGCCGTCGCACGCGCGCCTCACCTCATGGCCGTCTAATGCCAACAGCATCGACAGCGCCTCCATCGCATCCGCACTGTCGTCAACGAGGAGTATCCGAGCCGGCGGAATTCCGTGGGTCGTGGGACCAGTGTGTTCAACGTCACCGCGACGGATGATGGGCAGCCGCAACACGACTTCGGTCCCTCTTCCTTGGCCTTCACTCGAAATCGACACTTCCCCTTGATGGGCCTGAACGAGATATTTCACAACCGACAAGCCAAGACCAAGCCCACCCTCGGCGACCATACGTGCACACTTTGACTGCGAGAACAGGTCAAAGACGCGCGGCAGCAGGTCGTGCGAGATTCCCATCCCGTTGTCGCGCACCGTGATAATAACCTCGCGAGGCGTTGAGTCATGCTCCGGAATTGTATTAGGGTCCGGCGCGTCGACCTCCAATGTGATTTCTCCGCCGGGCGGTGTGTATTTGACTGCATTCCCGAGAACATTCGAAATGACCTGAGTCAGTCGCGCAGCATCAGCGAATACCGTGAGCGGATATGCTGGGAGATTGACATGGAGCTGATGATGTCGCCGCTCAGCCTCCTCGCTTGTGGCGCCGACTGCGTCTTTGACGATGTCGCCAAGCAAGCAGTGAGTGGGATGCACCGAGAGCTTGCCGTGCCGCCCCTTGGCAGCGTCCAGCAAGTCGCCGACAATGCGCTTCATTTGCCGCACCTGCCGGTTGGCAAGGGCCAATGCGGAAAGTACCGCCGGACTTCCAGTGGCTAGCTTCTGGGCGGCTTCTAGAGCGCTGTCAATCGCGCCTAGCGGGCCGCGCAGTTCGTGACCGAGCGTAGCAATGAAGTTATCTTTCGCCTCCTCGGCTTCGGAGAGTGCGTTCCGCGCTTTCTCGGCCTCCTTAGCCCGCGCCTCTGCATCTGACTTGGCTCCGGCGATGGTCAGCGCGGCACTCGTGAAGGTCGCTAAGCTCGTAAGAATGCGGCGATGTTCGCTATCGAAGCGATGGTCGTCGTGGGACATCACCCATAGCGCGCCCAACGCCTCGGGGTTGCCGGGAATCGGCACAACCAGTTCTTCGGTCACTTGCTGGGCAACGTCGGCCAAACAGCGGAACCGCTGCGTCGGAAAAGAGAAAAGCTGCGGTGCATTTGATGCGATTGCGACGCCCGCGGGGCTGTCGTCGATGGGAATGATGTGAGTCACCAAGTGCGCACAACGCCCTGCGACCGCCACCCACCGGTAGCATGGCTCACCGGCCTCGGCTTCGCGCAAACTGATACCCGCGCTACCAGCACCGCACAATGCGAGCGCGGTGTCGACCAATTGCTGAAGCATTGCCGAATCCGACGCAGAGAATGCTCGCGCCAACGCATGAAGCGCCTCGTTTTCCGCTGCGTAGTCTGGCAAGCGGCCCGCGCGTGCGTACAGCTCAGCAGTGACAACGGTCCCAAACCGCTCAGCAGCGGTTGCCGGAGGCCTCTTGGACGACCCTGACATGTTTGCGGCTCCAAGTGTGCGCGCGCAGAAACGAGGGACTGTCAGCAGTATAGGTTGGAAGTCGCGCAAACGACCTCGAAAGGCCGGCCATGCGCCGGCCCCGAGTCGAGCTATCACAATTCGTTTTCACCCTACCCTGACTTCGATTTTGCGCGGTTTCGCCTCTTCGCGACGAGGAATAATTAGCTTTAGTACGCCATTCTTCAAAACTGCATCAATTCTCGATGTGTCGAAGTCGTCGCTTACTGTGAAGCTTCTTGAGAAGAAAGGCGCGCGCAACTCAGCATGTGACAGCCGAAGATTCGGTGGCACCGCTACACCGGACTCCGCCTCGATGGTTAACCGTCCATCGTGGGTCTTGATTTCCAGCTTCTCCTTCGAGACCCCGGGAACGTCCGCCCACAGCGTAACCCCATGCGCGTCTTCGAAGATGTCGACGGTTGGCGTGAGCGTAGCGCGACGACGGGCTTCGTCCGATTGTGCACGCGTCACTGCGTCTTCATCGCGCTGGGCGACTTGCGTGTTTTCGTTCATGACGTCCTCTCCTTACTGAACGACGATGGCTCGAGGCTTGGACGCTTCGCGTTTGCCTACTGAAATCAGTAGGCAACCATCGACATAGCGCGCCTGCACCCGGTCAGGGTCGGCCTGTTGCGGCAATTCAACGATTCGCCGGAACGGCCCCTCGAAGCGCTCTTGCGCATACTGTCGAGTGCCTTCCGACATCTGCTGCGGTCGGGTCGCCCGCTCCCCGGAAATGGAGAGCAGCCCTTTATCGATGGAAATGTCGAGCTTTGCTGGGTCGACCCCGGGAGCGAATGCAACAATTTCTACCGAGTCGTCGGTCGTGCCGATGTTGATATGAGGAAATGTGCCGAGTTGACTGGACCGCAGGCTCGAAGGGAATCCGCCGAACGTGGACAATTGACGTTGCAGGCGGTCCAGTTCGCTGAAAAGGTCAGTACCGAAGTAGAAGTCACTCATGGTCGCTTTCTCCTCGAGCAAGGAAACGGACCGGCGTACGCGCTTCAGTCCGATTGCCCATGCCGCTGACAAACAAGGTTGAAACACGCAGAGCTCGCAGTCACAGAAGACTGCGAACACCTGCCTGAGCGAAGTCAGAGATATGTTCTTCGAGACGGGTTTCAAGGGGCTGATTGCAAAATTTCACATCGACATGCTCGGCATAATCGTTGCAAAGCAATGGGAGAACACACCGGACGAACGACATGCACTCCGTCCTGCTCGTCGACGACGACGCTGAATCCCTATCTGCCCTTCAATTCGTGTTCGAGGTCCACGGCTTTCGAGTCTTCGTGGCGGAGAACGGCAACGCCGCGCTTGCTCAATTAGCGAAACACTTACCGGATTTAGTCGTCACGGATATGGAGATGCCTCAGCTTGGCGGCATCGAGCTTTGCAGACGACTGAGGTGTCATCCGACGCTCGCTGGTGTCCCCATCATCCTCATCTCTGGCGGACTACCGCCGGCTGACGCGCCGATAGATTGGGACGCGTTCTTGCCGAAGCCCGTGGATTTTTATCAACTTATTGCGGCCACTGAGCAGCTTCCGACGATTCGGCTCAATCCAGTAGCCACGTCACCACCGGCCGCGCGGTCGAAATAAGGCGTTGCGCCCAACGATGCCCGCAGCAACAAATGCGTGGCTGCGTCGAATAACTGGGCAATCGCCTAACTTGCTGTCGCGTTGCCCACTTTCCGACTCGTCAGTGCCGACCTCATCTTACGCGCGACGCCACGGCTGCCGTTCGGCACCGAACGCGAAAGGCCGCGCTATGTGCATAGGAATGCCTGAAGCCGGTCGGGTGAGGGCGTTTTTCAAAAATTACTTCAATGGCATCGACACTCGGGCTTGAGCGGAAACAACGGCCACAAAGGTTCTTTGCCGCTCGCCGAGACTCGCCCCCGCGAGTCGCGGAGGCGAATGGATATACCGCTATGCGCACGCGCCCTCAGTTCGACGATATGCCGGAGGAACTTCCCCACGTCCGTGGCACTTACGGATGGCCGATGGTTGGGCTTCTGCTCGCGGCGCGCTGGCAGTGACATGTAATTCTTTCGGAACGAGCGGACGGAATGAGACAAACGCACTCCGTCTTGCTTGATAATCGCAACCAGTGTTCGTAGTATCGATTTAAATGCACCGACGTCGTAACGTACTGGCCACCTGCAGATGAGCGAAGCCTCCGCACCTCTTGTCAAACGGGACCCCGAGGGTACCCGCCGCCGGATTCTCGCGGCGGCCACGGAGCAGTTCACAAGCCATGGACTGGCGGGGGCACGCGTCGACGCTATCGCTCGGGCGGCCGATACGAATGAGCGCATGCTCTATTATTACTACGGCAGCAAAGAAGGGTTGTACGTCGCGGTGCTCGAGGAAATGTATGCCGACTATGCAAGTCGCGAAGCCGGACTCGACTTAGCCGACCTCACGCCGACAGCCGCAATCACGTTGTTGGCGCAGACCATCTGGACGTACGTACGGGAAAATCCCGGTTGGTTGTGCCTTATCAACAACGAAAATCTGCATCAGGGTCGCTACGTCAAAGGCTCGGGCAAAGTCAAGCAGACAATCTCGCCGGTCGTCGAAATGCTCCGCGCGACCCTCGCACGAGGGGTCGCCACAGGCGAATTCAAGCGACACGTCGATGCGCTGAATTTCTGCGTAACGTTAGTCGGCATGAGCTTTTACGTCGTTTCTAGTCGTTTCACCCTCGAAGAATTCCTCGGGCGGGACTTCATGGAGCAGTCAGCACAAGACTCCATCTCGAACATGCAACTCGGTATGCTGCTCGCCTATCTGCGGGCGCCATCTGACCCACTCGACGCGTCGTGATTAGAACGTGTTGAAGTCTGCTCGGATTGCGGTTCGAGCATCAACTTTGGCCCGCTTCCGAGCACACACCGCTTCGTCCTTCCGCTCGCTCGGACGATATTCGCCAACGACCGAGCGCTTTCGCGACAATGTAGCGTGCAGCGGAGAACGACTGTCGGCCAAGGGGGAAACACGCAAAGCCCTCGTCGGTCTTGCCGTGAGGTTTAGCGCCCACTGCAATGTCGCGGTCGGGTTGTCAAAGGAAGACTCACGCCAGAATTTTCGTCGACGCCTGCGTTTCGCACTCTTCACAGAGGGTTCTCAACCACCCTCTTCGATATCTGCGAAGCTCTCCTGGACCACCGCACAACTCGCACGTCACGCGGCTTCTTTCAATGGCCGCATCAACAAGTTTTATCGCCGCAGCGGGAGCCGGACGGTCGAAGTAGACGCGGAGTGCAGATAATTTCTCTTTTACCTGTACAACGTTCAAGCGATTTGCGCCGCCCGCCGTCGCAATCGCCTCAAGCTCCGCAGAAAGTTCCTCGACAATCTCATACCACCCATCACCGCACTCAAAGCGTTCGCCGCCGCGACCGGCAGGCTCGAGTGTCTGGTAGATGGTCGGATAGGTGTCAATCAAGAATTTCTCGTAGACCGACTTTTTTGATAGGTCCTCGGAAATTGTGCAAGACAAGTCGCGCGGCCGGGAATTGGAGACACGCGCCTGAGAACGTACCGCAGAGCGATAGTTGCATCAACGATGCCCGGTTGCCTAGAAACGGCTCGAACGTCGCAACGTCGGCCACCCGCCACCGGGTAACACGTTTCCTTCCACCGCTCACCTGGAGGCGCGTGCCGCGTCTCATCCGGGGCACTACGGGATATCGTCCAGACTCTGCCATGGCGCCCCCGTAACTGCACGAAAATTGGCATGAACGTTGCATCGACGTGGATGCACTCAGCGGTACTTCGGAAACGCGCCGCTACATCAGAGCCGGAGGAAAAAGATGACTCGCAATAAAGAAAAAACGTTACGATGCGCAGTGGAAAAGTGGCTCGGCGCAGGTTCAAGCATCACCGCTCGAGTGTCGGCGCATGGTCGCTCGCCGGTGGACCGAAAGCGCCACGTGTGCGTTGAAGCAACCCGAGGAGCCGAACGGCGTGCGCTCTTTTTCTTTGAGCAAGCCGACGAAGGCTGGAGCGTCATTCCCCCTTTGCGAACGCAACCAGAAATGAGAGTTGAACAACTCGAGTCATAGCGTTTGGAACGAGCTACGGATACGTAGAAATTTCACACCCCGAGTGCTGCGGCTTTGAACGAGAGGAGTGGATAAACTCGAACCATCGCTTGCGAGTTCGACGACAAAACGCATGGCCCGCGTATGTTTCTAGGCGGAGGGCACTGCCCCTAAACTCATTGCCTTTACCAAGCGTGTCGTCGTCAAACAAGTCTCTCTTTGAATTGACGTTTAGCCTGATGCCTCACTGAGGAAGAGTCCAGAACGCCCGCCTTCGATTGATTGGCACCCTGTCACGTCATCGTTCTTCGATGATGGGCTAAGAATCTACGAAGTCCAAGGCTTCGGAGATTCTTTGCGCTTTGAGCGAGCGCGCTGACGTTCTTTTTACCGAACGACGTCGCAGCCAGGCTCTTATGTGAATGCGAGACCGACCCTTACGCGGCACCGTACGGACGTTCGCTCGCATTGCCTCAACCGGCGACAGTCGCGGTTGTTCGCAGACCGAGGACTCGTCAACCCCTCCGATTCGATTAAAGTCATAGACCGGCATGCAAATAGAATGCATGTGCTGGGCGCATTGCCTTCATCTCATGCCACTGCCAGTTAATCGCCAGTGGTTCGCATTCCGTGCTGAGGAGCGTGAACCCGGGATTATTGGTGTTTGCATCGATGCCCGAGCGTTTCAGACGGATTACAATGAAGCATCCGAGCCCCGCGATTAAATCATCTGAATGTTTATCATATTGGTAAGGATTAGCGCATGGACCAGGCGGACGTCAATCTCCATAGCCGTGAGCCAAAAACAAACACATCCCATCAACGTTACGCCTGCCTGAACAGGCCATCCGTCTTTTCCGAACGCCTGCGCTAATCAGCACAGCCAAGAAAATCGACTGAACAACGCGAGCAAACGAATGCATGGATACGATAATGATTTCTTTCTCTGGGCTCAAGAGCAGGCCGAACTGCTACGCACCGGCAAGCTGGCGGAGGTTGACAGGAGCAATCTTGCTGACGAGATGGACTCGCTCGTGGCCTCAAACGCGAACTGGGCTCGCGATTTTCCCGGCTTCAGCAACATCTTCTGCAATGGGAGTACCTAGACGGCGCGCGAGTCACGGCATGGTACCTTACTATTCACGACGAGCGCTCGGCGATACCACTGCTCATGGAAGATGCCCCTGCTCTGCGGCTCTTCATGGAAGAAGAGTTTGCCAACGCTTGGTCACTTGCGCGCAACCGAATCATCATTTGCACCGGCCTCAACGAACGCCTTCTTCCGAAAATGTGCCCTGACAGCGTCGAGCAGACATTGGACTCGAAGTTTGGGCCCGGTCCACCGGAGAACCAGGCCTTCAACCAGGCGGAGAGCGGTCGCCGGTAAGGGTCTTCAAGCCATGTTTGCGCGCTTAGACGCTATCGGCAGTGTCTTTCGGCCAATCTGATTGATTGTGACGCACTTGACAGTCTCCTTTCGGTTGACAAAAAATGTAGGCACGTGCGTTGACGAGAGCCTTCAACTCTGGAGAAAAGCGGTCAGCCTTTTAGGCGGTAGAGGTACTCAAGCACCAGCGTCGATTTTCTAATGTTCTTAGTTATACCAAGCTTTAACTTTGGGGGGAAGCATGGCGACCGGCACAGTGAAGTGGTTCAATGATGCTAAGGGATACGGCTTTATTACACCGGACGACGGCGGGGCTGACCTTTTCGCACATTACTCGGAAGTGAGAATCGAGGGGTTCAAATCGCTATCGGAGAATCAGAAGGTCAGCTTCGACGTCAAGGAAGGGGCCAAGGGAAAGCAGGCTGGCAACATTCACCCGCTCTGACCGACGCCCATGGCACGTCCACTCGCGTTCTCGTCATCGAACCGGGTACGGACTTGGATGCAGAACGTGGCGGCATAGATTGATGCGGAGGTAACAATGGCCGCCATACGGCATGTCTTCGTTCTCATGCTTGAGAACCGTTCCTACGACAACGTCTTCGGCTGGTCGCACTTGACGGGTACGACGCCCACAGGCGAAGCGACAACCGCGAACGGGCTCCCAGTGGCGCCTATTGTTAACTTCGGACGCAGCGGGACCTCATACCAGCTCGGTAAGGGGGCACCCTACGCACTAGGTTTCGACCCGGGGCATGAATTCACCGATGTCTGTGTCCAACTGTGCGGCTTGCAGGTCGCCAACGCAGACACAGTGCGCAACGACTCCCTCGTTGTCAGCGCGGCAGGCTACCCTCCGTACGCTACAGACACCTCGACGACAGGCTTTGCGGGAACCTACGAAGACCATTCCGACGTAGTGGCCGATGCCTTCAACGCCTTCACGCCCGACCAACTTCCTGTACTGAACTTCCTAGCGAGCCAGTTCGGCGTTTGCGACAACTGGTTCGCCTCGATGCCAGGACCAACGTGGCCCAACCGCTTCTTCGCCGTCGCAGGGACATCCTCGGGGCTTGACCATTCTCCCACTGATGCGCAAGTTCTCGAAGCGGTGTTTTTCAATGCCCCAATTTTTACTTTCCCGAACGGAACGGTCTTCTCAAAACTCCCGGCGTCAGAGTGGCTCATCGTGCAGGGTGATGTCGCCCAGACGCGCGGCATCTACGGAATGCAGAATCTGCTCAGCCGCTTCGCGGGCATGGATACGCTCGTATCCCGGCTTGCCTCCAACACGCTCACTGAGAAGTTCATCTTCATCGAGCCAACATACGACGCAAAGAACGACTTCCGAAACGGCAATTCAATGCATCCAGCCGGTGACGTCCGCAAAGGAGAAATGTTATTGAAGCAAGTCTACGACGCTATCAGCGCGTCGGCTCTATGGTCCAGCAGCGTGTTGCTTGTTGTATTCGATGAACACGGCGGCTTTTTCGACCACGTGACACCTCCGATTGCCGTGCCGCCGGGCTCAACCGAAAACGTCCGCTTGAAAACCCACAACTTCTCATTCGACAGGATGGGGGCACGAGTTCCCGCTATTGTCGTTTCTCCGTTCGTTCCGGCTGGTACCATCGACCATTCACTTTACGACCACACATCGATTCTGAAGACAACGGACAACTTGCTTGGACTGAATGGACTGCTCGAGCTGACGGCGCGGGTGCACGCGGCCGACGACTTCACAAAGATGCTAAGTCTTTCGACGCCTCGCACGAAAGTTCCCGTGTGCCCATCGCCCATCGCGACCGCCGGTGCGTCCAGACCATCGAGCGAGGGGTCTCCGCGTTCGAAGGACCCATTTCTGCCGCTGTATGCGCACCGTTGAAGCAGCGTTCTGATGGCGACCGGAGGCAACGCCGGTTGAGCGTCCAACGCTCGTAGAGCGCGCCGTCTACCTTCCGGTCGTCTTCTAGGCGTCGTTAAGGAGAAAAAGGGGTCAACACTGAGGGAAGCGACTGCTGGCTCGGCGTCTCGCTATAGTCACCGTCACTCATTGAAGTTCATGAGAGACGCATAAACAGCGCAGGAACGATAGGAGGCGGTCAGACGACGCGCCCTTTCTGAAATATCCGTCGAAGAGCGCTCCTTCGCGACTGCGTGCGACGAACTCACCGTCTTTCGATGTGTACGCGCAAATGAACGTCGTGGACGAATTCGAATCTCCGCGGATGGCACGCGCAGTCGCAAAGCCGTCTCGCTGCGGCATCATCAAGTCAAGCAACACCACGTCTGGCAGCCAGTGTCGAATGATTTCAAGGGCTTCGGCGCAACCTCCCGCTACTCTCGTTTGAAGCCGCTCTAATGATAGACATTCAGCGGTAGCGACGGCGGCCCCCCGGTAGTCGTCGACAATGAGAACCCGCTCCACAACCTCGACGCGACGTCGCGTCCAGTTCCCGCGTTCGGTCACCATCGCGCTCCCCCATTGGCCGCCTGCTCACGAAAGCATGATTATGCATGGAGGCCGTCAGGCTCGAATGCCGTCAACCGCACTTATGATTACCGATAGCGCTCGCTCAGGGTTCTCAGAACTGTCTGGTTTCCGGCTGAATTCGGTGCGCTGAATGAGGACAGGCATTTGGTACGGCCATTGCGTCAGCCGCTAAGAATCCGCAGGGCTCCATGGTAAATCGAGGAGGTTCAAATGCTGCAAGCCGTGATTGCAGCTGTGTCAGCACGGCTTGAAAGCGGCGAGAACGAGCTGAGTTCGCGCTCATTCCTCAAAATTGTCGTTCCCGCGATGTCACAAGCCGAGACGATGCATCTCAATCGTCTTCGCCAACTGTAGAGACGCAAGTCCAGACCGGTTGAAGCTGCGGCTGCTCTCGACAAGGCGCATGTTCTACTTCGGCAAACCGATAGGAGCGACGTGGCCTCGAGCCACGCTTCTCGCAGTGTCAGCACTCTTTGCCGGCTGGGACGCGCCGTGCCGGGTCTACGTCCGTGGGTCAAGGAGCTATATCAGTATCAGAACTCTTGTCACACGTGCAGACTGCGACACTTTCATGTTATTAGAGTCTCTTCCCTTAGCAGTCGAGAATGCGCTCGTGCTCGAAAGCTCTCATCGGTAGACAAGGTGCTTCTAGTCACACAGTCCGCGCGCGCGGATGGGAGCCTTGTGGCGCGACCTGCTGATTGTCGTCAAGCGTGTCACCGCGAAAGAGTCGCGCAGGCTGTGCCGCGATATTCTAGCCGGAGCACGGCGGCGCACTTGACGTCCCGCTGTACACTACCCATCGCAGGCAGGAAAGCTAGCTGATGAGTTGCTTCCGGACGGCTAGGCTCACCCTGCCTCGGCCGCTCAGAACCCTTGCTTTGACGCTGACCCACAGGGGCGTCCGAAATGCGCGATTCCCTCTTTGGACCGCCACCGGCTCAAGCGTGCGGCTTCACGGTGTGACGGTGATGATGCTTCTTGTGGTGGTGCGTCTTCGCTGTTGCTGCGACCGGAAACGCGAATGCTGCAATCAGGAGGACAGCAAAAGTAGTCTTGAACACGTTGTTCATAGCGGCTTTCGTTGGAGGGACGGTAATTTTCGACTTACTCGAACGGGCAGTTCATTGTAGCCGGAACGCCCACCAACGAACTCCTAAAGGAAAGGGTGTCGCGCCAGTCCGACAAGCGTTTTTTCTATCGGCGCCGGCGGCGAAGCACTCCTTCGCCGCCGTACGCCCTCCAACTCTACCCTACTGACACCTCAATCCGTCGCGGCTTCGCTTCTTCACGTCGGGGAATCGTCAAGGTCAGTACGCCGTCCTTCAACGATGCTTCGACTTTCGACGTATCGAAGTCCTCGCTAACCGTGAAGGTGCGAGAAAAATAAGGCGCGCGCACTTCGGTGTGGGCAAGCTGCAGATTCGCCGGCACCGGGACCACTGATTCAGCATCAATGGTCAGGTTGCCGTCGTGAACCTTCACTTCCAGCTTGTCTTTCGAGACGCCTGGCAGGTCTGCCCACAGGGTGACCCTGTGGCCGTCTTCGACAATGTCAACAGCGGGCGTTAATGTTTGTCGCCGGCGGGCGTCCGCGGCGTCCCGACGAGCAACGCCGTCCTGGTCGCGTTCGGTGATTTGTGTGTTGTCGCTCATGATGTCACCTCATTGAACAGTAACCGAACGTGGTTTGGACGTCTCCCGCTTACCAACAGAGATTAGGAGACATCCGTCGATATACCTCGCCTGGACGTTGTCCGGGTCGGCTTGTTGAGGGAGTTCGATAACCCGGCGGAAGGACCCAGAAAAGCGCTCCTGGGCATACTGTCGGGCACCCTCCTGCGGTTGTGTATAGCCGGTCGTTCGTTCACCCGCAATCGTGAGTAGGCCCTTGTCGACGGACACGTCCAATTTGCTCGTGTCCAGACCTGGGGCGAAGGCAACGATTTCGACCGTATTCTCAGTCGACCCGATGTTGATTTGCGGGAACGTCCCTACTCGTGTCGAACGAAGGCTTGTGGGAAACCCGCCGAACAGGCTGGACATCTGGCGCTGTAGCCGGTCCAGTTCACTGAAGAGGTCGGGTCCAATGAAGGCATCACTCATTTTCGCTCTCCTCTCGCGGCATGACGGGCTGCTGCACTTCATCAGGCCCTCATGCCCGCGACTAATCAAGTTGAAGCACGCAGCGTGCGCGCGACTGCTGTGCAAGGCGAAATATAGGAATTGGATGAGGCATTTCAAGAGCCCATTCCACCAAATTTTATGTCTTGAAAAACCAGCCTTGGGGTCCTACTATCCGCGCACCTGGACTACTTGGAGGTCGTCATGGAATTCGACACTGATTGGCGCACGCTTGGCAAGCATCGCATTCGGCTCCGCTCGGCCAAGGGGTTCCCGACAGAAGTCATGCACCAACTGGCAGATGTGACGCGACTAGCCGTTGATAACAACATGAGCGCACGGGCGCGCGTTGTTGACATCGTACTTCGGGAAGAGAAAAGCTACGACATCACAGTCGGTTCAACCTTGCCGGAAGACCGCATTTGCGCGCCGCAGCTCGAAGCAGCAATAGCGACAGTGATGGGGCTGCCGTCCGAGAAGGTGAATATCTTTGTGCAGACGGTCGCCCAGGAAGACGTCGACTTGCATTTCGGCGTCTACGAGAGAATGCTGGCAGAAAAGTTTGGCGCGGCGCCGCCTATACAGTGACATACAAGTGCATTTATGGACGCGCGCGCCAATTATTCGAGAATGCTTATTGACGCATGCTTTCCTCGTTACTAAATTTTGCTTCGTCGAGGTCAGTCATGTAGCGACGGTCGGCTGCGCGGCTTTAATATCGGATGCCGTACAAAGAAGACGCGTCGAGTCCATTGGAGGAAGCGACGAGACAGTTCTTGAAGAATCATTTGCTGAAATTTCGGCGTGTAGTCGGCCAGGCGAATTCGAAGCTCGCGGATGCGAGGAAACATTGGCAAAATTCACGGGAGGTAAGTCTATCGAAAGTGAACAGGAAATTGGGTCGTCAAGGGCATGACAGTACCGGCAAGTCAGTCGGCTAACTGCCTTCTATCTTGGAGCAAAGCGCGCCCATGTTTGGGCAAAATTCCCGGCATTGGTCGGGGCGAGTTGTTTTGGTATCGCCGCGAGCCGCCGCACAAAGAGCTGCGGCTCGCACTCGTTTGGACCAACGGGTGACGCCACTTCGATACCGTCTCGAAGATAACCTTGCTGCACGAATCACTTGGCTATCGCATGATGCGCACAATGAGCAAAGTGCATCGCTGACAGCAACGAAAGTCGAATGAATTCACGTTTCGCCCGGACTAACGAACAAGCGGTCCGCGCGGCTCCGTGAGGACGCCGTACGTTTAATTCTACATAGGCTGACAGTCGACTTTAGAATCACTCTGCGGCTCGTGCCGGAACGCTTTCTCGCAACCTGTCGTCCGCGAGTGCGAGGACCGATTCTAGCTCGGCTAAGCCAACCGGTTTCGTCAAGTGCGCATCAAAGCCTGCATCTCTGGTTCTTTGTCGGTCTTCTGCCTGCCCGAACCCTGTTACTGCTGCAACGACAAGCGCGTCGTTGCGTGCAACTTCACGCAGGCGCCCTATAGCCTCGTAACCCGTCAACAAGGGCATCGAGAGGTCAAGTAGGACCAAGTCTGGACGAAATGAAGCTGCTATGTCTATTGCCTGTGCACCGCCATAAGCTTTCAAGGCGTTGTGACCCAGGGCTTCCAGAAGCATCTCCATGCTGTCCGCCGAGTCGCGATTGTCATCCACCACCAAAACTTTTATCGGCCCTGTGTGCGGCCGTGGAAGGGCTGCCTCAGGACTTGCGAACTTCGGGTTCTCTTTGTACGCGGGTAGCCAAACGGTGACTGCACTCCCGCGGCCTGGCCCTGCGCTCAGGACCTCGATACGACCGCCATGCAGTTCAACAAGCGAGCGCGCCAAGGTCAGCCCGATACCGAGGCCACCCTCTTCCACGGGCGCGTCAGGATGCCTCTCCTGCGCGAACAGGTCGAACACCAGGTCCAGTGACTCGGGCGCTATCCCACAACCGTTGTCCTCGATGGAAATCGAAACCATCCAGTCCACGTGCAGCGCCTCAAGCTGAATGAGCCCGCCCGCCTGTGTATATTTGGAGGCGTTGTCTAAGAGGTTGTGAATAACCTGGACGAGCCGTGTCATGTCGCCGTTGACGATAACTGGCTCGTCTGGCATACGGACATCGAGCGTTTGGCCTTTGGCTTCTACCTTGGGCCGAACAGCTTCGACCGCGCGGTCAATGACGTCTTGGATGGCAACGGGTGCCGGCGTCACGCGAACTTTCCCCGTGGTAATCCGCCCGGCATCAAGAAGGTCGTCGACGAGTCGGGTCATGTGCGCGAGCTGCCGGTCAACGATGTCACGGGTGCGGCGGAGGATGTCTGCAGTTGGAAGCGACTGCTGCTGGAGAAGCCCGACTGCGTTGCGTATTGGGGCCAGCGGGTTCCTCAGCTCGTGCCCCAACATGGCGAGGAATTCGTTCATCCGACGGCTTGACGCCTCCAGTTCCTCCAGCCTACGTCGTTCCGTCATGTCGCGAACAACTTTAGCGAAGCCGAGCAGTTTGCCATCCGCGTCACGAATTACGGAGATGACAATGCTGGCCCAGAACAGAGAGCCATCCTTGCGTACACGCCATCCCTCCTCCGAATACTGTCCGCTACTGAGCGCCCGACGCAGCACCTCCTCGGGTCGACCCTTCGCACGCTGGTCCGGCGTGTAAAAAACGGAGAAGTGCCGCCCGATAATTTCGTCGGCGCAGTAGCCCTTGACTCGCTGGGCGCCAGGGTTCCACGTGGTTATGATTCCCGTTTCGCTAAGCCGAAAGATGGCGTACTCGCGGACCGAATTAACGAGCAGCCTGAACGTCGCATCCTCAGTTCGCGTCCCGTTGCGGCCCCCGTCCGGATGCCAGTTCGACGAGCTGTCGACGTCGTTCATCACTTTGCCCTGTTGTAGGTTTATAAGTCAAAGTTCGCAGGGGCGAGCCGTCGTCGCTCGGGGGCCGAGCCTTCTATCGGACACGGTGGCACGACTGAGACCGAAGGGTGTGGCCGTGATGAACCGATGGGAGCAATCGCCGTGCCTGGGCTTCGGTGGAAACGGCCTCCGCGCTGACGTGTTTTGCCAGCACCCGCCCCGCGCTCCTCTCAAAACCGGACATCGCAGTCTACAAATATGGCATGCGAGACTACCTGTTCCGTGCAGGCTCCGGTCTCTATATTGGTTGACTTTCTACGCACTCACCGCCGCACAATGATTGCGCAACGCCTAAAATTAAAAAGCGCGCGCACTGCCTTCAGCCTGATAAGAGCTAAACATGCAGGAGCCGTCTGAAATTCCCATGGTCGAGCGCGTCCGGCGCACGGGTTCGGTCGTCACGTCGAAGCTTGACTCCCGTCGCCGGCGTTCTCCCGACTACGCCGCCGAAAGTGCGGCGCTGCACGCGCTGGCCAAAGCGTTTACGGAGTCTCACAGCGCGATGTTCCAGACTTTGGCCGACACCGCGCTTGCCCTATGTCGCGCTGGCAGCGCTGGAATCAGCCTTCACGAACACCAGCCAGGTCAGCCGGAGACTTTCCGTTGGATTGCTGTGTCGGGTCGCTGCGCTCAGCTCGTAGGGCACGTCATCCCGGCCGACGAGAGCCCCGGCGGGCTGGCGTTCCGCTTAGGCGCGCCTCAGCTCATATCTTCTCCGAAGCGGGTCTTCCCGTGCCTTTCGGTCATTGAGCCAGATATCACCGAAGAGCTCGTTGTACCGGTCCCCGGCGCCGCCGGTCCGAGAGGAGCGCTTTGGGTCCTTTCCCATGATGCCGAGATACAGTTTGACAGCGAGCATCGTCGCATCCTGACGAGCCTGGCCGACTTCGCGTTCGCGGCATTGAGGGTCGCAGACGCCAAAGCCGACGCTGAAGCGCGCGCGGAGGACGCTGAAGCGGCCAGAAAATCGCTGCTGCAGGCTGAGGCCAACAAGGACAATTTCATCGCGACATTGGCTCATGAACTGCGTTGTCCACTTGCGCCCATCGATGCAGCGCTAGAGGCGGCGCAGAAACTCGCGGCCGGAAATCCCGCAGTGCTTTCGGCGCTCGCCCTAGCGCACCGTCAAGTTCAGCAGATGAAACGTCTCGTAGGCGACCTGCTCGATGTATCGCGCGTCCGGCACGGCAAGCTCTGCGTCAACCTCGCGTACTGCCTGCTTGGCGATATTGTCAAGGACGCCATGGCCGCCGTCGGCGAAGATGCGAGCAGGCGCAGGCAACATTTGCGCGCAACCTTGCCGGCTTCCCCCGTGACGGTGTATGCCGATTCGGCCCGGCTTACGCAGATTGTCTGCAACGTACTGTCCAACGCGGTGAAATATACGCCTCCGGGGGGCGAAATAGCCCTGCTCGTTGAGGCGCCCGACCCAGATGCGATGGTCGGCGACGAGCAATCAAGATGGGATGCCGTCATCTCGGTGACCGACACTGGTATCGGCATCGCACCAGACCTATTGCCGCGGGTCTTCGAGTTGTACGCGCAATCGCCCTACCTCGGGACGCGTGCTGACGGTGGCTTAGGCTTAGGGCTTTCCGTCGTGAAGTATCTCGTTCAGGCGCATCACGGCACGGTGACAATTGCGAGCGACGGTGAAGGCAAAGGAACCTGCGTCACAATGCGACTGCCCATCGTCTGCAAGAGCGGCATCGGGCATTCTGCTCCAACCACTCACGGCATTCCGCCTGCTCGAATCTTGTTGGTCGATGATAATTGCGATGCGACGGAGGCGCTCTCGATGTTGCTGGCGCTTGATGGCCACGAAGTGCGGCGCGCACAAAGCGGCTCCGAGGCACTGGCTATCGTTGATTCATTCACACCGGACGTCGCATTGATTGATGTTCACATGCCTGGGATGGACGGTCCGACGCTCGCCGGTCTGCTTAAGCAGCATCCCCAGTGTTCGATGACTCGACTCGTGGCCCTTACCGGAGACACTGCACCGACCGAACGCCAAGACGGAGTGTTCGACTGCTACCTCGTGAAACCGCCGGCGCTCGCGGACCTGAAACATGTGTTGCAAGTCGGGCGGCCGCCGAGACCACTGGCTGACGGTAGTTGACGGCGTTCTGCCTTTGACCACGAGCTAGCGAATTGACCGACCAGCATCGTGGCCTCCGACAGCGCCGCTAACTCTGTTCTGAGACGACCGGTGCGTCGGCAGTCAGCGGCCAACAGCGTCCCATCGGGAAAGGTCAAGCGTCGGCCGATAGCGAACGAGCCGTAGTGCACGCTAGCCATCTTTGAAAGAAAGCATTCGACTTCCATCTCGTCGCACCCGTCGTCCGCTTGGGGGAGCAGCCGAGAAGCAGGGTGAACTCGAGTCCTCGCTCGCGCAGGAAGTTCAAAGGGCGGTTCGGTGCCTCTGACGCGCCAGATTTCGGCCGCCACTCGTTCGGTATGTCGCCGCTGCTTCGACGTCACGGACCACGATTCTTCCATTTCGTCTGCGAACTGAGGGCATAGTCTCTCGGCCAGCTATACTCGCCATTGCAAAGAGAATTGTGCGTCGCAGCATGCAGGTCATACCCATCCTGAGTTCCGCAAAGCACTCCGAACAAGCGTCGTTTCTCGTCAGGTACCCCAGGAATTCCCGTCCTTCGCCACCCGGTTCAACATAGCTAGCGGGCGCAACGGCCTTGCGCGGTGATGCTCAAGCACCGGCTCGATACTTACATCGAGGTTGTGCGAGGGCTTGTGAGTCCGGCAGTGCCGCCGAAGGACCGCCGCCGCTCATCCGCAGCTACGAAGCGGCCCTTAATATCGGCCGGTGTCCAACAACCGACGCACATGGTGCAACAGCAGGTCGATTTGCACTGGCTTCTCGACGACCAGGTCCGCTAACCCTTTAGCGTCGATTCCTCGCGCGGCGGACCAAAGAATGAGCCGGACGTCGCGCAGGCGCTCGTCGGCGCGAACTCTGCGGCACACTTCAATGCCGTCAATCCCGGGCATCATGAAATCAGTGATTATGAGGTCTGGCCTGTGCGTTATGGCCGCCGATATGCCTTCTTCTCCGGTTCCTGCGCAAACGACGTTCATTCCGGCTAGCTCAAGGACCATGCCCCAAATGCTGCGGGTATCGTCCTCGTCATCAATGAGGAGGACGGTAGGAGGCCGGGTGATTGTAGACATCTCAGTTCGACCAAGGAGTTGCAAACAACGCACAGTTCGACGATTCTCGCGCGCCCTCTTCCGTCGCCAACACGGTAAGCATTCGCTACGCGCCTAAACCGGCTCAACGGTCACATTACGCCAGTCCGCCGGAAAGGAAAAGTGATGAGCACGCGGGCATTAGAAGAGGCGAGTCTTGGTGGGGCGCCTGGGAAGAGTGAATGCAATTCGGAGTTCGGAAACGTTTGCTTTTCACTGGCGGCGAAAGCTTGTAACGCTGGACCAACGCCTCGGACAACGGACTCGGATTATTGTCATTGTGGTTCGCCGTAGAAATGTTCTAAATTACTGCTGTCGAAAAGTCAGCATTACATCGATGGACAAACCCTAGACGGATATCTTCCTCTTTTGCAGGAAGCAAGCGCAATGAAGACGCGAGAGACTTGGCCAGTAGATTCGTACGATTGCGCAGGCTGGGAAGGCGAAATGGCGAGACGCATCGCTGCCTTCGAATGGAGCGATACCGAGCTGGGCCCGATTAAACGCTGGTCGCATAGCCTTCAGGCAGCAGTCAGATTCGTACTGGCGTCACCGCTGCCCTTGGTCATGCTCTGGGGCCGACGCGGCACAATGGTTTACAACGACGCGTACGCCGTGTTTGCCGGAGGTCGCCACCCCTTCCTGCTTGGTAAGCCTGTTGAAGAAGGCTGGCCGGAGGTCGCAGACTTCAACCGACACGTCGTGGATACCTGCCTTGCCGGCGGGACGTTGTCTTATAAGGACAAGGAACTCACCCTTCTGCGCAGTGGAACACCCGAGCAGGTCTGGATGGACCTGCACTACTCTTCGGTAGCCGACGACGACGGTCGGCCAGCCGGCGTCATTGCAATTGTCTTCGAGACCACGGAGAAGGTTCTCGCTGAGCAAGACAGAAAAATTGCCGAAGAGAAGCTTCTAAAGCTCACCCGGACGTTAGAAGAGCGCGTTGCCGAGGCGGTCACAGCACGAGTCCAAGCCGAGGAGCGGTTCCGCCAAGTGCAGAAGCTTGAAGCGATAGGGAATCTCACAGGCGGAGTAGCACACGATTTCAATAACGTGCTGCAGATACTATCTTCGAACCTTGAACTCATTAGACTTGCGACGCGACAGACGCCGAACCTCGAAAGCCGGTTTGGGGCAATGTCCTCGGCCATCAGCCGGGGAAGCAGACTGGCGTCGCAAATGCTTGCATTCGCCCGCCGGCAGCCGCTCAATCCAAGGACCATCAGTCCTAGAAAGCTATTGGACTCAA
The DNA here is from genome assembly GCA_001580565.1 of Caballeronia megalochromosomata. GTDB lineage: Bacteria > Pseudomonadota > Gammaproteobacteria > Burkholderiales > Burkholderiaceae > Caballeronia > Caballeronia megalochromosomata. Next base: position 29,024 of record LRBF01000060.1, on the reverse strand, counting down.
TGTCTGACCTCATGCTGCGAGCGCTTCCTGAGTCAATAGCCCTCACCGTTACAGTGGCTGAGGACGTCAAGAATATAAACGTGGACCGAAATCAGCTTGAGAACGCGGTATTGAACCTAATCATCAATTCGAGAGACGCAATCGACAAGTCCGGACGGATAAAGGTCGATGTGCGCAACTGCACCGATGAACAGCACCTACCGACCGATTCTGATTTGCCCTCCGGAGAGTACGTCAAGCTCTCGGTGACCGACAATGGCAAAGGCATGTCTGAGACCGTCCGAGCGCGTATGTTTGAGCCGTTCTATTCCACAAAGCCGGAGGGGCATGGGACCGGCTTGGGCCTCTCTATGGTATTTGGCTTTGTCACGCAAAGTGCTGGATTTATCGACGTCGAGACAGAGCTTGGGAAGGGAACGACCATTTCGCTGTGCTTCCCAGCATGCGACGGCGAAGAAAGCTCCGACGAGCGCGCGACACATTCCCACGCCCTCCACGGTGGAGAGACCATCCTTGTCGCAGAAGACGATTCGGCCGTGCGCCTTGCGGCAATCGATATGCTTGCGCAACTTGGCTACAAGGTCTTGTCCGCCCACGACGGCGACTCAGCGCTGGCAGTTTTGCAAAAAGGTCCGGCTATTGATTTGCTTTTTACGGACGTCGTGATGCCAGGAACCGTAAGGAGCAGCGAACTCGCAGCCATCGCAAGCGCACCGCCTCATCGCGCCGCGGTCGTCTTCGCATCTGGGTACACCCGCGACATCATCTCCCATGAGGGACGGCTCGACGATGGCGTCACCCTTCTGGCTAAACCTTATAGCCTCGATGAACTCGCCAAAGCGGTCCGCCTTGCGCTCGACTCCAGAAACTAATGAACGCCTTCGGCAAAGACGGTTCGCGGGGTTGGCGTGCAAATGACACGAACGGCCCATGAGGCCCGGCGATGAACGTCACCCAGCTTTCCTGGAGAGGATGCTCACCGCGCGTGCTCGGCATTGACGACAATAGCAGCGGCGCCGATGCACTCGCGGCGTACCTGTAGATGAGCAAGCATAAGTTGAGCGCCGTTTAGTGCGACCGCCTAGGTGTGGAAACCGGAGGTTGTTCTGCTTGATATTTCGACGTCCCTCATAGACGGATTTGCCGTCGCTGGAGCCCTCCGAAGCACCTCGCACGGCGACTGCAGTGATTGACGCTTCCGTGTCGGCAGCCTTCGCAACGACCACCTTTCTCGTCGGGAACAAGACGACTTTCGCGCGCCGGGATGAGGAGGTGATTGCCATAGTCGATATAAAAAGTGCTGGGTGTACATCTGTTAGCAAAGCACATTCCCTCGCGCGCGCACGGCCTTCAGTACGAAAGGCGAGCTATCTGATGTCCGGACCGCCGCGACTAGCTGCGCGCCGCCGTGTCCGTGCAGGAACGCCCCATGCGGCCACTGCTGGAACCCGCGCTTTCGCGCTTTCGAAGAGAACTGGAGCAGACATGGCGACGACCGATTCGACCAAACAAAACGTGAGTCCGAGCACGAAGGACACCATTGACCGCAAGCTAGACGAGTTGAAGGTGACGAAAACAGAATCTGGTAAAGATGAGACGACCAAACCCGACACCGAAGGCTCGAACTCGTCCAGCAAGAATCTTGACGAAGAGAACGACTAACTCGGGTAGTCTTCGGCGGCGCAGTCTCCCCGTTTCCTAGGAGCGTCTGTCGCCTTTTCGAAGGCACCCTCGCCCAGCATGCGCAATAGACGCACAACGCCGGTTATGTTTCAGGCTGCTGTCAGCATGGTCATTTCGTCCAACGGCCAGCATTCGCTGGCGCCCCCTTGGGGTCGGTGCCAAAGTCGGCGTGGATTGTTGAAGCGACTTATTCCTGAGGTAATCCGTCTCCCCTAAGGCTGTCTTCAGCGCAGACGCGCTAACATGACACCCTTCGTTTCTGTCAGGAGCCGGACCCATCGTGGTTGAGAATCATTCGCAGGGTTACGTGTACAGTCCAGTCGCTCGTGTGCTTCATTGGCTTATTGCCGGTCTCATCTTTGCTCAGTTCATCATCGGTTGGACGATGCCAGACGTGCATCACGATACCTTGCCGACTGGCGAGATTTCGTGGCACTTGAGCGTGGGTGCAGCGATTGTCGCCGTTATGGCGATTCGAATCATCTGGCGGATGACGCACGCGCCGGAACCAGCTGAGCTCTCGCCGCAGTTGAGGTTCGCATCAACCGTAACTCATTGGCTTCTATACGCCCTGCTGCTGGTCGTACCGCTTGCTGGATGGGCGAACGCATCCGCACGGGGTTGGATGGTGAATCTCCTTGGCGTACTTCCCTATCCGGCCCTAGCGTCGAAAGGGGCGTCCACCGGGATGGCGCTGGGCGACATTCACAGCGTGCTCGCGTGGGTGTTGCTCGCGGTGATTGTTTTGCATATCGCAGCAGCGCTGTTTCATCGCTTTGTCTTCCGTGACTCGGTGCTTAAACGCATGCTGTGACTGTGCGTCCGTAGGTGGAGCGGCAGGCGCGGCCGTTGCGCAATCGGGTTTCTCAGTTCGGGCTACCAGTCGAATGACTGGCAGCCCGATTTCACGTATGCGGTCGGGATAACCGTTGCAACAAGCAGATTTAGAAGTATTTTTATTCGCATCTGCGACTTGGGCGTCTCATATTTTTAGCGGTGAGCCGACGGCGTCATGTCATCGAACCACTGCAATGGATGATTAAATGGCTTCCGCGCAAGAGCTTCGAAAATATCGAGCAAACCTCGCCGATGAACTTCACAGTGCAGCAATCTACGAGACGCTGGCACACGTTGAGCGAGATGAATCCCGCAAGCAGGTGTTCAGTGAGCTCGCGGCGTCCGAACGCATGCACGCACGCGTCTGGGCGGACAAGCTGAGAGCCAACGGCAGAAAGCCGCCGGCTGGCTTCAACGCCAAGACATATCTGATGAAGGGCCTCGTGCATCTGCTCGGGCCGCGATTCGTCCTTCCGTCTCTCGCGGCCGCCGAGTTTGCCGACCGGAACAAGTATGCCGGCAATCCGGATACCGCGCGCATGTCGGAGGACGAGCACCAACACGCGAATGTAGTTCAGGCGTTAGCGAACGCGGGAAGGCCCGCAGCGGCTCAGGGCGCAGACATCGCTCAGGCCGAATCATGGCATCGCGGAGTTGCCTCGGGCAACGACCTGCGTGCCGCCGTACTTGGTGCCAACGACGGCCTGGTCTCGAACTTCTGCCTGATTGCGGGCGTAGCCGGCGCAGGAACCGGCAACAAAGCTATTCTGCTGACGGCGCTCGCCGGACTCATTGCCGGCGCTTGCTCGATGGCGCTCGGTGAATGGCTATCTGTGACCAACGCGCGCGAGTTGGCGCAGGCTCAAGTCTCGAAGGAAGCGAACGAGCTCGAGCATAGCCCCGATTCCGAAGAGCACGAACTCGCGCTTATCTACAAGGCTAAGGGATTGAGCGCTGAAGAAGCGAAGCGAGTCGCCGCGCAACTCATGCAGGACAAGGACAAGGCCTTGGATGCGCTTGTTCGTGAGGAGCTGGGGCTAGACCCAGCCGAGCTTGGCGGCAATCCGTGGTCAGCGGCGGGCGTCTCATTCTGCTTGTTCGCAGTTGGCGCAATCTTCCCTGCTATGCCGTTCCTTTGGTCGTCCGGGGCCCCTGCTATCGTTCAGTGCATTGGCTTCAGTGTGCTGGCCCTTGCCGCCATCGGCGTGTTCACATCGCTGTTCAATGGTCGCAGTGCGGGCTTTTCGGCGGTTCGACAAATTCTCGTTGGTCTTGTCGCTGCCGCATTCACATTCGGCGTCGGGCGGGTGCTCGGCGTCGCGACATCGTAGGACCCTCGGGCACTGCTGGCAGGCGGTGCTCCGCAGATTCGATAGCGGTTGAGCGGGCGCCGGCAAAGTGATTTGAGTAACGATTCCTTGGCCGCGTACAAGTTCGCGGCTGTTGGGCACTATGGCGCTCGTGAAGCGTTCAGCGTTGCAGCCGAGATATGTCGGTACGACGCTTGACCGCGAAGATTAAAGAAATTCCCGGATGCGCCGATATGCCTAGGACTCAGCAAACGTTTAATTCGACGAGGCCCGACATGCAACCTATTAGTAGAGAAGAAGCGCGACGCTCCTTTGAGTCTGCCGAGCAGGCCGCTGAAGCGCTCGTCGCGGCGCAGTTCGGCGTCTACGACCATACGAATCCCGCGTGTGTGAGTCTCTATTACTCAGTCTTTGATAATCTTTTGGATGAACGCCTGAAGGAGTGGAAGCTGCCGGAACTCTTGGCGTTCATCAATCCGTGACCGTGACTCAGTTCAAGCGAACAGACCAGAGACTGTGGTCGCCAGGACCCGTCTTCGCCTACCTGCATAACACTGAAACGATTAACGCCGCCTGCCGTGGCGATTGCCTTAAGCTCCAGCGAGAGGCCTTCGACGATGGAATACCAGCCATCGCCACACCCGAAGCGCTCGCCGCCTGGGCAGAGCGACTCAAGGCTCTGATAGATAGTCGGGTAGGTGCGAATCAGGAACTTCCTCGTATGCGGGACTCGTATCGAGCCTCGATAGTTGTTCTAGACAGTAAAGCGGCCAGCGCGACAAGTTTGCACCCTGTCCGATGCACGATTACATGGCAACGCTGCAGAAAGTCTGGCACAAGAAACACGGAACAAACGTGTCCGAAAAGAACGACCTTCGGACGCCTGGGGCTGGTCTCGCTTGTGTAAAAACGCCCGCCGCTTTTCCATGTCTAGACGGCGAGCGTGTGCGGCTGTAGTGATTCGCCAACGTAACGTTAGGCAACCATCGAAAAACGATATATACCGTTTTTGTCGACGCGTTAGAATAAGCGCCGGCTGAACGCCACGCGGGACCGCGGCATCCATCAAGGGGCGCACGAACCTGGAAACCGCCATGCAAAATAAGCATCTTTCGAGTGCATTCGACGCCGCCCTCATCGCACTCTCGACGCATCTTCTCGAGATGGGGGGTATCGTCGAGAGGCAAATCGAGCGCTGCCTGCAACTGATAAGTCGATACGAGCCGACGCTCGTTGCGGACATCCGCGCCAGTGAGCGCCAACTCAATGTGCTCGAGAAATCAATTGACCAAGAGATACAACACATCATCGCCCGTCGACAGCCCGCTGCCTCTGACCTACGGCTGCTGATGGCAATGTCAAAATGCGTGACGAACCTCGAGCGTGTAGGTGATGAAGCGCGAAAGATTTCCAAAGGCATGCGCCGCATATCAGAAAGCGGTGATGCGGCGACCTTCCACGCCGCCGAATTGAAGAAATGCGGCGAGTTGGCCTACTTAATTTTGCATCGTGTGCTTGACGCATTCGCACGAATGGATACGGTCAGCGCGGCGCAAATCGTACGAGACGACAAGGTCATTGACGAAGCGTTCCGCGCGTTGTCTCGAAGGCTTGCCATGCAGATGAATGCGGCGCCCAGGACCATTCCGGTCGCGCTTGAATATTTATTCATAGGCAAAGCGTTCGAGCGCATTGGAGACCACGCAAAGAACATTGCTGAATTCCTTGTGTTTATCGTCAAGGGTCGCGACGTGCGCCATATCCCCTTGGACGAGCTTGAACGCGCGGCGTTCTCAGACTGAAAACTTCTTCTCAGGTCGCCCCCAGCGGGCGAAGGGGCGTGCCTCACATCGACAGGTAGGCGGCGCTTTCTTTCGCCCTTCCGCGGCCTGCGGGAAATGTAGGGATGCGTGCACGACCAGTTTTCGATGCGGCCATCACGAGCCTGCCTAAAGGCATCACAGGTCTTCGATTTCGTCTTGGTCATCGGACGGTTCAACGAACTCGAAATTGTTCTCAACAATCTCGACCCGGATTTCTTCGGGGTCGTCCTCGATGTCGAGATTGTTCGGTGGCGTAGCGATTACGCAGAAGTCGTAGCCCAGCGCACTTGCCTCCGCCACGAATTCGCCTTCTTCGTCTTCGCGCAGAACATCATCGTCAAGCATGGAACGCTTCTCTTGATGGAAGTCTTTCTCCGTCAATACGAGGCGCTCCTCCTCTTGGGTTTCCACGTCGACGATTAGCAGTTCTGCGTTACCGGAGAGTTCAGGCATGGCGTCCTCCGCAGGTATTCGATATCTCGGATTCTACCTACCGATGAGGGTATCCGGGCCGCCCTTCGGATGTCGGCGAAGGGTTCTTCCCCTTTGTTTCCCTATACGGTTGCCGCCAAAAACCGCGTCGCGCCAGCGCGCTCCAACATCGACAAGGACGACGACCGTTCCGAGCCGGAGCCGAATCATCGGATTATGACCGGGCGGCTTCGCGATGAAGGCGGCCCGGTCTGCGAAGCACGGGCTTAGAGAAGCGGGTCGCGGCTGCCCGTAACCGGGTTCGTTCCCGTCAACGGGTCAGCGCTTCCGGTAAGCGGGTCGGAGGCGGTCGACCAATACGGCTGGCGATTGTAGTACTGATGCATAGAGGTTCCCCAGCTAACGTCAGCCATCGCTGGCCAGTGGTCCTTGTCAAAGCCTGGTTCGCTCTTGATGCGGTCGGCAGTGATGTCGACTCTGAACACCTTCTGGTCCGTATCGAGCGTCAGAGCATTCCAGGGTATCGCTCTTAGGGTGTCCCCCATGCCCAGAAAACCGCCGCTTGAAAGTACGGCGTATGCGACACGCCCGCTGCGCACATCCAGCATGATGTCTTTTATTTTCCCGACGTCCTCGCCGTCCGACGTGATGACCGTCGTGCTGTCGAGCGTGGACGCTGCCATGACATCGGGACCGGGCCCGTCACCCACGCCACTGCCTACGATGTTCGCGCCGCCTTGCGCCGCGCCGGACCCAGTCAAATTGCTTGTCGTAATGATTGTCGTCTCCTGTGAAATCGCCCGCTCTTCTCCTTCCATAAGAAGGCTGCTGGTTGCGCCGCTGCGTCGGGCGGCAAGCGGGGCAAGGGACCTATCGTGCGCGCAATGAGCATGCCGCCGCTTAGGCCTCCAGCAAAGACCGTGGGGCGCGCCTCGACATTGATGGACAATGTCTAAGACACCGAAGCAGACCGCCTGATACCGAGGGACGAAGGGAACAGAAGGATGGAATGAAAGGCATACAGCGTCGTCGTCAGAGGAGCCTTTGACCTGCATTCGCTTTTGACTTGAGTCCCTCTACGATTCGACCCTTACGCTTAGTCTTCTTCGAGTAAGCTTCTTGGCTATCGCTCGTAGTTCGTCCTCGACAGGCGATTGCTTGGACTCTCGCTTATCTCGGCAAGAGGAAGGTCCCTCACTCATATGCGGCGCAGACAGTCGCTCTTGTGACCGTGGCAACTCCTTTACAAAGCGGCTCTCCAAGCCGGAAAAACCCCTATAAATCTGCCACCGCACTTGTCCAAAAATATGTAAACTAAATACCTATTTACGCGGCTTCGAGAACGACGTTTGCGCAGGCCTGTCGTCGGCATGCAGGGGGAGCCAATGAGAAGAGCGTCGAGCCAGATTCGAGGCCTATGGGCATGTCATGCGCTCAGCCTCGATGGCGAAATCGAACACTTAGAGCGCATTCTTGCGGGTGAAGGCGCGCATTCAACATTCGCACAAACCTATTGGCGCGAACGAGTGATGCAAGCGCTGGAGACACCGGGCTTGATACCAGCGCAGCGAGACCGGCTTCGACGATTGCTCCGGCATATCGACGAACGGTCATCGTCGCAGTAGTCTTTCGCCGCGAGATGCCAATCGGACGCCCCGTTCTATGCGACTCAGCCGGCGTTCCGGGACGTCGTCAAAGCGCTACCTCGTTTTTATGCTAGGGAACGGGGATTTCGTTAGCGCGCCCGGAGAATGCCGGGCAATCGGCATACATCGATTTGAGAGTATGAAACCCGAGGCATTATCGTTGGGCGGCTTCAAACGCCAATTGCTCTCGATTTTTCGTGTCGTTCACGTTAGCGCTGACGCTCGAACCGCTATTTTGCTTAACCCAACCATGACGTTCGGACACTTGGTCAGAAGTGCGTCAACCATCATCGCGTGACGGTTAGGTTGAACCAACTCGCTCGGCAGGTCAGTTGTTAGGAACTCGCTTGTCTTGTGCCGAGTCCGCGCGGGCTTGTTGAAACTCCCCTGCAGTGGCTTAGCGCTCGCGGCACATCACTTTGGGACAGGGAACACATCTGCATGGCCATCTACCGCCATGCGACTAATCAGATATTGAAGCACCTGGCGGATTTTAGGCATTGCTTCGCGAGAACAGTCGGGGATAATGAACTTGCCCTCGCAATCTCTGCGGACTTCAATTCCCTCAGCATCATACTCACTACTGCCGGGAAACAAGTCTGGATACTCGTTCACATGCTGGTCGATGCAGGGCCAACAACTACCGAGGTCGTCAGTTGGGTGAATCCACTGAAAATTCTCCTCGAGCGCAGAAAGTCTGAACACGAACTGCGAAGTAAGAATATCCAGCGGGTCGTCGGTGATTTGCTCGAGAAAAGTCGGACTGCGCATGCTTTCACCTTCGTCAAACTGTCGCTCTGTAGGCACCTTGAGCATATCGAAGGCGAATGCTTTTCTCAACGAAACGCGTCGTCGAGCCATTACAACAGATGGAATAGTCACCTGGAGCCGCACAGAAGTCTTCCTCCGGCACAAGCCTCGTCCTACGAAACAGCCGACATCCGCCTTGCCCCGTGCCGAAGTGGCTCGCCTGTCTAGAATAGACCGTTCCCTCCACTGGCAACGCCGACATGGAACGCGGTATGCGCTAAAGTCCGTGTCCTGCGAAAGCCTTCAGCTTGAAAGCTGTGCGACGATTTGCATTGCCTTGTCGTTTGTCGGTCATCTGGCGGACAGCTCAAGAACTGGCACCGTGAGAGCCTATAGCGAACGCGAGCAGTTAGCGAAGTCCGCACCACGCCTTGCCATGTCCACATTCGCATGTAACTTTCGGGGCGATAATCCTCAGACGCCTCCGTGGCAACCTACCCTTCACATTTCGTTCTTGACCGAACATCAGCGGCAAGTCAGAGGGCACGACGCTTGCGATTTTCGAGCATCGAAACAAGGGAACCAAAATGGTTGCGTCCCGCAAAGCAGCGTCCTCCTCTCCCCTGCAGCGCTATCATCAGAAGCGGAACTTCGATGTCACTTCCGAGCCGTCTGCGCCCGCTCGCGGGAAAACGCGCCGCGGCGCGAAGCTATTTGTCGTGCAGAAACACTGGGCCAGCCGCCTTCACTACGACTTCCGGCTCGAACATAACGGCGTGCTGCTGTCATGGGCTGTTCCCAAAGGGCCGTGCTACGACCCGGCCAAGAAGCAGATGGCGGTGCACGTTGAAGACCACCCTATCGATTACGCTAGCTTCGAGGGAACCATCCCTCCCAAGCAATATGGCGCAGGAACGGTCATTGTGTGGGACCGTGGGACGTGGGAGCCGGTCGGAGATTCTCACAAGGGTATGGAAGCAGGAAAATTGATTTTTCGTCTGCACGGTGAAAAGCTCGCCGGTTTGTGGGAGCTGGTGCGTATATCAAAGCCTGGAGACAAGGCCGACCAGTGGATGATGTTCAAGAAACGCGATGAGTGGGCGCGTCCGCTCGCCGAATACGACGTCATCAAGGCACTCCCCGACAGCGTTATCGCGAATCCCCTTGGACCCGTCGAAGAGCGCGAACCGCGCAGTCCTCGGAATCCGCGCGCCGAAGCTCCGGAGATTGACCTCTCAGCTGCAGTGATGGCGTCACTGCCGGCTAAGCTTGAACCGCAGCTTGCGACACTCGCGCCCTCACTGCCAGCAGGCGGCGAGTGGATAGTGGAGTCCAAACTTGATGGGTACCGCCTGTTAGCTCGAGTCGACAAGAAGAGAGTGAAGCTCCTTACCCGCAACGGTCATGATTGGACAACTCGATTCCCGCTGCTCGTAGCCGAACTCAAAGAATTACAGCTATCCAGCGCATGGCTGGACGGCGAAATCGTCGTGTTGAAAAACGGTATCCCGAGTTTCTCCGCGCTTCAGAACGCGGTTGATGGGCAATCGAACAAGGACATCCTCTTCTTCCTTTTCGACGTGATGTTCCTTGACGGCAAAGACCTCCGAAAAGTGCCGCTGTGGTCAAGGCGTGCGTTGCTTGCACCGATTGTTGAAAACGCAGGAGAGCGGCTGCTGTACAGCCAGGACTTTGACGCTCCGCCAGCGCAGATATTCGAAGCTGCGACAGGGCTTGGTTTGGAAGGACTGATGCTCAAGCGGCGCAATGCAGTCTATGAGTCGGGGCGTACGCAAACTTGGCTGAAAGCGAAAGCTCGGCTGAGACAGGAACTCGTTATCTGTGGCATGACAGCGCGTGGCGGCAACGACGGAGAGGTCGGCAGCTTGCTGCTCGGCTATTACGTGGGAAGCAAGCTTCATGACGCAGGGAGTGTCGGAACTGGTTGGGATTCGAAGACTGCGCGCGACCTCTGGAAGCAACTTACGCCGCTCGAAGTCGACGCAACACCCTTTAACACGCCCCTCAAGAAACCGGGTCGATGGTCAAAGCGCGCAGCGGGGAGTGAGAGATGGGTAAAGCCTATCCTAGTCGCGGAGGTCGAGTTCACTGAGTGGACCGCCGATGAAGTGATTCGTCAAGCGTCGTTCATAGGCTTGCGTCTCGATAAGGACGCTCGTGGCGTAGTCCGAGAAGGCGGAACGACGCAGGCCTCTGAGCCTTTTCCTCAACTGAAGATAACGCACCCTGAGCGCGTGATTGACGCGTCAGCGTCGGTCACGAAGGCTGACCTTGTTCGGTTCTACGCCAGCGTCGCAGAGCGGATATTGCCCCACCTGAAAGACAGGCCCGTTGCCCTCGTGCGCGCGCCTGATGGTGTCGCCGGCAATCTGTTCTTCCAGAAGCACGCTGAACGCACCGCGATGCCTGGGCTTAAGGCGCACGACCGAGAATTGTGGCCAAAGCATCCACCGTTGCTGACGGTCGACACCGTCGACGCGCTGCTATCCGCCGCGCAGATGAATACCATCGAATTTCATACATGGAACTCGGTAGTCCGACGCCTTGATGCGCCCGACCGGGTCATCTTCGACCTCGACCCGGGCGAAGGCGTTAAATGGAGTCACGTCCAGGAAGCCGCTCAACTTGTCCGCTTGCTGCTGTCGGAGTTGGGCTTGCAAGCGTGGTTGAAGACAAGCGGCGGTAAGGGCCTACATGTGGTCGTGCCGCTCGCTCCGCGGTTGGACTATACGACAGTCAAGGCATTCTCAAAGACATTCGTTGCGCATCTCGCGAAGACGATTCCCGAACGCTTCTCTGCGATTTCCGGACCGTCGAATCGGCTTGGAAGAATCTATGTCGACTACTTGCGCAATGGGAAGGGGCAGACAACTGCTGCAGCCTTCTCTGCTCGCGCTCGACCAGGTATGGGGGTCTCGATGCCAGTTGCTTGGGAACAACTTGCTGACCTCAAGAGCGGCGCTCAGTGGACCGTGCAAACGGCACGCGAGTATCTGAGCTTCCAATCTGGCGACCCATGGGCCGAATACTGGTCGACAAAACAGTTGCTGACCCGAGCGATGAAGCGACTGCCGTAGACTTGATTCAGCTGGTCGCTTCGAATCTACGACGGCACTTCAGTCGTCCACGCGAAACCCTGCTTTCAGGGTTACCTGCCAATGCGCAATCCTGCCGCCTTCCATATGACCTCGGGTTTCTGTCACCTGAAACCACTCGATGTTCTTCACGGTCACCGATGCTTTCTCAAGCGCAACCTCGACTGCTTTATCGGATGACTCGGGTGAAGAGCCGGTGATTTCGAGCAGTTTATAAACATGGTCAGACATACGAACTCCCAAGACAATATATCTCTTCAAAAGATGGTTTTTGGTTGCAGACTTCCATGAGAATCTGGGCTCTGGACCGTCGCTGCACGCGGTCAAACGCAGAAGGAGCCGAAAGTCCTCTGGGGAGCTAGCTTCGAGCTTCCGTGCCCTTCAACTCGTCGTGCTTGTGGGCATGAGTCGCGGCGTACTTCAATTCGAAATGCGCTCCCTTGCCGCTTCGCGTTGGGGGAAAGTGTTCGCCCTCAACACACGTAACTTCGAACGTATCTTTGCCGTCCTCGTGGACGACGGAATAGATGCCAGACACCTTCACGCGCTCGCCCGGTTTGTATGCAGTATCGCCAGCCATTTGCTCTCTCCATAAGTTGGGGTTACGGGGTGTAAGCAACTGCCGTACCGCCGTAGGCGGACCACGGAGCAGACGATACCGAGATGCCCGGAAAAGAGACTGGCACGAGCGTACCGATGCGGCCAAACTCCTTGTACTGGGAAATAGGAGCCACGGAGACCATTCGGTGCGGCATCGTTAGCGGGCGACGTTGCGACGCAACTTGCGGACTCTCAGTCGCAACTAGACTCGCACGCGCGGCCCGAAAGTTGCGCGGTTGCGCACGCGCACCACAGTTCTGCGAGCGCGACCAACATCAGGACGTCGGCGATTGAGCATTTCGCGGCTCCGATTGCCCCAGCGGAACCGAGTGGTGTCAGGTCCGCAGCTTCGCTTCAATGCGACGAGTTCGCCGCCGGCGCGCTTGCGATTTTCATCGCCAGCGAGCGATGATTCGATGATACTCTCAGACACGAATCCGCGTGCCCAATCCACCGTTGCCCGCTCGACCGTCCCTCTGGCCGGTCCGACGACGTGCGCCGGATACCGCACTTTGCAAACTGCTGCATGCGCCCGGTAGTCAGCTCTTCTCGAGAAGATTGCATCGGCCGTCCATCCGTCGCCGAGGATGGGGACTCAGAATAGATTTCGACGAAGTAAGCGCCTATTGAATACATTACGAATCTCGGTCAGACAAGGAATGGATGCGCATCAAACGCTCCCGTTCTTGTATTCGTATGATTCTGCGCAGCAGCGCGCTGACAGTGGCGCGGCTACGCTTCGTGGTGAGCCCGGAAAGATGTCGGCGCTGCCAACAACCGCTACATTTACTCACGAGGGCGATAGGCCAAAACACCTTGCGCCGTAGACTCTTTGTCAGCACGCCCGTAGCGCTAGCAGTCTTATCGATTTTCTCGACCGAAGACCGCTTCCGTTTCCACCGTCTCGCCCGCAGCGGCCACCTTTCTCGTCGCCCGCTCGGGTGGCCCTGTCGCGTCCATGGCCAATACAAGAGCATGCGAGAGTCACCCCCATCTTGCGGATAGCGCACGTTCGTACTGTCCAAAGGTCCCCCAAATGGGCGTAGCGCGTCCCGTCGAATTGAACCTAATTTAATCCGGGGAATGCTCTATCGTTCTAATCGTGCACCGACTCTTTTCGGACACTGCTGCAATCAATCGGCTGCGTTCCTTAGGCGGACTTTCGCCCCGAACGCCCCCGCGCATCGCCCCTCGCATCGCGCGGCGCACCGACTTCTTCGAAGAGCCGTTGACTGTCCCCCGGTCTTCCTAAGACGGCCCCGCGCGCAAGGGGCGTTCGACCTGTTTCGGCAGGCAAGACGCCTCAAACGCGATATGCACCTCTGACTGCCATACGCAGTCTCTGGCTCAACTTAGTTGCGACTGAACAACAAGGAGTTCGCCATGTCCAAAAATCTTCTCTTTGCTGCGGCTTTTATGGCTGCCTTCTCCATGGGCGCCGCGCAAGCGCAAGATTCGACGAGCAGTCCACCATCTGCTGTATCTCAGAGCGGCGGCACCTCCATGCCTTCCACGGACGCCTCCGGCTACGGTGGCGCGAAGGGCCAGTCCGCTTCCGGTGCGATGACGAACGCGTCTAACGCCAGGCAAAGGAGCTGCCCTGGCCCAGCAACGTTCTGTGACCTTTACAGAGGTCAATAGTCGAACGAGCTTGCGCGCTAACTGAAAGCCCTCCCTGAACAGCAGGGAGGGTTCTCTCGCCGTCCTTTGTTCTCGATTCGACTGCTTCCTTCGCCATATTCAAGAGACAGCTTTCATCATGTCTTCGACGACTTTCTTGGCGTCGCCAAAGACCATCATCGTCTTGTCCATGTAAAAGAGTTCATTGTCCAGGCCCGCGTACCCGGCAGCCATCGACCGCTTATTTACGATGACGGTACGTGCCTTGTACGCTTCGAGAATTGGCATTCCAGCGATAGGGGACGTGGGGTCAGTTTTGGCCGAAGGATTGACGACATCGTTAGCTCCGAGCACAAGAACCACGTCTGTCTGACCAAACTCACCGTTGATTTCGTCCATCTCCTGCACCAATTCGTAAGGGACCTCGGCTTCGGCAAGTAGTACATTCATGTGGCCAGGCATACGACCCGCCACCGGATGTATGGCGTAGCGAACATCGATGCCTTTCTCTACGAGCGCGTCGGTCAGCTCTTTGAGCGCATGCTGAGCACGGGCAACAGCCAATCCATACCCCGGAACTATCACGACGCTTTCCGCGTTACCGAGCATGAATGCCGCGTCATCAGCCGAGCCGGACTTCACCGGCCGCTGCTCCGTGGCCATGCCCGACGATGCTGCGCCACCTTCATTCCCGAATCCGCCGAGAAGCACGTTGAAGAACGAACGGTTCATGGCGCGACACATGATGTACGAGAGAATCGCACCCGAGGAGCCGACGAGGGAGCCCGCGATAATCAACATCGGATTGTTCAAGGAGAATCCGATGCCCGCCGCTGCCCATCCTGAATACGAGTTGAGCATCGAAACGACCACCGGCATATCCGCTCCACCAATCGGGATGATGATGAGCACACCCAAGGCGAACGCAACGAGCGTCATCAGGATAAATGGCACCCATGACAGGGTCATCATGAAGGTGACACCCATGGCAATCATCGCTAGTGCAAGAATAAGATTCAACATGTGCTGCCCCGGGTACACAACCGGTGCGCCTTTGAACAGCCGAAACTTGTACTTTCCTGAGAGCTTTCCGAACGCGATGACGGAACCCGAGAAGGTAATGGCTCCAACGAAGGTACCAACGGACAACTCAATTCGGTTGCCGAAAGGCATGACGTCACCCGGTGCGGCGAGCCCAAAAGCTGACGGTTCTGCCACCACAGCGTATGCAATGCACACCGCAGCAAGACCAATCAGCGAGTGCATCGCCGCCACGAGTTCAGGCATCTTTGTCATCTCTACCTTGGCCGCGACATATGCGCCGACTGCTCCGCCTGCGATTAACCCTCCCAGTAGAAGAGATACACCCAGACCGAGGCTCGAGCCAAGAAGGGCAGCCTGCTTTACGATGAGCGCCACGGTTGTAAGAATCGCAATGGCCATCCCGCTCATACCGAACAGGTTGCCGAGTCGCGCGGTCTTCGGATGAGACAGACCCTTCAGGGCTTGAATGAAGCATACCGACGCGACAAGATACAAAAGGGTGACAAGGTTGAGGCTCATTTCAGTTACCTCCCTTGGCAACAATTTTCTTCGGCTCTTTCTTCTTGAACATTTCAAGCATTCGCCTTGTCACTAAAAAGCCGCCAAAGACATTGACCGCTGCAAGAACCACCGCAATTGTTCCAAACCCTTTCGCTACTCCGCCCACCGTGACACCTGCGGCCAACATTGCACCGACGATGACAATCGCAGAAATTGCATTCGTGACCGCCATCAGCGGCGTGTGCAGCGCTGGCGTTACATTCCATACAACGTGGTAGCCGACATAGATTGCCAGCACAAAGATGATGAGGTTAATCACCGTATGATTGATGACTTCCATATCCCCTCCTATTTAACTTCGGTCGGGACAGAGTCTTCCCGGGGTTGATACTGTGATGCCACGGCGCCATCCCGGCATTGCAGCGTCGCGGCTACGATGTCGTCGGCGAGGTCCACGTTGAGCTTCCCTTCCTTCGTGAGAATCAACTTAAGGAAGTCGAGCACGTTGCGGGCATAGAGCGCCGACGCATCTGAAGACATCATTGACGCCAAGTTCGTGAAGCCGATGATGTGAACGCCATTCTTCGTCACTGCCTTATCCGTTTCGGTTAACGGACAGTTACCACCACGATTGCCTTCAATCTCTGCTCCGCGTCCTGCAGCCAAATCGATAATTACCGAGCCGGCCTTCATGTTTTCGACCGTTTCGACCGACAGCAACGTCGGAGCGGGGCGCCCAGGAATTAGAGCCGTCGAAATGACGATGTCCGCCGCTTTGGCGCGCTCATGCACCAGCTTCGCCTGACGGTCGAGCCAACTGCGTGGCATGGGGCGAGCGTAGCCGCCTACCCCTTGAGCAGCCGCGTGCTCTTCGGGTGTCTCGAATGGAACGTCCACGAACTTTCCGCCCAGCGATTCAATCTGTTCTTTGACGGCTGGACGCACATCGGACGCCTCTACCACCGCGCCAAGTCGCTTCGCTGTCGCGATTGCCTGCAGCCCCGCTACTCCGGCACCCAGCACGAGGACACGCGCCGCTTTCACAGTCCCGGCTGCAGTCATCATCATGGGGAAAAAGCGCTGGTAATACTCACACGCAACCAATACAGCCTTGTAACCGGCAATGTTCGCCTGCGACGATAGGACGTCAAGACTCTGCGCACGCGTTGTCCGCGGCGCGGCTTCAAGGGCAAACGCGGTAAGTCCTGCTTGGGCGCATCGAGCACGATTTTCGGCATCGAATGGGTCGAGCATCCCCACCAGAGATGCACCCTGCTTCATCAGGCTAAGTTCCGCTGCCGTTGGAGCTTGCACCTTGAGAACAATATCTGCACCAAAAGCCAACTTCGCGTCGACAATCTCTGCGCCTACCGTAGCGAAAGCATCGTCAACATAGCTTGCTAGTTGACCGGCGCCTGCTTGCACCAAGACCTTATGCCCCTGCGCAATCAGCTTCTTCACTGTCTCAGGGGTTGCGGCAACACGCGCTTCATCCTTTCGGGTCTCGGCTGGAATTCCGATGTCCACTTAATATCTCCTGGTGATTTGCTATGGCGCGCAGATTTCGCGGAGTCAGGACCGACGCCGGCCCAACCTCGCCGTCGCATCGGCGCGGCGAGCCGCAAGTGCTCTCTATGGTGACTGTCCGGTGCAAGGCTCTTGCTAGCTACTGCTTGGACAAGTAAAAAAAGCCCACCGCCGGTGGGCCAAGCCCATGCCATGTGTCGACATGGAGGAGACACTTTGCCAAACAGTTAGTTGGCGGGCACGTTCCCTCCTAGCGACGCCTGCGGTCTACGTTAAGCCAGCCACTGCTTGATATTGGCAGCCATGACGTTCGTCGAAATTCCATAGCGGTCGTGGAGCGTCGGCAGTGCGCCCGCATCGAGAAACGCGTCTGGCAGACCAATATGCTTGAAAGTGCACGACACGCCCGAACTCAACAGGGTCGTCGCGACCGCTTCGCCCAATCCGCCGATGACAGTGTGATTTTCCGCCACAACGACCATGCGGCCCGACCGCTTTGCCTCGCGGATGATGGTCTCAGTGTCGAGCGGTTTGATGGTCGGAACATGCAACACAGCCACGTCTACCTTGTCGGCTTCGAGTGCCTTTGCTGTTTCCAGCGCTCGCATTGTCATGATGCCGGACGAGATAATCAGCACGTCCGCGCCGTCCCTGATGACCTTAGCCTTGCCGAGTTCAAATTGATAGTTGTACTCGTCCAGGACTGCGGGTACGTTACCGCGCAGAAGACGCGCGTAGACGGGGCCCTTGTGCGCCGCGATGGCGGGCACCATCTGCTCGATATCGAGTGCATCGCACGGGTCAATCACAGTCATGTTCGGCATGGCGCGCATAACCGCCAAGTCTTCCGCAGCCTGGTGGCTCGGGCCATAGCCAGTAGTCAACCCAGGCAGAGCACAGACGATTTTTACGTCGAGGTCGTCTTCAGCGATGGTCTGGTGAATGAAGTCATAAGCGCGTCGCGTGGCGAAGACCGCATATGTGGTCACAAACGGCTGCGCGCCTTCCTGAGCGAAGCCAGCGGCCGCGCCCATTAACAGTTGCTCGGCCATTCCCATTTGGTAGTAGCGCTCGGGGAATTCCCTGGCAAAAATGTGAAGGTCAGTATATTTGCCAAGGTCGGCAGTCATGCCAATGACGTTGGTCTTGGTGCGAGCAAGTTCAACAAGCGCATGGCCGAACGGTGCGGAGCGGGTAACCTGCCCCTCGCTAGCGATGGACGCAATCATCGCCGAAGTCTTCAGGCGGGGCTTTTTATCAACGACCGAGCTCATGCTTTTCTCCCTGCGAAAGTCTGTTCAAGTGCATCCAGTGCCAGTTTCCACTCATGCGCGTCCACGCGGATGAAGTGGTTCTTTTCTCGTTGCTCGAGGAACGGCACACCACAACCCATCTTCGTGTCGCACACGATGATTCGCGGCTTTGCTTCCTTCAGGTTGCGGGCGTTATCGAAGGCTGCCTTTACGGCATCGATGTCGTTTCCATTCACTCGCTGCACGTACCAGCCGAACGCTTCAAGCTTCGGAACCAACGGCTCGAAGGCCATAATCTGTGTGGAAGGACCGTCGGCTTGCTGATTGTTCACGTCAATCATTGCAATCAGGTTGTCCAGCTTCCAGTGAGCCGCCGAGAGAAGACCCTCCCAGATTGCGCCCTCGTCGAGTTCACCGTCTGAGAAGAGCGTGTAGACAAAGGACTTCGAAAACTTGCTCTTCAGGCCCAGGCAGCGACCGACGGCGATAGTCAGACCTTGGCCGAGCGAGCCGCCTGACATCTCCATGCCGGGCGTATAGCTCGCCATTCCTGACATTGGGAGGCGGCTGTCGTCGCTCCCATAGGTCTCGAGTTCCTCTTGAGGCAGGATTCCCGCTTCGAACAATGCGGCATACAGCGCGATGGCATAGTGGCCGTTTGACAGAAGAAAGCGGTCGCGCTCTTCCCACTCAGGGTCTGCAGGCCGATAGTTCATCGCACCAAAGTACGAGACGGCCAGAACATCGGCGATGTCGAGAGCTTGGCCGATATAACCCTGGCCCTGGACCTCGCCCATTAAAAGCGCGTTGCGTCGGATGCGATAGGCACGCTCTGCGAGCGTCACATCCTCAATGACGGGAGTACTCATTTGCTTGTCTCCTAGAAAAAGTTTGGTTCAGCGATTGACGGTCTTGGCAGGCACGAAGAAAACCAAGACCGCTCCCAGCAACACGGCTGTCGAGATAAAGATAAGACCTGCAGTCGGCTTGCCCGTGAGGTCATTTAGCCATCCGACAATGGCCGGTGAGAAGAATCCTGCAAGATTGGCGAAGCAGTTGACTGCAGCGATGCCGGCCGCTGCGGACATGCCGCCGAGGACCGCTGTTGGAAGCGCCCAAAAGAGCGACGAAGAAGCGAGAATCCCTGCCGCCGCGATACTTACGCACACGATTGACGCACCTACGCTCCCCAGCATCGGCAATGTGGCAAACCCGGCAGCGGCGACGAGCATCGGAATGGCGAGGTGCAGGCGGCGTTCGCGGCGTTTATCCGCGCTACTTCCAAGTATGGGCAACGCGATGATGGCGCAGAGGTAGGGAATCGCGGTCAAGATACCAACCCACAACGGGTCTGAAACGCCCGTTCGCCGGATGATGGTGGGCAGCCAGAACGTGAGGCCGTATTGACCCAGAACCACACAGAAGTAGATTGCAGCCATCAGCCACAGACGGCGGTCACCGATAAACGAACGAATTGACACGTGCTCAGTCGTTTGGGTGCGGTCGTTGTCGACGTTGCGCTTGAGCAGCGCCTTCTCATCATCAGAGAGCCATTTCGCGCTCGCGATACCGTTGTCGAGATAGAGAATGATGGCGAATCCAAGAACCAGCGACGGGAGTGCTTCCAGCATGAAGAGCCACTTCCACCCTGCAAGCCCATGAACGCCCTGGAAAGCATGCATAATCCAGCCCGACAGCGGTCCGCCGACGATGCCCGCCAACGGAATTGCCATGAAGAACATTGACAGCGCTTTTGCGCGCCGCGCCGAGGGGAACCAGTACGTTAAGTAGAGAATCACGCCCGGGGCAAATCCGGCTTCCGCTACACCCAGCAGGAAGCGCAGGACATAGAACATCGTCGGTGACTTCACGAATACGAAGCTCGCTGAAATCAGCGCCCAAGTCAGCATGATGCGAGCGAGCCAATTGCGCGCGCCGACTTTATGCAGGATGACGTTGCTCGGTACTTCAAAAAGGAAGTAGCCAATAAAGAAGATGCCAGCCCCGATGCCGTAGATAGTTTCGGAGAAGCGCAAGTCATTGAGCATCTGCAGCTTTGCGAACCCAACGTTCACTCGGTCGAGATATGCGCCGAGATAGCAGAGCATCAAGAACGGTATAAGTCGTCGCGCAACCTTTGCGTAGGTTCGCGCTTCGAAGCTCGAGACGTCACCGGCAGCGGACACCTCCGCGCCGATTCCCGACGCGGCTAATTTGGATTTCATGGATTGTCTCCTGTCAGCCGAACCCATCGTATGGGTCCAGCTTCGAGTTTTAGGGCCGTTTGAGCGGCACGACGCCTTGGTTACTCCAAGTGCGTCATGTGCAGGCGCCGTTCACATGGCGCGCGCGGAGGTCGACATTAGTGAATCAGCATGCCGCCATTGACGTCGAGCGTGATGCCCGTGAGGTAGGTCGAGAGGCCACTCGCGAGAAACAGACATGCGTTGGCAATATCGTTCGCATCGCCCAGGCGTCCGAGCGGAATCCCCTTGATGATGTCCGTGCGCATCTCGGGCGTCAGCTTGTCGCCAGTAATGTCGGTCTGAATAAGACCAGGGGTAATGGAGTTGACGCGGATATGGTCCGAGCCGAGTTCGCGTGCCATGGCCTTTGCGAGTCCGAGAACGCCGGCTTTGGCCGCGCTGTAGTGAGGGCCGCCGAAGATACCGCCGCCACGCTGAGCTGAAACCGACGACATACAAACGATGCTGCCACTTTGCTGCTTCTTCATTTGCGGAATGACGGCCTGGGACATGTACAGCGTTCCAAGCAGGCTGACACCGATGACCGCGTCGAAATTTCCGCGGGTGATGTCGAGTGTCTTAATCGGTTGGGTAATCCCAGCGTTGTTCACCAACGCATCGATGCGACCGTACTTCTCCGCAACCGCCGCCGCCGCGGCCACACAGGCTTCCTTGTCCGTCACGTCACAAGCCAGACCGAGATGCCCCTCGCCTAGGTCGCGCGCCGCACTTTCGGCGTCCGCCAGATGCAGGTCGAGGATTGCGATGCGTGCGCCCTGCGCGGCCATTACCTTAGCCGTCGCTTTACCGATTCCGCGTGCGGAAGCTGCGCCTGTGATGATGACGACTTGATTCTCGAGCAACATGTGAGTGTCTCCGTTGATGAACTAGGTGTAGGCGAAGTTTGTTCGCAGACGCCTGTTGCATCAACGCAGTTTCACTCAACTGTGGCTGAGAAATTTTCAGATTGTCAGTGTTTTCCCGGATGAGCTAGATGAGGTCTCACCCAATCTCTTTTTCAATCCATGACAGAAACTTGGCCACCCTCGGCAGCTCGGCGTTTTGGCTAGGGTAAACCAGATGATGAGCGCCTACCTCGACCGACTGGTTGTCGCCAAAGACCTGGACGAGCGCGCCTTCCTTCATTTTTTTCGAAGCCATCATCACACTTTCAAGAGCGATTCCCAGTCCTAGCGCCGCGGTTTCAATGGACATGTAAGAGCGGTCAAACGAGAAATCGAACGTCTTGTGTGAACCAGCTACGCCCACTCGCCCAAACCATTGGCGCCATTGAACAAGGGGCGTCTCCGAATAAATGAGTCGTTGACCCAACAGGTCTTCCGGTGTCTGTACTGGATTGCGTTCGAGATACTGCGGGGAGGCCAGAGGCGCAATAAACTCTCCTCGGACGGTCTTTACCTCGAGGTTGCTCCACTCGCCATAACCGTGACGGATGTCGATGTCGTAGTAGCCGTTCGAAAACGACACATTCTCGTACGAGCATGCGACATTGAGCTGAACGTCCCGATTCGTCTCCTGAAAGGATGACAGCCTGGGCAGCAGCCACATAAGGCCGAAACTTGGACTTGAATGAACCCGCAGAATGTCGACCTCCTTGCGACTTGATGCGCGTTCTGTCGCCCTGCTGAGGTCAGCCAACGAGCCCGTTACATCTGATAAATATCGCTCGCCGGTTGGCGTCAAGAGGAGGCCCCGACCGGTCCGCTGGAATAGCGGTTGGCCAATCATCGCCTCCAAATTCCCCAACTGATGACTGACCGCTGAGGCCGTCAGGTCAAGCTCCTCAGCCGCGCGGTTCACGCTCTTGGTTCTGGCAATACATTCGAAAGCGATGATGGACTTCAGGGGAGGAATTCGCATCGTCAAATTTTTTTCAGTTGCAGTTGAACAAAACTGCATTGCTTCCATACCGCCGTCGCTGCCATCCTGAATACGAGCGCACGGGCCAGTAACGCCTCAACGAATCTCCGTGCCGAACAAGCGAAGAAGCTACCGCTCTCGCCATACACAAATATTGCGCGGTGCAGCAACTGCGCAGGAGACATCTCAATGCATTATCCGTGCTTCCTTGCCAAATTGCGACTCGCCTTCGACAACGACATCGACGTTGGCTAGTCATGCGCAAAGGGCGTAGCAGCAATCCGCTGCACCCTCCGTTTTTCCACTCGCGGAAGTATCCGCGACCCAGCGCCACAAACGAGAGGTAGGCCGATACGTCCGTGGCCCACCCAATAAACCGCACGCCCTGTTCGGCATGCGGGTGGCGGTGTTCGCTTGCAATTTATTGCGAAGGAGACAAGCGATGAAACAACAGCGACCGCTATTGCTCGCACGTTCAATAGTCAAGAGCTTTGGGCCCACCAGCGTGCTCAAAGGATTCGATTTGTCCATCGCAGCCGGCGAAGTTCATGCGTTTCTCGGCGGAAATGGCGCGGGTAAGTCCACTTTCATCAAGATAATTTCAGGGCAGCACGAGCGGGACAGCGGCACGCTGGAATTCGACGGTCGCGAGCTTGGTGGTTCTTCCGTGTCTCCCGTCGACACGGGAGCGATTGCCGTTGTCAATCAGGAGCTTGCCCTTCTGCCGCACCTCTCCGTTGCCGAGAACATCGCGATGCCACGCCTGCATCGCGCTACGGGAATCTACAGTGAAAGAGCATCGCGGGCCATTGCGGTCGAAGCCTTGTCACTGATTGACCCGCAGTTCGCCAGAACCTCTGTCGGACGCTTGGTGGGCGACTTGACTTTGCATGAGCGGCAACTTGTTGAAATTGCTCGTTCCCTCGGCTCAGGTGCAAAGCTGCTTCTGCTCGACGAACCAACGGCGAACCTTACTGCAGCAGAAACGGGGCGCCTCTTCGCAGTCATACGCCGGCTGATTTCGGAGACAAACCTCGCCGTCCTCTTCGTGTCACATCGCATGCGCGAGATTCGTCAAATCGCCGACGTATGCACAATCATTCGCGATGGCAAGACGGCCGTTGACCGCAGCCCTCTTGACGCCATCACCGACCGCGAAATCGTTGACTTCATGGGGCAGAGCGGAGAACCGGACCAACGAGCAGAGGCACAGGCAGATGAAGCCATCCATGTCCGCAGCGCTGCCGAGACCGAAAGCCCTGTCGGCGACCCTATCATCGTCAAGCTCGACGATATTCAGCTCGAAATTGGTCCCGGTGCCGTCATCGGTCTCGCAGGAGCTCCAACCGGACCATCAGCGCTTATCGAAGCGCTGACAGGCATCGCGGGCAAAACACAATGGGACATCAAGCGCAAAGGCGCGTTCGTGAAGTATTCCGGCCCGTCGGCTGCGGCTCGTGCCGGCGTGGGCTACATATCCGGTGACCGCGCAAACAAGGGCATCCTGGCCACATTGCCAATCATCGACAACCTGATGGCAGCTCGCCGAGTAATCGAGCGAAGACGCATCGCGCGAAACGAGGAGATTAAACAAGGACAGAGTTTGCTCGATGCGTTGAAGATTCGCGCGGGCTCCCTGTGGGACCTGCCATCGACCCTAAGCGGCGGCACGCAGCAAAAAATCCTGGTAGCGCGGTGGCTCACGCTCAAGCCCCACCTGCTTGTTCTTGAGGAGCCCACGCGTGGTGTGGACATTCGAACGAAGCGTGAAATTTATGCGCTTATCCGCAAGCTCGCAGCCCAAGGTACGGCCGTCGTTTGGTGGTCAACCGAGTACGTGGAGTTGGTCGAGTTGTGCGACACAGTATTAGCGTTCGACCTATCGGGCAATCCAACAGCTGTCCTGCGCCACAGCGAGGTAAACGAGACAAATCTAGCCGACGCCACTGGCATGGCGGCTTGACGCGCCCGTGCACGCCTGCCGTCCTGAAGCAATATTAGGAGACGTTCTATGAAAACTGCTACCCGTCCTATTGAAGGTGAATCGAGGAATTCGGCCGGAGGAATCCGACGTGTCCTGTCAACCTACCGAACAGAAATTGCCATTGCCCTTGCAATCGTCATCATCGAGCTGGGAGTGGGCATGGTCGTGCCGGCAGCGCTATCCGCTGGCAACATCGCGAACGTTACGCAAGCAGCGGCACCCCTCGTGATTATGGCCTTTGGCGTGCTGCTAGTGATTATTACCGGTGGCATTGACCTCTCCGTAGGTTCTGTTTTTTCACTGACAGGCATGGTGACCGGTCTCGCAATGTCTCACGGATTTGGAGGAGTTGCCAGCAGTCTCGCAGGTCTCGCGGTTGGGCTCGTCATTGGCTCGATTAACGGCGCGCTCGTTACATTTGTGGGACTCGCGCCGTTCGTGGTGACCCTGAGTACGTACGCGATTGCCGGAAGCCTTTCCTTCATCGTCACGGATGGACACTCGCTGCCCATAACCGACCCAAACTATTGGCTGCTGAACTCCGGAACGCTCATCCCGGGCGTTATCAACTACGTCCTTTGGTGCGCGCTGCTGCTCATTGTTATCGAATTTTGCTTGCGCAAGGTAGTTGCGGGACGGTGGCTGTATGCCATCGGTAGTAGCAGTTCCTCCGCCCGAGTCATCGGCATCCCGGTCAATCGTGTTCGCCTTTCGGCCTACGTCCTTTCGGGACTGCTCGCATCATTCGCGGGCATCGTGAGCGTCTCATACATCAGTAACGCAGAAGCAACCGCAGGGTCCAGTCTCATGCTGCAGGCAATTGCGGCGGTTGTGATTGGCGGTGCGAGCCTTTTCGGTGGAACGGGCTCTGCAATCGGCGCGCTTCTCGGCTCGTTGATGATTACGATAATCCAGAACGGTGCAAATCTGATTGGCGTGAACAGCTTTTGGCAAGGCACCGTAACCGGTGTCGTTATTCTCATCGCGGTACTTGTCGACCGCATCACCAAGGCACGGCGATAAAGCCGGCTGAACACAACTCATCAAGGAGACAGTGATGACTAACAACGCACGTACCAATCCCGTGAAATCCAGGTTCTCGTTAGCGAAGATGCTGACATGCACAGCACTCGCTCTTGTAGCCGCAACGTCACAGTCAGCGTTTTCTCAGGCGAAGCAGACCGTTGCATACATAGCGCCGTCGCTGGATATTTCGTACTGGCAGTGGGTCGCGTACGGTGTCAAGCAGCGAGCCAAAGAACTTGGAATGGACTATGTCGAATTCACTTCGGAGAATTCGCCGGCCAAACAAATGGATAACGTGAAGACGGCTCTCACGCGGGGCGTCACAGCCATCGTCATGGGACCTGTGAGCTCGACCAGCACTCCGCCTGTCTTGCGATTGTTGAAGGAGAAATCCGTCCCCATCGCATTTGCCGGTATTGGACCGGGGCCCGGTCAGACCGACTACACGTCGGCCGTCACGGCCAACAACTACGAGACGGGCAAGGCGCAGGGCTCGTATGTGTGCAAGCTCGCAAAGGAGCGCGGTGGCAACAAAATCGCGATGCTGTCGCTGCCGCAGGACCGCGAGAACGCGCAGAAGTACATGAAGGGCGCGAAAGAGTCCTTTTCGGCCGACGGCTGCGAACTCGTTCAGGTGCTTGAGACACACGGTTTGACCGTGAACGAAGCCGTATCCCAAGCGAATGACATCCTTACCGCCCATCCGGACGTAAAGGCAATCTACGGAATGTACGACGAGGCCGCTACAGGTGCGGCGAAAGCCTTGCAGACGCGGGGCCTCACCGGAAAAGTCGCCGTTGTCACGGCAGATGGTAGCCCGACGACTATTCGACTGCTTCGCGACGGTGCAATCCAAGGCATCTTCTTGCAGGAAGCAGTGGGTCAAGGTATCGATGCGACGACCCAAGTCTATAACGCTCTGAACAAGAAACCCACAACTCAGGAGCTTGCTTTGAAAGAGCCGTTAGTCACGAAAGAGACGATTGACCAACCGGGCGTCCAGGCGACAGTCAAGCGCGTGTATCCGCCCTCGGCAGGCAGCTACTAAACGCTTTCGTATGCAGCGCCACTACTCGAGTAGTGGCTTCTGACGTCCCGCCTTTAAGAAATTGGAGACACCATGGACAATTTTCCAATCATTGACCCGCATCATCATCTGTATGATTTGAAGACCGGGAACTACCCTTGGCTGCAAGGCCCCATGCTGGAACGGGTATTCGGCGACTACTCGGCTATCCGCCAGGACTACCTCATTGAGAACTTCCTAGCGGACATCAAGAACCAGAATGTCGTCAAGACGGTTCACCTACAAGTGGAGTACGACCACAACGACCCCGTCGCCGAAACTCGCTGGCTGCAAAGCGTTGCCGACAAGCATGGCTATCCGCACGGAATCGTCGGGTTCGCTGACTTGTCATCTCAGAACGTACAGGAAATCTTAGAGGCGCATCTAGTGTTTCCGAATGTGCGGGGCATTCGGCAGTGCCTCAACTTCCATCGGGACCCGGTCAAGACTTTTATCGACAGCCCGCACTTGATGAGCGACTCTCAATGGCGCGCCGGCTACGCGCTGCTTAAGCGCTACGACTTGTCTTTTGATTTGCAGCTCTACTACACACAGATGGAAGAAGCGACCACGCTGGCCCGCGACTTCCCAGACACGCCTGTGGTTCTTAACCATACCGGCATGCCTGTAGACCGCCTCCCCGAAGAGATTGACGCGTGGAAGAACAGCATGACGCTACTAGCGTCGGCGCCCAACGTATTCTGCAAAATCTCCGGTCTTGGCATGGGTGACTGGAAATGGACACCAGACAGTATTCGGCCGTTTGTTCTACATGCTATCGAGGCGTTCGGCCCGGACCGATGTATGTTTGCAAGCAACTTTCCAGTCGACAAGTTGTTCAGCAGTTACGACGACGTCTTCAACGCATTCAAGGCGATAACAAGGGACTTTTCTGAAAGCGAGCGGCGAGCGCTCTTCCACGACAATGCAGAGCGCGTCTATCGGCTCTGATAAGGTCGACCTTTGCTTTAGAGGCTCGACGGGCAACCTTGGTAGCCGACGCGCGCGTGTGCATCGTTCGCGTCGACTCAACGCTTGGTGACCTCGTTCGTCATGAGCCAACCGGGTCGACGCGTGAGGGAAAACGAGACCATTGTCCGGGCACCGCAAGAAACAATACGGAGGCGCGCCATCGCTAGTAAGAGACTCTTTCCTTGGTTTAGAAGAAGCTCCTTCGGTACCTGCGAAGCTCTTTTTAAAGAATCTAGCGAGTGAACTTGTACGTCGGCTACACACGTTGGACACACCCCCGTCTAGGGCGTCGATTCGAGCCCCACTTTTCGTGTTTTGAAGTAGCGGAATCGGGCGGTAATGGCCTATGTCCACGCCTTTCGGACGCGCGCTATCATCATGCAAAGCCCGGAAAGTTCGACGGAGCTGCTCAATGAAGCCGTAACTCGCGTGGCGCGAATCGAATCGGGCATGTCGAGAATCGAGCAAGCGATGACGTTGCTGCGGTTTGCATTGGAGCGTCTGCCGGAAGACGACGCCCCCAGGACGACTCACGCTGTTAGAAACTGTCGAGTGCTGCCAGGACTGTCTCAGAACGAGCAGCCGCTCATTTGCTTAAGGGACAGGAACAGCGTTCCCCCTATCGATTCTTTTGCGCGACAATCGAGGTGACCGCAAATACGCTCGGTTGATAAAAATCCCTCCGCGAACGTCGGGACAAGAGAGGGCGCGCTCCATGCAGAACGCATGAGAAATATAGAGCTCCGCACACGGTCTTCTCAAGCAACATGTTGAAACGCAGCATTTCAGAGAGCGGCGCGTGTTGTGAGACGAACAGGCTCGTCGTTGCATTTGTCATTATCCCTGCGCGCACGTCCGACCGTCGCTCTAGCCGCTTTCTGATGACCCTTTCGCCGCAAGCAGCGCGTCGAACGCTTCGCGTGCTGACTGCAACTCAGACATTGCTGCTGCCAGCCTTGCCAACATCAAGGTCGGTGCCGCCCCTCCTTCCGCGTCGCGGAAGTGCTCTTCCAATGCGCCCGAAGCAGACTGCACGTCGCGCGCGGCTGCCGCGACACGTGCAACCGCTGCGGCCTCTTGAGTCCTTCCCTCAACTGGTTCCATGTGTTCTGTCTTCAACGTCCCTTGCAGGCGCCGAGCGACGCACTGTTGTAGATGCTACGCCACACCGGGTGCACGTGCTCGAAGAGCGTTAGCAGCATAAAGACAGATGCTTGGGCCCACCGTTGGATGCCGCGCACGCTCGAGCGAAATCCTACGAGATTCGCGCGTGGCGACGTTGGTCGATTGCCCCTCGCAGTATCACCACATCTGTGCGCGCGACCGGAAGACGCAATGGATAAACGGCATGGCTAGAAGAGTCCATGAACCAATGCGAAAACAACACCAAGCCGACCCGCCGGCGACCCGCATCGACCGCGATGGTCGGCAAGCTTCTCGACCTTCTCCTAACCGACGCGATGCGCGACATTGAAGTGGTCGCACGGGACTGCGCATACGAGATGAGATGCGCGAACGGCTTCGCCGCTCGTTGGACCGGTTGACTTGCGCTCAAAGCGTCGCGGAAGCCGTTTGCAGTGGATTTGCCTGCAACGAGGAACTACCGATGGACCCCGTCGTGCGAGCAATGAAAACACTCGCATGCACGTGGCCGCAAGACTACGGTGCTGATGCGGTCGAATGGCTCTTAGTACTACAGCCGTAGGT
>LRBF01000059.1 GCA_001580565.1 Caballeronia megalochromosomata | reverse complement strand
AAAGGTAGATAGTGGTCCGACACGATTCGTAGAGACCTGGCCCAACGCGTGTCGATCCGTACGGACCAGATAGGGCCGGCTATAGAGCCTTAACTTCAGCCCCTTCGCCCCGGCCAGCGGCTGCATATCCGCAACGATGCCGTGTAAAAGGGAGGGCAGCGCCACCTCCTGAATTTTAACATTCCAGGTGCCGGACTCGAGGCGGCAGATATCCAGTGCGCCGTTAATCATATCTTCCATCGCATCGACTTGCCTTTGCGCAAGCGAGACGTCTTCGACCAGATTGGTCGATTTAATGCTCCGCTCGATGTAATTTAACTTCAGGCCGAGCATTGTGAGCGGTTGGCGCAAGTCATGGCTTATTGCAGCGATAAATTGGTTCTTCTCCGCCGTTGCCGCTACGGCCTGCGATCGCGCCTCCTCTAGAATAACCTCTCTTATGCATGCGCGTTGCTGATCGTTGCAAATGAACCATGCGATGACACAATAACCAATGAGTTGAGCCGAATACCAGTCAAACATTCCTGGCCGGTTAATAAATAGCAGTGGCGCTATGTTAAATCCGAATGGGATAGTGCCGATCACGAGTGAACCTAAAGCCGCACGAAAACTGGGTGCGAGCAGCAGCAAAGTAAATGCTTGGCCGATCATCGTCATCTCCAGGAAGCCATATCTGGCGAATCTAAAGAAATAACCATGAAGGACCACGAAGTTGGGCGGGATTAACTCAAAGCTAGCCGCCGCCCACCAGAACGATGTCAGCATGACCAATGCAGCCCATGCCCAGTGCATCTGCTCGACCACGCTAACGCCTGCGGATTTCGGGAGCGCCGAGGTCTTTTTTAGCAAGCATGCCGCTATGGGCGCGGCTATCCCCCACAGTCCCAGGATCCAGACGATACGGAACCAAAGATAACTGTCCGACGTTTTGATCCACGATCCAAATACGAACCAGAACGGGCTTCCGACCAACAGTAGCGCGATCCAATATACTGCTCGCCGAGACAGCGATTGCAATAGCTCGCGTTTCACGAGGAGATTCTGCTCAGTACTGAGTGCTGCAACCGGTCCCGCAAAAAGATTCATAAATTCAGGAAATCTGCGGCGGCCGATCGTGTGAGCCTTTTCACCCGCGCACAGTGATGTTCCGGCCCCGGACATTTCGCCCGCGTCAAAATCACGTGTTTTTTGAGTACAGGACGCCAAAACAGGGCTCCAGGAATCAGGCAGCTATACCCCATTGTGCTATTGGTGCGCCAGCAAGTCGATGGACAAGTGTTCAGTTTTTTTACCGAACAAAAGTTCATGATCCGTACGGTGATCCCTACCTAAAATTTCTGCCCACTGTGCCGAGCATTGGGTCGAAGACCCGCAAAGCTGTCGAACGAGGGTAAGTGTGAGGCTGATCTCTGGCCTTGGGCCGTACCGGTCGCTCTTGTCCTGCTCAGGCAGAGTTGGCCGATTGCGATATTGGGTGCTCGCTCCGTGTGTGTCGCGTCGAACTGCATTCACAATCCGGCGCACGCCCTACTTTTGAAAAATCACTCTAACGAATAATCGTAAAGCGACACCGAACATTTATTCGCCCGAAAAAGAACATTTAATGCCGAACATAAAATTGTCGACATAACCACAACTGACACGGTTACACGGCGTAAGAATGCACCATAATTCGACACAAGCAAGGCGTCACGTTCTCCTCTTGTCAAATGTCTAATTGCGAGTACAGCTCATAACAGGCCGATGCGGAACACCCCGTGCTACGCGCGCGACGTTTTCCACCTCACGTCCAGGGAGATTGACATGATCCGCAGCACAACCCCGAGTTAAGCGAGCTGAGTCGCGGACGACCTCGTACCCCCTTTCAACCAGAATTTTCAGTTTGTCTGCGTAGCTGTCCGCAATGCCAAGTTAGGTATCCTGATTGCCACAGGTAATCGTAAATCAAGGAGCTCCGTTATGAAAACCCTTTCATGCCTTGTCCTCGCTAGCTGTGCGTTCGCCAGTCCAGTCGTCAGCTTCGCTCAGAGCACCGCCCCCGTCGCCCGGGCGCAGGTGCGTGCGGAACTGATCCGAATCGAGCAGGCCGGCTATCGCATGGGCGACGGCGACCAGACGAAATATCCCGAACAAATTCAGGCTGCTGAAGCGAAGATCGCTGCACAGGACAGCCTGCAGGCGGGCAACAGTGAAGTTGGCGGCACGACGACCAACGGCACCTCAGATTCCGGCAGTGTCCAGCATGTGTCGGAGCCCTCGCCATCGTCGTGCGTCGGCCCCGCAAGCTACTGCAACGTTTTCTTCGGTAATTGACCGCCGATGGCTCGCCCGACACCGCCCCGACGTAGCACGGAGAGCACGGAAAGCACGAATAGCACGAATAGCCAGTGACATGATGAACCCGCGCCCGATAAGCATTGCCTGCCACATGGTGTTGACGTCGTTCACACTTTACGTCGACGACGTATTGCTGCGCACTAACAGCAGCATTGCTGACGCGATGATGCTGATTCTCGGGACGTCGGTCGCACATCTCCTTCGCCGCTTAAACCATCCGAGCATCAAGCCGTTTTCGATGCGCTTTCGCGAGTTATCGTCGCGTGAATGGACGGGCGATCTAGAGTCCGCGCGCCTTTTAACTCGCGGTTATGCTTTAGGCAGCATTCAGGTCGGTGCATTCGAGCGCCTATGCAAACCGAGGGCTTCTATTTGTTTCGAGTAAGCCCCGCGAGATGAGGTGTCAAGGCGTATGCGCTGCAGAGACCGATCGCGACACTGGCGGCGGCGCAACAGCTTTACCACGAGCGAGCGCGAAGAACTCGCGCGCCTGCACCACTAGGTTCGCCGGCCCGAGATTGAGCGTGAGATGCCGGTGGACATCGATGCCACCAACGTGATCACGGCCGCCAAGGAAGACGAGGGAGATCGAAATGACCGCGAGCGTAAGCCGGTTGTTTCGGGCGGGGCGGACGTTCACACCTCCGAGTTAAAGTCTGGTTAAACGTCTTCGGCTGGCCGGTTCCTGTCCTCCCGCAAAATGCGCAACCCGCCCGGCCTCCATACAATCGAAAGGGGCACTTACTTAGCGATGCCGAGCTATGCGGCGCCGGATAAGATCTGTGCATGATTCTCAGGAAGCTGCGGTCTTTTTACGCCCTCATCCTTGTGATGTTCTATCGCGCCCTCGACGCATTGCAAGCAAACATCGAAAAATGCAGTTTAGCCGTCGCGCTGCGTTACGCAACGATGCTCATCACGTCGGCCGCGCGAGCGTCGGTCCTGAATAATTCAATTTGTCGCCACGCCTGATTACCTCTAGATTGCCTCTGATAACTACAGGTGAAGAAACAGGAGACAGGAATGAAAAGGAATGGGCTCGCACGGCTGACCACACTTTGTTTCGCGGCAGCGAACAGCGTCGCGCTGGCGGTCGGTAGCGCGCAAGCCGCGGACGAGGCGGTCAAGGTCGGCTATATCACCGACTTGTCGGGCCTGTACGCGGACATCGACGGCCCCGGCGGTCTCGAAGCGGTCAAAATGGCGATCGCCGACTTCGGCGGCAAGGTCAACGGTAAACCGATTGAACTGGTCTATGCGGATCACCAGAACAAGGCCGACATCGCCGCATCGCGTGCGCGTGAATGGTTTGATCGCGACGGCGTCGATATGCTGCTCGGCGGTACGAATTCGGCGGCGGGTTTGTCGATGAGCCAGGTGGCGGGTGAAAAGCACAAGGTCTACATCAACGTGGGCGCGGGCGCGGATACGCTGACCAACGAACAATGCACGCCGTACTCGATCCACTATGCGTACGACACCACGGCGCTTGCCAACGGCACGGGTTCGGCGGTGACGAAACAGGGCGGCAAGACCTGGTATTTCCTGACTGCGGACACTGCGTTCGGCAAGGCGGTTGAAAAGGCGACCTCGTATGTCGTGAAGGCGAACGGCGGACAGGTGATCGGCGAAGTGCGGCATCCGGTGGCGGCGTCGGACTTCTCGTCGTTCCTGCTACAGGCGCAAGCATCCAAGGCGCAGATTCTCGGTCTCGCCAACGCGGGCGGCGACACAGTCAACTCGATCAAGGCCGCTAAGGAATTCGGCATCCAGAAGACCATGAAGATCGCCGCATTGCTGGTGTTCATTGACAATATCCACAGCCTGGGTCTGGAAACCACGCAAGGTCTCGTGCTGACTGACAGCTGGTACTGGAACAAGGACGCTCGGACGCGCGCTTGGGCACAGCGTTACCTCGACAAAACAAAGAGGATGCCGTCGAGCCTTCAGGCGGCCGACTACTCGGCGATCACGACCTATCTGAAGGCCGTGCAAGCGGTCGGCTCGACCGACTCTGACAAGATCATGACACAGTTGCACAAGCAGAAGATCGACGACTTTTACGCGAAAGGCTACATCCGTCAGGACGGCAGCATGATCCACGACATGTACCTGATGCAGGTGAAGACGCCGACGGAATCAAAAGAGCCGTGGGACTACTACAAGATCACCGCGACCATCCCAGGCGAGCAGGCCTTCACGACCAAGGCGCAAACGCGCTGCGCGTCGTGGAAATAAGCTTGGGTTAAAGTAAGCCTTTAGTTCTCTAGGCGTGGCGACATGGAATTTAGCGTCACGCAGACGGATCGACGGCCTTACGTTTCACATGCCGCGCGCGACCGGTATTTGACCGGCGCGCCGCCACTTACGGCAGCGCGGCTCCAGATGGCGCAGGCGCTTAAGCTGCGGTGAGCAGGTCGGCGTTGTGAAGGCAGGCGATTCGGGGCAATCGTCCGTTCCGTGCCAAATCCGGCGTTTTGCACGTCCGCGTCCGGAGTACAAATCCCCTGAATAGTCGGATCGACCGCCTGCGGCTCATTGCCAGAAGCTTGCGACGCAATCCTGACTCGTTGGTTTTCAGTGGTGCTGCTCGATCAAAGTTCGTCGAGCAGTGCGCGTGCGTCAGTCAGATCGTGTGTGTCGAACCCCTCGGTGAACCAGCCGAAAACGGAAGCGAGTACGCCCCGTGCCTCCGCACGCCTGCCTTGTTCCCGCTGCAGACGCGCGAGGCTGGTTGCGACGCGCAATTCGGACGACTTCGCCTGCTGGCGACGAGCGATCGCAAGCGCCTCGGCGAAACATGCCTCAACCAGACCCATCGGCTGCTGCGCGCGCAGCCGTAGCTCGCCCTCGAGCCGATGGAGTTCCGCCTCGAACAGGTGTATATCCGTGTGCGCGATTTCCTCATATCCCGTCTTCAGGATCTGCAAGCCGGTGTCCGGATCACCGAAACGGCCGTGTATTTCTGCGAGAACGCAGAGGTGATACGGCCGGTGGAATACGGCACCCAACGCATCCAGTTCCGCCGTCCCCTGGCGGACGTACGTCACGCCTTCATCGAAACGTCCTGCTTCGGCTGCCGCCCAGCCGCATGCAATCAGACCGTAGCCCCGCCACATCGGCATGTCATGCTCGGCCGCGAGGGTCCTCGCGGCCTCTCCATAGCGCCGCGCTGCGGACTCATCGCGCAGGAATTGGGCCAGTTCGGCTCCGGCATGACAGAGAAGGTGGCCCGTGGTATTGGCATGCCGCAGCTCGGCAGCTCGCCGCGATCCTTCGGCCGCCGTCCGCCTCGCCTGGTCGACATATCCCAGCTTCCATAGCACGAGGGCCAGCAGGGAAAGTCCGGAGGCGCAAGGGTCGGTAATGCATTGAGCGGCGAGGCCGCCATCGCGCTCGGGCACGTAGAGTGCGGGAATTGCCTCGAATTCCAGGCGAGCCTCGCCAAGCGCGCCGAGCTGCATCAGCGCGGTACCCTTCGCCCGGTGAGCGAGCAGCCGGTCCACGGCATCCTGTCCGCCTGCCGCCGCCCGCTCACAGCGCTCCGCGAGGTGCAGCGCCATTCGCGTTTGACCTCGAACGATGCGATTGCTATAGAGACCGAAGAGCGTACGAACCAGGCGCCCCGTTTCGCCAAGGCTTTCACATATCTCGCCGGCCCGCTCATACGCCGCTGCGACGGCCGGGTCACTCCAGGCTGACAATGCAATCAGCGGCGTGCCGATCGCAAGCTGGAAATCAAGTTCGGCGCGATCGCGCTCGATTGACGCGGGCAAATTGGCGAGCGCGCGAAGACCGCTGCGAAGATGGCTGACTGCCTCCCGGTCCGCGGAGCGGCCTGCGGCGCGGCGCCCCGCCTCCAGCCAATAGCGCATCGCCGCTGCGGGCTCGCCCGCCTCCGTCAAATGGTGTGCAAGCAGTTCGGGGGTCCGCTCGACGAGTTCCGGGAAGATTTCCTCAAGTGTGCATGCCACCGCGGCATGGAGTCGTCTCCGCTGCTCTCGCAGCAGCGTACCGTATGCAACGTCGCGTACCAGCGCGTGCTTAAAGCAATAGCTGAGCTCTGCGCCTTCGCCTCGCCTGAATGCCAGTCCGACCTCGACGAGACGCTCGACCGCAGCCGCCAGACTCCCTTCGTCCAGATCCGTTACGGCGGCCAGCAACTCGTAGGAGAATTCACGACCGATCACCGCACCTGCCTGTGCGGTGATCCTGGTCGCTGCGTCGAGCCGATCGAGCCGCGCCATCAACGAGGCGTGCAGAGTCGCTGGAACCGTCATCGCGGCCAGTGGCACTGCGCTAACGGTGTTGCTCGCGCCTGTCTCGAGCAGCGCCTTCGTAAGCTCCTCCACGAACAATGGGATCCCGTCCGTGCGCTCGACAACCTCGGCGACGAGCGCGTCAGACAGTGTGACGCCTCCTGTGATTTGCCGTACGAGTTCGGCAGCCTCCCTGCTATTGAAGCGCTGGAGCCTCACGTCCTCCACGTGCGGTTGCTCTGACCAGGGCGCCTTGAATTCGGGCCGGCAGGTGATCAGCAGCAGAAGCGGCAAGCG
This sequence comes from Caballeronia megalochromosomata, assembly GCA_001580565.1. Lineage (GTDB taxonomy): Bacteria > Pseudomonadota > Gammaproteobacteria > Burkholderiales > Burkholderiaceae > Caballeronia > Caballeronia megalochromosomata. The sequence goes on along the minus strand of LRBF01000059.1, from coordinate 11,916 downwards.
GGCCGCGGATTCGACGGTGAGACGCAGCAGTTCGAGCGAGCTCGGATCGATCCAGTGCACATCCTCGAAGACCATGAGGACCGGCCGACGATTCGATAGCCGTTCGACCCATCGCATCAGCGCTTCGAACGTCCGTGCCCTTTTCTGTTCGGAGACGAGCCGCGAGCCGTCGCGATCGTCGGGGCGCAATGACAGCAATTCGGCGATGAGCGTCAAGTCTTCCGGGCGCGGCGAGGTCGGCGCCAGCAGCGCCTGCAGTTTGTTCAAACGGCCGCCCGGCGGATCGCCACGAACAAAGCCCGCCATACCCTCCAGTTGCGCGATGACTGGCAGCAGGGGACTATCTTCGTGACCCGGCGAGCAGAAGTAGCGCAAACAGGCATACGGCTTCTCGCCGAGGCCATCCATCACAGCCGCCACGAGACGCGACTTGCCGATGCCAGGCTCGCCCGACAGTACGACAACGCTACCCTCGCCGCCCCGCGCCCTTTCCCAGCGACATAACAGCAGGGCCGTCTCCTCCTCGCGACCGACCAGCGTGGGAGGCTTGGTGTGCAACGCCTCGAACCGACTCGCGACTGAGCCGCGTCCGAGCACGCGGTACGCCCGTATCGGCTCAACGAAACCTTTAACCTCAACCGCCCCAAGGTCTATGCAATCGAAGAGGTCGCCGACCAGACGGTGAGTCGCATCCGCGATCACGACGCTGTCAGGCTCGGCCAATGCCTGAAGTCGAGCCGCCAGATTCGGAGTTTGTCCGAGGACGACTGCGCGCTGCTGTGTCGGGCCACTACCGAGCACGTCGCCCACCACCACCAGCCCGGTTGCAATTCCGACGCGGATCCGCAACGCCGTCCCGTCCACCATTTTCAGCCCGCCGACCACCGCGACTGACTCAAGTCCGGCGTGAATCGCGCGCTCGGGGTCGTCCTCGTGAGCCTGCGGGTATCCAAAATAGGCAAGAACGCCATCCCCATAATATAGGGCAACGAAGCCACCGACTTTCTCTATAACCGCCGCAATGCGGCTTTCATAGTCGGCAATCAACTCGCGGTAGTCCTCTACGTCGAGTCGGGTCGAAAGGGCGGTAGAACCGACCAGGTCAACGAACGCCACCGTGAGGTAACGCCGCTCGGCGCACGACGCTCCAGATGCGAGATCTTCGCCATACACCAAAGGTGCAGCGCGATTTTCAGAAAGGCCTTCGTCCGGCAACCGAAGCGTGTGCGTCGCCCGCAGCATCCGGCGGCGATCGCCGAGCGACAAGCCAAGCCCCTTCAGGTCGGCGTCCGTCAGATCAGGCAAGACGTCGAGACTGATGTCGTTACTGCGAAAGATCGTGGTGTATCGGTCCAGGCCATGACGGCCCAACCAATCCTCGAGGTCCACACACCCCTCTCTCAAGGCTGCGATGGTCGAAAGCTCAAGCTACTACCCCAGGCCCCCGAATGGGCGGACACCAATAAGTGTAGTTGACGCGACATGCAGTTGTGTTGGCGCGGCATTGTGCAGTCGTAGTCGGCGCTAGCGGTTTTCGCGGTTTTCTCCCGCGATGGAACTGCCTGCCCCTTTTAACGCGAAGCGAGCAGCATAAGCGGCACATTATGACGCCACGCCTTCGTCAACCTGATGGTGGCGCGAGCAGCGTTTCAACGGCGAGTGAAAACGCAACGCTCCTTCGCGAATCGAATGGCCGATTGCCGGGCGGAGCCGACCTCCGAACGCCCGAACGACAAAGTGCTGGAATGACCCCTCATGGCCGGTTGCCGAAAATGGGGAGGGGAACGCTAAGCGCCCGGCGCAACTCCCCTCGGCTTGCCGCAGTCGACCCTCTGCCGCCGCTCGCTCACACAGAAGACATCCCTTGACCGTTGACAAAATACAGCAGCCGTTCAACCGGATGATTGTTTGCCCGCGCGACCGCTAGCGCTTGTCCTCTCCGGCAACGAATAGGAAGCCCGCCGGATATGCACAAAGGGGTTGTACGATGGGATCGTGTGAAAGACCAGTCGCCCGAGTTTCGTGGAACGGCCGAGGCTCTGTCGGCGAGCATTCCTGCCCTAGGCTGGCCGCCCTTCGCCTTCGGCATCCGCGCTGCCGCGCACGACGTGCGTCGTGATCAGGTCGACCAGCGAGGCCAGGTCCGCGGGCTTGATCAGATGATGATCGATGCCAGCCGACTTTGACTTGAGACGATCCTCGTCTTGTCCATAACCGCTCAACGCGATCAGGAGGCAATTTCCGAGGGCGGTGTCGGCACGGATGGCTTTTGCAACTTCGTACCCATTCATGCCTGGAAGCCCAATATCAAGCACGGCAACCTGAGGCGCAAATTTTTTGGCAAGCGCAAGCGCAGAGACACCATCGTGCGCGCACTGGACCTGATATCCATGCAGTTCGAGAAAGACCTTGAGGCTCTCTGTTGAGGCAACGGAATCGTCCACGACGAGCACCCGTGCGCCGCCCCTGCGACGCATCGGAAGAATATCGGCGACGGGAGCCGGTTTGTCGGTAGCAATCGATGCCGGCAACTCCACCGTAAATTTGGCGCCCCGTCCGCGACCAGCGCTCCAGCAGCGAATCGAACCTCCATGCAGCTCCATCAGGTGGCGGGCAAGCGTTAGACCGATCCCCAACCCACCCTGCGCGCGGTCCAGCGCGCTATCGCCTTGCGCAAAGAGCTCGAAAACACGCGGGAGAAGCTTCGAGTCGATCCCCTCGCCGTCGTCGGTGACGGTGACCACTGCGATTCCCTTGGAAAACGCCATGGAAAGATTGATGTGGCCGCCTGGCTGGGTGAATTTCGAGGCATTGTTCAATAGATTCGCAACAACCTGCGTGAGACGAACTAAATCGCCTTCGACGATCAGATCACTCTCGCAGGCGGCGCAGGAGAACGCCTGCGCGCGGGCGGCGAAGTGCGGCCGACTGGTTTCGACTGCACGATCGATCACGACTCGCAGCGAAAGCGGCTTGCGCTGTAGCGCCACCGCGCCGCGCGCGATCCGCGACACGTCGAGCAGATCGTCGACGATGCGCACCATGTGCTCCACTTGGGTGCCTATGATGCCGGTCGCCCAAGTCATGACCTTCGCATCGCCCGGCTCCGTGCTCTTCATCACGCTCACCGCGTTCGAAATGGGTGCGAGCGGATTTCGGAGTTCGTGGGCCAGCATGGCGAGAAACTCGTTCTTGCGCTGGTCTTCGTCACGCAAGGCCGAGAACAGAAACGCGTTCTCGAGCGCGATGGACGCACGGCTCACGAACTCGGTCACGATCGGCGCCCGCTGATGATCTACCTCCGAGTTGACAACGCCGAACGCCATGGCCGCCTTTCGCTCCACGCCGCTCAACAGCGGGTGAAACCTGATTTCCTCGAACCTGAGCGGGCTCGTCCCCTGCACCCTGTCGCCTCGAAACCCGAAGATGCCGTCCGTCGCGCTCCGGCACACGATGCTTTCGCCCGCGTCTACGGTCTGTTTCGCGAGTTGAAAAAACTGCTCCATCGGCGCGATAGCCTCGGTCGCGTGTCCGCGCGCCGATTCGATCAGTGAATCGACGGCGGGACCGCAGCGCAGGGACGTCCGCGGAAACGCTTCGCCATCGAGTTCGAGATAGACGCAGGCGACATCCGCGAGTGCGGGCACCGATGTATCGAGAATGCGCGAAAGCGTCGTCTGCACATCCAGCGAGCGTGTAAACAGATGACTCACGTGCGCCAGAAAATCGGCGCGCTGCCGAGCCTCGTCGGCGGAGGCGCGCTGGGCTTCGGCCCGCGCGAGTTCCTCTCGCTGCGCGGCCCGGGCGCGCAGCTCGCGGTTCATCCTGTACATCTGCACGAACACCCGCACCTTCGCGCTGAGGATCTCCGGCACCACCGGCGACGAGATATAGTCCACCGCGCCGAGTGAATAGCCTCGCGCCATTTCTGTATCGTCCACATACGCGGTGACGAAGATGATCGGCGTCGATGTAGTCCGGCGGTAGGAGCGCAGCATGCTGGCCGTCTCGAAACCGTCCATGTCGGGCATGTTCACATCGAGCAGAATGACGGCGAACTCCTGTTGCAGCACGGCCTTTAGCGCCTGCCGTCCGGACGATACCGTGACGACTTCCTGATCCGGTCCTTCGAGCACCGTGCGCAGAACTACGTGCTGGCTCGCCAGATCGTCCACCACGAGGATGCTGACCTTGTCTTCAGGCGACAAATCGAACATGGTCATGACCGGCGCTCCTAACGATGCAGCCAGGCGTGCAGCACGGCGAGCAGGTCATCCCGATTGACCGGCTTCGAGAGGTAATCCCACGCGCCCGCCTCAATGCATTTCTCGCGATCGCCCTTCATCGCCTTCGCCGTAACTGCGATGATCGGCAGTGACTTGCCGACCGGCCGCTTCCGGATTTCCCGCATCGTCGCGAGGCCGTCCATCTCGGGCATCATGATATCCATCATGACGATCTGTATCTCGGGGTCGGACTCCACCTGCCGTATGGCGTCGCGTCCGTTGTCGGCCCAGACCTGGCGCATGCCGAGATCCTCCATGATCGTCGCGAGCGCGAAGATGTTGCGCATGTCGTCATCGACGATCAGCGCCTTGACGCCCTTCAGGCCGCTCTGTGACGCCCGCAACGCATGCAGCATAGCGCAATGCTCCTGGCTGAGCCGCTTTGCATCGATGTGCAGCGCGGCGACGCTCAGGTCGAGCAATTGATCCTGGCTCGCCGCCTGCTGCGCGACGAACCCTTCCCTGACGCGCTGCCAGCGTGCGGACGGAACCTCTCCCGCCGCGCTCACGATGACCGGCAACGGCGCAAGGCTCTCGCGCGAGGCGACTGCCGCTTCGATGTCTTCGGGTGTGATGCCGGGGATGTCGTCGGCGAGCACCAGCGCATCGATGGTGGTTTGAGACGCGAGTTGCTGCAGCAACGCCTCGCGGGCGCTCGCAAACACTACCGCGGCCCGCGAGGGTTGCAATGCACTGGAAAGCAACTCCCGATCATTCGCCGAAGGAAGCGCCACGAGAACGACGCGTCGTTCTGCTTCGATGTATCGGGCCATCGCAGCGAGCGCATCATTCAGGATCGCCTGTGACGCGACCGGTTTGGGCAGAAAGGCGAGCGCGCCAGAACATAGCGCTCGGTCGCGCGACTCATCGGTCGAGATCACCCACACCGGAATGTGCCGCGTGGCCATGTCGTTTTTGAGTCGCGCGAGCACCTGCCATCCTTCCATATCCGGCAGAAACAGGTCAAGCGTGATGAGGTCGGGCTTGAACTGGTCGGTGAGAGTAAGCGCGTAGGCACCGAACGCCGTAGTGAGCGCCTTGTATCCGCGCTGTCGCGCCGCATCGACCATCACACCCGCGAAAGCCGGATCGTTTTCGACGATCAGCACGACGCGATCGCCCTGAACGATGTTGTCACGATCATCGATCACCCCGCCGCTCGAAACCTCGTGCGCAAGCTCGATCGTCATCTCCGGCTGCGCCGCCAAGTCCGCGACCGCAAAGCTCGCCCGGGACGCACCGCCCGGAACGGGCTCGCGTCCCTCTTTCCGGCGCGTCGCTTTTCTTCGCCCGCCTCTTCCGAGATCGTTGGTGCGCGGCAGGAACAGCGTGAACGTACTGCCCTCGTTCGGCGTACTGGAGAGGCGGATTTCGCCACCCAGCAGCTTGGACAGCTCCCGGCTGATCGCGAGCCCCAGTCCGGTGCCGCCGTATTTTCGGCTGGTGCTGCCATCGGCCTGCTGGAAAGCCTCGAATACAATCTGCTGCTTGTCCGCCGAAATGCCGATGCCGGTATCCTGAACTGCAAAAGCGATCACACTGCCTGCGCTGTTCAGCGCCTGATTGTCCTCGCTCCATCCCCCCCGCGCATGCTCGATCGATAGTGATACATGTCCGTGATGCGTAAACTTGAAGGCATTGGAAAGGAGATTCTTCAAAACCTGCTGCAGACGCTTGAGGTCCGTCACGATCGAGACAGGTACATCGTCGCCGAGATGAATGACGAATTCGACGTGGCGCGCTTCGGCAACGTGCCGGAACGTGCGCTCGACATACGTCGTCATGTCGACGAGGCGGTGCTCAGCAACGTCCAGCACCACTGTGCCGGATTCGATTTTCGAAAGATCCAGGATGTCGTTGATGAGCATCAGCAGGTCGTTCCCCGAGGAATGAATGGTCCGCGAGTATTCGATCTGTCTGGTAGACAGGTTGCCGTCGGGGTTCTTGCAGAGATGGTCGGATAAGATGAGTAGGCTATTGAGCGGCGTGCGCAGTTCGTGCGACATGTTGGCCAGAAACTCCGACTTGTATTTCGACGTGAGGGCGAGCTGCTTCGCTTTATCCTCGAGTGCTTGGCGTGCCTGTTCAACCTCCGAATTCTTGCGCTCGACTTCCTGGTTCTGATGCGCGAGCAGCCGCGCTTTTTCCTGCAGTTCCTGATTGGTCTGCTGGAGCTCTTCCTGCCGGCTCTGCAGTTCGTGTGCGAGCGATTGCGATTGCTTGAGCAAATCTTCCGTACGCGTATTCGCTTCGATCGTATTGATGACGATGCCGATACTTTCGGTCAACTGGTCGAGAAACGCCAGGTGAGTCGAATTGAAGCATTCGAGCGAGGCCAGCTCGATGACGCCCTTGACCTGGCCTTCGAAGACGATCGGCATCACCAGAACGTTTTGCGGCACGGCGCTCAGCAGGCCCGATTCGATCCGGTACTCAGTGGACGCCGATGCAGTGAGCAGAATCTTGCGCTTTTCGAACGCGCACTGGCCGACAAGTCCCTCACCGAGCTGAACCTGCTTGCCGTGCGAGCGATGACCTCCGGACGCGTAGCTCGCGACGAGCCTGAGCGAGGCGGCCTCGTCGACCATGTCGAACACGAAGAACTCGGCCTGCTGCACGCCGACGACCGGCGCAAGCTCTGACAGAATGAGCTGACCGACCGTGACCAGATCCTTTTGCCCCTGCAGCATGCGGCTGAACTTCGCCAGATTCGTCTTGAGCCAGTCCTGTTCCGTGTTGAGTTCGGTCGTGTCCTTCAGGTTCCGAATCATCTCGTTGATGGTGTCCTTGAGCGCCGCGACCTCCCCGAGCGCCTCGACGGTGATCGAACGCGTCAGGTCGCCTTGCGTCACGGCCATCGCCACCTCGGCGATCGCGCGGACCTGGGTCGTCAGATTCGCCGCAAGCTGATTCACGTTTTCCGTCAGACCCTTCCACGTACCCGCCGCGCCGGGCACCTTGGCCTGCCCGCCGAGCTTCCCTTCGACACCCACTTCGCGCGCGACCGTCGTCACCTGATCCGCGAACGTGGCCAGCGTGTCCGTCATACTGTTGATCGTGTCGGCGAGCGCCGCGATCTCACCCTTTGCTTCCACCGTGAGCTTGCGGCCCAGATCGCCATTCGCCACCGCGGTCACGACGCGGGCGATGCCGCGAACCTGGCTCGTCAGATTGCCTGCCATGAAGTTGACGTTGTCGGTCAGGTCCTTCCACGTTCCCGCGACGCCCTGCACATCAGCCTGACCGCCCAGCTTGCCTTCGGTGCCGACTTCGCGCGCCACGCGCGTCACTTCGGAAGCGAAGGATCGCAACTGATCGACCATCGTGTTGATCGTGTTCTTCAGTTCTAGAATCTCGCCCTTGACGTCCACGGTGATCTTCTTGGACAGATCGCCTGCCGCCACCGCTTTCGTCACGTCCGCGATGTTGCGCACCTGGCTCGTCAGATTGCCGGCCATGAAGTTCACCGAATCGGTCAAATCCTTCCATGTGCCGGCGACGTCGCGGACATCCGCCTGTCCGCCGAGCTTGCCCAACGTGCCGACTTCGCGGGCGACCCGTGTCACTTCGGATGCGAAGGAACTCAGCTGATCGACCATCGTGTTGATGGTGTTCTTGAGCTCGAGAATCTCGCCCTTGACGTCCACGGTGATCTTCTTCGATAGGTCGCCCGCGGCCACCGCCTTCGTCACGTCCGCGATATTGCGCACCTGGCTCGTCAGATTGCCGGCCATGAAATTCACGTTGTCGGTGAGGTCCTTCCAGGTGCCGGCTACACCCTGCACGTCCGCCTGTCCGCCCAGCTTGCCTTCCGTGCCGACTTCGCGGGCCACGCGCGTCACTTCCGACGCGAACGAGCGCAACTGATCGACCATCGTGTTGATCGTGTTCTTCAGTTCGAGTATTTCGCCCTTCACATCGACGGTGATCTTCTTGGAAAGGTCGCCTGCCGCCACTGCTGTCGTCACATCGGCGATGTTTCGCACTTGCGCGGTCAGGTTGCTGCCCATCGAGTTGACCGAATCGGTAAGATCCTTCCACGTTCCCGCTACGCCTTGCACATCGGCCTGACCGCCGAGTTTGCCTTCGGTGCCGACCTCACGTGCCACACGCGTCACCTCCGAGGCAAACGAACGCAACTGATCGACCATCGTGTTGATGGTGTTCTTCAGTTCGAGAATCTCTCCCTTGACGTCCACGGTGATTTTCTTCGAGAGATCGCCCGCGGCAACTGCGGTTGTTACCTCCGCGATGTTGCGCACCTGTGCCGTCAGATTGCCGCCCATCGAATTCACCGAATCAGTCAGATCTTTCCACGTTCCCGCGACACCCTGCACGTCGGCCTGGCCACCCAGCTTGCCTTCGGTGCCGACTTCGCGGGCTACGCGCGTCACCTCCGAGGCGAAGGAACTCAATTGATCGACCATAGTATTGATCGTGTTCTTCAGTTCGAGGATTTCGCCCTTCACGTCGACGGTGATCTTCTTCGACAAGTCGCCCGCCGCGACGGCCGTGGTCACGTCCGCAATGTTGCGCACCTGCGCGGTCAAGTTGCTGCCCATCGAGTTCACCGAGTCGGTGAGGTCCTTCCATGTTCCGGCGACACCTTTCACGTCGGCCTGACCGCCGAGCTTTCCTTCGGTGCCGACCTCGCGCGCCACGCGCGTCACTTCGGAAGCGAAGGACCGCAACTGATCGACCATCGTGTTGATGGTGTTCTTTAGTTCGAGAATCTCGCCCTTGACGTCCACGGTGATCTTCTTCGACAAGTCGCCAGCCGCCACGGCCGTCGTGACTTCTGCAATATTGCGAACCTGACTCGTCAGATTGCCCGCCATGAAGTTGACGTTGTCGGTGAGGTCTTTCCATGTTCCCGCTACGCCCTTGACATCCGCCTGACCGCCGAGCTTTCCTTCGGTGCCGACCTCGCGCGCAACGCGCGTCACCTCGGAAGCAAAGGACCGCAACTGATCGACCATCGTGTTGATGGTGTTCTTTAGTTCGAGAATCTCGCCCTTGACGTCCACGGTGATCTTCTTCGACAAGTCGCCGGCGGCGACCGCCTTGGTGACTTCCGCGATGTTTCTGACTTGGCTCGTCAGATTGCCGGCCATGAAATTGACCGAATCGGTCAGGTCCTTCCATGTCCCGGCGACGTCCTGCACGTCGGCCTGACCGCCAAGCTTGCCTTCCGTGCCGACCTCTCGCGCGACGCGCGTGACCTCTGCGGCAAAGGTGCCGAGCTGCTCGACCATCCGATTGATGATCTTCGCCGTGCGCAGGAACTCGCCTTCGAGCGCACGCCCGTCGGCTTCGAGAGCCATGCTTTTGCTGAGATCGCCTTGCGCCACGGCACCGATCACGCGCGCCACCTCGCTCGTGGGGTGAACGAGATCGACGATCAGGGAATTCACCGAGTCAATCGATCGGCGCCAGAAGCCCCGGGGATCGGGCAGCGTGGCGCGCTCGTAGATGCGGCCTTCCTTGCCGACTGCCTGGCTGAGGCGCGCGAGCTCATCCGACATGCGGATGTTCTGGTCTACGACATCATTGAAGACGTCCGCAAGCTTGCCGTGCAAGCCGGTCCAGTCAGCGGCAAGCGACGCCCCCTCGCCCCTTCTTAGCGCGATGAGCGCCGTGTGAATGTCCCGGGTACGCGCGTGCGCGGTATCGGTCGCCTCTAGCAGCGCGTTGATTTCACGGGTCTGTTGCAGCCAGAAGCCGCTCAGCCCTTCTTCATCAACGCGGCCTGCACCGCCCAGGCTTGCTGCGGCGTTTCCGGTCGCGCGTCCGAGCGCCAGCCCTTGACGCAGACATTGGTCGGCGAGCATGTTCAGTTCGGCGGCAAGCTGTCCTTTTGCACCAGTCCAATCGGCAGGCAACCTCCGAACGGGTTCGCCTTCCCGCAAGGCAGCGACAGTCTGCAGCATGAGTTGGACTTCGCCGTCCGTCAGCGTGTTTGCCTCTTCCGATACGTCGTTCATAGAATCCCCTTGTGGTCTTGCCTGAAGCGCACCGGGTTGCGTTTGAGAGAAACCGATTTTCGGCTTCAGGAGGGTCGCCCGTGCATGTTCGCGCGCGATGCTATATCAATACACATTAAGTCTTGCTGAAGCATCCATGTACCCAATTTCCTTGATCGAACGCGCCAATTCGATCACTCAATAAGTTCAGTTAGTCTCGACAGGTAGCAATTGCCGATCCTGTACAGAGTCGGTATTTCTCGACGAATCGTTGTCTGCTGAAAACAGATACAGGTTTGCCGAGAACTTCGAAACTATCGAAACCCGACCGTCTGAATTTATAGCCGTAGAGGCGGCGGGCCAAAAACCCCGCTCATTCGCGTGATGGCATTGACGATGAGCGTTATGCGGGCCGATAGCCTGCGCGTCAGCAGAGTCATGTCATGTATCGGCTGTCTTCGAGCCACGTTTCATTAGTTGCGCCGCACAACGCCGGCGAAGCTCACGTCAGCGCCAGGATACGCAGCTGCGCGCCAAGATATGCATCGATTGCGCGTTCCGCATTCGTCGTGTTTGTTCTGGTTCTGCTAGTGAGCATCGAGCGCATTGGCTTCACGCTAGATATACGGCGCTGAGCGCGCTGAAAAGCCTGCGCCGCCTTGAGTGCCGGTGCCTTCACATCGTCGCCGTATTGGAGATCGGCGGTATCGCCTGCGCGCCGAACTGGCTCAACCGCTTCGTCGATCCGCTCGCCTCGGGATTGAGTGCGTACGTCGGCGGCACCAGGCCGATGATCGTGAGCATGGTGAGACAGATGCTCTTTTGTCCGTCGTTGGTGCCGTGTGGCACGCTGATAGTCGTGCATGTCGTGATAAGGAACTCGCGCAGCCACCACACCCGAGCCTTACCATCGCGCGGCGGTTCAAGCAAATGTCCGCGCCATACGACTTGCGCACACTTAGAAATCCGAGAAAACTGTCTGAACAAGCGAGGCCACCTCTTCGGTTCATGACTGTCTAGTTTCAACTCGCCGACGACTTTTGTCTCTCTACGCACATTGCGGCGCGATCTGGCTGGATACGCTTCATCGTCGGTGACATCGGTCCGCCCGGAATCGGACCTCATATATGAGAGCGCCCAAGGCGCCGCGCACAAATCAAAAGATTCAAAAATAAAAAGGCAAACCGCCGGGACACGGTATTGCCATAACCGCTGAGGGAGTTTTATCCATGGATCGTTCGGTACTGTCCAACGAGGCACAGTCGCGCCTGCCGATTTTCGACCCTGACCCCGTTCGCACCGCACAGTCACAGATGACTGCGTTCACCGCTGCGCTGCAAGCACGCACGGGGCAGTCATTCACACGCTATGACGAGTTGCACGACTTCTCGGTCCGGGAATACCGGAGCTTCTGGAAGTGTTTCATGCAATGGACGCACGGATTGACGTGGTCAGGCGAAGCGGAGCCCGTCTGTGTTGGCGATATATGCGAGCACGCGCGCTTCTTTCCAAACGTCGAACTGAACTACGCGGAGAACCTGCTCGGCTTTTCCATTGCCCCCGCCGATGCGCCCGCGCTCACCGCCTGTCATGCCGATGGACGCCGCGTGCGCCTCACGCGCGGCGAGCTGCGCGCGCGCGTGGCTCGCCTCGCCGACGCGCTCACG
>LRBF01000058.1 GCA_001580565.1 Caballeronia megalochromosomata | reverse complement strand
CAGAAGGCTGTATTCGACATTGCTCGACGCATGCTGTAAGCCCGATTGCCAATCGGTACTCGGCGCGCGTTTCGAGCCGCTACCGATGCTTCGTGTCTAGCGCGTGCGCCAGGTGATCCACAGCTTGCGGATCGGCGTGAGCGCGATGCGTTGATGCAGCACCTGGAAGTTTTCCCGCTCGATCTCGTCAAAGAGCGCGAGCGAAAGCGCGGCCTGCGCGCGCAGCACGCGCTGCGTCGCGCGTTCCGAAGCCGGAATGGCGGCGAGCGCATCGTCGAGCGCGGCGCGGGCGCGCTTGGTCTGAAAGCGCATGAGGTCCGTGAAGGCATCGCCGTACTTGCGATTGATGACGTCGGCGGCCGTGACGTTGAAGCGCTGCAACTCGTCGATGGGAATATAGATGCGTCCGTGGCGCGCATCGCCGCCAATCTCCTGAACGCGCTCGGCGAGCAGCAGCGCCGATCCGAGCGGCGCGGCCCACGCGGCGGCATCCCCAGGATCGCGCGCGCTCGCGCGAGCAAGCGCGGTTGCGAACGCGCCGCCCGTCTGATCGAGATAACGCTTCAGACCGGGCCAGTCGAGATAGCGCGCCTGATCCAGATCCATGCCGAAACCGTCGACGACCGCGGCGAGCGACGCGCGCCCGGCAGCGTCCAGCACCGGATGGGCGGCATCGCCTGCATGGGCCTGCAACGCCTTCGTGACCGGATGCGTCGGCTCGCCGCCGTCGAGGCGGCCGAGCTCGCTCTGCCACCACGCGTGCTTCGTGCGGCCGATGGTCGGATCGCTGGTCTCCTTCACGGTCTCCTCGAGCTCGCGATAGAGCGCATAGAGCGCGGTCAGAAGCGGCTGGCTCGCCGCCGGCGCGCGGCGCAGCGCGTAGTACGTGCCTGAACCTTCAGGGGCGGCCTTTTGCTGGCAATAGTCGTCGAAATTCACGAACGGGGCTTGTGGGAGTTCGAAGGGGAGGCGTCGTGGCTTTTGTCTTGTGGTGTCGCCACGCGGCGGAGCGACGCACGGGCGCTCATTTTATCCGGCGACGCATGGCTTCGCTGCGGAGCGGCTTCATCGCAGGGCCTGAAAACAAAAAACCCCTTTTCCGATGAAAGGGGTTTCGTGTGGTGCGAGGAGCGGGACTCGAACCCGCACACCCTTGCGGGCGTCAGGACCTAAACCTGGTGCGTCTACCAATTTCGCCATCCTCGCAGCACGGCAGGCGCCTTGGGCTGATTCGGGTGATGACCCGCGCCCGGCGATGCCGCCGTGTCCGGCACCGGTCCACTGTGCCAAGCCCGAAATTCTAACCCATTCGTCTGGCGATGTCTGAGAAATTGCGTCAACGCTTTGCGCGCTCCGGCTCGATGCGCGAGGTGCGCACGTGAGCAACCGATGCCGGGCATAGGCACCGGAAGATTGCGGCTCCATCGACGGCTGCCTACAATCGCGTTCATTCATCCGCTCGGCATCTGAACGCTCTCTCATGACTCGCAACGCGCGCAATCGCTTCGTCGCCTGGCTCGGCATCGCCGCCATGTGGCTCGCCCTTGTCGCGCCGGTCATCAGCCAGACGCTCGCCGCGCGCAACGCCGCGACCGATCCGCAAGCGGTCCTGTGCGCGGTCGATGCATCCGCGACGGATGCGCACGCGAGTCATCACGACGCCGCGAACCATTTCGACGCCTGCTCGTACTGCGGACTGCTCGCGCACAATCTGCCGATCATCACGGGCGCGCCATACGGCGTCGCATCGATCGAACGCGTCACGCGCGCTCCGACGTTTGCGAGCGCCGACCCTGTCACTTCGAAGTCCTTCAACGCCGCGAGCCCGCGCGCGCCTCCCGTTCTCTTATAAAACCGTCCTTCGTCCGATACGCGCATAGCTGCCGCCATCGCTGATGGCGCCCGGCAATCCGGCGTCGGTCGGAAAGTACTCCTATCGCATTCCAGCGTGGCGGCGACGTATATCGCACGCCCGGGAATACGGCCACGACGCTCGCGGTACGTTGTTCGAGGCGGCAATACGACACGCTCACGCGGACCGACGCGAACGCACACATTCAAACGAGAATCATCATGCTTGCACGCAACTCGAAAGCGGCAGAAGCAACGCCGAATGCGCAGGTCATCGCGCATCGGCGCACGCTCTGGCGCTGGCACTTCTATGCGGCACTCTTCGTGATGCCGCTGCTCATCGTGCTCGCGATTACCGGCACGATCTACTGCTTCCAGCCACAGATCGAGCCGCTTCTGTATCGCGACAGGATGGTCGTCGCCGATACGCACGGGCCGCAGCTTTCTCGCGACGTCCTGCTCGCGAAGGCCGCCGCGAGCGAGCCGCCCGACGCCGTGGCGACGCTCGCGCAGATCGAAGCCGATCGCACCCGCAGCGCCGAGTTCGTCTTTCGGCTGCCTTCGGGCGAGAGCGAGAGCGTGTATGTGAATCCTTACGACGGCGCGGTTCTCGGCACGCTGTCCGTCGAACATCGGTTGATGAAGCAGGTGCGCAATCTGCATCGTGGGCTGATGCTCGGCAAGACCGGCGAGCTGCTGATGGAGCTCGCGGGCTGCTGGACGCTCGTGATGATCGGCACGGGCATCGCGCTGTGGTGGCCCGATCGGTCCAGCGCGAGACAAGGCGGCGTGTGGCTGCCGCGTCTGTCGCTGCGAGGACGCGCCTGGTGGCGCGATCTGCATGCGGTGGGCGGCGTCTGGCTCGCCATGGGCGCGCTGTTCTTCGTGCTGTCCGGGTTGCCGTGGTCGGGTTCGTGGGGCAAGGAATTCAAGGCGCTCGCGACGTCGGCGTCGCTCGGCTATCCGAAGGGCGCGTGGGGCGAGGCGCACGTGCATTCGACCGCGCCCGGCGCCGCGTCGAAAGACGCGGATGAACACGCGCTGCACGGCATGCACATGAAGATGGACGATCTCCCGCTGCATCGGACGCCGTGGGCCGTCGGCGCGACGACCGTGCCGGATGGCGGCAACGCATCGTCGACGGGCGAGCGTGTCTCGCTCGACGACGTGGTCGCGCTCGCCGCCAAAAACGGCGTCACCGACGACTACGGCATCGCGTTGCCGGGCAAGCCGACCGGCGTCTACACGGTGTCGTATTTCCCCGCCGATCCGCGCGCCGAGCGCACGCTTCACATCGATCAATACAGCGGCCGCGTGCTGTCCGATATCGATTACGCGAGCTACGGACGCGTCGCGAAATGGATCTCGTACGGCACCTCGCTGCACATGGGGCGCTACTTCGGGCTCGCGAATCAGATCGTCTGCTCGGCGATCTCGCTCGGGCTCACGGCGCTTGCAGTGACCGGCTTCATCATGTGGATGAAGCGCCGGCCCGCGCGTGAACTCGGCGCGCCGGCGCGCCCGGTCAGGCGGCCGCCGATGCGCGCGTGGCGCGCTGTCCTGACCTTGCTGGGCGTCGTCTTCCCGCTGATGGGCGCGACGATGCTCGCCGTCTGGTGCCTCGACCGCCTGGCGTTCGGCGCGAAGCGCGCGGTCGTCTAGCGGTTCCCGACGCTCAGATCGAGCCGAACCTGAGCCGCGTGAGTTGCTCGGCTTCGTTCGCGAGCAGCCGCGCGGCGTCGCGGATCGCCGTTTCGAGCGTGATCGGGCCCGGCGCCGGCGAGAAGCAGCCGCTGAAGAACTCGGAGAGCCGGGGCAGCGCGGCCGAATCGACGGCGCCCGACAGCAGCGACGCCGGCACGCCCTGATCGCGCGCGTGCTTGCAGGCGATGAACGGCGCCTTGCCGTGCAGCGTCTGCACGTCGGAACGGCCTTCGCCCGTGATCAGCCAGTTCGCGCCTTCGAGCGCGGCATCGAGCCCGATCGCGCGCGCGACCACTTCCGCGCCCGTCTCGAAGCGCGCGCCGAGCATGTGCAGCGCGAATCCAAGGCCGCCCGCCGCGCCCGCGCCGGGTTCGTTGCGCTTCGTCACGCCCATCGCGGGTTCGAGCAGATCGGCGAAATGGGCGAGGGCGGCGTCGATCGTCGCCACTTGTTCGGGCGTCACGCCCTTCTGCGGGCCGAAGATCGCGGTCGCGCCGTGATCGCCGGTGAGCGGATTGTCGACGTCGGACATGCCGACGAACTCCGCCTCCTTCACGCGCGGGTCGAGCCCCGATGCGTCGATGCGCGCGATCTGCGCGAGCGCCGACGGCACCGGATCGAGTTCCTTGCCGGCCGCATCGAAAAGCTTGAGGCCGAGGCCGACGAGCAGTCCCGCGCCGCCGTCATTCGTGCTGCTGCCGCCGAGCGCGACGTAGAACCTCCGCGCGCCGGAGTCGAGCAGCGCGCGGATCGCCTCGCCCATGCCGAGCGTGCTGCGCTCGGTGACAGGCACGGCCATGCCGTCCGGATCGGTGATGCCGACGACTTCCGCCGTCTCGATGATCGCGCCACCGTCGTCGAGCAGACCGGTCGCGGCATCGCGACGCGCGGCGGCCGCGCCGCGCACGTTGAGCATGCGGCGCTCGCCGCCCGCGGAGAGCATTGCGTCGAGCGTGCCTTCGCCGCCGTCCGCCATCGGACGGATGCGGATCTCGGCATCCGGCCGTGCGCGCCTGATGCCTTCCGCGATGGCGTTCGCGACACCTTCCGCGGAGAGCGAGCCCTTGAAGGAATCGGGCGCGATGACAACTACAGGAGCAGCAGACGTGGCGTTAGGCATGGTGTCTCGAATGTTCTGGTGTGAAAGGAACGATTGAAAAGCCGCGGCGAGGCCTTATCTATGCACTTGTTGCATGCGCTTCATGCCTTGCAGCAATGGATTGCGCGCCGGGCGGCTTCGTCGCGTGAATCATGCGCCGGCAAGCTTATCAGCGCGGCGCGCGACGCAAAATAGCGGCGTGCGGATAGCGGGAATTGTGCGCGTGCGCGCGCGTCGGGAAAACGCGGATTTACGCCGAAATCGACGCGCAAAACGGGCACTTTTTTGGGTAAATCCGGCCGAAACGCCGTGTTCACGAATTCGTCGGACGGACCGCCCGGAATTGTTTGCTAAAATACTTGGCTCTGTTGACTGACACCGTGTCGGGCGACGTTCCGGCACTCCCGCGAGACGCACTGTGCGTGCATCTTCCGGCGCCAGGCGTCGATTTCGGCCGGCTCGCACAGAGTCCGCATCCGGACCCGCGCCTTTAGAACCGCGGAAGAACCGAACACCGAATTTACGATTTACTCTAGGACGATTTCAGCCATGGCTAACGTAGTTGAGAACCTCGGCAAGCTCGAACGCCGCGTGACGATTTCCCTGCCGAAAGACACGGTGCAGAAGGAAGTGGATTCGCGTATCCGCCAGTTGGCCAAGAACGTGCGCATGCCGGGCTTCCGCCCGGGCAAGGTGCCGCTCAAGATGGTGTCGCAGCAGTACGCCGGCCAGGTCGAGGCCGAAGTGCTGAGCGACAAGGTCGGCAAGGAATTCTTCGACGTCACGCGCGCCGAGAACCTGCGCGTCGCGGGCCAGCCGAGCTTCGCGCCGAAGTCGGAAGCCGCCGCCGACGCCTACGCGTTCGACGCGACCTTCGAGGTCTATCCGGAAGTGCAGCTCGGCGATGTGGCAAACGCTGAAATCGAACGCACGGTCACGACCATCTCCGAAGCTGAAGTCGATCGCACGCTGGACATCCTGCGCAAGCAGCGCGTGCACTTCCACGCACGCGGCGAAGCCGGCGAGCACGGCGACGGCGGCCCGAGCACGGCGGCGGCCGACGGCGACCGCGTGACGCTCGATTTCGTCGGCAAGATCGACGGCGTCGCGTTCGAAGGCGGCAGCGCCGAAGACTTCGCGTTCGTGCTGGGCGAAGGGCGCATGCTGCCCGAATTCGAGCAAGCCGCGACGGGCCTGAAGGCCGGCGAGTCGCGCGAGTTCGATCTCAAGTTCCCCGAGGACTACCACGGCAAGGACGTGGCGGGCAAGACGGCGCAGTTCACGATCACCGTGAAGAAGATCGAGTGGCCGCATCTTCCGGAAATCAACGCGGATTTCGCGAAGTCGCTCGGTATCGAAGACGGCGATCTCACCAAGATGCGCACGGAAATCAAGGACAACCTGGAGCGTGAAGCGAAGCGCCGCACGCAGCAGATCGTGAAGAACCAGGTCATGGACGCGCTCCTGAAGATTTCCGAGCTGGACGTGCCGAAGGCGCTGATCGAACAGGATCAGCAGCGCCTCGTCGAAATGGCGCGCCAGGACCTGCAGCAGCGCGGCGTGCCGAACGCCGCCGACGCGCCGATCCCGGCCGAAATGTTCGCCGAGCAGGCCGAGCGCCGCGTGAAGCTGGGCCTCGTGCTGGCCGAGCTGGTGAAGGCCAACGAGCTGCAGGCGAAGCCCGAGCAGATCCGCGCTGAAGTGGACGAATTCGCCAAGAGCTACGAAGACCCGAAGGAAGTCGTCCGCTGGTATTATTCGAACCAGCAGCGCCTCGCCGAGATGGAAGCGTACGTCGTCGAAAGCAACGTCGTCGATTTCGTCCTGGGCAAGGCCAAAGTGACCGACAAGGAAGTCAGCTTCGAGGAACTGGCCAGCGCAACGGCGCAAGCCTGACGCGTTAGGCAAGGGGCGTGCGGAGTCGTCGGACTGACGGCTCGCACGCCTTTTTTGCATTAAAGTTTGGGCGTTTGCATGCCGTTCTAGTGGATGTTCCTTTGTCGTTCAGTATCCCTATTCCGAACAAGGAAATTGCATGACCTTTCGCGCTGAATTGCTCGACACGTTGGCGTCCCACGCATCGCGGGACTTCGAAGCCCAGGCGCTCGGCCTCGTTCCGATGGTCGTGGAAACGAGCGGCCGCGGCGAGCGAGCCTATGACATTTACTCGCGTCTCCTCAAGGAGCGCGTGGTGTTCCTCGTCGGCGAGGTGAACGACCAGTCGGCGAATCTCGTCGTCGCGCAGTTGTTGTTCCTCGAAAGCGAGAATCCGGACAAGGACATCAGCCTGTACATCAACAGTCCCGGCGGCTCGGTCTCGGCCGGCATGGCGATCTACGACACCATGCAGTTCGTGAAGCCGGACGTTTCGACGCTGTGCATGGGTCTCGCCGCAAGCATGGGCGCGTTCCTGCTGGCGGCGGGCGCGAAAGGCAAGCGCGTCGCGCTGCCGAACGCACGCGTGATGATCCACCAGCCGCTCGGCGGCGCGCGCGGTCAGGCATCGGACATCGAGATTCAGGCGCGGGAAATTCTGTACCTGAAGGAACGTTTGAATCAGTTGCTGTCGCATCACACGGGTCAGCCGGTCGAGCGCATCGCGCGCGACACGGATCGCGACAACTTCATGTCGGGCGACGATGCGCAGGCTTACGGTCTCGTCGACCAGGTGCTTCACAAGCGTCCCTGAAGGCGTCCGGAGCGGCGCCGCGCCGGCCCTCGGAGACGAAAGCCGGCCAGCAATGCGAAGTCGCGCATGCGGCGCAACGCCAAAACGCGCTTCGTTCGACCCGCGGGTGCGAATCTGCGTGGCCGAATCGAAGGGCGTATCATGTAACAAGAGTGTCCGGAGGCTTACACTTTTATGGCGGACAAAAAAGGTTCCAGTAGCGAAAAGCTGCTGTATTGCTCGTTCTGCGGCAAAAGCCAGCATGAGGTGAAAAAACTCATCGCTGGGCCGTCGGTGTTCATCTGTGATGAATGTATCGACCTGTGCAACGAGATCATTCGCGACGAGGCAGCCGGTGCGGCGGATGAGGCCGGGCTGACCAAGTCCGACCTGCCGAGCCCGCAGGAAATCAGCGACATCCTGAATCAGTACGTGATCGGCCAGGAACGCGCGAAGAAGATTCTCGCGGTGGCCGTGTACAACCATTACAAGCGGCTGAAGCATCTCGACAAGAAGGACGAAATCGAGCTGTCGAAGAGCAACATTCTCTTGATCGGGCCGACCGGCTCGGGCAAGACGCTGCTCGCGCAGACGCTCGCGCGCATGCTGAATGTGCCGTTCGTGATCGCGGATGCCACGACGCTGACCGAAGCCGGCTATGTCGGCGAGGACGTCGAAAACATCATTCAGAAGTTGCTGCAGAACTGCAACTATGAAGTCGACAAGGCGCAGCGCGGAATCGTTTACATCGACGAAATCGACAAGATCAGCCGCAAGTCCGACAACCCGTCCATCACGCGCGACGTGTCGGGCGAGGGCGTGCAGCAGGCGTTGCTCAAGCTGATCGAAGGCACGATGGCGTCGGTGCCGCCGCAAGGCGGACGCAAGCACCCGAATCAGGATTTCATCCAGGTCGACACGACCAACATCCTGTTCGTCTGCGGCGGCGCGTTCGACGGCCTGGAAAAGGTCATCACGGATCGCACCGAGAAGACCGGCATCGGTTTCGGCGCGAGCGTGAAGAGCAAGCAGGACCGCGACGCGGGCGAAGTGCTGCGTGACGTCGAGCCGGAAGATCTGATCAAGTTCGGTCTGATTCCCGAACTGATCGGCCGTCTGCCCGTCGTGGCGACGCTCGGCAAGCTCGACGAAGCGGCGCTCGTCAAGATTCTGATCGAGCCGAAGAACGCGCTCGTGAAGCAGTATCACAAGCTCTTTGCAATGGAGCGCGTGGAACTGGAAATCCGTCCGGCGGCGCTTCAGGCCATCGCGCAGAAGGCGATTCGCCGCAAGACCGGCGCGCGCGGCCTGCGTTCGATTCTGGAACAGGCGTTGCTCGACGTGATGTACGAACTGCCGACCATGAAGGGCGTTTCGAAGGTGATCGTCGACGACAACACGATCGACGGCGACGGCAAACCGCTGCTCATCTACGAAGACGCACCGAAAGTAGCAGGATCGAACTGAAGCAGGCTGTGTGTCGGCGAAAGGCCGTTCATGGCGACGTGAACGGCCTTTTATTTTTTTCGGTTTATCTTGTGGACGTTACTGACGCGATCTTTGACTACCGACTTTTCCCTTCCGATAAAGGCTTGCAATAGCTCTGAACGGCCTTACTTACGACTGAACTGATTCCATTAATGGGGAAATGAAATGTCAGGAACCCAACTCCTCCCGCAGGAACGCATTACGCTGCCGCTGCTCCCGCTGCGCGACGTAGTCGTTTTCCCGCATATGGTGATTCCGCTCTTCGTCGGGCGGCCCAAGTCGATCAAGGCCCTCGAAGCCG
This sequence comes from Caballeronia megalochromosomata, assembly GCA_001580565.1. GTDB lineage: Bacteria > Pseudomonadota > Gammaproteobacteria > Burkholderiales > Burkholderiaceae > Caballeronia > Caballeronia megalochromosomata. Next base: position 17,243 of record LRBF01000058.1, on the reverse strand, counting down.
CGATGGAAGGCGGCAAGCACATCATGCTCGTCGCCCAGAAGACGGCGGCGAAAGATGAACCGACCGAAAAGGACATGTACGAAGTGGGATGTGTCGCCAACATCCTGCAAATGCTGAAGCTGCCCGACGGCACCGTGAAGGTGCTCGTCGAAGGTTTGCAACGCGCCAAGACGCTCTCGATCGAAGAGCAGGAAACACAATTCTCGTGCGACGTGATGCCGCTCGAGCCGGATCACGCCGACAGCGCTGAAACCGAGGCGCTGCGCCGCGCGATCGTTTCCCAGTTCGATCAGTACGTGAAGCTCAACAAGAAGATTCCGCCGGAGATCCTGACCTCGCTGTCGGGTATCGACGAAGCGGGTCGTCTTGCTGACACCATCGCCGCGCATCTTCCGCTCAAGCTCGATCAAAAGCAGCACATCCTCGAGATGTTCCCTGTGATCGAACGTCTGGAGCATCTGCTCGCCCAGCTCGAAGCCGAAATCGACATCCTTCAGGTCGAGAAGCGTATTCGTGGCCGCGTGAAGCGCCAGATGGAAAAGAGCCAGCGCGAGTACTACCTGAACGAACAGGTCAAGGCCATCCAGAAGGAACTGGGCGAAGGCGAAGAGGGCGCGGATCTCGAAGAACTCGAGAAGCGCATCACCGCCGCGCGCATGCCGAAGGAAGCCAAGAAGAAGGCCGATGCCGAGCTCAAGAAATTGAAGCTGATGTCGCCGATGTCCGCTGAAGCGACCGTCGTGCGCAATTACATCGACACGCTGATCGGCTTGCCGTGGCGCAAGAAGAGCAAGGTCAACAATGACCTCTCGAACGCCGAGCGCGTGCTCGATGAAGACCACTTCGGCCTCGAGAAGGTGAAGGAACGCATTCTCGAGTACCTCGCGGTTCAACAACGCGTCGAGAAGGTGAAGGCGCCGATACTGTGCCTCGTCGGGCCTCCGGGCGTCGGCAAGACCTCGCTTGGGCAGTCCATCGCCCGCGCGACGAACCGCAAGTTCGTGCGCATGGCGCTCGGTGGCGTGCATGACGAGTCAGAGATTCGCGGTCACCGCCGCACGTATATCGGCTCGATGCCCGGCAAGATCCTGCAAAGCCTGACGAAGGTCGGCGTGCGCAATCCGCTCTTCCTGCTCGACGAAGTCGACAAGATGGGCATGGATTTCCGCGGCGACCCGGCCTCGGCGCTGCTCGAAGTGCTCGACCCGGAACAGAACCACACGTTCGCGGACCACTACATCGAAGTGGACTTCGACCTGTCGGACGTGATGTTCGTGGCGACGTCGAACTCGCTGAACATTCCGCCGCCGCTGCTCGACCGGATGGAAGTCATTCGCCTGTCGGGTTACACGGAAGACGAGAAGGTCAGCATCGCGACGCGTTACCTGTTGCCGAAGCAGAAGCGCAACAACGGCCTGAAGGACGGTGAGATCGACGTCACGGAACAAGCCATCCGCGACATCATTCGCTACTACACGCGTGAAGCGGGCGTGCGTTCGCTCGAGCGTGAAATTTCGAAGATCTGCCGCAAGGTCGTGAAGATGCTGCTGTTGAAGAAGGCCGAAGGCGCCGTGAAGGTCGACGGTTCCAACCTCGACACCTTCCTCGGCGTGCGCAAGTACGACTTCGGTCTGGCCGCGAAGGACAACCAGATCGGTCAGGTCACGGGCCTCGCGTGGACGGAAGTCGGCGGCGATCTGCTCACGATCGAAGCGGCGGTGATGCCCGGCAAGGGCGGCGTGATCCGCACGGGTTCGCTCGGCGACGTGATGAAGGAATCCGTCGAAGCGGCGCGCTCGGTGGTGCGTTCGCGCTCGCGCCGGCTCGGCATCACGGATGAATCGTTCGAGAAGAAGGACATTCACATTCACGTGCCGGAAGGCGCGACGCCGAAGGACGGTCCGTCCGCCGGTATCGCGATGACCACGGCGCTGGTGTCGGTGCTGACGGGCATTCCGGTTCGCGCGGATGTCGCGATGACGGGCGAAATCACGTTGCGCGGCGAAGTGCTGCCGATCGGCGGGTTGAAGGAGAAGCTGCTGGCGGCGCATCGCGGCGGCATCAAGCTCGTGCTGATCCCCGAGGAAAACACGAAGGATCTGGCCGACATCCCCGACAACGTGAAGAACGCCATCGAGATCGTGCCGGTTCGCTGGATCGATCGCGTCCTGGAACTGGCGCTCGAACGGGCGCCCGAGTCGTTGCCTGAAGACGAAGCGAAGGCGACGCCGGTCGCGGCCGAGCAGCAGAAGGACGCGCCCGCATCGGGTGAGTTCGTGAAGCACTGAGCGTTTCGCGCGGCACGGTTTGATCGCCGTGTTGCGTGATCGAAGCTAAAACCCGCGGGCATCCACCCGCGGGTTTTCTTTTTGCGTGGAGCGTTTCCGAAGAGGTCTTCTAATCCGGCCCGAACGCCCGCCGAATAAGGCTCAACCCCCGTTGACACGCCGCTTTCGGCTAAGTTAAATGGGCGCCGCATCCAATCATATCGAGATGCCATTCGCATCGATGCTGGACCAGATCGATTACAACGTGCCATTACTGATTCGGGGATCACCATGAACAAGACGGAACTGATCGACCACATTGCGCAGCATGCCGATATATCCAAGGCCGCTGCCGGCCGCGCGCTCGACGCGGTGATCGGCGGCGTGAGCGCGACGCTGAAGAAGGGCGGCACGGTGACGCTGGTGGGCTTCGGCACGTTCGCCGTGGGCAAGCGCATCGCGCGCACGGGCCGCAATCCGCGCACGGGCGATGCGATCAAGATCGAGGCAGCGAAGGTTCCAAAATTTCGCCCTGGCAAAGCGCTGAAGGATGCGCTAAACTAGCGGACTCGCTGGATACAGCGCTTCTCATTACGAAGCCTTGGATTCAGCGCAGCGCAAACCGAGTGAATTTGCGGACCGGGTGCTTAGCTCAGTTGGTAGAGCGGCGCCCTTACAAGGCGTAGGTCGGGAGTTCGAGCCTCTCAGCACCCACCAGGTCTCAGTTCATTGCGCGCTACCCAGGAGCGGTAGTTCAGTTGGTTAGAATACCGGCCTGTCACGCCGGGGGTCGCGGGTTCGAGTCCCGTCCGCTCCGCCAGAATCAAACATGAAAGTCCCGCAAACGGTATCGCTTGCGGGACTTTTTGTTTTTACGCGTCCTTACGCGCTCGTTAAGAATGCTAACGATCGCGCCGAAGCAACGCAATTTCGCGGTACGGCACCCTTCATTGCGGAAACGCAACGTGACAATTTCGCCTCCGGGAATGCAAATCCCGCCTGCCTTTCGCCTTTTCCCCGCCCACTGTTGTAATATCGAGCGTTTTGTTATAACCACGCAGCGGTACGCATGCTCGACTTTTTCCGTAATCACCAGCGTCTGATGATGGCTCTGCTGATCCTGATCATCGTGCCCGGTCTGGGCATGGTCGGGATTCAGGGTTTCAGCAACTATTTCGACGAGAGTTCCTACGTCGCCAGTGTGAATGGCCACAAGATCACGCGCGCCGAATTCGACAGCGCGTTCCGCCAGCAGGTGGATCGCGCGCGCTCGATGCTCGGCGCGCAGTTCGACGCCAAGATGTTCGACACGCCCGAGGCCCGCGCCGCGATGGTCGACAGCCTCGTGCAGCAACGCGTGATGGCCGACGAAACGCAGCGCCTGCATCTGACCGCGTCGGATGACGCCGTGCGCCGCGCGCTGCTGTCCGATCCGGTCATCTCTTCGCTGAAGAAGCCGGACGGCAGCATCGACCTCGATCGCTACAAGCAACTGCTCGCCATGCAGGGCATGACCCCCGCGCAGTACGACGAGCGCATGCGCTACACGATCGCGACCGAGCAGATTCCGGGCAGCATCCAGGCGACGTCGTTCACGCCGAAGTCGCTCGCACAGAGCCTGACGGAACTCGCCGAGCAGAAGCGCTCGGTGCAGGGCCTCTCGCTGCGCACGGCCGACTACACCGCGAAAGTCCAGCCGACCGACGCGCAACTGACGGCCTACTACGAAGCGCATCGCAACGACTTCGCGACGCCCGAGACGGCCACGATCCAGTATCTTCTGCTGTCGCCCTCGACGATCGCGGCGGCCTCGAAGCCGAGCGATGCCGATCTCAAGAAGTATTACGACGACAACATCCAGCGCTATCGCACGGAAGCCGAAGTGCGCGCGAGCCACATTCTCGTGAACGCGCCGAAGGATGCGAGCGCGGCCGACAAGGCGAAGGCCAGGCAGAAAGCCGACGAACTACTCGCGCAGGTCAAGGCGCATCCGGACCAGTTTGCGCAGATCGCGCAGAAAAACTCGGACGATCCGGGCTCGGCGAGCAAGGGCGGCGATCTTGGCTACTTCGCGCACGGCCAGATCGCGGGCGGCAAGGCGTTCGACGATGCCGCGTTTAGCCTGAAGAAGGGCGAGGTGAGCAATATCGTCGAGTCGGACTTCGGCTATCACATCATCCAGGCGACCGACGTAAAGCCTTCGGTCACGAAGTCGTTCGATGAAGTGAAGGACGCGCTCGCGAAGGACTACGCGGCTCAACAGGGCACGAAGGGCTTCGCCGACGACGCGCAAGGCTTCACCGACCTCGTCTACGAGAAGGCGAAGTCGCTGCAGCCCGCTGCGGATAAATACAAGCTGACGATCCAGACCGCAACGGTCGGCCCGAAGCCGAATCCGCAATTGCCGCCGGACAATCCGCTCAACAATCCGAAGTTCCTCACGGCCGTCTTCGCGCCGGACGCGGCGAAGGATCGCAACAACACGCAGGCGATCGACGTTGGCAACAACACGCTGATCGCCGCGCGCGTGACCGACTACAAGGCATCGACCGTTCCGGCATTCGATGCCGTGAAGGACGAGGTGCGCAAGAAGGTCGTTGCCGACATGGCCGCGGCGCTGGCCAAGAAGGAAGGCGAAGCGAAGCTTGCGGGCCTGCAGAAGTCGAAGTCGACCGATGGCTTCACGTCGCCGGTCACGGTGTCGCGTAACGACGCGCAGGGCTTGCCGCCCGCCGCGCTGAGCGCGATCTTCAAGGCGGACGCATCGAAGCTGCCGGCTTATGTCGGCGTGGACCTCGGCGCGGACGGCTATGCGATCTATCGCGTGAACGGCATTGAAAAGGCCGCGCCGGTCGCAGCCGATCGTCTCGCGGGCGCGCAGCAGCAGGTCGCGCAGGTCTATGCGCAAGCCGACATGGAGGCGTACGTCAACGCGTTGAAGGCGCGCTCGAAGGTCAAGCTGAGTCAGGCGCCGGCGCCGTCGTCGAACTGATCGATGCAGGCGTCATGAAAAAAGCCCCGCTTCCGAAAGGATGCGGGGCTTTTGTTTTGCTAAGCCGACGTGCGAACTCGCCTTACAGGCATGCCTGAATATCGCCGGTCGACTGGCTGCCGGCCGCGCCCGAGGCGCGGAAGCCGACCCACGTGCCCGAACCCGACCACGCCGGGCGGACGATGGCCGCCGCGCCGGTCGGCGGCTGCTGGCCGGGAACGTACACGTCGACGGCCTGATCGTTCGCGAGCGTATCCTGCGAGACGACTTGCTGCTGCGACGTATCGGCCCACTTCTGGGCGACGCATTGCGCAACCACCTTCGGGGCCTTCTGGCTCGTGCCGACTTGCTGCACACCGGCGGGCGGCTGAGCGGCACAGGCCGAGATCGCAACGGTCAGGGCGAGAAGAGGGATAAATTTCACGTGACCTCCTTGTAGAGTCGCTCACGAAACGAGCGGGTTATAAGAGTGACGCGAAAGTCTCAGATATCTGAATCTTGGCCGTGCTCCGCGTTGGATTGCTGCGCTGGCGCGTGCGGCGTCTTCGTTAATGCGACGCACTGGCGCCCAGCAAGGGTTTCAAGGTTGGCCAGACGTTTTCCAATAGCAAGGGCTGGGCCTGCACTGTCGGATGAATCTGGTCGGACTGGAACATGGCAGGCTTGTCAGCAATGCCCGCAAGCAGGAACGGCACGAGCGGCACGTTCTTGTCCTTCGCGATGCGCTCGTAGACCGCGTGGAACTTTTGCGTGTAGTCAGGGCCGTAATTGGGCGGAACGTACATGCCGATGAGTAAAACCTTCGCATGCGCGGCCTGCGATGCAGCGACGATGTTGCGCAGATTCGTCTCCGTGGTCGCGAGCGGCACGCCACGCAGCGCGTCGTTCGCGCCGAGTTCGACGATCACGATCGCGGGCTTGATGCGCGAAAGCACCGCGCTCAGACGCGCTTGGCCGCCGCTCGTGGTGTCGCCGCTGATGCTCGAATTGGCGACGCTATAATCGAAACGCTCCTTCGCCAGCTTCTCGCGCAACAGATTCACCCAGCCGGTGTCGCGCGGCAGGCCGTATTCGGCCGAGAGACTATCGCCCAGCACGACGATCGCGGGCTTCGGTTGCGATGCCGCCTGCGCGTCGGCGGCGTGCGCGGTCGTACACCATGCGGCCATCATCGCGATCGCGGGAAAGAAGCCGCGCAAGTTTTTTTTCAAGGTGTCCATGCAAAACAATATCGAGCCGGTCATCGAAGTACGGGGATTATGCAAGCGAGTGAAGGACGCAACGGGCGAGCTCACGATTCTCGACCAGATCGATCTGTCGATCGCGAAGGGTAGCAGTGTCGCGATCGTCGGAGCATCAGGCTCGGGCAAGTCGACCTTGCTCGGCTTGCTTGCCGGATTGGACAGCGCAAGCGAGGGCTCGGTTCGTCTGCTCGGCAAGGAGTTGTCGACGTTGAACGAAGACGAGCGCGCCGCGCTCCGAAGCGGCGCGGTCGGCTTCGTGTTCCAGTCGTTCCAGTTGATGCCGCATCTGACCGCGCTCGAGAACGTGATGCTGCCGCTCGAGTTGCGCGGGCAGTCGCCGCACAGCGAGATCGCCGCGCACGCGCGCGCGCTGCTCGATCAGGTGGGTCTTTCGCAACGCACCGGGCATTATCCCAAGCTGCTTTCGGGCGGCGAACAGCAGCGCGTCGCGCTCGCGCGCGCGTTCGTCACGCATCCCGCCGTGCTTTTCGCCGACGAACCCACCGGCAGCCTGGATGCCGCCACCGGCTACGCAATCATCGATCTGATGTTCGAGATGAATCGTCGCAACGGCGCGACGCTCGTGCTCGTCACGCACGACGCGGAACTCGCCGAGCGTTGCGACGCCACGGTGACGATCGAGGCGGGGCGGCTCGTCAACGGTCTCGGCGTACAAGCAAGCCCGCAACGCTGAAAGCGTCGCGGGCCATCGGCGGCAACGCGGGCGTCAGCGCTTCAGCGCGCTGCGTGCACGCGCGATCAATGCCGACGTCGACGAGTCATGCTTGGCCGGATCGATGCTCGCGGCGGTGATATCGGCCTCGACGACCTTGCCGAGAATCTTGCCGAGTTCCACGCCCCACTGATCGAACGAGTTGACGTCCCACACCGTGCCTTGCACGAGCACCTTGTGCTCGTAGAGCGCGATGAGCGCGCCGAGCGATTGCGGCGTGAGCGCGTCGAGCATGATGGTCGTGGTGGGGCGGTTGCCGGGGAAGCTCAGATGGGTCGCGAGTTCCTCCTTGCCCGGACCGGCAACCTTCTTCGCTTCTTCCAGCGTGCGGCCGAGCATCAGCGCCTCGCTCTGCGCAAAGCAGTTGGCGAGCAGCTTCGCGTGATGATCGACGAGCGGATGCTCCGGCGTCAGCACGGCGATGAAGTCGATCGGAATGATCGTCGGGCCCTGATGCAGCATCTGGAAGAACGCGTGCTGGCCGTTCGTGCCCGGCTCGCCCCAGATCACGGCGGCTGTCGGATAGTCGACCATCTTGCCGTCGAGCCGAGCGGACTTGCCGTTGCTTTCCATCTCCAGTTGCTGGAGATACGAAGGAAGATAGTGCAGCGCCTGCGAATACGGCGCGATCAGATCGCTTTGAGAGCCAAAGAAATTGCGATACCAGATGCCGATCATGCCCATCAGCACGGGCAGGTTTTTGTCCAGCGGCGCGGTGCGGAAGTGCTCGTCCATCGCGGCCGCGCCCTGCAGGAGCGCGTCGAAGTTCTGCGGGCCGACCGACAGCATGATCGACAGACCGACCGCCGACCACAGCGAGTAACGGCCGCCGACCCAGTCCCACATCTCGAAGACGTTTTCCTTGGCGATGCCGAACTTCACGACCTCGGCCGGATTCGCCGAGACGCCGACGAAATGCTTCGAAAGTTGATCTTCAGGACAGCCGGACTTCAGGAACCAGTCGCGCATCGAATGCGCATTGGTCATCGTCTCGAGCGTCGTGAACGTCTTGGAGACGATGATCGCGAGTGTCTCTTCGGCGTCGACTTGCTGAAGGACGTTCCAGAGATCGGCGCCGTCGACGTTCGATACGAAGTGCGTGTCGAGATCCTTCGACGCCAGATGATGCAGCGCGTGCACCACCATCTTCGGCCCGAGGTCCGAGCCGCCGATGCCGATGTTCACCACGTGCCGGATGCGCTTGCCGCTATAGCCGGTCCACGAGCCGTCGCGCACGCGCTCGGAGAAGGCGGCCATTTTGGCCTTTTCCTTTTGCACCTGCTCGTAGAACGGCGCGTCGGGCGACTGGGCGCGCAGCGCGGTATGCAGCACCGCGCGGTGCTCGGTGATGTTGACGATATCGCCGCGGAACATCGCATCGCGGCGTTCGGTGACCTTGGCCTGCTGCGCGAGTTCGACGAGGAGCTTGAGCGTTTCGTCCTTGACGCGGTTCTTGGAGAAGTCGATTGCGAGGCCGCCGCCCGCGAAGGTCAGGCGCTCGGCGCGCGTCGGCGCGGTGTCGTTCTGAGGCCCGAACCAGTCGCGCAGGCGCTCGCCGGAGATGGCATCGTAATGCGACTGGAGCGCCGACCAGGCAGGAAGCGAATTGAGCATCGAGTGTTGGGTCATGAGCGGTCCGTTAGTCTGAGAGTGACAGAGGAATACGTTCGTGCGATTGCGGCTTCGCTTGCCTGTGCGCGTCGTGTTTGGTGAACGCGACTAAACGGCCGCGGTTGCCCGAATCAAAAAAGAGTATAGCGACGATGCATGACCGGATGCTTGCAAAGCGTCACGGCGGCCCGGCGGGCGAGCGCCGGACAACCGTCAACTGCGCGCGTGCTGCGCGTAAAACCGGCGATTGATGAGACCGCGCACGGCGCTCGCGAGTTCGCCCGCGGTCAGTCCCGCCGGGCCGATGCCGTCGTCGGTGAGCGTCTGCGCGGCGAGCCCGTGCAGATAGACGCCCGCGAGCGCGGCCTCGTAGGCCGGCAATTTCTGTGCGAGCAATGCTCCGATCAATCCGCCGAGCACGTCACCGGTTCCGCCTGTCGCGAGGCCGGCGTTGCCGGTCGGGTTGATCGAGACACGGCCATCGGGCGAGGCGATCACCGTGCCCGAGCCCTTGAGCACCGCGATCGCCGCATAGCGTGCCGCGAGCCGGCGCGCGGCGGCGATGCGGTCGGACTGAACCGCTTTCGCGTCAGTTTGCAGGAGACGCGCGGCTTCCAGCGGATGCGGCGTGAGGATGCACGGATCGCCCTGTGCCCCGCGCGCCGCGACGGCGGACGCGAGGGCGTCGTCTTTCGCGATGAGATTGAGTGCGTCGGCATCGAGCAGCTTCGGGACATCGAGCGTCAGCGCGCCGGCGAGCACATGCTTCGCGCGCTCGCTCGTGCCCATGCCGCAGCCGATCGCGAGCGCGTCCATCCTGTCGAGCGCGAAGCCGTCGGCGCGATGCAGCATCAGCTCGGGATGCGGCGGATCGTAGGGCGGAAAGCCTTCGCCCAGAAACGCGACGTGGACCTTGCCCGCGCCGCCGTAGAGCGCCATGCGCGCGGCGAGAATCGGCGCGCCGCACATGCCGGTGTCGCCGCCGATCACCGCGAGCGAGCCGAACGTGCCCTTGTTGGTCGCGTTGTCGCGTGGCGGCATGCACGCGCCGAACAGCGCGGGCGCGTTGAGCACGATCGACGGCGCGGTGCTCGCATCGATTTCCAGCGTCGAAACGAAAAGCCGTCCCGTCAGATCGCGGCCTTGCGCCGTGACATGGCCCGGTTTCGCGCCGATGAACGTGATCGTGTCCGTCGCCCGCACAGCTTCGCCGCCGTTGACGGGCGTGCCGGTGTCGCTGTTCAGGCCGCTCGGAACGTCGAGCGCGAGCACGCGGCCGGACGCGCCGGAGCGGCGCGTCATGCGCGCGGCGAGATCCGCGAACACGCCTTCCAGCGGCCGCGTGAGACCGATGCCGAACATGCCGTCGACGAGCCAGCCGAAGCCGTCGAACGACGAGGGCACCCGGTCGTCGATCGGCACGCCCGCCGCGCGCGCCGATTCGAGCGCCCAGCGCGCGTCGTCGGGCTTGACCTCGACCGGCATGCACACGCGCACGGCAATGCCTGCGCGATGCAGGCGCTCGGCCATCACTAGCGCGTCGCCGCCGTTGTTGCCGGGGCCGGCCGCGAGCCACACGGGCCGCGTGCGGGCGCCGGGATCGTGCTCGAACATATCGATGAGGCATTGCGCCGCGGCGGCCCCCGCGCGTGCCATCAGCGTGTGCGGCGGCAGCGCGGCGGCGGTGCGTGCTTCGAGCGTGCGCAGTTCGGCGAGCGTCAGAAGCGCGAGCGGATCGTCTTTGGGGCTGAAGTAAGGCGGGCGGGCGGCGGTCATGGCGGCGGACGGAAGGGCGCTTCGACAATCGAATCGTTCGGAGATCCGGCGCTGCCCGCAGCAATCGTGCCCGTCGCGGCCATGCGGGCTGTCCGCTCGAACGCTAGAAGCGCTCGACGCTCAGCGCCGCAAGCGTGTCGGCGGGAATTTCGGGTGAGACGCCGGAGACGAGGTCCGCGATCACTTTAGCAGACCCGCACGCGAGGCCCCAGCCCGCCGGACCGTGCGCCGCGTTGACGAACAGCCGCGGATGACGCGTCGCGCCGACGATCGGAAGCCCGTCGGCAGCGATCAGCCGCAACCCGTCCCACCCGCGCGCGGCGGAGACACGCGCCGCGCCCGGAATCCAGTCGTGCGTGCCCTGGCCGAGCAGATCGAGGGCGCGCCGGGACAGCGTGGCGTCGAGTGGCTTGTCGGCTTTCGACGCGCTCTGAAACACGCCCGCGCCACCCACGCGCAGCCGCTGGTTCACGCGCGTCATCGTGATGCGCTTGATCGTATCGACGACCGTGAGATGCGGCACGCGCTCCTCGTAGGCGATGGGCGCGGTCAGCGTGTGCACGCGCAGCGGAAAAAGCGAGGACGCCGACTTCATGCCGCCGATGAGCCTGGGCGTGCCGGTGCCCGCCGCGACGACGATCGCATCCGCGGTGATCAGCTCGACGTCGGCGTTGCGCTTCTTGCCCTCGTTCGGATCGGCGAGCTCGACCGCGGCGCGCGCGCCGTCCAGACGCATCGACGCGACGCTCCGATGCATGCGGAACTGCACGCCATCGTCTTCGAGCACCTGCTTCAGCTGCTTGGTGAAGAGCGGGCAGTTCGCGGTGCGCTCCTCGGGCAGCAGCACGCCGCCCGCGAATTCGGGGTAGTCCGGCACGGAAGGCTCGACGGCGACGCATTCCTCGGCCGTCAGCAGCCGATGCGGCACGCCGCAGCCCTTGAGCAGGTCGATGGCCGGCTGCGCGTCTTCGAGCTCGCGCGGCTGCCGGAACACGTGCAGCATGCCGCGACGTTGTTCGAAATCGAGCTCCAGACGACTTTCGATATCCGCGAGCACGCGCCGCGACACCTCGACGAGCGCCTGCAGATGCGCGTACTGCGCGGCGAACGCTTCGGGATCGCGCAGCGTCGCGAGCTGCTTGATGAAATCGCGTGCGGCCGAGTCGAAGCCGGTCTTGACCACCATGCCGCTTTGCTTCGAGCGGCTCGACGCCATGAAGGTCGGCCCGAACCAGACGTCGAGCGGCGAGGGCAGCAGGGCGCCGCCCTGGCCGTAAGTGGCGCCTTGCGCGACGGTCGCGTGACGTTCGATCACGCAGACGCGGTGACCTGCCGCATGCAACTGCCAGGCGGTGGCGATGCCGGCGATTCCTCCGCCGATGACGATGACATCCATGACTTTTTGTGCCCGAGGGCGCGAGATTGCTGTGCTGCGCGGCGTGACGCGCGCCTTGACGGTAAAACGACGGACCCGGCGGCGTGACTCGGCGCGCCGTACCCGAAGAAAGCGCGCCATGATAGCGCCAAAATCGTTTGCGAGGGACGGCAAGCCGCGCGGTCATGCGGTGCGCGACGCGCTCCATGACGCGCGGCGGACTGAGTCCGGCGTGATTTCGGGATGCGCAACGATGCGGTTCGCGTCGCCGGCCTGCCGCCGCACGGCGCTCGGGCGGACCGCCCGGGCCGATTTCGAGACGCTTCCGGGTTATAATCGCGGTCTTCCTTTCGCCTCACGCCGTTTTGCGCGCTCGAGTCCGAATTTGCAAATTTTGCGATTTGCAAAAATGCGAGCGTCGCGCGAGCGGCACACAGACGTCATCGACGCACCGTCACAATGGCCCACTTCTCGTGTTTCCCCGGCGCTTCGGCCCTTTCCGATTTCCGTCAGACCCGCCTTCTCGAAACGCTCGCCCGCATCGACGCGCATATCGTCGGCGTGCGCGGCCAGTTCCTGCATTTCGTCAACGCGTCCGAGCCGCTCACCGACGATGACAACAGCCGCATCGACGCGCTGATGCACTACGGCGCACCGTTCGAGGCATCGAAGGAGCGGGGCCACGTCGAGACCTTCATGGTCGTGCCGCGCTTCGGCACGGTTTCGCCGTGGGCGAGCAAGGCGACCGACATCGCGCATCATTGCGGGCTCGACAAGGTGCGGCGCATCGAGCGCGGCGTCGAGTACTCGGTCATCATGAAGAGCGGCTTTCTCGGCGGCAAGAAGGCGCTGTCGGACGAAGCGCGCGCGGCCGTGGCGGATGCGCTGCACGACCGCATGACGGAAAGCGTAGCGGCGTCGCGCGATCAGGCGCTGCATCTCTTCGATGAACTGCCCGTCAAGCCGCTGCAGACGGTCGATATCATCGGCGCGGGACACAAGGCGCTCGAAGCCGCGAACGCGGAACTCGGCCTCGCGCTCGCGGACGACGAGATCGACTATCTGGTCAACGCGTTCGAAAGCCTGAAGCGCAATCCGACCGACGTCGAACTGATGATGTTCGCGCAGGCCAACAGCGAGCACTGCCGGCACAAGATCTTCAACGGCGAATGGACCATCGACGGCGAGAAGCAGGACATGTCGCTGTTCCAGATGATCCGCAATACCGAAAAGCTGAATCACGAAGGCACGATCGTCGCCTATTCGGACAACTCGGCGATCATGCGTGGCGGCGTCGCGGAGCGCTGGTTCCCGCGCGGCACGGACGAGCAGTATCAACGTCGCGTGGAACTGACGCACACGCTGATGAAAGTCGAGACGCACAATCACCCGACGGCGATTTCCCCGTTCGCGGGCGCGGCGACGGGCTCCGGCGGCGAGATCCGCGACGAAGGCGCAACGGGCCGCGGCGCGCGTCCGAAGGCCGGTCTCGCGGGCTTCACCGTCTCGAACCTCGATTTGCCCGACGCGCGCGAAAAGTGGGAGAACGATCGCGACGCCGCCGTGCCGCTCGCCTCGCGCAACCCCGCCGACAAGCACGAGCCGTATGGCCGTCCAGAGCGCATCGCGTCGCCGTTGCAGATCATGATCGACGGGCCGATCGGCGCCGCGGCCTTCAACAACGAATTCGGCCGGCCGAATCTCGGCGGCTACTTCCGCACCTACGAGCAGAACGTCGCGGGCCGCGTGCGCGGCTATCACAAGCCGATCATGATCGCGGGCGGCATCGGCAATATTTCGGACCAGCACACGCACAAGAATGACCTGCCGGCCGGCACGCTGCTGATCCAGATCGGCGGCCCGGGCATGCGCATCGGCATGGGCGGCGGCGCGGCGTCGTCGATGGCAACCGGCGCGAACACCGCCCAGCTCGACTTCGACTCGGTCCAGCGTGGCAATCCGGAAATCCAGCGTCGCGCGCAGGAAGTCATCAACGCCTGCTGGCAGATGGGCGAAGGCAATCCGATCCTGTCGATCCACGACGTCGGCGCGGGCGGCATTTCGAACGCGTTCCCGGAACTCGTCGATGGCGCGGGCAAGGGCGCGCGCTTCGAGTTGCGCAAGGTCCAACTGGAAGAGAGTGGTCTCTCGCCGCGCGAAATCTGGTCGAACGAGGCGCAAGAGCGTTACGTGCTCGCCATTTCCCCTGCCGATCTGCCCGCGTTTCAGGCGATCTGCGAGCGCGAACGTTGCCCGGTGGCAGTCGTCGGCGTCGCGACGGAAGAACGTCAACTGAAGCTCATCGACGATGCCAACGAAGGCCAGGAACCCGTCGATATGCCGATGGACGTGCTGCTCGGCAAGCCGCCCAAGATGCATCGCGATGTGAAGCGCGAGAGCGCGCAGTTCACGCCGGTCGACGTGACGGGGCTGCCGCTGTCCGAAGTCGCGGCCGATGTGCTGAAGCATCCGACGGTCGCGAGCAAGTCGTTTCTCATCACCATCGGCGACCGCTCGGTGGGCGGCACGACCGCGCGCGACCAGTTCGTCGGCCCGTGGCAGGTGCCTGTCGCCGATTGCGCCGTCACGACGATGGACTACGCGGGCTATCGCGGCGAAGCCATGACGATGGCCGAGCGCACGCCGCTCGCCGTCATCGACGCGCCCGCATCGGGACGCATGGCGGTGGGCGAGGCGGTGACGAACATCGCGTCGGCGCCGATCGAATCGCTGAACAAGCTGAAGCTGTCGGCGAACTGGATGGCCGCGTGCGGCAGCGCCGGTGAAGACGCCGCGCTCTACGAGACGGTGAAGGCGATCGGCATGGAACTGTGCCCGGCGCTCGGCATCAGCATTCCGGTCGGCAAGGATTCGCTGTCGATGCGCACCAAGTGGCAGGACGCAACGGGTGGCGCGCGTGAAGTGGTGTCGCCGGTGTCGCTGATCATCTCGGCGTTCGCGCCCGTGGAAGACGTGCGCCGTCACCTGACGCCGCAGCTCGTCAACGACACGAACACGGTGCTGATCGCGATCGATCTGGGCCGCGGCCGCAACCGCATGGGCGGCAGCATCCTCGCGCAGGTCACGCAGCAAGTGGGCGATGCGGTGCCCGACGTCGACGATCCCGAAGACCTCAAGCGCTTCTTCGCCGCGATCCAGGCGCTCAACGCCGATGGCAAGCTGCTCGCCTACCACGACCGCTCCGACGGCGGCCTGTGGGCGACGGTCTGCGAAATGGCGTTCGCGGGTCACGTGGGCGTGTCGCTGAACATCGACATGCTGACGCTCGACGCCGAGCACGAATCCGATTACGGCGACGCGAAGGACTGGGCCAAGCAGACGAGCGGCCGTCGCGACGACCGCACGATCCGCGCGCTGTTCTCCGAAGAACTGGGCGCGGTGGTGCAGGTGCGAGCATCGGAGCGCGACGCGGTGCTCGGCGCGCTGCGCGAGCATGGCTTGTCGGCATGCTCGCATGTGATCGGCAAGCCGAACGAGACCGGCGCGATCGAGATTTATCGCGACGCGAAGAAGATTTTCGATGCGCCGCGCGTCGAGCTGCATCGCGCGTGGAGCGAGGTGAGCTGGCGCATTGCGCGTCTGCGCGACAACCCGGCCTGCGCCGATGCCGAATACGACGCGCTGCTCGATGCCGCCGATCCCGGCCTTTCGCCCGTGCTGAGCTTCGATCCGGCTGAAGACGTCGCCGCGCCGTTCATTGCGACCGGCAACCGTCCGCGTGTCGCGATTCTGCGCGAGCAGGGCGTGAACTCGCATCTGGAGACGGCCTACGCCTTCGACCGCGCCGGCTTCGACGCGCACGACGTCCATATGAGCGACCTGCTCGAAGGCCGCGCGACGCTCGCCGATTTCGCGGGCGCGGTGGCGTGCGGCGGCTTCTCGTACGGCGACGTGCTGGGCGCGGGCGAGGGCTGGGCGAAGACGATCCGCTTCAATCCGCGTCTCGCCGACATGTTCGCCGCGTTCTTCGGCCGCGCCGACACCTTCGCGCTCGGCATCTGCAACGGCTGCCAGATGATGTCGAGCCTCGCGTCGATCATTCCGGGTGCGGAGCACTGGCCGAAGTTCACGCGCAACAAGTCGGAGCAGTTCGAGGCGCGTTTCTCGCCGGTCGAGGTGCAGAGCTCGCCGTCGATCTTCTTTGCCGGCATGGAAGGCTCGCGCATTCCGGTGGCGGTCGCGCATGGCGAGGGTTTCGCTGACTTCTCGCAGCAGGGCGATCAGGAGAAGGCGCTTGTCGCGATGCGTTACGTCGATCATCGCGGTAATGCGACGGAGCAGTATCCGTTCAACCCGAACGGCTCGCCGCAGGGTATTACGTCGGTGACGACGGCCGATGGCCGCTTTTCCGTGCTGATGCCGCATATGGAGCGTGTGCATCGCAATGTGCAGATGAGCTGGACGCCCGAGGGGTGGACTACCGATGGCAGTCCGTGGTTGCGGGTGTTTCAGAACGCGAGGCGGTTCCTCGGGTGAGCTTTTGCTTGTTCGGGCTTCTCTTCCATGGATGGCCTGAATTCGTGTCGGTTTATTAGCGTTGCCCCTGTGCGGGGCGGCACCTACTTTCTTTGCTGCTGCAAAGAAAGTAGGCAAAGAAAGCAGCTTTCCCATCCAAAGTGCTTCACACCGGCCGCGGCACAGGCGATTGGCTGAATGGCCCCGCAGTAGCGAGTGCCCCCACAAAACTCACCGGGCTTGGATCGCGCACGGTCTGACTCATCGCGCCGCACGCGTGGCTGGTTCAGCACGAAATGGCTCCGGCCCGCTTCGCGGCCGACCGGTCAATCGGGTCTGCGTGCGCTTCTGCGTTTCTCTTTTCTCGTCGGTTTCCCTCGCATACCCCACGGCAGCACGTAGCGCTGTGCCGAAGCTATTTTGTGCTGGACCAGCGCCCTTGGGGTACTAGCTCGTCAGACCGTGCGCGGTCCAAGCCGCGTTGCCCTACGAGGGCACTCGCTACAGCCGGGCCATTAGGTCAATCGCCTGTGCCGCGGCCGGTGTGAAGCACTTTGGATGGGGAAAGCTGTTTCTTTGGTTACTTTCTTTGCAGCAGCAAAGAAAGTGACTGCCGCCCCGCACAGGGGCAGTGCAAATAGACCGACACGAAATCGGGAACCGACGAAGACGGCATACGGCGGCGAAAGCCCGAACAATCACCACACCGCCTGACTCGTCAACGCAAACTGCGCGAGCGTTGCATCGCCGGACGGCGCGCCATTCAACC
>LRBF01000057.1 GCA_001580565.1 Caballeronia megalochromosomata | reverse complement strand
CGATTGGCTGAATGGCCCAGCAGTAGCGAGTGCCCTCGTAGGTCAACGCGGCTTGGATCGCGCACGGTCTGACAAGCTAGGCGTTTGAGCGCGCGGGTTCAGCACGAAATAGCTTCGGCACAGCGCTACGCGCTGCCGTGGGGTATGCGAGGGAAACCAACGAGAAAAGAGAAACGCTGAAGCGCACGCGAACCCGATTGACCCATCGGCCGCGCAGCGGGCCGGAACTGTTTCGTGCTGAACCAGTTACGCGCGCGACGCGATGAGTCAGACCGTGCGCGATCCAAGCCCGGTCAGGCCTATGAGGGCACTCGCTACTGCCGGGCCATTCAGCCAATCGCCTGTGCCGCGGCCGGCATGAAGCACTTTGGATGGGGAGAGCTGTTTCTTTGGTTACTTTCTTTGCAGCAGCAAAGAAAGTGACTGCCGCCCCGCACAGGGGCAGCGCTAATAAACCGACGCGAATACGGGATCCAGAGCGAAACCCCGAAGCGCGTCAGCCAAATCAAGCCAGCCTTTCCTCCGTCTGCGGATCGAACAACACCGCCTTCGACACATCAAAAAGCAGCGTCATATTCGCCATCGGCTGCGGATTCGACGCCGGGTGCACGCGCGACACGATGCGCTTGCCATTCACCTGCGCGAACACCAGCGTATCCGGACCCGTCGGCTCGATCACGTCGACCCGCACATCGACCGGTTGCAGGCTCGTATCCGACACATCATGCGCGCTGCGCGAATCGGTGAGGCGCTCGGGGCGCAGGCCGAGAATCACGTCCTGCCCGACCTTGCCGCGCAGACGGCCCGCGTCGAACGGCAGATTCAGCACCTTTTGCGAAACACCCGTATCGAGCTGCAAACCGACGCCCGAGCCCGACTCCACCAGCTTGCCTGCGATGAAGTTCATCGGCGGCGCGCCGATGAAGCCCGCGACGAACAGATTGGACGGCGAGTCGTAGATCTCCTGCGGCGCGCCGAACTGCTGCACGATGCCGTCCTTCATCACCGCGATACGGTCGCCGAGCGTCATCGCTTCGATCTGATCGTGCGTCACGTAAACGATCGTCGTGCCCAGACGCTGATGCAGCAGCTTGATCTCGGAGCGCATCTCGATACGCAGCTTCGCATCGAGGTTCGAGAGCGGCTCGTCGAACAGGAACATCACCGGATCCCGCGCCAGCGCACGGCCCATCGCGACGCGCTGACGCTGACCGCCCGAGAGTTGCCCCGGCTTGCGATCGAGCAGATGGCCGATCTGCAGCGTCTCCGACACGCGATCGACGATCTTCTTCTGCTCGTCCTTCGGCACCTTGCGGATGTTCAGGCCGAACGAGATGTTATCGCGCACGCTCATCGAAGGGTAGAGCGCGTAGGACTGGAACACCATCGCGATATCGCGATCCTTCGGCGAGAGATTGTTGACCGTCTTGCCGTCGATCATGATGTCGCCGCGCGTCACGGTCTCGAGTCCCGCGATCATGTTCAGCAAGGTCGATTTGCCGCAACCCGAGCCGCCGACGAGGATCAGGAACTGACCGTCCTCGATGTCGATGTTGACGCCCTTGAGAACCGGCACCCCGTTCGGGTAGGTCTTGTACACGTCACGGATGGAAAGGCTTGCCATGTGAATCCTCTATATCTCTATCGAACGAAGTCGATTAACCCTTCACCGCGCCGGCCGTCAGCCCGCGCACGAAATAACGTCCCGCGATCATGTAGACGAGAATCGTCGGCAATGCGGCGATGATCGCGCCCGCCATGTCAACGTTGTATTCCTTCACGCCCGTCGACGTGTTCACGAGGTTGTTCAGCGCGACCGTGATCGGCATGGAATCCACGCCCGAAAACACGATACCGAACAGGAAGTCATTCCAGATCTGCGTGAATTGCCAGATCAGGCACACCATGAAGATCGGCAGCGACACCGGCAGCAGGATCTTCGTGAAGATCGTGAAGAAGCCCGCGCCGTCGATGCGCGCCGCCTTCACGAGCTCGGCCGGAATGCTCACGTAGAAGTTGCGGAAGAACATCGTCGTGAACGCGATGCCGTAGATCACGTGGACCAGCACGAGGCCGGTCGTCGTGTTCGAGAGGCCGAGAAAACCCTGCAGGCGCGCCATCGGCAGAAGGATCGCCTGGAAGGGGATGAAGCAGCCGACGAGCAGCATCGTGAAGAGGCCATCCGCGCCGCGAAAGCGCCAGTGCGTGAGCACGTAGCCATTGAACGCGCCGACGAACGACGAGATCAGCACCGCCGGAATCACCATGCGCACCGAGTTCATGAAGAACGGCTGCATGCCGTCGCAGCGCACGCCGGTACACGCTTCCTGCCATGCCTTCACCCACGGCGCGAAGGTGAAGTGCGTGGGCGGCGTGAGCAGGTTGCCCGTGCGAAGCTGGTCGAGATCCTTGAAGGAGGTCGACAACATCACGTAGATCGGGAACAGGAAGTACAGCGCGAACAGGATCAGCACCGCGTAGATGACGGCGCGGCTCAGGGTCATCTTAGTTTCCATTGCGGGTGCTCCTCGATTCCAGATACATGAGCGGCACGAGCACGGCGACGACCGTGGCGAGCATCATCATCGACGAAGCGGCGCCCACGCCGAGCTGGCCACGGTTGAACGAGAACGTGTACATGAAGATCGCCGGCAGCGACGAGGAGGTGCCCGGACCGCCCGCCGTCAGCGCGACGACGAGGTCGAAGGTCTTGATCGTGATGTGGCAGAGAATCAGCAGCACGGAGAAGAACACCGGACGCATGCTCGGAATCACGATCTTGCGGTAGATGGTCGGCAATCCCGCGCCATCCATCTGGGCGGCCTTGAAGATTTCGCTGTCGACACCGCGCAGACCGGCGAGGAACAGCGCCATCACGAAGCCTGTCGATTGCCAAACGGCCGCGATCACGACGCAGAAAATCGCCTTGTCCGGATCGCCCAGCCAGTTGAACGAGAAGCTCGTCCAGCCCCAGTCGTGGAACACTTTCTCGAGACCCAGGCCCGGGTTCAGAATCCATTGCCACGCCGTGCCCGTCACGATGAACGAGAGCGCCATCGGGTAAAGAAAAATTGCGCGCAGTGCGCCTTCGTTGCGGATCTTCTGGTCGAGAAGGATTGCAAGGAAAAGGCCGAGAAACACGCAAATCCCGATGAACGGAATGCCGAACCAGCCGAGATTGGCGGCGGAAGTCCACCAGACATCGTTGGCGAAAAGTTGTCGATAACGGTCGAAGCCCGCGAAATCGTAGCGCGGCATGAGCCGCGATTCGGAGAGTGACAGATACCCGGTGATGGCGATGAAGCCGTACACGAAAATGAGCGCGATCACGACGCTGGGAGCGAGCACCAGCTTCGGAATCAGGCGATCGGCGAGCGCCGCCGTCGGTGAGGCGCGACGGGGCGGATTTTGCGGTTTCTTGTCCGCGGTGATGGAGGCAGTCACGACTCGACTCCTGGAAGATGCGCCGGCGCTTGGGTGCGTTTAGCTGCGTTTAGGTGCACTGAAAGGCGCTTCTGTGGCGAATGCCTGCTGGCGCTGAATGATGCGACGTTACGGATGCAGTCCTGCTCTGCCTTGCGCCCGCCCGGCGCATGCCTGTGCACATGCGCCGGACGGAAACACGGACTTACTTCGTCTTGGCGGCGTTCGCGAGTGCGGCAACCGCGCTCTTCGAATCCTGCGACGAATTCATGAACTTCGTGACGACGTCGGTCATGGCGCCGGCGACGGCGTCGCCCTGAGCCATGCCGTGCGCGAGCGACGGAACATAGCCGCCCGATTTGATCGCCGTCTGTTCATCAGCGTAGGACTTCTTCGCGCAGTCGTCGAACTTATCCATCGGCACGCCGAGACGGACCGGGATCGAGCCCTTGTTCAGGCTGAACTGCTCCTGGAATTCCGGCGTCATGATGGTCTTCGCGAGCGCGAGCTGACCCGGCGTCGCAGTCTTCTGGCCTTTCTGCTGGAAGAACACGAATGAGTCGACGTTGAACGTGTAGGCCTTGTCCGTGCCCGGCACCGGCGCGCAGATATAGTCTGTGCCCGCCTTCTTGTTCGCGCCTGCGAATTCGCCCTTCGCCCAGTCGCCCATGAACTGCATGCCGGCCTTGCCGTTGATGACCATCGCGGTCGCGAGGTTCCAGTCACGGCCCGTGCGGCCGCTGTCGAAGTAGCCCTGGATCTTGCGGACCGTGTCGAACACCTGAACCATCTTGTCCGAGGTCAGGGTCTTCTGGTCGAGATCGACGATCGCCTTCTTGTAGAAGTCCGCGCCCTGCGACAGCACGACGTCTTCCCACAGCGTCAGGTCCTGCCACGGCTGGCCGCCCATCGCGATCGGCATGATGCCCGCGGCCTTCATCTTGTCGGCGACCTGGAAGAACTCGTTCCAGTTGGTCGGCACCTTGCCGCCGGCCTTGTCGAGCGCGGCCTTGTTGATGTACAGCCAGTTCACGCGATGCACGGAGAAGGGCGCCGCGACGTAGTGGCCGTCCGCGTGGATGATCTTGTCGATTTCAGGCGGCAGGTTCTTCTTCCAGTCGCCCGCGACGGAATCGATCGGCACGAGCACGCCTTGCTCGGCCCATTCCTGAATCAGCGGGCCCTTGATCTGCGCCGCCGACGGCGCGTTGCCCGAGATCACCTGCGTCTTCAGGGCGGTCATCGCGGCCGCGCCCGCGCCACCCGCGACAGCGAAGTCCTTCCAGGTGTAACCCTGCTTCGTCATGTCGTCCTTGAGCACGCCGACCGCCTTGGATTCGCCGCCGGACGTCCACCAGTGCAGCACGGAAACAGCCTCGGCAGCCTGAACCGCCGACGCCGTCGCGCCACACAGAAGACCTGCGGCGCACAGCGCGCCCATGAGCTTACGGACTTTCATTATTTATCTCCTCCAGACACCTGAACAAGAAACGATTGGCTCCCGATGCCGCCAGAAGCATGGCTAAGAAGCGGTGGTCAAAAAAACGGCAAAACTGGATGGCCGGAAATCGGCGATGTCGGCGGGAAAGCGGCAGCGCGAATCACGATGAACGTGGCGTGCCGGGCCGGCAGACCGATAGGCGGCCGCACGGCGCTCAAGAGATGAGTGGGTTGAATCGCAACGGCTGTCTCCTCTTTTGATTTTTGCCGGGCCGTTCAGGCGCCGTCCCGAAGGACGCGCTCGACGGCGAGGCGCGAGGCTCTCGCGCACGGGAACCGCACGGGCCGCTTTCCCTGGAAAGCGGCGAGCCGCGGGCTCCTTTAACATGCGCACAGAACGTCTACCCGAAAAAAAGCGTGTCGCCAGATTGGTCTGATTGACATTGTTAATTTTCGGTTGGTGACATTTCCTCTTGATTTGGATTGTAGTTAAACTACAATTCAGTGTCAAAAAAAATTTTATCGGACTACGGCCTCATTCGTGGTCTCATTGGGCGACCTGCCCCGATTCGGCTCACATCCAGCTCTCGAACCCACGTTCAGACTCATGCAAAGCGACTCGAACTTCATCTTCGTACTCTTTGGCGGCACCGGCGATCTCTCCATGCGCAAGATTCTTCCTGCGCTCTTCGAGGCGCATCGCGCGGGCATGCTCGATCCGTCGGGCAGGATCGTTTCGGTCGCGCGCGAGGCCATGGAGCAAGGCGAGTACCGCGCCTGGGTCGAGAGTCACGTGAAGCCGCACGTATCGAAGGACGGTGTCGACGAAGCCGTGTGGCGCAGCTTTGTCGAACGCTTCCAGTACGTGGGGCTCGACCTCGGCCGCGCGGAGGATTTCGTCGTGCTGCGCGACGTGCTCGCGCAATTCGACGGCACGCGCGTCTTCTATCTCGCGACCGGCCCGTCGCTGTTCGTGCCGATCTGCCGCGCGCTCGCCGATGTCGGGCTGAATCAGAATTCGCGCATCGTGCTCGAGAAGCCGCTCGGCTACGACCTGAAATCGTCGAACGCGATCAATGACGCCGTCGGCGAAATCTTCCACGAAGAGCAGATCTACCGGATCGATCACTATCTCGGCAAGGAGCCGGTGCAGAACCTGCTCGCGCTGCGTTTCGGCAACGCGCTGTTCGAGCCGCTGTGGCGCCGCGAGTGGGTCGAGAGCATCCAGATCACGATCGCGGAGGAGCTGGGCGTGGAAGCGCGCGGCGACTTCTACGACAATACGGGCGCGCTGCGCGACATGGTGCAGAACCACTTGCTGCAACTGCTCTCCATCGTGACGATGGAGCCGCCGCACTCCATGCACTCCGACTCCGTGCGCGACGAGAAACTGCGCGTGCTGCGGGCGCTCAAGCCCATCGACGAGCGCGACATCAGCCGCGTCGCGGTGCGCGGGCAATATCACGCGGGCGTGATCCGCGGCACGGCGGTGCCGGCGTATGCGACCGAGAAGGGCGTGCGCCCCGACAGCACGACGGAGACCTTCGTCGCGCTGAAGGTGGAGATCGAGAACTGGCGCTGGGCGGGCGTGCCGTTCTTCCTGCGCACGGGCAAGCGGCTCGCGGACCGCGTCGCGGAGATCGTCGTGAACTTCCGCGCGGTGCCGCATTCGGCGCTCGGCGCGAACGCGTTGCGCGCGGGCGCGAACCGGCTCGTGATCCGGCTGCAGCCGAACGAATCCATCCGCCTGTATTGCCTGGCGAAGCAGCCCGGCGAAGGCATGAATCTCGCGAGCGTGCATCTGGATCTCGCGTTCGATCAGTTCTTCAAGGAAGGACAGATGGAGGCGTATCAGCGTCTGTTGCTGGACGTGATTCGCGGCCGCCTCGCGCTGTTCGTGCGGCGCGACGAGCAGGAAGCGGCATGGCGCTGGGTCGAGCCGATCCTGAACGCGTGGGCGTCGGCGACGAACAAGCCGAAGCCTTACGCGGCGGGCACGTGGGGGCCGGCGGCGTCGAGCGCGATGCTTGCGCAGGCAGGCACATGCTGGCTCGAAGAAGAGAATTGATGCCATGACGCCGACGTGGCCCGAACGAGGCGCGCGGCGAACATGGAAATAGCAGAGACCGCTTCGCCCGTCGTTGCGACAAGGCGGGCAGAAAGCGGATCCATAAACCAGAACAAGCAGGAGGAGCAGTGATCGAGCTTCGCACTTTCGACGATCCGCGCGCCCACTCGGACGCGCTGGCGAAAGCCGTGAGCGACGCGCTTAAGGCGTCCCTCGCGGCGAGGGGCGCGGCATCGGCCGATGCCTCGGGACAAACCGCTCACGCCACGCTCGCGGTATCGGGCGGCACGAGCCCGAAGCCGTTCTTGCAGACGCTCTCGCGCGAGCCGCTCGACTGGGCGCACATCGACGTGACGCTCGTCGACGACCGCTGGGTGCCCGAGTCCGACGCAGCGAGCAACGCGCAGCTCGTGCGCGACACGCTGCTGCAGAACGCGGGCGCGGCGGCGTATTTCCTGCCGCTGGTGGATACGGCCAAGCCGCTGGAAACGCACATCGCCGAGCTGAACGCCGATACGCGCCGCCGCCTGCCCGATGTCGCCGTTATCGGCATGGGCGAAGACGGCCACACGGCCTCGATCTTCGCCGACGCGCCCGAATGGGATTTCGCGATTTCGACGCCGGATCGCTTCATCGCCGTGCACCCGGGCGCGGCGCCGCATGCGCGCGTGAGCCTGTCGATGTCGGCGCTCAAGCAGATCGGACAGGTGTATCTGTTCATTGCCGGCCAGAAGAAACTCGATGTCCTGAACGCGGCGCTCGCCGCGCCGCAAAAGAACGCCATCTCGACGCTGGCCCATGCTGAAGGAGTGAAGCTCGATGTCTACTGGTGTGCATAAGACAGCGACTCAGCACGCCGACGGACCGCGGCTTCTGGCCGACATCGGCGGCACCAACGCGCGCTTCGCGCTGGAGACCGCGCCCGGCGAGATCGGGCAGATTCGCGTGTATCCGGGGGCCGATTACCCCGGCATCGCGGAGGTGATGCAGCAGTATCTGAAGGACACGAAGGTCGGCCGCGTCAACCATGCGGCGATCGCGATCGCCAATCCGGTCGACGGCGATCACGTGAAGATGACCAATCACGACTGGAGCTTTTCGATCGAGGCGACGCGCCGCGCGCTCGGTTTCGACACGCTGCTCGTCGTGAACGACTTCACCGCGCTCGCCATGGCGCTTCCCGGCCTGACCGACACGCAGCGCGAGCAGGTGGGCGGCGGCTCGCGCCGGCAGAACAGCGTGATCGGCCTGCTCGGCCCGGGCACGGGCCTGGGCGTCTCGGGTCTGATTCCGGCGGATGACCGCTGGATCGCGCTCGGCAGCGAAGGCGGCCACGCCACGTTCTCACCGTTTGACGAACGCGAAGACGTCGTGATGCGCTATGCGCGCCGCAAGTTTCCGCATGTATCGTTCGAGCGCGTGTGCGCGGGGCAGGGGCTCGAACTCATCTACCGGGCGCTCGCGGAACGCGACAACGTCGCGGTCGCCGACACCTTCACCGCCGCCGACGTCACGAGCCGCGCCCTGGCGGGCGAAGCGCTCGCGCTCGAAGTGGTGAACTGCTTCTGCGCGATCCTCGGCACGTTCTCCGGCAACATCGCGGTGACGCTGGGCGCGCTGGGCGGTATCTATATCGGCGGCGGCATCGTCCTCAAGCTGGGCGAACTGTTCCACAAGTCGCCGTTTCGCGAGCGTTTCGAGGCGAAAGGGCGCTTTCAGCAGTACCTGGCGGGCATTCCCACGTACATCATCACGGCGGAATATCCGGCGTTCCTCGGCGTCTCCGCGATTCTGTCGGAGCAATTGTCGAACCGGGCGAACAGCGGTTCGTCGGCGGTATTCGAGCGCATTCGTCAGATGCGCGATGCATTGACGCCCGCCGAGCGGCGCGTCGCCGATCTCGCGCTCAATCATCCGCGCTCGATCATCAACGATCCGATCATCGACATCGCGCGCAAGGCCGACGTGAGTCAGCCCACCGTGATCCGCTTTTGCCGCTCGCTCGGCTGCCAGGGTTTGTCGGATTTCAAGCTGAAGCTCGCGACCGGCCTGACCGGCACGATTCCGGTGAGCCACAGCCAGGTGCACCTCGGCGACACGGCCACCGATTTCGGCGCGAAGGTGCTCGACAACACCGTCTCCGCGATTTTGCAGTTGCGCGAGCATCTGAACTTCGAGAACGTCGAACGCGCGATCGATATCCTGAACGGCGCGCGGCGCATCGAGTTTTATGGGCTCGGGAATTCGAACATCGTCGCGCAGGACGCTCACTACAAGTTCTTCCGCTTCGGCATTCCGACCATCGCCTACGGTGATTTGTACATGCAGGCGGCGTCGGCCGCGCTGCTCGGCAAGGGCGATGTGATCGTGGCCGTGTCGAAGTCGGGCAGGGCGCCCGAGCTTCTGCGCGTGCTCGAAGTGGCGATGCAGCAGGGCGCGACGGTCGTCGCGATCACGTCGAGCAACACGCCGCTCGCCAAGCGCGCGACGGTGGCGCTGGAGACGGATCACATCGAAATCCGCGAGTCGCAGCTCTCGATGATCTCGCGCATCCTGCACCTCGTGATCATCGACATTCTTGCAGTCGGCGTGGCGATTCGCCGGGCTGCGCCGAAGCCGGGCGCGAAGCTCAGCGAGACGGTCGCGAAGGCGCGTCAGTCGAGCGACGATGACGCCGCCGCCGTGCTCGACTGGCTGAGCCACGGCGCGTCGGGCATGGCGCGGGACTAGGCGCGTACTCGCTGCAATACACAAGGCCGCCGATGTGAACATCGGCGGCCTTTCTCATGGGCCTTCGCAGCGAAAGACTCGCCGATCAGAACGAGTGCTGGATACCCGCGTACACGCCCGTCTGGCTGTGGCCGGGCAGCGGGTTGTCCGTCGCAGCAGCCGAGCCGTAGTTGTTGGCGTTCAGGCCGTAGTTCGCGGTCTTGCTGTTCTGCACCGTTGCAACCTGCAGGTCGAGCAGCGTGCGCCTGGACAGGTTGTACGAGCCGCCGACGGTGTAGATGGTCGCGTTGCCCGCGCCGTTGTTGCCGTTGACGTGATACACCGCGCCGATCAGCGCTGCCGCCGGCGTTGCCTGCCACGTCACGCCGCCCCATTCGTGATCGAGTGCGGTCGGCTGGCCGGGCAACTGGCCCGTCATGCCGGACGTGCGGATCGCCTGATAACCGCCTTGCAGCTTGAACTGGCCGAGGAAGACGTTGACCATCGCCGTGTACTCGCGTGAGTACGCGTAGGCGCCGTTGCCGTTGCTGTTGTCAGGCGCCGTCACGCCACCGTTGAGCGCGTTGTAGACGCCGCCCAGCGAGCCGTTCGCCGGATTGCGGATTTCGTCGTAGAGACCGCGCACCTGGAAGAGCGGCGACGTGTACGTGATCTGCGCACCGGCTTCACGGCCTTGCGCGGTCGAGCCGTTGCCGTTCCAGTTGGTCGCGTTGGACAGCGCGTACTGGCCGTAGAAGTCGAAGCCCGCGACCTGCGGCGACTGGTACGAAACGTTGTTGCTCGATTGCGGCCAGTTACGGCCGCGCACGAGCGACGCCGACGACCAGTTCGACTGCCCGAACGGATCGAAGTCCCACACGCCGTTCGAGATGAAGAGCTCACGGCCCAGCAGTACCGTACCGAACTGGTCGTTCGCGATGCCGACCGTCGCCCAGCGGTTGAACAGGCCGTTCCCGGCAGGGCCCTGTCCGTTCATCGTGTTGAAGCTGCCTTCCAGCTTGAACACGGCGCGGTTGCCGCCACCCAGATCCTCGATGCCCTTCATGCCCCACAGGCTCGTGCCCCAGTCGCCGCTCTCCGCCCTGAAACGATTCGAACTGCCGGTGGCTGCGCCGTTCGGGCCAGAACCTGTCGGCACGCCGCTCATGTATTCGAGTCCCGCGTCCAGGCGGCCGTACAGCGTCACGCTGCTCTGAGCATGCGCCGCTGCGCTGAACGCCAATAGTGCTGCTGACGCGAGCAAAACCTTCTTCATCATCTCCTCCGAAACCCTGTCAAAAATTGAACCAACGTTACTGTCGGGCGCGATGCGAGCGCATCGAACCGAACACGGTCATCGATTGAAAGACACGCGCGAACGTGCGCACGACGAAGCATCGCGACAAACCCGCGATCCGCGTCGTTCCTCGATTTTTCGAAGGATTGTGAAGTAGAACTACTTTTTATGAAGCGTGGTTTTGTAGTTTTGATTGTCGATTTGACAAATGTCGTGCGTCAGCCTCGGCACCAATAAAAAACGGTGCGATACCCTTTCGGGCACCGCACCGATACGCGCCTCTCGCAGCAGCGTGAAAACCTTCTAAAAAGACTCTTTGGTCAGACTCGCCGATTAGAACGAGTGCTGGATACCTGCGTACACGCCCGTCTGGCTGTGGCCGACGATCGGATTGTCGGTCGCCGCCGCCGTACCGAAGTTGTTGGCGTTCAGGCCGTAGTTCGCGCCCTTGCTGTTCTGCACCGTCGCAACCTGCAGATCCAGCAGGGTGCGCTTGGACAGGTTGTACGAACCGCCGGCCGTGTAGATGGTCGCGTTACCCGCGCCGTTGTTGCCGTTCACGTGGTAGACCGCCGCGATAAGCGCGGCCGCCGGCGTCGCTTGCCACGTCACGCCGCCCCACTCGTGATCGAGCGTCGTCGGCTGGCCGGGCAACTGGCCCGTCATGCCGGCGCTGCGGATTGCCTGGTAAGCGCCCTGAATCTTGAACTGGCCGAGGAACACGTTGAACATCGCCGTGTACTCGCGCGAGTACGAGTAGACGCCGTTGACCGTTCCCGAGTTGGCCGCGTTGATCGGGTCGTAAGCGCCGCCGAGCGTGCCGTTGGCCGGGTTGCGGATTTCATCGTACATACCGCGGATCTGGAAGAGCGGCGTCGTGTAGGTGATATACGCGCCTGCTTCACGGCCTTGCGGGGTCGTGCCGTTACCGTTCCAGTTGGTCGCGTTGGAGAGCGAGTACTGACCGTAGAAGTCGAGGCCCGCGAACTTCGGCGACTGATACGAAATGTTGTTGCTCGATTGCGGCCAGTTGCGGCCACGCACCAGCGACGCCGACGACCAGTTCGACTGACCGAACGGATCGAAGTCCCACACGCCGTTGGAGATGAAGAGTTCGCGACCCAGCAACAGGGTACCGAACTGGTTGTTCGCGATACCGACCGTTGCCCAGCGATTGAAGAGACCGCCGCCGCCCGGGCCCTGACCCGTCATGGTGTTGAAGCTGCCTTCCAACTGGAACACGGCACGGTAGCCGCCGCCCAGATCTTCGACGCCCTTCATGCCCCACAGGCTCGTGCCCCAGTCGCCACTTTCCGCCTTGAAGCGGTGTGAGCTGCCGGTGGCTGCGCCGTTAGGACCGGAGCCCGTCGGCACGCCGTTCATGTATTCGA
The DNA here is from genome assembly GCA_001580565.1 of Caballeronia megalochromosomata. GTDB lineage: Bacteria > Pseudomonadota > Gammaproteobacteria > Burkholderiales > Burkholderiaceae > Caballeronia > Caballeronia megalochromosomata. The sequence goes on along the minus strand of LRBF01000057.1, from coordinate 118,108 downwards.
GCCCCGCGTCCAGGCGGCCGTACAACGTCACGCTGCTTTGAGCGTGCGCGACCGCGCTGAACGTCAGCAGTGCTGCCGACGCGAGCAAAGCTTTCTTCATCATCTCCTCCAACCCTGTCAAGAAATAGAACCCAAGTGCTGCTGTGTGGTTCGATGCGAGCGCACCCAACCGAAAATTGTTTTCAGAGGAAGGACACGCGCGGGCTGTGGTGCTAGTGGCGATTCGCGCGTCGTGGGCGCGAACCTGACGCCGACCCGTCGATCGGTGTCGTTCCTCAGTTTCTTTTGGACTTTTGAAGTAAAACTACTTTTTGCGTACTTCGTTTTGGTACTTTGGTTACCAATTTAACAAAATACGTTATAACCGCCAAAGATATTTGCTCTTCCGCGCGCGTCTGTGTCAAAAATGCAATGGCCATGTGGTAGACACGCTACCCACAGGATGGGAAACATCCCGCAAAGCCTTATTCCATCAGGGCTTTAGCGGCATGTAAGTTTCAGAGTCAGGTTTGTCGCCTATTGACGCGCACGCGTCATGGCGCTAGGTCGCAGAAAGGCGCGAAAGAGGTCGAGACATCAACGCCCGGATGCAAAAAAAGCGCCTCGCGGGCGCCTTTTCTGGAGTGGAAGGTTCTACTTTCGCAGCGTTACTTCAGGCTGCCCGACAGGAACTGTTTGAGGCGCTCGCTCTTCGTGTTGCCGAACACCGCGTCAGGATGGCCTTCTTCCTCGATGCGCCCCTGATGCAGGAACACGACATGGTTCGACACGTTGCGCGCGAACGCCATCTCGTGCGTCACGACGATCATCGTGCGGCCTTCCTCGGCGAGCGTCTGCATGACCTTGAGCACTTCGCCGACGAGCTCGGGGTCGAGCGCGGAAGTCGGTTCGTCGAAGAGCATGACGTCGGGATGCATCGCGAGCGCACGCGCGATGGCGACGCGCTGCTGCTGCCCGCCCGACAGATGCGACGGATACTGCTTCTCCACGCGCGGCGCGAGCCCGACCTTCTCCAGATAGGTGCGCGCGCGTTCCTCGGCTTCCTTCTTCGAGAGCCCGAGCACGTTCACGGGCGCCTCGATCACGTTCTCCAGCACGTTCATGTGCGACCAGAGATTGAAGTGCTGGAAGACCATCGACAATTTCGAACGAACCTGCCGCAGTTGCTTCTGGTCCGCCGCCTTGAGCGCACCGGCCTTGTCCTTCAGCGTGCGGACTTCCGTGCCGTCGACGAAGATGCGCCCCTGGTTCGGCTGCTCCAGAAAATTGATACAGCGCAGCATCGTGCTCTTGCCCGAGCCCGACGAGCCGATGATGCTGATCACATCGCCGGCCTTCGCCTTGAGCGAAACGCCCTTCAGAACTTCGTTGCTACCGTATTGCTTGTGAATATCGTCGACGAAAAGCTTGTGCTGCTGGGAAATCATGAACGGTCCTTGGGCGGCGAGGGTCTTATTTGCCTTGCGGCCGCAAATAAGCGAGCCAGCGATACTCGGCGCGGCGGAACAGCCACACGAGCGCGAACGAAATGAAGAGATAGAGCAGGGCGGCGAGGCCGAACGCCTCGAACGACTGATACGTCGCCGAATTGACGTCGCGCGCGATCTTGAGGATGTCCGGCACGGTCGCCGTGAACGCGACGGTGGTCGCGTGCAGCATCAGAATGACTTCGTTGCTGTAGTACGGCAGCGCGCGCCTCAGCGCCGACGGCAGAATCACACGGCGATACAGCGTGAAGCCCGACATGCCGTACGCCCGCGCGGCTTCGATCTCGCCATAGGGCGTCGCCTTGATCGCGCCCGCGAAGATTTCCGTGGTGTACGCGCAGGTGTTCAGCGTGAACGCGAGCAGCGTGCAGTTCATGCCGCTGCGGAAGAACTCGGCGAGCGGCAGGGAATCGCGCACGACCTGCAGGCTGTACAGACCCGTGTAGCAGAGCAGCAACTGAACGTAGAGCGGCGTGCCACGGAAGACATACGTGTACAGCCACACCGAGCGCGACAGCAGCTTGTTCTTCGACACCCGCGCGACCGCGAGCGGCACCGAGAGGCAGAAGCCGAGGCCGATGGAAATGACGAGCAGCCACATCGTGATCGCAAGACCGGTGATGCGGTAGCCGTCGGTGAAGAGGTAGTTCTTCCAGTATTCCTGGATGATTTCGATCATGATCCCTGCCGCTCTTGAATATGCCGATTAGAGGTCGGCCTTGCGCACGCCGATGGAGTAGCGCCGCTCCAGCCAGATCAGCACGAGATTCGAGATCGTGGTGATCGCGAGGTAGACCGCGCCCGCGAGAAGCGTGAAGAAGAAGAATCGCAGCGTGCCCTTGCCCGCGTCCTGCGAGGCCTTGACGACGTCCGCGAGACCGATGATCGACACGAGCGCCGTCGCCTTGACCATCACCTGCCAGTTATTGCCGATGCCCGGCAGCGCGAAACGCATCATCTGCGGAAACATGATGCGGGCGAACGTCTGCCACGGCGTCATCCCATAGGCCGCGCCCGCTTCGAGCTGGCCGCGTGGCACGGAGAGAAACGCGCCGCGGAAGGTTTCGGTGAAGTACGCGCCGTAGATGAAGCCGAGGACCAGAATGCCGGCGAGAAACGGATCGATGTCGATCTGATCCCAGCCGATCGCGTCGGTGAACAGGTTCAGCCAGATCTGGATGCTGTAGAACAGCAGCAGCATCAGCACGAGATCGGGCACGCCGCGAATGAGCGTCGTGTAGACGGTGCCGACACCCGACGCCAGGCGGTTTTTCGACAGCTTCGCCGCCGCGCCGATCAGGCCGATCACAAAGGCGAACACGAGCGACAGCACCGCCAGCTTGACGGTCTGCCAGGTGCCCGCGAGGATCAGCGGACCGTAGCCTTGCAACATGGTGATTCCTTGGTAAGGTGCCTAACGTGCATGGAGTGCGGCGGGCGCGGCGCGCGATGCGAATCGTGCATGTGTCTCTTCAGCCGGCGTCCCTGCTCGGGCGCGCTTCCGTAACGAAGGCCAGCGGTCCGTATTCTATGTGGTCAAAATTGCAGGCCGCCGTTGCTGCTAACCCTGCCAGCACGCGATTGATGCGCCGCGGCGGGCTCGCAATCCGTCGGATTTCTCCGCGTCCCGGTGCATCGCAGGCGATCGCCGGGCGTCGCCACCCCGAAAAGCGCGGTATTTTACCCGAAGCCGGCGCGCGCGCGGGCGTGAAGCCGGCAGGGTCCGATTACATGCATGGGTGGAACGATGTAGTGCCTTCGGGCGCGTTGTTCCGAAGGGGCGCCGCCCTTACATTCTCTCCATCGCAAAACAACGCCTTGGGCGGGAGCAAACATCATGTTCGAGATTCTCCGCAGCAACGAACGGGGTCACGCCAACCACGGCTGGCTCGACTCGTATCACAGCTTCTCCTTCGCCGATTACTACGATCCGAAGCACATGCACTTCGGCGCGCTGCGCGTGATCAACGAAGACCGCGTTGCGGGCGGGCAGGGCTTCGGCGCGCACGGGCATCGCGACATGGAGATCGTGAGCTACGTGCTCGACGGCGCGCTCGCGCACCGCGACAGCATGGGCAACGGCTCGACGATCCGTCCCGGCGACGTGCAGCGCATGAGCGCCGGCACCGGCGTGCGTCACAGCGAGTTCAACGGCTCGCCGACGGACACCGCGCACTTTCTGCAGATCTGGATCATTCCGGATGCGCCGGGCGGCGCGCCGGGCTACGAGGAAAAGCACTTTGCGGACGAGGAAAAGCGCGGCCGGCTGCGCGTGATCGCATCGCCCGACAGCGCGGACGGCTCGGTCAGGATCGGCGCGAACGCACGGATCTTCGCGGGTCTCTTCAACGGCGACGAGCGCGCGGACTTCGCGGTGCCGGCGGGCCGTCGCGTGTATGTGCACGTGGCGCGCGGTGCGGTGACGGTGAACGGCGAGGCGCTTCGCGCCGGCGACGCCGCGCGGTTCGAGGATGTGTCGAACGTGACGCTCGAAAAGGGCGACAACGCCGAAGTGCTGCTGTTCGACCTCGCGTAAGTCCTGAGCCGTCGATGAAAAAAGCCGCGGAGCGCCATGCTCCGCGGCTTTTGTTTTGTGACAACCGCCGCTTACGGCTTGGCGGTGGCCGATGCGCCCGCCGCCGCGCCCGGCGCGCCGTCCGGGCCGCCGCGGTGCTTGCCCCAGCCTTCATGCATCTTGTGCTCGTGCTCGCGCATCTTCGCGAAATGCTTCTTGAGCGCCGTGCTGACGGTCGTCTTCTGCTGATCGTTCAGCGCGTTGTAGAAGTTCAGCCACGCGGTCGTGGTCTGCTCGCGCAACTGCGCGTTCTGCGCCTCGATCTTCTGGTGGGCCGCGTGCATCGCGTTCAGGTCGAGGATCGGCTGGTTTTCCATCGACTTGAACTGATCGCGCATTTGCTTGTGGCTTTCGCGCATCGCCTGATGATTTTGCTTCATCGTGGTGAGCGCGGTCTGCCAGAGCTTTTCCTGATCGGCATTCAGCTTCAACTGGCCGTGCAGCTCGTCCAGTTGCTTCTGCATGCGCATTTCCATGCGGTGGCCGTCAGGGCCGCCATGACCGCCCATCATGGCCGGGCCGCCGGGGGGCGGCGCGGGGGGCGCGTCGTTGCTGGCCGCGTAGGCCGTGCCGAACGTCAGCGCGATTGCAGCAGCGGCGGCGGTGAGGATGCGATATTGCTTGGCCATCTTGATACTCCCTTGATTGTTTTCGATGCCGAAGCCGCGAGGCCTTGTTCGACGTGTCGGATGGTGTGTCGAGGTCTTGCGCTTGTCGGTGAGACACAGCGTAGGGTTTCGCGCCAGTCCGCGTGTTACGGCATCGTTTAGGCTTGTTACGCCGGTTTACGCCCTGCTTTCGTCGTAACACCCCGTAACCCTTATGGCAGGGCTGTCATCAATCGAGGTCTGGCTCACGCGCTAAACTCCATCCCATGACTACGCAAATACTTGTCGTCGACGACGACGCCGAACTGCGCGACCTTCTGCGCGACTATCTGGTCCGGCAGGGCATCGAGGTATCGGTGCTGCATGACGCCGGTGGACTCGAGCGCCGCATCGAGCGCGAGCGGCCCGATCTCATCGTGCTCGACCTGATGATGCCGGGCGTCGACGGGCTGACCGCGCTCAAACAGTTGCGCGCGTCCGGCGACGACATCCCGGTCATCATGCTGACCGCGCGCGCGGACGACGTGGACCGTATCGTCGGCCTGGAGCTGGGCGCGGACGATTACCTCGGCAAGCCGTTCAATCCGCGCGAACTGCTTGCGCGCGTCCAGGCCGTGCTGCGCCGCCGCCGCACCATTCCCTCGGCCGCGCCCGAGCAGCGCGAGCCGTATTCGTTCGGCCGCTTCCGGCTGGATTTCCAGTCGCGCACGCTGCAACAGGACGACAAGCCGCTCACGCTGTCCGGCAGCGAATTCGCGCTTCTCAAGATTTTCGTGAACAACCCGATGCGCACACTCACGCGCGAGCGCCTGCTCGAACTGCTGCACGGTCCGGAATACGACGGCACCGACCGCGGCATCGACGTGCAGGTGTGGCGCCTGCGCCGCATCCTGGAGACCGATCCGTCGGCGCCGCGCTTCATTCAGACGGTGCGGGGACGCGGTTACGTGTTCGTGCCGGACGGCGGTCAAAATGCGCCGGGCAATTGACACGCTGTTCGGCCGGCTGGTCGTCATCGTCATCGGCATGCTGGTGCTGTCGCATGTCGCGTGGTTCGCGATCATCCGCTTCGAGCGGGACAACGTGCAGACGCGCTTCGCCGTCGAGGAGGCCGTTTTCCTCGTCGAGGCGGTCCGTCAGCACGTCGCCAACACCCCCGATCAACCCTTGCCGCCGCGCGTGCGCGTAGTCCCGCTCGCGAGTCCGGAGGTGCCGAGGCAGCCCGACGAGAACATGCCGCCTCCGCTGCAGCGTTTCGTCGAGGACCTGAAGGACCGTCTGCCCGACGGCACCGATGTCCGCCTGAGCGAGCCTGGCGGCCCGCCGAGCGTGTGGGTGCATGGCGTGAAAGACACTGGGTGGGTCGTCGTGCCGGTGCAGCCGCTGCGCCCGCCGCGCTCGCGCGACCGCATGCTCGTGTGGCTCGCGCTGATCTTCTCGACGGCCGTGCTGGCTGCGCTCTTCGGCGCGTGGCAACTGCAATATCCGCTGCGCTCGCTCGCGCAGGCGGTCGGGCGCTTCGGGCGCGGCCAGCCGACGCCGCCGGTGCCCGAGCGCGGCCCGCGCGAGTTGCGGCAGTTGACGCACGGTTTCAATCAGATGGTCCGCGAGGTTTCCCAGACCGAGAGCGACCGCGCCGTGATGCTCGCGGGCGTCGCGCATGATCTGAAGACGCCGCTCGCGCGCTTGCGCCTGCGCGCCGAAATGATGGACGACGAGAAAATGCGCGACGGCGTCGTGCGCGACGTCGATTCAATGGCGCATATCGTCGATCAATTCCTCGTGTTCGCGCACGACCGTCCGGACGGCAGCGAGCCGGTTCCCGTCGACGAGCAATGCGAGCGTATCGCGCGGGCGTATCGCGCGGTGTCGCCGGGCGCACAGCCGATCCGCCTGAAACTCGAGGCCGGGCCGGCTTTCGCGTTGCCCGCGGCCACGCTGGACCGGCTGCTGTCGAACCTGCTGGACAACGCGCATGCGTACGGCGCGCCGCCGGTCGTCATCGAGACGCGGCGGGAATCGAAGGGCTGGGTGCTGTCGGTGTCCGATCACGGCAAGGGCATTGCGCCTGAGGATCTCATCAAGGCGAGCCGGCCGTTCGTGCGGCTGGATCCGGCGCGCGGCGGCAGTGGCCATAGCGGGCTCGGACTTGCCATCGTCGAGCGGCTCGCGCGGCGCGTGGGCGGCGAGTGCGAGGTCGGCAATCGTGCTGAAGGCGGTTTGCAGGTGGCGATGACCTTTCCGTTCGACATCGCCTCGCGGCCGGTGGAAGAGCGCCGCGCCGGCCCCCAGCACGAGGAGCGCGTGCTGTAACGGCGCGCTTGGCCGCGTAAGCGGCGCGTCGTCAGTCGAAGAGGGTATCGAGCGCCGACGCCGCTTCGCTGTCCACCGTGTTGTACGTCACCGTCGATGCCTCGAAGATGTAGTGCGTCGTGTATTTGCCGAGGCGCGAGAGAATCTCCTCCTGAATCACTTCGGGCGCGAGATCGATCTTCAGGAACCACGTCGTCGACGAAAGCCGCGTCTGAAACGAGCCGTACTCGGCGAGCAGGTGGTCGAACGTTTCTGCGTCCTGATCCCGGCACACGATGACCAGATTTCCCTTCATGCAATTCTCCCGATTCACGCCAGCGGCATTCGATTTCGAATATCGATGATACCTGCGCGATGCGTGCGCGTCCCGACATGCGCATGACCGTGCGATGACCCGGCGTGCCGCTTACTTTCCCGCGAGCGTGTCTTCCGGGTGCCGCGTGGACGAGCCGGGATCGGCGGGGCGCACTTCGCTGCGGTCGCGCCCGCGCGATTTCGCCTCGTAGAGGGCGAGGTCGGCGCGCGAGAGAATCCATTCGAGCGCGTCGTCCGGCGCGAGCTCCGTGATGCCGATGGACACCGACAGCACCGCGTCGTCCGGCAGATGCGCGCAGTGCTCATGGTGGAAGCGCTTCCTCAGACGCTCCAGCACCGCTTGCGCATCGGCGAGCGAGGTTTGCGGCAGCAGGATGCCGAATTCCTCGCCGCCGAGCCGGCCGATCGCATCGCTCGGACGAAGCTGCGCCCGGCACACCTCGACGAAATGCTCGAGCGCGCGGTCGCCCGACGCGTGGCCGAAGCGGTCGTTGATCTGCTTGAAGTGGTCGAGATCGGCGATCGCGACCGAAAGCGGCGTGCCGACCGAGCGCGCGAGCTCCACTTCATGACGCAGCGTGTCCAGGAAATAGCGCCGGGAGAGCGCGCCCGTGAGCGCGTCATGGCGCGCTTCGGCCGAAAGCAGCGTATTGGCCGATTGCAACTGCTCGGCGAGATCGCGCGTCGCGCGGTGCAGGCGCCGCTCGCGCGAGTAGGACGTGGCAATCACGATCGCGAGCGTGACGACGCCGAGCATCGTCAGGAAAACGAGGAAGCGGTCGCGGCTGTGATTGCGGCTGATCTCGGGCCAGCTAGTGAGCGGATGGACGATATGCGCCGAAAGCCCCGAATTGAGGCCGGTGCGTTCATCGTAGAGCGAGGGCACGTTGCTGCCGTTCGCGGCGTAGAAGGTCTGCGCGAGCGCGGGCGCGAGCCAGTGCTCGGAGGCGCGCATCTGTTCGCCGATGTGCGACACGCGCAACTCCGGAAACGACTCCCGCCGATAATGCTCGATGCGCTCGCGTTCAGTCATGCGCGCGACGGGCGCATTGGGCATCGCTTCGTATTCGAGCCGGCCGTCGTGCGCCATCACGACGACGCCGTTCTCGTCGGTCACGAACGTGCCGGCACGCGAGACCCAGTGCCGCAGCCGGTCGATGCTCACCTTCGCGATCACCGCGCCGACCAGAATGCCGTCGTCGTAGGCCGGCGCCGCGATGAAGATGCCCGGCTCGCCGGAAAGACGCCCGACGCCGTACATCTCGACGAAGCCGCCGAGCAGCGCGCGCGCCACATAGCCGCGCCCGCTCATGTCGTAGCCGATGAAGCTGTCGTCCTCGGCCGCGTTGCTCGACGCGATGCAGAAACCCCTGTCGTTGACGAGCCAAATGGAATCGAGGCCCGAAAAGCCCTGGGCGTCGTGCAGGAAGTGATTCACGTTGGCGAGCGCGGGGCGCGCCGTCCAGTCGGTGCGGCGTTCGAGTTCCGTCCCGGCCGGGTTCGAGGCATAATTCCGCGACTCCGACAGCGCCCGTTGCGTGAGGTCCATCTGCGCGAGCGTGGCGGGAATGGCGCGCGACATCGCCAGGTCGCTCGCGATGATCTGCGCCATGTTGTCGACGATCGACGCCGCCATCTGGCGCTCGGTGCGCACCGTCGCCGTCATCTCCTGTTGTACCATTCGGTCCGACAACAAGCCGGCGGCAATCCAGCACGCGAAGGCGAGCGCCGCGAGGCCGAGCGTCGCGATCACACGGTGCAGGATGAGCTTGTTCATCGATCTCGGGCGCAAGGGACGTTCACGCCGTGCGCAGGCCGAACACACCGCACCGCGCGAGCGGTGCGGCATGCGCGACGCGGGCAAGGCGGGTGCGCGGCTTGCAGCGCGTCATGTCTGCCGCTTCGCGGCTTTCGCCCGCAATGGGGTGGCTGGCGTGGCTCAGGCGGTTTTCCGGCTCGGATCTGGCGTCTCGCATCGCATTGGCGCTCAAATTATTGTTCGTGATAAGCCAAGATTGGACGATGTTTTTTGCCGCCCATCAAGCGCCTTGTTGCGGCGTGCGACGTGCATCCAACATAACGGATGCGCGCCGCGCAAAAGCGCTGCTCCCCCGGCCGTCTGATTCGGGTTTAGTGCAGCCAGACTGAAAGGAAGCAACAGCACACTGGCACCGGGCGCGTTCGAAGCGCGCTGCCCCTTCATTTTGCCCGTGCCGTGCCGAAGAGCAACAGAAACATCGCAGGAATGGCGCGCCTGACCGCATGAAGGTTGTGCCTGTCACATTGGTTGGTGTAGTGTCGCTCGGTTCAGCGCGGGGTTCGTCTGACGCGGCGACTGGCTGGTGCCGTCAACCGTGCCGAACGTGTCGTCGTTTTGACGGTCGCGTGCGTTGAGCATGAGGCCGTCGCGCGCCGGGGCTTCGTGCCCACGGGACGGCGCGCTGGCCGTCTCAAGCAACATCCCGCGCTCGCGCGGTCGGAACAAAGCCTTACGGGGAGGGCCTTGCATGGAATTTGGCTTCAATCTGAATCGCACGGCGAATGCGTCGGCCTGGCGGGTCCTGCCCAACCGCTGGGATTTCGTCGCCTTCCCGATGATCATCTGCATCATCGCGCTCGCCGCTGTCGGTTTTCACGAGACCCTCGCGCCGATTTCGACCCTGCAGACCCAGGCGATCTCGCTCGACCCTGCCAATCTGCCGGAATACGCGTTGCGCACCACCTTGCGCATGCTGCTGGCGATGGTCGCGTCGCTCATCTTCACGCTGATCTACGGCACGCTCGCGGCGAAAAGCCGGCGCGCGTCGATCGTGCTCGTGCCGATTCTCGACATCCTCCAGTCGGTGCCGGTGCTGGGCTACATCTCATTCACGGTCACGTTTTTCCTGGCGATGTTCCCGGGGCGCGTGATCGGCGCCGAATGCGCGGCGATCTTCGCGATCTTCACGAGCCAGGCGTGGAACATGACGTTCAGCTTCTACCAGTCGCTGCGCACGGTGCCGCGCGATCTGGACGAAGTCTCGCGCGGCTTTCAGCTCACCAACTGGCAGCGCTTCTGGAAGCTCGAAGTGCCGTTCTCGATGCCGGGCCTCATCTGGAACATGATGATGTCGATGTCGGGCGGCTGGTTCTTCGTCGTCGCGTCCGAGGCGATCACGGTCGGCAACCGCACGATCGTGCTGCCGGGCATCGGTGCGTATCTGGCCGCCGCCATCGGCGAGCGTAATCTTGCCGCGATCGGCTGGGTGATCCTCGCGATGACCATCGTCATCCTGGCCTACGACCAGTTGATGTTCCGCCCGCTCGTCGCGTGGGCCGACAAGTTCCGCATGGAGAACACGAGCTCGGGCGATGAGCCGTCTTCATGGCTGCTCGATCTGATCCGCCGCACGCGCCTGATTCACCGTCTGCTCGTGCCGGCGGGCTGGATTCTCGCGAAGGCGGCGCGTGTGCCGATCAAGCTGCCGTCGCTGCAGGGCGCGCTGGAAAACGTGGGCTTGCCGCTGCGCGCGAAAGTGCCGTCCACGCGCACGGGCGATATTGCGTGGGGCACGGTCGTCGTGCTGATCACGGTGTTCGTCGTGTGGAAGGTCGCGTCGTTCGTCTCGACGGGCGTCACCTGGGGCGAAGTCGGCCATGTGTTCGTGCTCGGCTTCATCACGCTCGTGCGCGTGGTGGTGCTGATCGCGCTCGCATCGGTGGTGTGGGTGCCCATCGGCGTGTTGATCGGCCTGCGTCCGGCGCTTTCCGAGAAGGTTCAGCCGCTCGCGCAGTTCCTCGCCGCATTCCCGGCAAACCTGCTGTTCCCGGTGTTCGTCGTGGTGATCGTGCGCTTCAACCTGAACCCGGATATCTGGCTGTCGCCGCTCATCGTGCTCGGCACGCAGTGGTATATCCTCTTCAACGTGGTCGCGGGGGCGTCTTCCTATCCGAACGATTATCGCGAGGCCGCGAGCAATTTTCAGATCCGCGGCTGGCAGTGGTGGAAGAAGTGCATGCTGCCGGGCATCTTTCCTTACTACATAACGGGCGCGATCACGGCTTCGGGCGGCGCGTGGAACGCCAGCATCGTCGCGGAAGCGGTGTCATGGGGGAAGACGGAAGTCGTGGCGCACGGCCTCGGCGCGTACATCGCCCAGACGACCGCCGCGGGTGACTACCCCAAAATCATTCTCGGCATCGCCGTGATGTCTCTGTTCGTCACGCTGTTCAACCGACTGTTGTGGCGCCCCCTATACGCCTACGCCGAAGCAAGACTCCGGCTGGATTGAGGACGAGTTCCGATGCAGAACCTGAAATATTCGCAGACGTCCGGGGCGCCTGGCTTCCAGCGCCCGCAAGGTACGCCGCCGCGACTGGGCGCGGAGATCCTGCGCGTCGCGAACGTGAGCCGCGGCTTCAACAAGACCCAAGGCGAGCTGCTCGTGCTCGACGATGCGAACCTCGCGCTGCGCGAAGGGGAGATTGTCGGATTGCTCGGGCGCTCGGGCTCGGGCAAGTCGACGCTGTTGCGCATCATCGCCGGGCTGATCGAGCCGACGGCCGGGGAAGTGACCTATCTGGACAAGCCCTTGAGCGGACCCGCGAAGGGCGTCGCGATGGTGTTCCAGACGTTCGCGCTGTTTCCGTGGCTGACCGTGATGCAGAACGTGGAGGCCGGTCTGGAGGCGCAGGGCGTGGGCGCGCGCGAGCGTCGCGAACGCGCGCTGGCCGCGATCGACCTGATCGGTCTCGACGGCTTCGAGAACGCGTATCCCCGCGAACTGTCGGGCGGCATGCGCCAGCGCGTGGGTTTCGCGCGGGCGCTCGTCGTCGATCCGACGCTTCTGCTCATGGACGAGCCGTTTTCCGCACTCGACGTGCTGACCGCCGAAAACCTGCGCACTGATCTGCTCGATCTCTGGACGCAAGGGCGCATGCCCATCAAATCGGTGCTGATCGTCACGCATAACATCGAGGAAGCGGTGTTCATGTGCGACCGCATCCTCGTGCTGTCGTCGAATCCGGGGCGCGTGATGGCCGAAATCAAGGTGCCGTTCAAGCATCCGCGCAATCGTCTGGACCCCGCGTTCCGGCGTCTCGTCGACGATATCTACGCGAAGATGACCGCGCGTCAGATGGACGAAGCGAAGAAGAAGGGCCTCGAACTGGGCACCTGGCTGCCGTCGGTCTCGACCAACCTGATGGCGGGTCTCATCGAAACGCTCGCGGCCGAACCGTATCACGGCCGCGCGGACATGCCGGAAATCGCGCGCACGCTGCATCTCGAGGTCGATGACCTGTTTCCGGTCGCGGAAGTGCTGCAGCATCTGGGTTTCGCCGATGTGCGCGAAGGCGACATCTTTCTCACGCCGCAGGCGCGCGTGTTCGCGGAGTTCGGCACGCAGGAGCGCAAGATGATGTTCGCGGAACATCTGCTGCGGCATGTGCCGCTGGCCGCGCGGATCAAGAAGGTGCTGAACGAGCGGCCGGGCCATCGCGCGCCGCGCGTGCGCTTCGAGCAGGAACTGGAGGACTTTCTCTCCGACAAGGCCGCGCAGGAGACGCTCGATGCGATCATCGACTGGGGGCGTTATGGCGAGATCTTCTCGTATAACGACCAGACGGAAATGCTGAGCCTGGAGGATGTGGAGGCCTGAGCGGTTTGGGTTTGGTTTGATTCGAAAGCGCGGTTGCCGGTTACGGCGCCGCGCTTTTTTGTTGGCGTTGGCCGTTTGGCTGAATGTTCGTGCGCCGCGTTGAATCGTAACGTTTTCGTCTTGAAGATCACTGCTGCGTGTGTAAAGCTACACACGCAGCATTCGGAGACGAGATGGATTCATCGCGCTTGATACGAATGCTTCTGGATGACGGATGGCAGTTGGACCGAATCGTCGGCAGTCACCACCATTTCAAACGTCGCGGGAGTACCAGACTGGTCACGGTACCTCACCCGCGCAAGGACCTTTCCATTGGAACGGTTCGGAGCGTCCTCAAAACCGCCGGTATGCTCAACCGGCTGTACTCTTCCTAACGGAGATTCGAAAGTGGAATTCCCTGTCGCTATTCACAAGGATCCCGATAGTTGCTACGGGGTGACCGTGCCCGATATCCCAGGCGTTTTCTCCGCAGGAGATACGGTCGACGAGGCAATGAAGAATACGAGGGAAGCGATTTACAGCCACGTCTCGATCCTTATCGAGGATGGCCTGGACGTTTCCCTGGTGCCTTCTCCGATCGGGGATCTGATTCCCAATCCCGACTACGCCGGCGCAATCTGGGCCTACGTCGAAGTGGATCTCTCCAAGCTCGATTCCCGCCCGGAGCGGATCAACATCAGCCTTCCGCGATTCGTGCTGCACAAGATCGACAGCTACGTCGAAGCGCGCCACGAGACGCGCAGCGGTTTTCTCGCGCGCGTGGCGCTCGAGGCGATCGCGAACGGCTGAAAGCCATGAAAAAAGCGCGGTGTCCGCAACGGAACCGCGCTTTGCACGTTCAGGCCGGCAGTACGCTACTGCAAATTCCCCCAGCGCTCGACCGCAGGCTCCGCCGATGCCCACTTCCACCCGCTCGTCTGCTGGCAAGCCGTTGCGATGAACCACTCGGCGGGCGCTTTCGCGTCGTCGCCGTCGACGACGGAGAACGCGAATTCCTTGCACGTCGCGAGCGCGCTGCTGAACTCGCGCAGCACGCGCACTTCGCCATGGCCGTTCTCGACCGGCAAGGTGTGCTTGACCTTCCACGGCCTCGTTTCGCCGACCTGCGAGACGCCCGCCGTCACCGCGATCATGACCTGCTGGTCCTGATGCAGCGATTTGGTCACGTGCTTGACCGCCTCGTCGGTGGCCGCCTGCACCGCGATGCCCACCCCGAGCCCGATGGCCGGGTTCGTCGTGAACGCGCCCGTCGCGATGCCGGCCGTCGCACCGGCCGCGGCGCCGATCGACGCGCATCCGCTCATCGTCACGCACGCGGCGGCGCCCGCCGCGATGAGACCGAGACGCAGCGCCAGAGGTACGTCGAGAGACAGCGTCATTGCAGCGAGCCCCAGCGCGGCGTAGCGGGCTCGGCCGACGCCCACTTCCACTTGTCGCCGTCACGGCACACCGACGCGACGTAAAACGCGCTGTCGGCGGCGCGATCCTTGGTCGCGTCACGATCGACGGAGAATACGATCTCCTTGCACTCGAGCACGCCGCTGCTGATCGTGCGGCTCACCGTCACGCGGCCTTTCTCGTCTTCTTCGATCGGCACGGAATGCACCATCTTCCACGGTGCGACCGCGCCGACCGCGAGCGGTCCGGCGATCGAGGCGATCTGATCCTGCGTGTTGGTATGGACGACGCGCTGGCTGTACTGCACGCCCGCGCGCGCCGCGGCGACCGCGCCCAGGCCGATGCCCGTCGCCACCGCGGCGTTGCTGGTGACGCTGTTCGCTATCGCCGCGCCCGCGATACCCGCGCCGGCCGTCGCGCCTTCGCTGTAGAGCGAGTTGCATCCACTGAGGCTCACGCAAGCGATGGCGCCCGAGATAAGCGCGGCGAGCGCGGCGGTGCGCGAGCCGCGCCGATGGACCCTGATCTGCATGTTGCTTTTCCTTCGTCTGCCGATTCCCGACGCTTGCCATCGGGGTCGAGGAACTCGAATCTTCTTGAGGTCTTGCCCTCAAGCCGCCGCCCGGCAAAGCACAGACTCCGCCATGCGGGGGCTTCGCGCATTTTGAAGCATGCTTCTAATTACCGGTTCGGGAAAATTGCAAGAAATTGCAAGCGCGGGGAACGCGTTGCGACCGGCGTATCAGTCGAAGCCGCAAAAAAAAGCGAGCGCGGCCATGCGCGCTCGCTTCCGGAAGTCATGCAGACGAAGGATGGCCGCCGAATCAGCCTTCGCCGCCCGAGGCTGTGTCGCCGCCGTCGGTGTCCTCGTTTTCGTATGCGCCGAGGCGGTTATACAAAGTCTTCAGGCTCACGCCGAGCGCTTTCGCCGCGCGGCGCTTGTCGCCGCCGCAATGCTTGAGCGTGCCGAGGATGATTTGCTTCTGCGCGTCGGCGAGGGGCGTGCCGACCCAGACGTTCATCGCGTCGCCCTGCGTGACGGGCTTCTTCACGCGCGACGCGAGATGCGGATGCGCGATCTCCACCGTCTTCTCCGCGAGGATGAACGCGCGATAGACCGTGTTCTTCAGCTCGCGCACGTTGCCCGGCCACGAATAGGTGCGCAGCACATCCAGTGCGCGTTTGCTGAAGACCTTGCTGGTGCCTTCCTGCGCATTCATCTCCGAGAGGAAATGCTGCGCGAGCAGTTCGCGGTCCGAATCGCGCTCGCGCAGGGGCGGCGCGCGCAACGGGAACACGGCGAGGCGATACATCAGATCCTCGCGCAAGCCGTTTTCCTTCACCGCCGTGACGGGATCGCGATTGGTGGCCGCGATCACGCGCACATCGGAGCTGATGAGATCGTTGCCGCCTACGCGAAAGAACGTGCCCGTTTCCAGCGCGCGCAGGAGCTTCACCTGCCGCACGGGCGACATCTCGGTGACTTCGTCGAGAAACAGCGTGCCGCCGTTCGCATGCTCGAAATAGCCGATACGTCCCTGCACCGCGCCCGTGAAGCTGCCTTTTTCGTGACCGAAGAGCTCGGCCTCGATGAGGTTATCGGGAATCGCGCCGCAGTTCACCGCGATGAACGGCGCGTCCTTGCGCGCGCTCTGGTCGTGAATCGTGCGGGCGACGAGTTCCTTGCCGGTGCCCGACTCGCCGATGATGAGCGCGGTGGCATCGGTCGCGGCGACGCGCTCGATTTGCGCGTACAGCTCCAGCATCACGGGCGAGGAGCCGTAGAGCAGTCCATAGGACTTCAGGCCCGGCACTTCTCCCGTGTTGCGCCTTCTTTGCGCGGGTGTATCGCCGACCGCGGCGGTCGGCGGATCCAGATCGGTTGACGCCATGTGTCCTGATCGTTCGTGAGTGCTGCGTATGTAGTGGGCGGGCGCCGGACTGCGCGGGCGCCTCCGGTTGCAATCGGCCTGGCGCGGTTCGTCGCGCGCGAGCGGCGCAACTTTGGGTGACCGCGCATCGGCATATGACGCGCCCGTGCGCGCTGCCCGTCGTGCTCACGCGATGCGTGAGCCGCTCTCCCTCGTGGTGCGTCGGTCCGTGCTCATCTGCATCGGGTGTTTCCGCAACGTCGACTGGTTGCAAACGAGCCTATCTCATAAACGCTATTTAACCATTCGCAACGACCTTGCGGCAATGCGCTGGCTAGGCTGCGGCGTATTTTGTCTGATGCGGCGCGGTACGGCTGAGGCACTTGCGGAAAGGTTCTCCTTTACGCACTGAGAATTTACAAGGCCGCGACGTAATTGTTACCCGATCATCGGCGCATCCGCGTGCCAGGGACGCTTTGCGCCCTGATTCATCGGCATTGGCATGAAAGCTGCGTAAGCATCGGTCATCGTGATTCTTATTCGAAAGTTCGCGACGGGCAATGCGCCCGACGCGCGCACACGAGGATGGGCGAGAGAGGCGGAGCATCATGGAAGACTTTTTTAGTTTCGACGGGGGCGCCTACGAGCGCACGATCCCCACGCGGCCGGCCCGCACGCGACGCACGCATGGCGCGGGCGGTGATCGCCAGGAACTCACGGCCGGCGAGCCGATCGACATCTATCACTGGGCCGCTGTCGCGCTCGTCACCGCGCTGATGTGCGCGGTGCTAGGCTATGCGGCGGGCACGCCGGCCCTCGCGCGCGCCGCGAACGTGACGAGCTTCGTGTTCGGCGCGATGGGCGGGGCGTTGATGGCGAGCGGCGTCGTGCGCAGCCTGCGCTCACGCATCGCAGCGGGCGCGCGTCTTTCCGTGGCCCGCATGCCGGTCGCCGAGACGCGCTGATTCCGCGTCGACCCGATCCAGACAAACCCCACTTGGGCGAGGACTACATTCCATGAGTCAAACGACTGTCCAGCTTGCGTTGGGCAAGCAAAAGATCATCGAAGACATCAAGGTGCTGCTGAACGATTCGGAAGAACTGCTGCGATTGTCGGCGACGCTGCCGGGCGAGGGCGTCGATGCGCTGCGCTCACGTCTGCGCGATCACGTCGATACTGCGCGCGGCGCGCTGGAGGATGCGCAGGCGAGCGCGCAAAGCCGCTATCGCGCGGGCGTCGACTGCACCGAGAAGTACGTGAAGGACAATCCGTGGCAGTCGCTCGGCATGGCCGCGGGCGTCGGTTTTCTGGTGGGCCTTCTGGTTTCCCGCTGATTCGTCGCGCATTCCGGGTGAGTGCGTCGCGTCGCGGCGGGCTGCCGTTTCAGCGGCAGCATGATTTTTCTTGAACACGGGAGAAAACAGATATGGCACGGCCTTCGATCGGAATTTTTGGCGCGCTGTTCGCAGTCGGCAGCGTTCTCGCATGGAAATGGGTGCAGTCGCAGGATGCCGCGGGAAAACGCACGGCGCGCGATGTCAGCCGCTGGGAGGACGAGGGCGGCAAGGTGCTGACGCCGGCTACCGGCGCGGGCACGCAGGGCGTAAATGGTCATGGTACGGTCGGCGGCACCGCCGACGCGTGGCATTTTCCGCGAAGCTAAAAGCGCTTGGAACGCCCGCCATTGGTGGTAATTCAATGGTGTGATCAATGAAACGCACGCTGAATCAGCGTGCGTTTTTATCGTGATAAACGCTTATAATCAGTGAAACTCCGGCCATAAGTTGCCTAAATGGAAAAACTTACGCCGGGTTTGAGCCAAGCGTGCAGATCATCGGAAATTATTTTATTTTTCGCGCATTTTGCGGCGCGCCGATTATCTTGAATCGGCCGTAATCGCGAATCGCACCGGCCCGCGCGGTATCCCTGCCGCCCGGAGAAGACCACGCCGCCACACGGCGTGTGACCCTGAAACGCTTTGGAAGAATTCGAGACGCAATGCCACACGTATTGATTGTCGATGACGATCCCAGTACCCGCGAGGCGCTAGCCGCGATCATCGGCGAAGACGGATTGACGACGGCCACCGCCGGCGATTTGCGCGAGGCGCGCATTCAGCTCGTGCGGCAGACGCCGGATGTCGTGTTCACCGACCTCAAACTGCCCGACGGCACGGGCGTCGATCTTTTCGAGGATCTCGACCCGCGCTCGGGCGTCGAGGTGATCGTGATCACCGGTCACGCGACGGTGGAATCCGCCGTCAGCGCGCTCAAGATGGGCGCCACCGACTATCTCGTCAAACCGATCAACATGCAGCGCGTGAAAGCCATCCTTTCACGCCTGCCGCGCGCCGGCGACCTGAAAGCGGAAATCGGCACGCTGCGTGGTGAACTGCGCCGCATGGGCCGCTTCGGCCTCATGCTCGGCAACTCGCCCGCCATGCAGACGGTCTACGACCAGATCGGCCGGGTCGCGCCAACGGCCGCGTCGGTCCTGCTGATCGGCGAGTCGGGCACCGGCAAGGAAGTCGCCGCGCAGACGCTGCACGAACTCAGCCTGCGTCGCAAGCATTCGTTCATCGCGGTGAACTGCGGTGCGATTTCGCCGAACCTGATCGAATCGGAGATGTTCGGCCACGAGCGCGGCTCGTTCACGGGCGCGGATCGGCAGCACAAGGGGTATTTCGAGCGCGCGAACGGCGGCACGCTGTTCCTCGACGAAATCACCGAAATGCCGATCGAGCTCCAGGTGAAGCTGTTGCGCGTGCTGGAGACGGGCATGTTCATGCGCGTTGGCACGACCA
Source organism: Caballeronia megalochromosomata (assembly GCA_001580565.1). Classification (GTDB taxonomy): domain Bacteria; phylum Pseudomonadota; class Gammaproteobacteria; order Burkholderiales; family Burkholderiaceae; genus Caballeronia; species Caballeronia megalochromosomata. The sequence goes on along the minus strand of LRBF01000057.1, from coordinate 99,098 downwards.
AGGAGCTTGAGACTGACGTGCGCCTCATCGCCGCGACCAACCGCGATCCCGAACAGGCCGTGCTCGAAGGCAAGCTGCGCCTCGACCTCTATCACCGGCTGAACGTGTTCCCGATCAACCTGCCGCCGCTGCGCGAGCGCGGCAAGGACGTCGAGTTGCTCGGGCAGGCGTTTCTCGACGAGCTGAACGCCCGCTACAGCACGAAGAAGGGCTTCCCGCCGGCCGTGCGCGAGATGCTGGGCTCGTACAACTGGCCGGGCAACGTGCGCGAGTTGAAGAACTACGTGCAGCGGGCGTACATCATGTCGGCGAACGACTCCGACAGCACGGCGACCGTGCCGCTGCAGATTTCGCTGTCGAAGCCATCGGCGGGCACGGCGGTGACGATTCCGTTCGGCACGTCGCTCGCGCAGGCGGACCGGCAACTCATCCTTGCCACGCTGGACCAGTGCGGCGGCGTGAAGACGCGCGCCGCCGAAATCCTCGGCATCAGCCTGAAAACGCTCTATAACCGGCTCGTCGAGTATGGCGAGGACGCGAACAAGGCTGCCGTCGGCGAGGGTGGCGACATGAACGAGTCCGAAAGCGAAAATCACTGAACTTCGCTTATCTTTAGACGAAAACACTGCCTGCGGCTTTTAACAGCGCAGGCGTTTTTCATTGGCAGGCGCGTTTTCTACGCCGATAATGGGACAGGAGGGTGCGGACCCGATGTGTCTGAGGGGCATGCCCCTTGCTGTCGATCGTATGACATCCGCGTGCGTGCGCGAGGCGCCTGGTGCGGATGGAAAAGTACGATCACAAGACCGCAAGGAGTCCGCCATGTCGCTCAACATGTCCACCCGCGCCTCCGTTGGTGCGCGTATCGAAGCTCAGACGCCGCAGCCGCCGGACCCGCCGGTGACGCCGCCGGATCAGCCGCCGCCCACGCCGATTCCGCCCGACACGAATCCGGATCCCACGCGCGAGCCGCCGGAACCGCCGTCACAGCCGATCGGCGATCCGCCGCCGGGACCGGGCGAAACGCCGCACGTGTACTAGCAGCGCAATAGGACGCTGGACTGCAGACGTTGGACAATGCCCAGAATTCGTGCAAGGTTTGAATAAGTTTCCATCCGGGACGTAGGGATTACAACGGATGGCGCAACAATGACCGGCGACACGTTCTGTCGCCGGTCGCTTTTTCTGAAGCCGCGCTTCCCAAAGCGCACGGTCCGACGCCGCCGACGTCACTATCGCGACGGCCTTCTTCTCTGGAGGCATCATGAGGCATCCCGCACTTCGACGCTCCGCGCGTCACTCTTCCAAGCGCGAAGCGCGCGCCGAAGCGGCCAAGGCAGCCGGCGCACAGGGCGCATCCGCGCCGCCCGCCGATCACGATCCCGCCGGTCAGAACCGCCCCGCGCCTGGCACGCCGCCCGACGGCGATCACAATCAGGGTGGCGTGCGCCGAGAGGGTATCGACTATCAGCGCGATCTGGGCTCCGAGCAGGACGCGTGATTCCGGCCGGTTGCAGCACCCGGCACAAGAATAAAAATTTCTACGCGGCGTGGGTTCGCCGCGTATTTTCGTTCGTCCGTAACATCTTCATACAAAGTTTCATTTACAAATACCGACAAAAAGGCACAACTTTTGCATACCCTTGATCGCCAATTCGAGCATGCAACGACAACTGATGAGGTGATGCTGTAATGAGCAGATTGATCGTGGTATCGAATCGCGTCGCACCGATCCAGGAAGGCAAGCCCAGCGCGGGCGGCCTCGCGATCGGCGTTCTCGATGCGCTCAAGGAGACTGGGGGCGTGTGGTTCGGCTGGAGCGGCGAGATCGTGGGCGAAGCGGGCGCTCCCGTCCTGGAGAAGGGCGGCAAGGTGACCTACGCGACGGTCGGACTCACGCGCCGCGACTACGACCAGTACTATCGTGGATTCTCGAACGCCACGCTGTGGCCGACGTTTCACTATCGCAATGATCTCTCGCGTTTCGATCGCGAGGAATACGCGGGCTATATGCGCGTCAACGCCAGCCTCGCCGCGAAGCTGAAGTCGATGCTAAAGCCCGACGACATCATCTGGGTGCACGACTATCACATGCTCCCGTTTGCGCAGGAGCTGCGCAAGCTCGGCGTCGCGAACCCGATCGGCTTCTTTCTGCACATTCCGTTTCCGGTGCCGGAGATCATGCGCACCGTGCCGCCGCACGAGGAACTGATCGCGGCGATGTGCCAGTACGACGTCGTCGGCTTCCAGACGGACAGCGACAAGCAGTCGTTCATTGATTATGTGGAGCGCACGAGCCGCGGTCATTTCAACGAAGAAGACGGCATGCTGCAGGCGTTCGGCCGCATGCTGAAAGTGGGCGCGTATCCGATCGGCATCTATCCGGACGCCATCGCGAAGGCCGCCGACCAGTTCGCCAACCGAAAGCAGGTGAAAAGCCTGCGCGACAGCATGCACGGGCGCAAGCTCATCATGAGCGTCGATCGCCTCGACTATTCGAAAGGTCTCGTCGAACGCTTTCAGGCATTCGAGCGGCTTTTGCTGAATGCGCCGGGCTGGCATGGCCGGGTCTCGCTCGTGCAGATCGCGCCGCCGACGCGCTCGGACGTGCAGACTTATCAGCGCATCCGCCGGAATCTGGAAGGCGAGGCGGGCCGCATCAACGGGCGCTTCGCCCAGCTCGACTGGACGCCGATCCAGTATCTCAACCGCAAGTACGAGCGCAATCTGCTGATGGCGCTGTTCCGCCTCTCGCAGGTCGGCTATGTGACGCCGCTGCGCGATGGCATGAATCTCGTCGCGAAGGAGTATGTCGCGTCGCAGGATCCGGCCGATCCGGGCGCGCTCGTGCTGTCGCAGTTCGCGGGCGCGGCGGATCAGTTGCCGGGCGCGCTCGTCGTCAATCCGTTCGATCTGTCGCAGATGTCCGAAGCGCTGGAGCGCGCGCTGTCGATGCCGCTCGCCGAGCGTCAGGCGCGTCACGCCGACATGATGGCGCCGCTGCGCGAGAACAATCTTTCGGTCTGGCGCGATTCGTTCCTTTCGGACTTGCGCAGCGTCGCGACGGCGACCTCCGTGACCGAGAAGACCGTCAAGACGGTGAAACAGGGCGCAACCGAAGCCAGGCGTCCGGAGGCGAAAGCCTGAACCTAGAGCACGTGTGCAAAAAACCCCGCGCCTCGGAAGAAGCGCGGGGTTTTTTCATGCGTCGGGCGCGGACTTTCGCGGAACGGGACTTGCGGACTCGTCATGGACACGATCGAAGGAGGTCATGATGAGCGGAAGCACATTGAACCCGCCCGAAGACGACGGCGCGGAATACGGCAAAGGGCATGGCACCGGGGCGCTCGGCCCGAGCGACTCGTCGGACAGCGGCTCGGACGTGCAGGGCGAAAAGCGCTATCCGGGCGACATCGAGGATGAACTCGACGCGCATGCGCTCGGCCAGTCCAAGGCCGAGTTGAACAGCGACACGGACCGCTTCGGCACCGGCGAAGCCGCGTCGGCTGACGGCGACAACAATCTGGAAGCCGACGCCGACATCCTGCCCGACGAAATCGAGGACGAAACCCGCGGCCTCGCCGATGAGGACGCCGATCCGGCCGCCGACCAGCCCTGATTCTTCACCGCGCAAGGCAACACGAATGCGGCGCGCTCCCACGGAGCGCGCCGTTTTTTACACATGCTTCGCATCGCGGGGCTAACATCGTCGGTTGATACTCCAAGCCGCGCTCACGCGCCCCGCCGATGGATCAGAACGTCTCCGCCACTCAATCCACGCCCGTCGCCTCGGGCCGCACGTCGCGTTTCGGCTGGCTCTCGTGGATCGTCGATCCGGTTCAGCAATGGTCGCAGGACCACTGCTCGATGTTCTCGGCGTCGATCGCGTTCTTCGCCGCGTTCTCGATTGCGCCGACGCTCGTCATCGTGATCGCGGTGGCGAGCGTCTTCTTCGGCGCCGATGCCGTGCAAGGGCGGCTCTTCGACGAAATCAGCGGCGTCGTGGGCGTGGACGCGGCACACGCGCTGGAGGCGATCGTCGCGAACGCGTGGCACGCGGACATCGCACGCAGCACGGCGATTCTGTCGCTGGCGGGCGTGCTGATCGGCGCGTCGGCGACATTCTCGTCACTGCACAGCGCGCTCAACGTCATCTGGCCGACGCCCGCCGTGAGCACGCGCGAGAGCATCGTCACGCTGCTGCGCGTGCGTCTGATGTCGTTCGGGCTGGTCGTCGGCTCCGGCCTGCTCGTCGCGGTGCTGCTCGTGCTCGATGCGCTCGTCGAGATTCTCGGCCATTGGGTGCTCGGCGACGGCAGCCCGTTCATCGTGCTCTCGGGGCTCACGCGGCGCGCGATATCGCTCGCCGTGCTGATGATCGCGTTCACCGTGCTGCTCAAGTTCCTGCCGACGACGCGCATGCTCTGGCGCGATGCCGCGCTCGGCGCGAGCGCCGCCGCGCTGCTCTTCGAAGGCGGCAAGCGGCTCTTCGCGTTCTATCTCGCCCACGCGGGCACGGCGAACATGTTCGGCGCGGCGGGATCGCTTGCGATCATCCTCATGTGGCTGTACTACTCGGCGGCCGTTTTTCTGCTCGGCGCGGAGCTTGCGGCGACGGCCGCGAGGAAGCGCACGCATCGCGCGTCGGGCTGGCGCTGATTGCAGAGAAAGCGCGCAAAAAAAGGCCGTCCGCGAACGGACGGCCTTCGGCTACGCTCCTGCGCTCAGGCGCCTCGCTTGACCGGGTCGTCGCCGAGCGCTCGAGAGCGTGACAAGCGATGCGCCAGCGCGCGCCGCATCACGCCTGACGGCGCAATTCGGCGGGCGGCACCTTCATCAGATGGCGATACTTCGCCACCGTGCGTCGGGCGACGATCACGCCCTGATCCGCGAGCATTTTCGCGAGACTCACATCGGACAGCGGATCGCGCGTGTTCTCCTTCGAGATCATCTCCTTGAGCAGCGCGCGCACGGCCGCGGCCGAACACGTTCCGCCGCTTTCCGTGGAGAGCTCGCGCGGGAAGAAGTGCTTGAACTCGAAGATGCCGCGCGGCGTGGACATGTACTTGTTGCCCGTCGCGCGCGAAATGGTCGATTCGTGCAGGCCGAGTTCATCGGCGACATCGCGCAGCACGAGCGGCTTGAGTGCGATCTCGCCGTAGTCGAAGAACGCCTTCTGATGCGAGACGATGCATTCGGCCACGCGCTGGATCGTCGTGAAGCGCTGCTGCGCGTTGCGGATGAGCCAGCGCGCTTCCTGCAGTTGCTGCGCGAGCGGCGAGCGGCTCGCGCCCGCCGATTGCGCGAAAAGCTCCGCATACATGCGATGGATGCGCGCACGCGGCAGCACCGCCGGATTGATCGTGACGATCCATTGCCTTTTCGCCTGACGCACGATGACGTCGGGCACCACGTAGTTGTCTTCGCTCTGGCCGTAGTTCTCGCCCGGCTTCGGATCGAGGCGGCGCACGAGCGCGCATGCGATGCGCAGTTCGTCCGCGCTGCAACCGATCTTCTTCTGCAATTCAGCCTGTTCGCGCCGCGCGAGCCGTTCCAGATGGTGCGCGACGATTTCGAGCGCGACCGCGCGCCCCGGTGTGTCTTCTTCGAGCGCTTCGAGTTGCAGCGTCAGGCATTCGGAGAGATTGCGCGCGCCGACGCCCGGCTTGTCGAGCGACTGCACGAGTCTGAGCGCGATGTTGAGTTCGTCCTCGTGCAGCGCCGGTTCGATCTCGACGACATTCGCGAGTTCGCTCAATTCCTGGCGCAGATAGCCGTCGTCGTCGAGCGCTTCGATGATGAGTTGCGCGATCGCGCGATCGCGCTCGTTCAATTGATACATGCGCAGCGCGTCGTGGAGCGTCTCATGCAGCGACGGCTCGATACGCACCCAGTCGGCGGGATCGGAACCTTCGCCGTCGCCGTTGTTGCGCGAGGCGCCGCGGCCGAAGGGATCGGACGAGAACTCGCTCATGGAGTCGTCGCGCGAACTGGAATCGGCGTTTTGCTCGCTGTCCATGCTGGTTTCGGGCGCGAGCGGCGCCTCGGCGGTGTCGTTCGACGAAGCCGACGAGGTCGACTCGCTCATCGAGTTGCCGTTGTCGGCGCCGAGTGCGTTGTCGTCCGTCTGCGACTCGTCGTACTCAAGAAACGGATTCGTGTCGAGCGCGTTACGCAGTTCCTGCTGAAACTCCAGTGACGAAAGTTGCAGAAGACGTACGGACTGCTGCAAACGCGGCGTGAGTGCGAGTGTTTGCTTCGCGCGGAGTTCGAGTGTAGGCGGCATTGCTTGCTAATCCTCGATTGTTCTAGACGTAATGGACAGGTTTGCGAGGATTAAAGCAACGGTCGTGCCAACGTTCGATAAGCTCGTGCCGCGATTACGTTTTTCGCAGTCCGCTCCCTCTTTCCGGAGCATTCGCGAAGCTGGTTTCACGCAGTTTTTACACGCGTTCAGACAAAAGCGCCGCGGGTTTCGATTGGCCGCTCGTGCGTTGGGGCGGACGTTTTCGCGATCGTCGAAGATTTGTTCGCCGACGCACCAACGCCTTGCCGGGCGAGGCTTTGGGCGCGCGCGGACATCGGATGAATGGCGCGCACGACGGGTCCGGCACGCAAGTTGCGGAAGGGTGGTCACGTTTTCGCGTGCTACGGCGCGGACGTGATCGAAGAGCCGCCTCGCGCATGAAAGGCGAACGGGGCGCCAGACCAAAATCGAAAAAATGGGAGTATTGCCATGAAGACGACTCAATTCCTGAAGGCAGCCGGCGGTATCGCGTGTGTGATGTTCGCGCTCAACGTGAGCGCACAAACCAATTCGGCATCGTCGACGAGCGGTTCGGACACGTCGATGGGCCAGAAGGTCGACGACAGCGCCGTCACCACCAAGGTCAAGGCTGAGTTGCTGGGCGCAAAGAACGTCAAGTCCACGCATATCCACGTCAAGACGCACTCGGGCGTGGTCTCGCTGACCGGTACGGTGCCGTCGGCGGAAGACAAGACCGCAGCCGAAGAAGTCGTCTCGAACGTCTCGGGTGTTGCTTCCGTGAAGAACCATCTTAAAATTGCCGCCAAGTAATGGCATAGTTCGTATGCCCGGCTTCGCCACGGCGGGGTCGCGGTGCAGTGCCGGCAGCACGGAACCCGCGCGGGGTTCGACGATTCGCCGCAAGCGGCGAGGAATCGGACGAAGCGCGGGTTCTCGCATGGGGCATCGGGTGCGCGTCGCATCGCCCGGTGTTTCAGTCGCAAACTCACGCAAGACGCTTCACGCAGTGCGCATCACCTCGCAGCACTTCGAAACTTAAAAACGAGTACGGCCGTTCCGGACGGTACTTACACAGGTGGGTCACGAATGCGCAGCAGCCCGGCGTTCAGAGGCCCCGGCAAAAAGGAGCTCTTCATGAAGACGAAAAAGATGGCATTGATCGGCGCGCTCGCGCTGGCATTCTCGACGGCTGCATTCGCACAGGCCGCTTCCGATGCGGCCACGACGGGCGCGGATACCGGCGCGCACGCCAAGAAGCAGAAGGGCACCTATCTGCATCAGCAGGACAAGGCGCACAAGCTGAAGGGCGCGTCGGCAGCGGCGGCGGCTTCGGCGCTCGGCACCAACGACAAGGGCCAGCCGCAGTAACGCGCGTCACTCGCACGCTTGACGAACAAACGGCCGCATAGCGCGGCCGTTTGCTTTTGCGCGGCCCGTTCAATGGCGGGCCGCTTGCGTCATCGCATCAGGACTTCGCGGCTGCGTACTGATCGCGCAGATCGCGGATGCGGTCGTGATTCTCCAGCACGCCCTGATACTGCCGTTCGACGACCGCGCGAACATCGGCGGGCAGCTCCTTGTCGAGCGCCTGACGATAGTTCTTTTTCGCGGCATCCTCGCCACGTTCGCATTCGGCGAGAATCGCGTGATCGCTGTGACCGCTTACGGCCGACTTCACATCGACCCAGCCGCGATGCAGCGCGCCGGCAACCGACCCGCCGGTCTCCGGCTTACCGCCCAGCCGTGCCACGACGTCCTGCAATTCGCGCGCGCCTTCCGCGCACTTCTGCGCACGATCCTGGAATAGCAGCTTGAGGCTCGGATCACGCGTATCTTCGGCGGCCTTGAGAAAGCCCTTTTCCCCGTCCTTCGAGGTTTCCACCAGATCGTTGAGTACCGATACGACGTTCGTGCTCATGTGATACCTCCTTTTAGTTTCGACATTGCCACGGCGATGTGGCTCGCCGATTCATAGCGCACGCGGCGTGCCCGGGCGTGTGGCGGTGCGGCATGTCACTTGCTGCGGACACGGCACTACAGCGCGGGTCCGACTCGAGACGCGCGCATCGAAACGGCAACAGGAGAGTGCAGTGAAATCTCTCAATCGGCTCGCGCATCGCGAGTTTCTGATTCTCGTGGCGATCGCGGCATCCGCGCTGACCTTGCATGTCCGTCAGCAGCTTCTCGAATCCCACGCGCAGCCCGCGCAGGCGCGCGCCGACTACGGGCGCATCTGCGAGCCGCCAGCCGCGAGCGCAGGCAAGGCGCGCGTGTTGCCCGCCGAATGCGGCGTCCGGGCGAACATGCCGAGCAATGCGACGCACGCGCCCTGGGTCTGAACGGAAGCCTTCAAGACAAACGCCCGCTAGAAGCGGGCGTTTTCATTGGCAAAGCAGGAAATGAAGCGATTACGCGCGCGTTTGCGCGAACTCGCCCACCGGATGCGGCGGCTGCAGCGGATCGAAATCGCTCCAGCGGCCCTGTTTCCAGCGTCCCGACGCCCGTTCGATATCCATGCCACCGGCCTCGCGCAGCACCATCGAGGCCTGGTCCTGCGTCTCGGGCGCTACGTGCACGGCGACGAGCACGCCCGCGTGGCGCGCGGGCTCCTCAGCGTGTGCGGCGTCCCTCGGCTTTTTCGTATGCGACATCGCGCCGACGAGCGATCCCACATACGCACCGACGCCGGCCGCGATCACCGAGACGAGCAGCGGCGCATGGAACACCGCGAAAATTGCCGCACCCACCACCGCGCCGGCGACCGCGCCGATCGTCACGCCCTTGCCGGCGCCTTTGGGCGCGGCGCTCGCGCCCGCATCGGTGCCGACATCGCCGCCGATCGGATGTCGCGCGTGCTGGCCGCTCGGATTGACGAAGAAGAGCGTGACGTCCTCTTCGACGAAGCCGCGCGCGAAGAGCTTCTGGGCTGCCGATTCGGCGGCGCGAAAGGTCTGAAATCGGCCCGCAATGATCAGGGACATGTTCTCTCCTTGTTCGCCTGGGTGGGGTAGGATGCGTCGCGCTGCATGGAGCGCCGCTCAGTCGGGTTCCATGCCGGCGACGCGAAACAATCCGCTCCTCAGCACGACGGGCTGGCCGCCGTTGTCATCGAGCGCTTCGGCGCACACCGCGCGTATGCGCGCCGCACCGCGCGCGTAGGCATCGAGCAGATCGTCCTCGCGGGGCGACGCCGCGCCGAAATGATCCTCCAGCGCTTCAGCGGTGATCGAACAGACGACCGGGTCGCCGTCGACGAGCGCGGCGAAGTGAATCGCGAGATCGTCGCCGTCAAAAACCGGGGCTTCGTCTGCAAACGTGATGTGCATGGTCGAATCCTCATAAGCGGGACGGAAAGCGGCAGCGCGCGCGGCGACGTACGCAATGCTCATGACGCCGCCTTCGCTTTGGCGAGCTGCTGCGCCATCTCGTAGTGATGGCTGATGACAGGCAGCGCCTTGGTCGCGGCTGCTTTGAGGGCAGTGTCGTTGCCGCTTTCGCTCTCCTTCCTGAACAGCGCAACGGCCTTTTGATGCCCGTCCACGGCTACCTTTTCAATATAGGCTTTGTCGAACTCCGCGCCCTGGAGATTTTGCAGGCTGCCGATCACGGACGTATCCGCGGCGGGCGGCGCGGTGATGCCGTGGCGCTTCGCGAGCACATCCAGATTGCGCGCGAGTTTCGTGTGATCGACGATCATTCGCTGTGCGAAGTCCCGCACCTGCCGGTCGCTCGCGTGGGTGAGCGCGAGCTTGCTGGCAGCGATCTCGGTCGCGCCGGCCTGACCGGCGTCCTGCAGGAACTGCTGATCGCTCGGCGAGAGCTTCTCGCCTTGCGTAGCGCTTGCCGCAGCCACGGTCTGCGCCTGCGCGACAGGCGCAAGCGCAGTCGCGGCGGTGAATAACAACGCGATCATGCGCGTAGATGACGGGGATAGTCTCGGCATCGGGTGGGCTCCAGTGCGATGTGATCAGGCGGCGCGCGCCTGGCCGAGCGCGTCGATCAGCGCCTGGTTGAATGCGGGCAGATCGTCGGGCTTGCGGCTCGTAATGAGATTGCCGTCGATCTGCACTTCCTGATCGACCCATGTGCCGCCGGCGTTGCGCACGTCGTCCTGCAGGCTCGGCCAGCTCGTCATGGTGCGCCCCGCGACGATGCCCGCCGAGATCGGCAGCCAGCCGCCGTGGCAGATCACCGCGATCGGCTTCTTCGCGCGATCGGCGTCCTTCACGAAGCCTTGCGCCTTTGCGTCGAGACGGATCGCGTCGCCATTGACGACGCCGCCCGGCAGGATCAGCGCATCGTAGTCGGCCGCGCTGGCCGCGTCGAAGGTCACATCGACCGTGACCTTGTCGCCCTTGTCGACGTGTCTGAACCCCTGAATCTGACCGGGTTTCTGCGACACGACATCCACCTGCGCGCCGGCTTCCTTCAGCGCGCGGCGCGGCTCGACGAGCTCTGCTTCTTCGAAGCCGTCGACGGCGAGAATCGCAACCTTGCAGCCGTTGAGGGAAATGGCCATGAACACACTCCTTGTTGCCGTTTTCGAACGTTCCGCGGGTGCGGAATTCACGTTCGAAGTTTCAGCAAAGGCTGTGCCCAGCGCGATGAGAAGGGTGGGTCAGGCGGGCTCGACGCTGCGCTTGCCAGTGAGGCGCAACACGCTCACCACGGCGGCGGCGGCCGCAAACGCCGCCGCGACGGCCAGCGCGATCACCGGGCCTTGCCTGGGCGCGACGCCGAAGATCAGCGCGACGAGCGCCGCGCCCAGCGTCTGCCCGGTGAGCCGCGCGGTGCCGAGCATGCCGCTTGCGCCGCCGCTGCGATGACGCGGCGCGGACGCGAGCATCTGACGATTGTTGGGCGACTGGAAGAGCCCGAAGCCGAGCCCGCACACGGCCATGCGCCACGCGATGTCGAACGAAGACGGATGCGCGCCGACGCTCGCGAGCAGCACGAGTCCGACGGTCAGGATCGCGAGCCCGATGCCGCCGAGCAGTCCCGCCGGATAGCGGTCGGCGAGCACGCCGGCGAGCGGCGCGACGAACACGATGACGAGCGGCCACGGCGTCATCAGAAAACCGGTCTCGACCTGGCTCATGCCGAAATTGTTCTGCAGCAGGAACGGCAGCGAAACGAACGCGAGCATTTGCGCGCAGAACGAACACACCGATGCGCCGACCGACAGCGCGAACACCGGAATGCGCAGCAGATCGACGGGCAGCAGCGGCGCGCTTTGCGTCAGTTGCCGCTTCACGAAAAAGTATCCGATGACCGCCGTCGCGATGAGTTCGCCGACGAGATACGGCCGATGCTCGCCGTGCCCGAAGCCGTCGACCGCGACGATCGCGATGCCGAAGAACAGCGCGTTCATGATCGCGCTGATGTAGTCGTACGGCTGCCGATGCCCCGGCGTGCGCGGCATCGACTTCCAGCCGATCGCGAACGCCGCGACGCCGATCGGCACGTTGATCGCGAAAAGCCACGGCCAGGTCGCGACGGCGAGCACGCCCGAGGCGATCGTCGGCCCGATCACCGACGAGATGGCGACGACCGTCGCGTTGATCGAGACGCCGCGCCCGAGCTGATTCTGCGGATAGATGATGCGCACGAGCGCCGTGTTCACGCTCATGATTCCCGCAGCACCGAAGCCCTGCACGACGCGCGCGATGGTGAGCGTGAGCAGCGAGCCCGACAGCGCGCACGCGAACGAGGACACCGTGAAGAGCGCGAGGCCCGCCATGTACACGCGCCGGTAGCCGATGCGATCGCCGAGCGAGGCGAGCGGCAGGAGCGAAATGGTGATCGTGAGCTGATACGCGTTGACGACCCAGACGGAGTCGGCGGGGGAGGCGTTGAGATTGCGCGCGATGGTCGGCAGCGCGACGTTGGCGATAGCGCCGTCGAGCACCGCGAGCGTGATGCCGAGCGCCACGACGGCAATGGCCCAGTATCGCTGGGGCAGCGGCAGACCTTGGTCGGAATCCATCGATGGGCGGGCAGTGGCGGGCGGCGCATCGCATGATGCGCCGTTTCAGATGACTGGATGAGCACGGCGCGGGCACAACGGCCCGCGCCGTGACTTGGCGCCTATTTCAGTTCGTAGAGGCCGGTGTAGGTCGCCGAATCGATTTCGTTGAGATGGGTCATGAAGCGCGCCACCGCGTTGGTCACGTTCCCGTCGAGCGGCAGGCTTGCCGCGGAGAGCGCATGGATGCGGAAGATATATCGATGCGGCTTGTCGCCACGCGGCGGCGCCGCGCCGCCGAAACCGACCGTGCCGTAGTCGTTGCGAAGCTGCAGCGCGCCCTGCGGCAGCAGACTGCCGTCGGCCTTGCCGGCATTGCGCGGCAGCGAGCGCACATCGGCCGGAATATTGACGACGATCCAGTGCCAGAAGCCGCTGCCGGTGGGCGCGTCGGGATCGTAGACGGTCAGTGCGAGACTGCCCGTATCGGCGGGCGGATCTTCCCATTGCAGCGCCGGGGATACGTTCTCGCCCGAGCCGCCGAAGGCTTGCTGGTCGAATTCCTGTGCGTGCGTCATGAAACCGTTCGCCGGAAATTCGTCGGACCAGATGCGGAAATCAGCCATGAAAGTCGTGCCTCCTTCTTCTAGCGATGTGAATGGATGCGGCACAGCGCGTCGGATTGCGTGATGTCGCGCGGTCTTCCGGGCGGTGCAGCAAACGTGCCCGGGCGTTGCGTACCGTGGAACGCGGGCGCAGCGAGCGCGCAGCCAGTCGAGTGTAGCATCCGCCCCCGATATCCGGCATGAGCGCAAACGGGCGATTCGTTTCTGGAAATACGGCGCGCGCTACAATAATGAGATGAATTCAGGCACGAACCAGGGACCCATTTTGAGCCGGCGCGAGCCGAAAGGATGACCATGCCAAACGACCCGCGCCGCGCTGCCGGTCAATTCATCCCGGCGAGCGTGCCGGCGGACGATGCCGACATGTTCGACCTCGCGCCCGTTTCGCTATGGCTCGAGGACTTCAGCGCCGTGCGCGAGCAGTTCGAGCGCTGGCGCGCGGCGGGCGTCGCGGACCTGCGCGCGTTTCTCGCCGAGAATCCGGCGCGCATTGCCGAATGCTCGTCGCGCATTCGCGTCATCAAGGTCAATCAGCGCACCCTGTCGCTGTTTCACGCGAAGGACGTCGATCATCTCGTCCAGAACCTCGATCGCGTGTTCCGCGACGACATGCTCACCACGCACGTCGACGAACTGGAGCAACTGTGGTCCGGCAAGTCGCGCTTCGTGAGCCAGACGGTCAACTACACGCTCGACGGCCGGCGCCTCGACGTGCTGCTCAAGGCGGTCGTCCTGCCGGGGCACGAGGACACATGGAGCCGCGTACTCGTCACAATCGAGGACATCACCGAGCTCGAAGCGATGCGCCGCACCGCGGCCGCGAGCGAGCTTTACGCGCGCGGGCTCTTCGAACATTCGCCGGTGTCGCTGTGGGTGGAGGATTTCAGTTCCGTGAAGGGGCTGCTGGACGATGTGCGCGAGCGCGGCATCGTCGACTTTCGCACGTTCACCAACGTTCATCCGGAGTTCGTCGAGCGCTGCATGCAGGAGATTCACGTGCTCGACGTGAATCAGCACACGCTGCGCATGTTCGCCGCACCGGACAAGGCGACGCTGCTCTCGCGCCTGTCCGACGTCTTCCGCGACGACATGCAGCAGTACTTCCAGGAGCAGCTGATCGATCTGTGGGACGGCAAGCTCTTCCATCAGCGCGAAGTGCTCAACTATTCGCTCGAAGGCAACGAGGTGCACGTGCACATGCAGTTCTCGGTCTTTCCGGGACACGAGGCGCGCTGGGATCTCGTGCTCGTCGCGCTCACGGACATCACCGCGCGCAAGAAGGCCGAGGCGTACCTGGAATTTCTCGGCAAGCACGACGTGCTCACGAAGCTCAAGAATCGCTCGTTCTATATCGATGAAATCAACCGCCTCGAGCGCAAGGGCCCGTTCCCGGTGACGGCGGTCGCCGTCGACGTGAACGGACTCAAGGCCGTCAACGATCAGCTTGGCCACGCCGCCGGCGATGCGCTCCTGCGCCGCGCGGGCGAAGTGCTCGGCAAGGCGGTGGAGAAGCCGTTCCAGGCGGCGCGCATCGGCGGCGACGAGTTCATGGTGCTCCTGCCCGGCACCGACGAGCGCGGCGGCGAGGCGGTCATCGAAAGCATTCGCCAGTTGCTGGAAGTCAACAATCAGTTCTATTCCGGCAATCCGCTTTCTTTTGCGATGGGCGCGGCCACCGCGCACGACGGCGAGCGCCTCGAACCGATGCTGCAACGCGCTGACGCCGCGATGTACGCCGAAAAGCGCGCGCACTACGACGGCAAGAACGCGTGATTACTGCGGCTGCTGCGTGACTTCGTCGATACCGCGATTGAGCGCCGGGCACGCCTCGCCGATCTGCTTCTGATATTCCGCCGGATTGCTCGTCTTCAGCTTCTCGAAGCGATCGACCGTCGGTTGCGCCTGGGCGAGACCGAGCTTCCATTCACCGTCGAAATCGGGTGCGTCGGGATAACTCGTGCGCACGACGTTCCTGAAGCGCGCGACCTTGGCGGCATCGATATGACAGACATCCGCCGCGCCGCGCGCGATGTTCGCGCTCGTCATCACGCCTTCGGCGGCCATCAGTTCCTTGGACGACGGATGGCCGGGCGGCAACGCGGTCTGCGCCGACGCGCACAGGCACCATGCGGCCAGAACGGCGGCGGCGAGAGAGATCGAACGCTTCATTCGCATATGATTTTCGATGGGTTCGTGGGGTGAAAAAATTATAGGTGAACCCCTCCGTGCCTGATGCCTGTTATGGCGAGGATGCGTCAATATCGCGTGCTAGAATCGATTTTCAATGCCGTTCTCAGATAGAAAAATGAAAAAAGGAAGCAAGGCCGCTGGCGCCGTGCCCTCGTCGACCACGGAGCAAGGGCGGCGCAAGTACGATCCTGAGGAGACCAAGCGGAACATTCTCGACATCGCCACGCAGGAGTTCTCGGCGATGGGCCTCGCGGGCGCGCGCGTCGACGCCATCGCGGAGCGCACCAATACCACGAAGCGCATGCTGTACTACTACTTCGGCAGCAAGGAAGGGTTGTACGAAGCCGTACTGGAGCAGGTCTACGGCGATATCCGCGCGCTCGAGCAGGAATTGCAGCTCGCGGAAATGGAGCCGGAGGAGGCGCTGCGCGAATTCGTCGGTTTCACGTTCGACTATCACGACAAGCATCGCGATTTCGTGCGCCTCGTGACGATCGAAAACATTCACGGCGCGAAGTACATCGAACAATCGAAGACCTTCAAGACGCGCAATTCGACGGTCGTGAAGACCATCGAGGATCTCATCGCGCGCGGCGTGGCGGCGGGCAAGTTTCGCGACGACATCGATCCGATCGACCTGCATCTCATGATCAGCTCGTTCTGCTTTCACCGCGTGGCGAACCGTCACACGTGGGGCGCGGCATTCGGGCGCGATCCGTCGGGCACGCGTTCGCGTGCGCGTCATCGCGAGATGATCGTCGATGCGGTGTTGCGCTACATGCGGCGCGACGGCTGAAGGTTTCCACGCGCGCATGGCAAAACGGCGACACTCTCACGAGGTCGCCGTTTTTTCGTGGCTATCGAAGTATCAGCGTTCCAGCAGCGTCTGGAAATGCGCGAACATGCGCTCGGCATCCGGCTCCCGGCCGGTGAAGATGCGCAGCGCATCGACCGCTTGGCACACCGCCATGCCGCCGCCGCTCACCGTGCGGCAGCCGAGCGCCTTCGCGGCTTTCAGCAGTTCGGTTTCGAGCGGGAAATAGACGATCTCCGCGAGCCACAATTCCTTGTGCAGATAGTCCGCCGGCAGCGGCAGGCCGGGCAGCTTCGCCATGCCGGTCGGCGTCGCGTGGATGAGGCCGCTGGCGCTCGCGAGCGTTTCGCGCAGATCGCCGCCGCTCGTCACGACGCGATCCGGAAAGCGCGCCGCGAGTTCGGCGGCGAGCGAGGCCGCGCGTGCCGCGTCGGAATCGAAGAGGGTGAGCGTGCGCGCGCCCATCGTCAGGGCAGCATGCGCGACGGCCGCGCCCGCGCCGCCCGCGCCGAGTTGCACCACGCGTTCCATCGGCGCGCCGGGCAGCCCGCGCTGGAATGCGCGCGCGAAGCCCGACCCGTCCGTGTTGTAGCCGATACGCTTGCCGTCTTTCAGGACCACCGTATTCACGGCGCCGAGCGCGCGGGCGTCGGGGTCGAGATCATCGAGCAACGGGATCACGCTTTGCTTGCACGGATACGTGATGTTCAGGCCGTCGTAGCCCATGCGTTCGGCGGCGTCGAGCAGATCGGGCAGGGCGGACGGATCGAGCCCCAGCGCCTGAAGGTCGATCCGGCGATATACGTAGTTGAGCCCGAGGGTGCTGCCCTCCTTTTCGTGCATGGCGGGCGTGAGCGAGCCGCCGATGCCCGATCCGATCAGGCCGATGAGATAGGAAGTCTTGTTGGTCATGCGAGCGCTCCGGCGCGGATGAGCACTGCATGCTGCAGTGCGGAATTGACTATGCCGCAGTGTGAACGCACGCGCGAGACTTGTCGGTTCGTGTTTTCACTAATTTGTACGGTCTAGTTAGTTTGTTATTATCTCGCAGAATGACATGGATTGCGCGCGTCCGTCATGCGGACGTCCTACACTGGAAGGCACCGCTCGATCCATCCCGCGTTCACTGAATTGCAACGAGGAGGCAGCGATGCTGCGTTCAATCCCGACTTCCATCGCGACGGTATCCATCAGCGGCACGCTTCCCGAGAAGTTGCGGGCCATCAAGGCGGCCGGTTTTGACGGCGTCGAGATTTTCGAGAACGATCTGCTGTATTTCGACGGCACGCCCGCCGACGTGCGCCGCATGTGCGCGGATCTCGGCCTCGAGATCTACCTGTTTCAGCCGTTCCGCGATTTCGACGGCGTGAGCCCGGAGCGGCTCGCGAAGAACGTCGAGCGCGCGAAGCGCAAGTTCGAACTGATGCACGAACTCGGCACGGACCGCATTCTCGTGTGCAGCAACGTGTCGCCCGACACGATTCGCGACGACGCGCTGCTCATCGATCAGCTCGGCGTGCTCGCGAAGATCGCGGAGGAGGCGGGCGTGATCGTCGCGTACGAGGCGCTCGCGTGGGGCCGCTACGTGAATTCGTACAAGCACGCGTGGAAGCTCGTCGACGCGGTGAATCATCCGAGCCTCGGCCTGGCGCTCGACACGTTCCACACGCTGTCGATCCGCGATTCGGTGGAGGAGATCGCGTCGATTCCGGGCGAGCGCATCGCGTTCGTGCAGATCGCCGATGCGCCCGTGCTCGCGATGGACGTGCTCGAATGGAGCCGTCACTATCGGTGCTTTCCGGGGCAGGGCGCGTTCGATGTCGCGGGCTTCACGGCGCGCGTGCTCGAAGCGGGCTACAAGGGTCCGCTGTCGCTCGAAATCTTCAACGACGGCTTCCGCGCCGCGCCGACCGCGATCACGGCGGCGGATGGCTATCGCTCGCTGCGTTTTCTCGAAGAGCAGACGCGCGAATTGATGGGCACCCTGGGCAAGGAACCGCCGCCCGAGCTCTTCAATCCGCCCGCGCCGCCCGAGCACATCGGCTTCCAGTTCCTCGAATTCGCCGTCGACGACAGCACGCGCGAGCTCCTCGCGCAATGGCTCGGCCGGCTCGGCTTCAGGCTCGCGGGCAAGCATCGTTCGAAGGATGTCGCGCTGTATCGGCATGGCGCGGGGTCGATCGTGCTCAACGCCGAAGCCGATTCATTCGCGAGCGCGTTCTTTCAGAAGCATGGCCTGTCGCTGTGCGCGTCGGCGTTTCATGTCGACGACGCGAAGCAGGCGTTCGAGCGCGCCGCCGCGTACGGCTCGGCGCCGTTCTCCGGGCGCGTCGGCCCGAACGAGCGCGTGGTGCCGGGCGTGCAGTCGCCCGATGGCAGTCTCGACTATTTCGTCGACGAATCTCCCGGCGGCCCCACGCTGTGGGAATCCGACTTCATCCTGACGGACATCGACGGGCCGTACGAAGTGGGGCCGCTCTCGCGCATCGATCACGTGTGCCTGTCGCTGCCCGCCGATGCGCTCGACACGTGGGTACTGTTCTTCAGAAGCGCGTTCGGCTTCGAGACCGAGGCGGCCGTGCTCGTGCCCGATCCGTACGGCCTCGTGCGCAGCCGTGCGGTGAGAAGCCGCGACGGCTCGGTGCGCATCGCGCTGAATGCGTCGGTCGATCGCTATACCGCGGTGTCGGAGTCGCTGTCGACGTATCGCGGTTCGGGACTGAACCACGTCGCGTTCAGCACGCCGGATATCTTCGATGCGATTCCGCGCCTCGAAGCCGACGGCGTCAAATTCCTGCGTATCCCGGGCAATTACTACGACGATCTCGTCGCGCGCTTCGGCCTGCCCGACGAGCAGATCGACACGATGCGCGAGCACAACATCCTCTACGACCGCGACGAGCGTGGCGGAGAGTTCTTCCACGCGTATACGGAGCAGCTTGACCAGCGTTTCTTCCTCGAAGTGATCGAGCGGCGCGGCGGCTACGACGGCTACGGCGCGGCCAACGCGGCGGTGCGGCTCGCGGCGCACGCGCAACAGCAGCAGCGCGCGCGTCAGGCGGTGTGAAGCCAGGCGGCGCGCGGGAGGCGCCGCCATTGAAACGCGCTCACGCGCTTTGAGACTGGCCGCCGGCTGCCGCGACGGCGCTTGCTTGTTCGCGCCCGGCGGCCTCGAACGCGTCGATATGTAGATACAGCCGATGCACGGTCTGAATCTGCGTGTGAGAAAGATGTGACTGACGCGTGATCGATGCGAGCCGTTCGCGCCAGTACGAAGTCGGCAGCAACGGTCCGCCGAGATCGCACGACAATGAACGGCGCAGCACCATTTCGAGGTGGGTCAGGTCCTTGTCGGCCAGCAACGCCGAGAACGCGCCCTGTGGCTTGGTATCGGGTAATGGGTCCATTACTCCGATGGCGGCGGGGCTGAGCGAAACTTGATAGGTGCAAACCCGGAGTTTCGACGATTCCTTACGACGCGCGCCGCCGCAGCCGAATTTCTTCGCGCCGATCCCGATGCACCGGTGGTGTTTGCTATACTCTGCGCTCGCTGCCGACGCTGTCGGCCACGCGCGGTCCACTCCCCGTAGTTCAATGGATAGAACGAGTGCCTCCTAAGCGCTAGATGCAGGTTCGATTCCTGCCGGGGGGACCACGATCCCGCACGCCGCGCTCGCGGCTGTCTGCTTCTCTTTCTCGTCCTCGTCCCTTCAGCAATCTGTCCACATTGGACCGCGAGCACTTTCCCACCGATAATGCGAACCACTCCGGTCACGCCATCACGGCTTGCGCGTTCATGACGGAAATCCAGTCGGCGGTGCTCGTCTTCATTCTCCTGCTGGTCAGCACGGGCCTGGGCGCGATCGTGCGGCCGCTTCTGCCCGAAGAGCACAAGGCGCAGGAAACGGTGCAACTGGTCCAGTTGCTCGTCGGCATGCTGGTCACGTTCGCCGCGCTTGTGCTCGGGCTTCTGACCGCATCGGCGAAAACGATCTTCGACACCACCAACAACGACATGCGCAGCTACGCGACCTCGATCATCGAACTCGATCGCGCGATGCGCGATTACGGCGCCGATCTAGATCACGCGCGCGAACTCCTGCGCTCGTACACGGCGGCGGCGCTCGCGAGCACGTGGCCGAACGAGCCGCACCCGGGCGGCAACTACCCGAACGTCGGGCCGTCGAAGACCACCGACAGCCTCGCGAGCAACGCGCTCGGCGCGATCCTGAGCCAGGCTCAGCGCGACGTGCGACTGCTCCGTCCGCACGACGACTTTCATCGCCAGCTCGCCGCCGAAGCCGCCGCGCGCTTCGAGCAGCTCATCGCGCTGCGCTGGAAGCTGGTGGAGGAGGCGCACGGAACGATTTCCTATCCGTTCGACCGGATTCTCGTCGGTTGGCTGCTCATCATCTTTCTGTGCTTCGGGCTGATCGCGCCGCGCAACGCGCTCTCGCTCGTGACGATCATGCTCGGCGCGCTGTCGATCGCATCGGCGGTGCTCGTGATCCTCGATCTCGATACGCCCTTCACCGGCGCGATCGTGGTCGGCAGCCAGCCGATGCGCGACGCCCTCGCGTATCAGAGCCGCTGATGCACTACGACGATCCGCGCCTCGTCGCGCTGTACGACGTGCTCAATCCGTTCGCGCCCGATACGGCGTTTTATCTCGCGCTGGCCGAGTCGGCGCAACATGTCGTCGATCTGGGCTGCGGCACGGGGCTGCTCGCCTGCGAACTGGCCCGGCGCGGGCAGCGCGTGACGGGCATCGATCCGTCGGCGCAGATGCTGCGCGTCGCGCGCTCGCGTCCCGAAGGCGACAAGGTGACGTGGATCGAAGGCGATGCGAGCGCGCTGCCGTTCGTCGGCGCGGCGGATCTGCTCGTGATGACGGGGCACGTCGCACAGGTTTTTCTCGACGATGCCGCGTTCCTCGCGACGCTCCGGGCCGCGCGCCGCGCGATCCGGCCAGGCGGCGCGATCGCGTTCGAAAGCCGCAATCCGGCGGCCCGCGCGTGGGAAAACTGGACGCGCGAGCGTTCGACGAGGCGCGTCGAAGCGCCGGACGGGAAAATGGTGGACGTGTGGCAGGAGCGGGACCCGGAGTCCGATCCCTCGACGACAGGTCGCGTCGCATTCACGACGCACTACCGCTTCATGCCGGCGCCCGGAGAAACGCTCAGCGCCACGAGCGAACTGCGCTTTCGCACGCTCGACGAACTCGCGCGCCTGCTGACGGACGCGGGTTTCGCGCGAATCGACTGGTACGGAGACTGGAATCGCGCGCCGGTGGACGAAACGAGCCGCGAATTGATCGCGGTGGCGCGGTGAAAACGAAACAATGCCGCCGCCGGGAAAGGCGGCAGCATGGATCAGAACTCGACGACGACGAAGTCGGCCTTGCCCACGTCGCACAGCGGGCAGCGCCAGTCGCCGGGGATGTCGTCGAAACGGGTGCCGGCGGCAATGCCTTCTTCCGGCAGACCGTCTTCCTCGTTGTAGATCCAGCCGCAAATCAGGCAGACCCAGCTCTTGTATTCGATGACTTCGCTCACGACAGACTCTTGATTCAAAAGAAATAAACGGACCGCGTGCGGTGGATGACGATGCGCGGCGCGGCGACCCGGCATCTTACAGGAATCAGCGCGATCGTCCCCGATCGGCCGGTAAAGCGCGACGTCGTGCCGCATTGCGCCGGCCGAAGAATGGTCGTGATTCACGACATGCCGAAAGCCCGGTGTATGCTTTTTGGGTCTCGGGCGCCGCTTTCGCGCCAGCGACCCGGTTTCACAACATGGAGAAAACGATGAACAAAAAGGTCTTGGGTGCGATGCTGACGGGCGCGATTCTGCTCACGCAATACGCCGGTGCGGCGCATGCGCAGGCGCGCGTCTATTTCATCGAGCCGAAGGATGGCGCGACCGTCACGAGCCCCGTGCACGTGAAGTTCGGCGTCGACGGCATGTCGATCGCGCCGGCGGGCACGATGACCGACGGCACCGGCCATCACCATCTGCTGATCGATAGCAAGCCGCTGCCGAAGGGCACCGTGATTCCGGCGAACGACACGTCGCTGCATTTCGGCAAGGGCCAGACCGAAGCCGACGTGAAGCTGCCGCCCGGCGATCACACGCTGACGATGCAGTTCGGCGACGGCGCGCACCGCTCCTACGGGCCGGAAATGAGCCAGACGATCAAGGTGCACGTGAAGTAACGCGCCTTTCACACGAAACGAGGGAAGGCCGCCGCGGATCGGATCCGGGCGGCCTTCGTGTTTTCGGGGGCTGCGCGCCTCGTCCGTTCGGCCAGCGCCGGGCGCGGCGTGCGTCGCCGGGCCCGGCGCCCGGTACAATGGCCGCTTCCATCGGCTATCGTGTTTATCGCCGACTCTTCGCCATTCATCCGGTTTTCCCATGTCGCTTTATTCCATTTCGGACGCGCAGCTCGCGTTCGGCCACGTCGCATTGCTCGACCACGCCGACTTCTCGCTCGAAGCGGGCGAGCGTGTCGGTCTGATCGGCCGCAACGGCGCGGGCAAGTCGTCGCTCCTCAAGATCGTCGCGGGGCTCGCCGCGCCCGATGACGGGCTCGTCACGCGCCAGAGCGAGCTCACGACCGTCTACGTGCCGCAGGAGCCCGAGTTCGATCTCGATGCCTCCGTGTTCGATGTCGTCGCCTCCGGCCTGACCGACGCGCGCGCACTGCTCGACGAGTACGACGCCGTCGCGCACGCACTCGCCGACACACCCGAGGGCGCGCAGCACGACGCGTTGCTCGCGCGCATGAACGCGCTGCAATCGAAGCTCGATATGCACGATGCGTGGAACTGGCGCACGCGTGTCGCGACGACGCTCGCACAAATCGGCCTCGATGGCGACGCGCGCGCAGGCGACCTGTCCGGCGGCATGAAAAAGCGCGTCGCACTGGCGCGCGCGCTCGTCGTGCAGCCCGACGTGCTCCTGCTCGACGAGCCGACCAACCATCTCGACTTCGACGGCATCCGCTGGCTGGAAGAGTTGCTCGTCACGCTGCGTTCCGGCCTGCTGTTCATCACCCACGATCGGGCGTTTCTCGATCGCGTGGCCACGCGCATCGTGGAGCTGGACCGTGGGCGTTTGCTGTCGTATCCGGGCAATTTCAGCGCGTATCAGACGCGCAAGGCGCAGCAGCTCGAAGTCGAGAAAGTCGAGCAGGAGAAGTTCGACAAGCTGCTCGCGCAAGAGGAAGTGTGGATTCGCAAGGGCGTCGAAGCGCGGCGCACGCGCAGCGTCGGGCGCATCGCGCGGCTCGTGGAAATGCGCAATGAGCGCGCCGAGCGCCGCAACGTTCAGGGCAACGTGAGGCTCGATGTCGGGCAGGGCGAGAAGTCCGGCAAGATCGTCGCCGAACTGACCGACGTGACGAAGCGTTACGACGAGCGCACGATCGTCGACCGCTTCACGGCCACCGTGATGCGTGGCGACAAGATCGGTCTCGTCGGCCCTAACGGCGCGGGCAAGACGACCTTGCTGAAGCTCATTCTTGGCGAACTGCAGCCCGACGAAGGCCGCGTGCGCACCGGCACCAACATTCAGGTCGCGTACTTCGACCAGATGCGCGCGCAACTCGATCTCGACAAATCGCTCGCCGACACCATCAGCCCCGGCAGCGAATGGGTCGAAGTGAACGGCGTGAAGAAGCACGTGATGAGCTATCTGGGCGACTTTCTGTTCGCGCCGGAACGCGCGCGTTCGCCGGTGCGCTCACTCTCGGGCGGCGAGCGCAACCGCCTGTTGCTCGCGCGGCTGTTCGCGCGGCCCGCGAACGTGCTCGTGCTCGACGAACCGACCAACGATCTCGACATTCCCACGCTCGAACTGCTCGAAGAACTGCTTGCCGACTACGACGGCACCGTGTTGCTCGTGAGCCACGACCGCGCGTTTCTCGACAACGTTGTGACCTCGGTGTTCGCGGCAGAGGGCGGCGGAATGTGGCGCGAGTATGTCGGCGGCTTCTCCGACTGGCAGATTCAGCGCGAACGTTCGGAGCGTATCGCGGAAGAAGCGGCGCGTCAGAGCGCGAAGGAAGCGCCGAAGGACGACACGCCGAAGGAAAGCGCGGCGGGCCGCAACGCGCAGCGCACGGTGAAGCTGTCGTTCAAGGAACAGCGCGAACTGGAAGCACTGCCCGCGCGTATCGCCGGGCTGGAGGACGAGCAGAAGGCGATCGGCGCGCAGCTCGAAGACGGCTCGATCTTCGCGAAGGACGCGAAGGAAGGCGCGCGGCTGTCGGAGCGTCACGCGGCGATCGAAGAGGAATTGCTCGTCGCGCTCGAGCGTTGGGAAGAGCTGGAAGCGAAGCGCAAGTAGGCGCGTTTTATCGGTCCGAGGTGGGCGCGGCGAGCGAAAACCGCTATTCTCCTAGCGCGGCTCGGATCGGCGGGCGGTTTTCCCGCTCGTGCACAGTCATCCGGCCAGGCATTTTCATCACGCATTCGCCGGCAGATCGGGCGTCACGTTGTGGCATTTCCCGCGAGAACGCTCGAGAGCCGGTCAACGTTCAACTATGTCCACGAAAAAATCGAGCGCAATGGCGACAGGCACGCAGCGAGGCAAACGCCTCGTCATGAACGCCAAGGCAGCCGGCTACAGCGAAGCATCGATCAAGGTGCTCAAGGGCCTGGAGCCGGTCAAGCAGCGGCCCGGCATGTACACGCGGACCGAGAATCCGCTGCACATCATTCAGGAAGTGATCGACAACGCCTCCGACGAAGCGCTCGGCGGCTTCGGCAAGCAGATCATCGTCACACTGCACAACGACAATTCCGTCTCCGTCGACGACGACGGCCGCGGCATTCCGTTCGGCATGCATCCGGAAGAAGGCGTGCCGGTCGTCGAGATCGTGTTCACACGGCTGCACGCGGGTGGCAAGTTCGACAAGGCCGCGGGCGGCGCCTATACGTTCTCGGGCGGTCTGCACGGCGTCGGCGTCTCGGTGACGAACGCGCTCGCGACGCGTCTCGAAGTGACCGTCTGGCGCGACAACAAGGTCGCGCAACTCGCGTTCTCCAACGGCGATGTCATCGAGCAACTCACGACGCGCACCGCCGAGCGCGGCGCCAAGAAAAGCGGCACGTGCGTGCGCGCATGGCCGAATCCGAAGTACTTCGATTCAGCCAATCTGCCGCTCGGCGAACTGCAGCGTCTTTTGCGCTCGAAGGCCGTGCTGCTGCCGGGCGTCGAAGTGGTGCTCGTCATCGAGAAGACGGGCGAGCGTCAGACGTGGAAGTATGAAGATGGCCTGCGCGGCTATCTGCTCGAAGGCATGGGCGGCAGCGAACTGCTGATTCCCCTGTTCGAAGGCGAACGCTATGCGGAAAGCTCGCGCAATACCGAGGAAACCTTCGCGGAAGGCGAGGGCGCATCATGGGTCGTCGCGTGGAGCGAGGAAGGGCCGCTGCTGCGCGAATCGTATGTGAACCTGATTCCGACGCCCGCGGGCGGCACGCACGAATCCGGCCTGCGCGATGGCCTTTTTCAGGCGGTGAAGAACTTCGTCGAGATTCATAACCTGCAGCCCAAAGGCGTGAAGCTGCTCGCGGAAGACGTGTTCGCGCGCGTGTCGTTCGTGCTGTCGGCGAAGGTGCTCGATCCGCAGTTCCAAGGCCAGATCAAGGAACGTCTCAATAGCCGCGATGCGGTGAAGCTCGTGTCGTCGTTCTCGCGGCCCGCGCTGGAGCTGTGGCTCAATCAGCACGTCGAGTACGGCAAGAAGCTCGCGGAACTCGTGATCCGTCAGGCGCAGGCGCGCACGCGCGCCGGCCAGAAGATCGAGAAGAAGAAGAGCTCGGGCGTCGCCGTGTTGCCGGGCAAGCTGACCGATTGCGAATCGACGGACATCGCACGCAACGAACTCTTTCTCGTCGAGGGCGATTCGGCGGGCGGCTCCGCGAAAATGGGCCGCGACAAGGAGTTTCAGGCGATTCTCCCATTGCGCGGTAAGGTGCTGAACACGTGGGAAACGGAACGCGACCGGCTCTTCGCGAACAACGAAGTGCATGACATCGCGGTGGCGATCGGTGTCGATCCGCATGGCCCCGATGATCAGATCGATCTGTCGAATCTGCGCTACGGCAAGATCTGCATCCTGTCGGACGCGGACGTCGACGGCGCGCACATTCAGGTGCTGCTGCTTACGCTCTTTTTCAAGCACTTCCCGCAACTGATCGAGCGCGGCCATGTGTGCGTCGCCCGTCCGCCGCTCTTTCGCGTCGATGCCCCCGCGCGCGGCAAGAAGCCCGCGCAGAAGCTCTACGCGCTCGACGAAGGCGAGCTCGAAGCGATCCTCGACAAGCTGCGCAAGGACGGCGTGCGCGAAACGGCGTGGACCATCAGCCGCTTCAAGGGCCTCGGCGAAATGAGCGCGGAGCAGCTCTGGGACACGACGATGAATCCCGACACGCGCCGCCTCCTGCCGGTCGGTCTCGGCGATCTCGGCTTCGACCTCACCGTCTCGCGCATGACCATGCTGATGGGCAAAGGCGAAGCGGCGTCGCGCCGAAGCTGGCTCGAAGAGAAGGGCAACGAAGTCGAAGCGGACATCTGAGTTCGACTTGAGCAACGCATAACGGATAACGATATTCGATGGGAATCACAGACGATCTCTTCGCCGCGCAGACCGCACCGGACGGCGAACAACTGACGCTCGGCGATTACGCCGAGCGCGCTTATCTCGACTACGCGGTGAGCGTGGTGAAGGGCCGCGCGCTGCCCGATGTCTGCGACGGACAAAAGCCCGTGCAGCGCCGCATTCTCTTCGCGATGAGCGAGATGGGCCTCGCGTCCGGCGCGAAGCCGGTGAAGTCGGCGCGCGTGGTCGGTGACGTGCTGGGCAAGTATCACCCGCACGGCGATCAGTCGGCATACGACGCGCTCGTGCGTCTCGCGCAGGACTTTTCGATGCGCTATCCGCTCATCGACGGCCAGGGCAACTTCGGCTCGCGCGACGGCGACGGCGCCGCGGCCATGCGATACACGGAAGCGCGCCTGACGCCGATCGCGCGCCTGCTGCTCGATGAAATCGATCAGGGCACGGTCGATTTCATGCCCAACTACGACGGCTCGTTCGAAGAACCGAAGCTGCTGCCCGCGCGCCTGCCGTTCCTGTTGCTCAACGGCGCTTCGGGCATTGCGGTGGGACTCGCGACGGAAATTCCGTCGCACAATCTGCGCGAAGTCGCGCAGGCCGCCGTCGCGATGATCCGCGATCCGAAGATCGGCCATGCCGGTCTGATGGAAAAGGTGCCCGGACCGGATTTCCCCGGCGGCGGGCAGATCATCTCGTCGCCCGCGGAAATCTCGGCGGCGTACGAGAACGGCCGCGGCAGCCTGAAGGTGCGCGCGCGCTGGAAGATCGAGGAACTCGCGCGCGGCCAGTGGCAGATCGTCATCACGGAGTTGCCGCCGGGCGTGTCGAGCCAGAAGGTGCTCGAGGAAATCGAGGAACTCACCAACCCGAAGATCAAGCTCGGCAAGAAGACGCTCACGCCCGAACAGGTTCAGACCAAGCAGTCGATGCTCGCCCTGCTCGACGCCGTGCGCGACGAGTCCGGCAAGGACGCGCTCGTGCGTCTCGTGTTCGAGCCGAAGTCGAGCCGCATCGACCAGACCGAGTTCATCCACTCGCTGCTCGCGCATACGAGCCTCGAATCGAACGCGACGATCAACCTCGTGATGATCGGCTCGGATGGCAGGCCGCGTCAGAAGGGCATCGTCGAGATCCTGCACGAGTGGATCGGTTTTCGCTTCGTGACGGTGACGCGGCGCACGCAGCATCGGCTCGGCAAGGTCAACGACCGCATCCATATTCTCGAAGGACGGATGATCGTCTTCCTGAATATCGATGAAGTCATTCGCATCATCCGCGAATCGGAAGAGCCGAAGCAGGCGCTCATCGCGCGCTTCAATCTCTCCGACCGGCAGGCCGAAGACATCCTCGAAATCCGTCTGCGTCAGTTGGCGCGAATGGAAGCGATCAAGATCGAACAGGAACTGTCCGACCTGCGCGACGAGAAGACGAAGCTCGAAGAGCTGCTCAACAGCGACGCCGCGATGAAGCGCGTGCTCATCAGGGAAATCGAAGCCGACGCGAAGCAATACGGCGACGATCGCCGCACGCTCATTCAGCAGGAAAAGCGCGCGACGTTCGAGGCGCGCGTCGTCGACGAGCCGGTGACGGTGGTCGTGTCGCAGAAGGGCTGGGTGCGCGCGCTGAAGGGCCACGGACTCGATCCGGCGGGCTTCACGTTCAAGCAGGGCGATGGACTCTATGCGGCGTTCCTGGCGCGCACGCCGGATTCGCTGGTCGCGTGGGGCAGCAAGGGGCGCGTGTATTCCGTGCCGGTGTCGGCGCTGCCGGGCGGGCGGGGCGACGGCGTGCCGGTCACGTCGCTGATCGAACTCGAATCGGGCACGCATCTGCTGCATTACTTCGCGGCGAATGCGGAGCAGCAACTGCTGCTGGCATCGAGCAATGGTTTCGGCTTCATCGCGAAACTCGGCGACCTGGTGAGCCGTCAGAAGGCGGGCAAGGCCTTCATGACGATCGACGAAGGCGCGGCTCCGCTCGCGCCGATGCCTGTCGTTCCCGGGGCGACTTATGTGGCGTGCCTGTCGAGCGCGGGCAAGCTGCTCGTCTTCGGTATGGACGAGATGAAGACGCTGTCGGGCGGCGGTCGCGGCGTCATTCTGATGGGCCTCGATGCGAAGGAAACGCTGCGTCAGGCGCTCGCGATCGATACGCGTGGCGTGGTGATGATCGGCGCCGGGCGTGGCGGGAAGGTGAGGGACGAGAAGCTCAGCGGGTCGCAGTTGCAACTGCATCTGGGCAAGCGCGCGAGGAAGGGGCGCGCGCCGGATTCGTCGTTGAAGGTGACGGATCTGAGGCCGGTGTTCGAGGGGTAATGGTGTGAGCGCGACGTGGTTCCGGCCGCGTCGCGTTCACAAGATCGCCCTGTACATCGCGAGCGCTTTGCACGTCTGAACAAGCCCCTGCTTCAGCAGGATTTCAATGAACCGCTCCGCGTCCATCGGCGGGTGCCGCAGTTGCTTGCGCTGCTGTTGCGCCGCGTGAATGACGGCGGCCGGCGCGAGATCGAAGAGTTCATCGACGAAAGCGTCCGGGTGTCGCGCCTCGATCCCGAACGGGCTCAGCACCTCTTTCGGAAAGTCCTTTTCGTTGAACGTGACGATCACGCTTGCGCTGCTGCGAATGGCCGCTGCCAGAACGTGGCGATCGTTCTCGTCAGGCAAGCTTAATCCGGCAATCAGGTCTTCGTGCCCGGTGACGAGCGCGTCTGGAATCGCCAGGTCCATCAGTTCAGCCGTCCGATCCACTTGCGCTCTTGTCAGGTCGGGCCGGTTCTTCAAGAGATTGCGTTGCCACTCTTCATGAATCTGTGTGCTCCATCTGGCCCGGAACTCACCGGATAGGCCCAGCCACATGAGAAAGTCTCGCAACGGAGCCGGATATAGCACGCAAGCGTCATATATGACTATGAAACGGGAACTCTTCATTCGTAGTCCATTCCTAGTCTCTGTGCCTGCTCGGCAAGTGCCTTCATCGCTTCTTCGCTAGTGCGTTCGCGCTCGGACTTGTATTGCATGACATCGGCAAAGCGGATGCGTCGATGCTTGCCGGTTTTGTGAAACGGCAGCGCATCGGCGTCCAGCAGTTTGACGAGATGTGGGCGCGAAACATTGAGCAGGTCAGCGGCTTCCTGCGTCGTCAGTTCAGCATGAACCGGTACGATCTTGACGGCGTTGCCATCGGCGAGTTCGGCGAGGATATCGACCAGAAGACGCAGCGCTGATGTCGGCAACTCGATCTGATGCGCTTCGTCCTTGTCGTCGAAGATCTGGATCCGCTGTGTCTTGAAACCGGTCGACAGATAGGTGGCAAGGGTGCGTTGTCCCTCGACTGCGGCTTGCATTTCGCGTTCGACCGGCAGGCTCACTTCAGGATGGGTAGTTCGTGTCATGGCGTGCTCCGTTTGAATGAGCGTAGAGCGCCATCTTATTCGAAATAAACGAAAAACGAAATAAACGAAACATAATGAACAAAGCCATCGAAGCGGCGCTCTTTCTGCATCTGCTCGGCGTAGCCGTTTGGATAGGCGGCATGGTCTTCGCGCATTTCTGCCTGCGTCCCGCGCTCGGCGATCTCGCGCCGCAACTGCGTCTGCCGCTCTGGGAGTCGGTCTTCGCACGCTTCTTCAATTGGGTCGCGGCCGCGGTGATCGTGATTCTCCTCACCGGCGGCTTCCTGCTCGTGGAGTTCGGCGGCGCTCACGCGGCGTGGCCATTGCATGCGATGGCCGGTCTCGGCATCGTGATGATGCTGATCTTCGGCCATATCCGCTTCGCCGTGTTTCCGCGTATCCGCCGCGCGGTCCAGGCGCAGAACTGGCCCGACGGGGCGCGGGCGGTCGGCACCGTGAGACGGCTTGTCGTGATCAATCTCGTGCTGGGCGTGGTGACGATCGGCACGGCGGTGTTGTCGCGCGGTATCTGAACTAGCTGCCGCGCTCGTCGCTGAGCGCTGTGTTCGATTCGCGGCCCACATCCTTGCGCGAGCGCGGCGGCTGTCCGCGCAGCCATCCGCATACGCCGAAGCGGTCGAGCAGCGCCTGCACGCCGTCCGCCGGCACGGGCCGTGAGAACAGGAAGCCTTGCGCTTCCACCGGACCGAGCGCCGCGAGCCACGTAATCTGCTCTTCCCGTTCGGTCCCTTCGACGACCACCGTCAGTCCCAGCGAACGCGCGAGGTTGATGATCGCCGACACCATCACGCACACGCTGCGGTCCTCCGGAATGGCCTGGACGAACGAGCGATCGACCTTGAGCGTATCGACCGAGAACCGGTTCAGATACGACAGCGACGAATACCCCGTGCCGAAGTCGTCGAGCGCGATGCGCACGCCCAGGCGCTTCAACGCGACGATCTTCTCCTGCACGAGCTCCGGATACTCGACCATCACCGTCTCGGTGATTTCGAGTTCGAGCTTGTCGGGCGCAATGCCGCTCGCCTCGATCGCGCGCGCGACCGTCTCCAGCAAGTCGCCGCGCCAGAACTGCACGGCCGAGATGTTCACGGCAAGCGACAGCCCCGTATAACCATCGCGCTGCCATTGCGCGAGTTGCATGCATGCCGTGTGAATGACGAAATCGCCGACCGCGACGATGAGTCCGGTCGATTCCGCCACAGGAATGAACTCGTTGGCCGGAATGAGCCCGTGCTGCGGATGATTCCAGCGCACGAGCGCCTCGAAGCCGGTGATGCAGCGGCGCGTGAGATCGATCTTCGGCTGATAGACGAGGAAGAGTTGCTGTTCCGTGAGGGCGACGCGCAGTTGCTGCTCCCACTTCATCAGATGATCCGCGCGATGCGACAACTGCGGCGAATAGAACTGATAACAGTTCCGGCCCGCGTCCTTCGCGCTGTACATCGCGAGATCGGCCTTCTTCAGCAGATCGATCTCGCTTTCGTTCGATACCGAGAAGAGCGCGATGCCGATGCTCGCATGCAGCACGAACGCGCTGCCGCGCACGTCGAAGGGCGTGGCGAACATCGTCGCGATATCGTTGGCGAGCGTGACGGCGCGCTGTTCCACGTCATCGCCCTTCACGACGACCACGAACTCGTCGCCGCCGATGCGCGAGAGCGTACCGCTTTGCCCGACCGTCTCCGCGAGCCGCGACGCGGTCATCTGCAGGACGATGTCGCCGGCATTGTGGCCGAGCGTATCGTTGACCGTCTTGAAATTGTCGAGGTCGATGAAGAGCAGCGCGAGGCGCCCGATGTTCTCCGGCTGCGCCACGTCCTGCCTGAGCGCGCGCAGCGTGGAGTAGCGGTTGCGCAGGCCGGTGAGCAGGTCGTATTCGACGAGATGCGTCATCTCGCGCTCGCGCCCGAGCAGCTTGCCGATAAGACCCGTCGCCACCGCGAAGAAGCCGAGCATCGCGAGCGAGATGAAGCTCGCCATCAGCAGATAGACGTTGCGCGTGTGGTTGTAGTCGATCATCTCCTCGCGTTCGGAGAGACCGACGAGCACGCCGAGCGGATAGCCATCGATATGCCGGTACGAGACGATGCGCTTCACATGATCGATCGGATCAACATAGATGCCGGACGCGTGCTCCGTCGTCGGATAGACGCCGCTCGCGCTGAACGCGGCGTGCGGGCGGTCCGCCGGTGCGCCGTGCGCGTTGCCTTTCGCGGCGGAGCTCGCCGCGGCGCTCTCGGCGAGGTTGCCGCCCGTGCTGCGCGCGAGCACGGAGCCGTTGTCCGACACGACCGCGATCACGCCTTCGCGGCCGATCGACGCGACGTTGTAGAAATCGCTCGTGAAATAGGCCGGATCTTCCGACACCACCACGACGCCAGCGAACGAGCCGTCCGCATGATTGAGCCGCCGCGTGATCTGCAGCGTCCACAGGCCCGACACGCGCCCGCGCACCGGGCGGCTGATGTAGAGCAGGTCGTCGTTCGAATGTGCGTGGATCTTGTAGTGCTCGCGATCGGACAGGTCGATCGGCTTAGGATGCGGGTCCGACGTATTGGCGATGAGCGTACCGTATTCGTCGATCAGCGAGACCTGCACGAGCGTGTCGCTCTGCACGACACCTTTCTCGACCGTGGCGATCAGATCGAAGTTGTCGGGTGACTTCTCGTACTCGTATTTGACGAAGCGGGTAATCTGGTCGACCTGATGGATCGCCTTGATGGTGTGCTGTTCGAGCGCCGACGAGAGGATGGCGGCGGAAGCCATCGATTCGTGCGTCGTCGCTTCGCGCTCGACGGAGAGCCGGGCGAAGATCACCGCCCACAGAAGCACGAGCACGAAGGTGCCGAGCACGGGAATCGCGAGGAGCGCGCGCCGACGCCGCGCCGCCGGCGCGCCGAGGATGGTGTCGGACAAGACGTGGGAGCGCGTGCGCTTCATGGGGCGTCCGTGCGCGCCCGGTCGCGTGGCGCGTGGCGTGCTGCGAACTGCGCGAAGTGGATGAAGCGATACATGGTTTGAGGCGTTCGGCCGAAACGAGTGAATATACCGTGCGCGGCGCGCAGCGGATGATCGGCGGCTTGTTTCTCCGAGACCCGATCCACGTCCCGATCCACGTCAAGAGGCAGCGCAACGGCCGTTCGGCGAGCATCCGGTGTCGCTAGCGGCATACGTTTGCGCTGCGGTGCAAGCGGCTCATCCTCACGAAGCATAGCCTCCGCCGATGCGAACCGCGTGTGCGTTCTGATCCCCCGATTGTTCAGATATTAGCGAAGCCTCCGGGATTAAGAAAGGGGCGGCGCTTGGGGGTATACGCGCGGCCTCCCGGCGGCGCGTAGGTCATTGTTTCAGATGCAGAATGTGCCGTCGATCACAGTTACCGAAGCGCCGCCGATCCAGATCGGTGCGCCGTCGGCCGCGTCGTCGTAGGTGATGCTGACGCGACCGTCGCGGCCGAGCGCCGTGCCCTGGCGCACCGTGTATGAAGCGCCCGGCCGCCTGTTCTGCGTGGTCAGCAGCGTCGCGAGCGCCGCGTTCGCGCTGCCGGTCACCGGATCCTCGATATTCTCCGCGCCGAGCAGGATCACGCGCAGCTCGAACGTCGCGGGTCCGCCGGTTTCATGCGGGCCATAGACTGCGATGCCATGCATGCCCACTTCCGCGACGAGCGCTTCGAGCGACTCGCGCGCGCGGCCTTGCAGCGACAGCGCGAGACATTGCGCCGCGTCCTTCACGCGCACGACGAGCCAGGGCGCGCCGTTGTTGACGGCGGCGGGCGGCGCGCTGAAATCGATTACCGCGGGCGCGAGCGCGCTGGCGAGCCGTTCGTTCTGCTCCGCGGTCAGCGGCGCGATGGTTGCAGGGGGCGCGGCAAACGCCCACTCGCCGTTCCCGCGATCGGCGAGCGTCACGAGCCCGACGCCGCATTCCTGCACGAGGCGGCCGGGCGTTTTGGGCGTGTAGCCGCTGTCGA
Source organism: Caballeronia megalochromosomata (assembly GCA_001580565.1). Taxonomy (GTDB): domain Bacteria; phylum Pseudomonadota; class Gammaproteobacteria; order Burkholderiales; family Burkholderiaceae; genus Caballeronia; species Caballeronia megalochromosomata. Next base: position 65,221 of record LRBF01000057.1, on the reverse strand, counting down.
TGAGCGCGTGCGCGCTGCCGAGCGTCGGATGGCCGGCGAAAGGCAACTCGAGCGCCGTCGTGAAGATGCGCACGCGATAGTCGGCGCGCGGATCGGTCGGCGGCATCAGGAACGCCGTCTCCGACAGATTGGTCCAGCGCGCGATTTCCTGCATGCGTTGCGTCGTCAGACCTTCGGCGTCGAAGATGACCGCGAGCGGATTGCCCTTGAACGGAACCGGCGTGAAGACGTCGACCTGCTTGAACTGGACGGTGCGTGAGGACATGAGCGTATTGACCTGCTGAAGATACAAAAAACCCGACGGCCTGAGCGCGTCGGGTTTCGCCTGGCGAGACGGGAGACGCGCCTTATGCGACTTCCGCGATCAACTCGATCTCGACGCACGCGCCGAGCGGAATCTGCGCCACGCCGAACGCCGAGCGCGCGTGCTTGCCCGCATCGCCGAACACTTCCGCGATGAGTTCCGACGCGCCGTTCGTGACGATGTGCTGCTCGGTGAACTCGAACGTCGAGTTCACGAGGCTCATCACCTTGACGATGCGCTTCACCTTGTTCAGATCGCCGACATGCGCGTGCAGCGTCGCGATCAGGTCGATGGCGACGCTGCGCGCCGCGGCCTTGCCTTCTTCGGTGGTGATGTTGTCGCCGAGCTTGCCGACATGCACCTGGCCAGCCTTCTTCGCGATGTGCCCGGAGAGATACACCGTGTTGCCGCTTTGCGCGCTCATCACGTAAGCGGCGGCGGGCGCGCCCGCGACGGGCAGTTCGATGCCGAGTTCCTTCAGCTTGTCGTACACATTGGATGCCATCGGTTGCTCCTCGTAACTGGAAACGGGATGAAAGGGCGGACTCGCGCCCCGAAAATTCAGACGCTCGCGCGAATCAGCGCGCCGAGCTTCGCCACGCCTTCGTCGATCGTCGCGGGCGGAACCGTCACGAACGACAGGCGCATCGTATTGGACTCGGCCTCGTTCGCGAAGAACGGACCGCCCGGCACGAAGGCGACATGCTGCGCGATCGCCTGCTCGAGCAGCTTCATCGAGTCGATGTGCCGCGGCAGCTTCACCCACACGAACATGCCGCCTTCCGGCCGGTTCCATTCGACGCCGGCGGGCATGTGGCGTTCCAGCGCGTGGAGCATCGCCTCGCACTGGTCGCGATAGAGCGCGCGGATGGTCGGCACATGTCGATCGAGGAAACCGTCCTTGACCACCTCGTAGACGATGCGCTGGGTGAGGCTCGGCGTGTGCAGATCGGTTGCCTGCTTGGCCTGCACGAGTTTGAAGTGCAATTCCTCGGGCGCGATGATGTAGCCCACGCGCAGGCCCGGCGCCAGCACTTTCGAGAACGAGCCGAGATGCACGATGTGCGCGGGCGCCATCGAGAGCATTGTCGGCAGCGGGGCGCCGGCGTAGTCGAGCGCGCCGTAGGGATCGTCCTCGATCACGGGGAACGACGCGTTCTGCGCGAACGCGGCGAGCGCGCGGCGGCGCTCGAGCGGAAGGCGCCGGCCGGTCGGGTTCTGAAAGTTCGGCTGCGCGTAAAGCAGGCGTGCGTGCGCGGTGAGCGTGGCATCGAGCGCTTCGGGGATCAGGCCGGACTCATCGGTCGGCACCTGCACGTAGTGCGGTTCGAAGAGCGAAAACGACTGCAGCGCGCCGAGATACGTCGGCGTTTCGACCAGCACGCGGCTGCCCGGATCGACGAGCGTCTTGCCGAGCAGATCGAGCGCCTGCTGCGAGCCGGTCGTGATGAGCACCTGCGACGGGCGGATATGCGCGCCGTTCACGGAATAGCGCGCCGCGACCCATTCGCGCAGCGGCATGTAGCCTTCGGTCGCGCTGTACTGGAGCGCGGCGGCGGGCTGATCGCGCAGGATGCGTTCCGAGGCGTGGCGCATTTCCTCGACGGGAAACGTCGCGGGCGAGGGCAGTCCACCCGCGAAGGAAATGACTTCCGGCCGTTCCGTGACCTTCAGGATTTCGCGAATCGCCGAACTGGTGAGCTTGCGGGCGCGTTCGGAGAGTTGCCACGGCGTGGCGCGGAGATCGGCTTGATTCATGAAATGCCTCGGTTGTCTCTGGGTGATGTCTAACGGCGATCCGCAATTATCGCGCGAGTGCGTCATCTTGCGTGCGTCGTGCCCGCCGCGACCACTGCCGGTTGCGGCCCTGGACGCACGGAGGCCTTGCGGCCGAGTACGACGGTCACGATGACGGCGGCCGCATACAGCCACGTCGACGTGCTCACATGCTCGCCGAAGAAGAGCGCGGAGAACGCCATCGTGAAGAAGATCTGGAGAAGCTGCACTTGTCCGACGCGCGCGATGCCGCCCATCGCGAGCCCGGCGTACCACGCGAAGAAACCAATGAATTGCGAGAACAGCGTGACATAGCCGAACGCGAGCCACGTCTTGAGGGCGAGCGGTTCGGGATGCGTCGCATGGCTGCCGAACAATTGCGCCCACGCGAGCCAGCCGACCGGCAGCAACAGGAACGGCGCGGAGAGCACGAGCGCCCAGCAGATCACCTGCCAGCCGCCCATCTGACGCGCGAGCCGCGCGCCTTCCGCGTAACCGAGCGCGCCGATGCCGACCGCGACGAGCATCAGCAGATCGCCCGCCTGCAGCCCGCCGCCGCCCGCCTGCAACGCAAAGGCGACGACGATCGCGCTGCCCGCCACCGCGCTCGCCCAGAACGCTTTCGACGGCCGTTCGTGCGAGAGCCACGCGGCATAGATCGCGACACACAACGGCTGCAAACCGTTCACGACCGCGCCGTGCGATGCGGGCACGGTCTTCATCGCCCACGCCGAAAACACCGGAAACGCGATGATCACGCCGAGCGCGACCACCGCGAGACTTTTGACCTGCGCCCAGGTCGGCAGCTTTTCGCGACGCCACGCGAGCAGGGCGGCGGCCGGAATCGCCGCGACGAGCGCGCGTCCGAGGCCGTTCAGCAGCGGATGCACCTCCGCGACGACGATGCGCGTCATCGGCAGCGTCAGGCTGAAAATGACGACGCCGATCAGGCCGAGCAGCATGCCTTCGGTTTCGCGGGTCTTCATCGTAAGGTGTCTCCTTGTTCGTTGTGCAATGCGCAGGCTCAGTCGGACTGCGGCGGTGTCTCTGGTTCGTCCTGCGTATCCGTCTTCTTCGTGCGACGGCGCTTTGACGCCTGTCGCGCTTCTTCCTCGCGCGCGGCTGCCTGTTCCGCCGATTCGCCGAGCGTCAGCGTCGATCCGTCCGGCAGATCGAACTGCGCGACCAGCGCCGGCGCGCCCGCCGTCTGCTCGACGTGCATCAGGTGCGCCGCGCCGAGCCACGCGAGCTGGTCCGAAACCGCTTCCGCGCGCGGATGAAAACCTGTCAGCGAGCGCAGCGCGATGCCCGTTTCCGGCAGCGCGTCGCTCGGATGGCGCGGCGTGTCCCACTGGATCAGCGACGGCAGCACGCCGTCGCCCGCGCCTTGCCACGCCGGAAACGCGCCGTCGTCGGGCACGGTCAGGCCCCATGTATTGCCGGCACGCGACATCGCCGTGACGGGCGCGATACGCTCCGGATACTGCTCACGCCAGCGCGCGAGCGACGTCGGCCGGTCGACGCGCGCGACCCAGTGCACGAGCAAAGGGCCGTCGTCTTCGAGACGACGCTGCATCGCGGGATCGTCCAGCGCGAAAAGGCGCGGCCGGGGCGACTCGACCGTTGCGGCCGACGAATCGATCGCGATCACTTCCAGATACGCGCCGCCCCACAGGTTCAGCAGCCGGTTGTGCGTGCGCATCAGCGGGTGCGCGCCGCCGGGCACCGTCTCGACGCCGAATTTCGCGGCGATGAACTGCGCGCCTTCTTCCAGTGTGCGGGCGGCGATCACGAGGTGATCGAGTTTGAGTCGATGGTCGTTCATGGCGGGCGATGCGATAAGAAGAGGCCGATAGCATAAACGCATCCGTCGCGCGCGCCGGGCAGCCCGAAAGCAAAATGTAGCCGCTATCACCGTAACAGTAACGGTACAATCGGCCCAATACTATTCGGTACAGTTTTTCCCGGCGCACAGCCGCGCTTGCCGCACACCGGAGGCCCGCATGTCCGTTCCGCTCGACCAGATTCCCGCCCCGCACGACGCCGCGCAACTCACGCTCGTCGATCAACTGGTGCAATGGGGCCGTCGCCGCATCGACGAGCGCGTGTTCCGGCCCGGCATGCGCATGCCGTCGATCCGCAAGCTCGCGCTCGACAAGGGCGTGTCGCGCTTCACCGTCGTCGAGGCGTACGAGCGGCTCGTCGCGCACGGCTATCTCGATTCGCGGCGCGGCTCCGGCTTCTACGTGCGCGAACGCGTCACGCCGACGCTCGTCGCGAAAGGCGAGGCGAGCACCGTCACACCGGAGCGCGAGCCGGTGCAGAACACCATCGACGTGGTCTGGCTGCTGCGCAACATGCTGCACACGTCGACTCCGGAAAAAGGGCCGGGTCTCGGCTATCTGCCGGGCCGCTGGCTCGATGGCGAGCTGATCACCAACGCGCTGCGCGCGCTGTCGCGCCAGAGCGGCGCGCAGATGCTCGGCTTCGGCACGCCGCAAGGTTTTCTGCCGCTGCGCCAGCAGTTGCAGACGCGGCTGGAGGAGCTGGAAATCGGCGCGTCGGCGGCGCGGCAGATCGTGCTGGTGTCGGGCATCACGCAGGCGATCGACCTGATCTCGCGTCTCTACGTCAAGCCGGGCGATGCGGTGATCGTCGGCGATCCGGCGTGGTTCCAGATGTTCGGGCGCTTCGCTTCGCAGGGCGCGCGGCTCGTCGGCATGCCGTATACGCCCGAGGGCCCGGACCTCGACGCGCTGGAAACGCTCGTCGCGACCTGGCGGCCGAAGATGCTGATCATCAATTCGGTTCTGCAGAATCCGACCGGCACGTCGCTCACGGCGGCGCAGGCGTTCCGGATTCTTCAGCTCGCGCAGGAATACGACTTCATCGTCGTCGAGGACGATGTTTATGGCGATCTTTGTCCGGCGGGCTTTCCGGCGACGCGTCTCGCCTCGCTCGATCAACTGAAGCGCGTGATTTTCCTCGGCAGCTTTTCGAAGACGCTGGCGGCGAATTTGCGCGTCGGCTATATCGCGGCGGCACCGGAGGTGGCGAAGGCGCTTGCCGACCAGAAGATGCTCGTCGGCATGACGAGCCCGGAAATCAACGAACGCGTGGTCTATAAGGTGCTGACGGAAGGGCACTACCGGCGACACGTCGAGCGGCTGCGCGCGCGGCTCGACGGCGTGCGGGACAAGACCGCGCGCATGCTGGAAAAGACGGGTCTGCGGCTTTTCGCGACGCCGGCGGCGGGTATGTTTCTTTGGGCGGATGCGGGCATCGATTCCGATGGGCTCGCGGCGGCGGGACACGAAGCGGGGTTTCTGCTGACGCCCGGCAGTCTGTTTTCGCCGCATCAGTCGCCGACGACGTGGATGCGATTCAATATCGCCAATTGCGGCGATCCGGCGTTGTCGGGGTTCCTTTCGAACTGTCTGGAGAAGGCTGCGCGGCGCAGTGCTTAACGTTTCGCTGTTTTGTTTGCCTGGGCTTCCGTGGATGGCCTGATTTCTTTTTGGTTTATTAGCACTGCCCCTGTGCGGGGCGGCACCTACTTTCTTTGCTGCTGCAAAGAAAGTAGGCAAAGAAAGCAGCTTTTCCATCCAAAGTGCTTCATGCCGGCCGCGGCACAGGCGATTGGCTGAATGGACCGGCAGTAGCGAGCGCCCCCACAAAACTCACCGGGCTTGGACCGCGCACGGTCTGCCGCGCTAGAAATCCGAGCGCGCTGGTTCAGCACGAAATAGTTTCGGCACAGCGCTGCGCGCTGCCGTTGGGTATGCGGGGGAAACCAACGAAGAAGGAGAAGCGCAGAAGCGCATGCACCCCCGATTGACCGGTCGGCCGCGAAGCGGGACGGAGCTATTTGGTGCTGAACCAGCCACGCGTGTGGCGCGATGTGACAGACCGTGCGCGATCCAAGCCCGGTTAGGCCTCTGAGGGCACTCGCTACAGCCGGGCCATTCAGCCAATCGCCTGTGCCGCGGCCGGCGTGAGGCACTTTGGATGGGAAAAGCTGCTTTCTTTGCCTACTTTCTTTGCAGCAGCAAAGAAAGTAGGTGCCGCCCCGCACAGGGGCAGTGCTAATAGACCGACACGAAATCGGGATCCGGCAAACGAACCCTTGAAAAGCACCCAGCCGCCCTTATATCAGGCAAATTAGCGGCGTCCGCCAAACACGCCGCAAGGCAATCGCACCAATCGAAATCAACAAAGAGGACCCGACCATGGCGCAAGAAACCATGAGCTTTCAGGCAGAAGTGAAGCAGCTTCTGCACCTGATGATTCATTCGCTCTACAGCAACAAGGAAATTTTCCTGCGCGAGCTGATTTCCAACGCCTCTGATGCCGCCGACAAGCTGCGCTTCGAGGCGATCGAGAACAGCGCGCTCTACGAGAACGATCCGGACCTGCGCATCCGCGTATCGTTCGATAGAGCCGCACGCACCGTCACCATCGACGACAACGGCATCGGCATGAGCCGCGAGGAAGCGATTTCGCACCTGGGCACCATCGCGCGCTCGGGCACGAAGGAATTCTTCTCGAAGCTCTCCGGCGACCAGCAGAAGGACGCGGCGCTCATCGGCCAGTTCGGCGTGGGCTTCTATTCGGGCTTCATCGTCGCGGACAAGATCACGGTCGAAACGCGCCGCGCCGGTCTGCCGGCGAATCAGGGCGTGCGCTGGACGAGCGCGGGCGAGGGCGATTTCGAAGTCGAGGACATCGAGCGCGCGCAACGCGGCACGACCATCACGCTGCATCTGCGTGCCGACGAGGACGAGCTGCTGTCGTCGCACAAGCTCAAGTCGATCATCCAGAAGTATTCGGATCACGTCGCGCTGCCCATCCTGATGAAGAAGGAAGAGTGGGACGCAGAGAAAGGCGAGATGGTCACGAAGGACGAGGACGAGACCGTCAACCAGGCGAGCGCGCTCTGGACACGTCCGAAGAACGACATCAGCGACGAACAGTACAAACAGTTCTATCAGCATATCTCGCACGATCACGACGATCCGCTCGCGTGGACGCACAACCGCGTCGAAGGCCGCAGCGAGTACACGCAACTGCTGTACGTGCCGAAGCACGCGCCGTTCGATCTGTGGAACCGCGAGCATCGCGGCGGGCTGAAGCTCTACGTGAAGCGCGTGTTCATCATGGACGACGCCGAGCAACTGCTGCCCGCATATCTGCGTTTCGTGAAGGGCGTGGTCGATTCGGCCGATCTGCCGCTCAATGTGTCGCGCGAACTCCTGCAGGAAAGCCGCGACGTGAAGGCGATCCGCGAAGGCGTGACCAAGCGCGTGCTGTCGATGCTCGAAGAGATCGCATCATCCTCCGCTGATGCGACCGAAGACGCCGACAAGCAAAAGTACGCGACCTTCTGGAACGAGTTCGGGCAGGTGCTGAAGGAAGGTATCGGCGAGGATTTCAGCAATCGCGAGCGCATCGCGAAGCTGGTGCGCTTCGCATCGACGCAGAACGACAACGACGAGCAGAACGTGTCGCTCGCGGAGTATGTCGCGCGCATGAAGCCCGAGCAGACGAAGATCTACTACGTCACCGCCGATAGCTGGCAGGCCGCGAAGAACAGCCCGCATCTCGAAGTGTTCCGCAAGAAGGGCGTCGAGGTGCTGCTGCTGACCGATCGCGTCGACGAGTGGATGCTGTCGTTCCTCAATGAGTTCGACGGCAAGCCGCTCGCGAGCGTCGCGCGCGGCGATCTCGATCTGGGTGCGCTCGACGACGAGGAAAAGCAGCAGCAGGAGAAGGTCGGCGAGGAACTGAAGCCGCTCGTCGAAAAGATGAAGGAAGCGCTCGAAGGCAAGGCCAAGGACGTGCGTCTCACGTTCCGTCTCACCGATTCGCCCAGCTGCCTCGTTGCCGATGAAGGCGACATGAGCGGCTATCTGCAACGCATGCTGAAGGCGGCGGGGCAGAAGGCGCCGCAAGCGGAGCCGATTCTGGAGGTGAATCCGGAACATCCGCTGGTGAAGGCATTGAATGCGGATAGCGCCAATTTCGCCGACTGGTGCCATCTGCTGTTCGATCAGGCGTTGCTCGCCGAAGGTGGCGCGCTGGAGGATCCGGCGAGCTTCGTGAAGCGCACGAATGCGCTGTTGCTCGCGCGGTAAATCTGTTTGAGCGTTTCGAATGGGCGCGCCGCCGGGAAACCGGCGGCGCGTTTTTTATTTCGCCTTGCGTTCCTTGTTGGATTGCGCAAGAACTGACGCGGCCAGCGTCTTCGTTTCTTTCGAATACTTGTTGCTGTGGAGCACTTCGCTCGCCTTGTGTTCCATCTCGGCGCCCGTCTGCCTTGTGGTGTGTGACTGCGACAGGGCAGACGCCGCGAGGCTTTTCTTGATGGCCGACGCCTTCGGGTCATGCAGCGTTTCAGCCGCGAGATGCGCAACTTTCTTCGATGTCTGTTTCTTGTTTTCCGACATTCGATGTCCTCTTATTGATTGATATGCCGATGATCGCCCGGCGCGCGGCCGCACATGACACGCGTGAACGGCCATTCAGTTTCTTTCGATCGGCGCGCAGGCTCCATACGAATTGTCCGAAGTGCGGGTGATCCTATAATCACCGCCATGCTCACGCCCAACGATCCAACCGACGCGCACTGGCGCGTCATTCCGCTCGCCTCGCTCACCGACGCACAAAAGGACTGGCTCACACGCGGCGGCTCGCTGACCGCGCATCTGCGCACGCTCGGCGCGGTGACGGTCGAAGTCACGCGCGAAGCCGTCGACATGCCCTGGCCGGACGAAGCGCGCGCGCTCGAACTCACGCCGCGCACGCCTGTGTGGGTGCGCGAAGTCGCGCTCAAGGTGGATGGCGCGCCGTTCGTCGTCGCGCATAGCATCGTGCCGCTCGCGCACAGCACGGGCGTGTGGCAATCGATGCGCCGTCTGCGCACGCGTCCGCTCGCCGAACTGCTCTATAGCGACAGCAGCGTGTCGCGTTCGGCGCTCGCGAGCCGCAGGCTGACGGCGCGGCATCCGCTGCATCGGCTCGCATCCGTGCAAACGAATCAGCAACCGCACGCGCTCGTCGCGCGCCGCTCGGTGTTCAAGCGTCACGGCGCACCGCTGATGGTCACCGAATGCATGCTCGATGCGCTGTGGATCAGGCTCGCCGCGACGCACGGCCCGCATCGGCGCGAACATGCGCGCTCGTACGAACATCTGAGTTCGCATGCGAAGCGCGTCGCGCATGGCGAGGCGAAATGAAGCTCGCGGGATTCGCTCCGGTCGGCGATGAAGCGACGCACACGCTCATCCTCGGCAGCTTTCCGGGCGTCGCGTCGCTCGCGGCGACGCAGTACTACGCGCATCCGCGCAACCAGTTCTGGAAGCTCGTCGGCGCGGCGATCGGCGAGGACCTGCATGAACTGGCCTACGACGATCGCCTCGCGCGGCTCGTCGCGCATGGCATCGGCCTGTGGGACGTGCTCGCCGCGTGCGAGCGCGAAGGCAGCCTGGATACGGCGATCCGCAATGCATCGCCCAATGACTTCGCCGCGTTCCACACGCGTTTTCCTAAACTGCGCAAGGTGTGCTTCAACGGCAAAACGTCGGGCAAATTCGCGCCCGTCCTGAGCGCCGCGGGCTACGCGACGCTCGTGCTGCCGTCGTCGAGCGCGGCCAATGCTATCCTCTCGTTCGATCAAAAATTGCGCATCTGGCGCGACATCCTCACGACACAATGACGAATCTCATCAAGCGCGCGTCGGCCGAAGCTCGCGCATTCGGCCGCAAGAAGGACAACAGCAAATCGAAGCGCCAGCGCAGTGATGACGATCGCGACGATCTCGCGAACGCACCGCGCATCGACGCGCCCCGCAAGCCGCGCTTCGCGCCCGTGACGTTCTCGGAAGAGGGCGGCGTGCGTTATCTGCACTTCGGCACCGAATGGGTGCAAGGCGCGATGCGGCTGAAAAAGCCCGATCACATCGAGCTCGAGTATGCGCAGCAGATGATGGCGTGGCTGCTCTTCGTCGAAACGCCCGAACGCGTCGTGCAGCTCGGGCTCGGCGCGGCCGCGCTCACCAAGTTCTGCCATCGCTTTCTGAAGCGCGCGAAGGTGGAAGCCGTCGAGCTGAATCCGGCGGTCGTGATCGCCGCGCGCGCGATGTTCGAGCTGCCCTACGACGATGCCCGCCTGACCGTCACCGAGCGCGACGCATGGGAGTTCGTCAACGATCGCGCGAATCACGGCACGATCGGCGCGTTGCAGATCGATCTCTACGACGCCACCGCGCGCGGCCCCGTGCTCGACAGCGTGTCGTTCTATCGCGCATGCCGCGCGTGTCTCACGCCGGAGGCGGGCGTCGTCACGATCAACCTGTTCGGCGATCATCCGAGCTTCGTGCGCAACATGCGTCATCTGAACGAGGCGTTCGATCGTCGCGTGATCGCGCTGCCCGAAGTGCACGACGGCAATCGCGTCGCGATCGCGTTCGCCGGACCCGCGCTCGACGTGTCGTTCACGGCGCTCGACACGCGCGCGAAGCTGATCGAAGCGCAACTCGGCCTGCCCGCGCGCAAGTGGGTGAAGGGTCTTGCCGAGAGCGCCGACATCGCGACGAGCGGCTCGTTTTCGATCTGATCGACGCGCCGCAGGAAGCCATGGCCGAAACGAGGGTTTTGGCCTATTTACAAAAACCTTTCAAATCAGCCGAATAGTCGGGATTCCCCCTGCTTGACCGTGTTTTAAGGGTCCATATACTCCCTCTGTTATTTCGGGGTGCTTTCAACGGCATGTCTACCCGACGACCGGCATCCCGCCGGGCTCGCAATAACGACGCGAATCAAAACAAAGAGGAGACCGTTCATGGCTCACGAAGCTGCGACCGGCACCGGACAACCGCGCAACAAGCATTGGCTATGGCTTCTGATCCTTCCGTGGATCGGTGTGGTATGGGTGCCGTTTTACAACAAGATCGAGCCCGTTCTGTGGGGCTTTCCCTATTTCTACTGGTATCAGCTTCTGTGGGTGCTGATCAGCGCGGTCATCACCGCCGTCGTCTATAAGAAGACGAAGGCGCTGCCCTCGGGACGAAAGAGCGGAGGTGCGCGATGATGAACGCCACCGCAACCTTCGTCTTCGTTCTCTTCTTCGTCGGCGTCACGATTCTCGGCTTCATCGCCGCGCACTGGCGCAAGGGCGATCTGGCCCAGCTCGACGAATGGGGTCTCGGCGGCCGCCGCTTCGGCACCATCGTCACGTGGTTCCTGCTCGGCGGCGATCTCTACACCGCCTACACGTTCGTCGCGGTGCCGGCGCTCGTGTTCGGCGCGGGCGCGACGGGCTTCTTCGCGCTGCCGTACACCATCCTCATCTATCCGTTCGCGTTCGTCGTGTTTCCGAAGCTCTGGAGCATCGCGAAGCGTCACGGCTATGTGACCGCCGCCGACTTCGTGCACGCGCGCTACAACAGCCGCATGCTCGCGCTCGCCGTCGCGGTGACGGGCATCGTCGCGACGATGCCGTACATCGCGCTGCAGCTCGTCGGCATCGAAGTGGTGATCGGCGCGCTCGGGTTTTCGACGCAGGGCTTCGTCGGCGATCTGCCGCTCATCATCGCGTTCGCGATTCTCGCCGCGTACACGTACACGTCGGGCCTGCGCGCACCCGCGATGATCGCCGTGGTGAAGGACGTGCTGATCTACATCACGATCATCGCCGCGATGATCGTGATTCCGGCGCAGCTCGGCGGCTTCGGCCATATCTTCAGCGTCGTGCCGCCCGAAAAGCTGTTGCTGAAAGCGCCCGACGCCGCGAGCCTGAACGGCTACAGCGCGTACGCGACGCTCGCGGTCGGCTCGGCGCTTGCGCTCTTCCTTTACCCGCATTCGGTGACGGCGATTCTCTCGTCGAACTCGGGCAACACGATCCGCCGCAACATGGCGCTCCTGCCGGCGTATTCGCTCGTGCTCGGCCTGCTCGCGCTGCTCGGCTACATGGCGCTGGCATCGGGCGTGAAGGATATGCCGGAATTCGCGTCGTACTTCAAGGCGTATGGCGCGAACTTCGCGGTGCCGGCGCTGTTCCTGCACTACTTCCCGTCGTGGTTCGTGGGGGTGGCGTTCGCGGCCATCGGCATCGGCGCGCTGGTGCCGGCGGCGATCATGTCGATCGCGGCGGCGAATCTCTACACGCGCAACGTGCACCGCGAGTTCGTCAACAAATCGATGACGCCGGAGCAGGAAACCAACGTCGCGAAGCTCGTGTCGCTGATCGTGAAGGTGGGCGCGGTCGTGTTCATTCTCGCGCTGCCGCTGACCTACGCGATCCAGTTGCAACTGCTCGGCGGCATCTGGATCATCCAGACGCTGCCCGCGCTCGTGCTCGGCCTCTATACGCGCGTGCTCGATCATCGTGGTCTGCTGATCGGCTGGGCGGTGGGCATCGGCGTGGGAACGTGGATGGCCGTGTCGCTGCAACTGAAGGGCTCGATCTATCCGCTGCATCTGTTCGGCTATGTCGTGCCGGGCTACGCGGCCGTATGGGCGCTGATCGCGAACCTGATCGTCTCGATCGTCGTGAGCCTGCTCGTGAAGGTGCTGGGCCTCAAGCGCTCGGACGACCGCACGCGTCCGGAAGACTATCTGGACATCGTGGAAGGCTGATTCCGGCCGTTCGCGCGCCCGCCCGGCGCGGCGCGCGAAAAGCTGGTAAAACGCCCGTAATGGCCATCCGGCCGTTACGGGCGTTTTGTTTTCCGACCGCCTTTGTTTGTCAGGCGTGTGTGTTCATCGACACGAGCGAACCATGCTTTCTCCGACATCGACGTCACCCAGGCGCAGCCGTTTCGCGCGCCTGCTCCATTCGATCGCGTCGCCGTACTTCCGCTACCGGCACGCGAACACGATCCACGGCGTGCGCGTCGCGCTCGCGATGGCGATGTCGATCGCGGTCACGACGGGCATCGACATGCCGCACGGCGTGTGGGCGTCGGTGTCGGTGCTGGTCGTGATCGGCGGCTTGCAGCATTACGGCAATATCCGCAAGAAGGCGGCCGAGCGCGCCATCGGCACGATGCTCGGAGCGGCGTTCGGGCTCGTGCTCATCCTCGCGCAGATGATCACCGGCTCGTCGATGCTGTTCTTCGTCCTGATGTGCCTGACCGCGGGCGGCTGCGCGTATTACGCGATCGGCAAGGCGGGCTATGTCGCGCTGCTCACGGCCATCACGATGGTCATCGTCTCCGGCCACGGCGATTTGCCGCTTTCCACCGGCCTGTGGCGCACGGCCAATGTGATGATCGGCGTCGTGATCGCGCTCGCGTTTTCGTTCGTGCTGCCGCAATACGCGACGTACTCGTGGCGCTATCGTCTCGCGGACAATCTGCGCGAATGCGCGAAGGTCTATGGGGCCTTGCTCGACGGCACGCCGCTGCTCGCCGAGGAAACCGCGCGGCGCTTTTACGCGATGAGCCAGCGGCTCGTGCAGGCGCGCGCGCTGATGGAATCGGTCGCGAAGGAAACCGATGTACCGATGGCGCGGCTCGAAGAGGTCCAGCGGCTGCATCGCTCGATTCTCGCGGCGCTGGAGATGCTGGTCACGTCGATGCCGGAAGTCGCGAGCGCGACGCCCAGCCGCTTCGCGATCGCGTGTTCGCCGGGCGAGTACGCCGTGCGCCAGCAGCTTCTGCAGATGGCCCGCGCCTTGCGCTTCGGGCGTGTGAGCCTGCTGTACCGCGCGGTGGATGCGCCAGTCGTGCCGCCGTGCGCGGACGACGATGCAAGCGCCACGACACAGGGCATGCACTGGCTCGCGATGCGCTTCGTGGAGCAGGTGGATCGGCTGCGGCTGCGTCTGTCTGAGATCGAGCGGCAGTGGAATATCGAAGGTGCGCGGCCGCTCAATCCATGACGCGATGACACTCAGGCTGCCTGTGCTTCGCCTTCGTGCACCACATTGACGAGCCAGGGCACGCCGAAACGATCCGTCAGCATGCCGAAGCCTTGCGTCCAGAACGTGGACTGCCACGGCGTTAGGACATTGCCGCCTTCGGCGAGCATATTGAAGATGCGCTCGCCCGATGGCGCGTCTTCCGCGGATATCGACAGTGTGAAGCCCGAGTAGTCCTTGCGCGGCTGACCGTAACGGCCGTCCGAGACCATGATCGCGTTCGGGCCGACGCAGAACACCGCGTGCATGACCTTGTCCTGCCAGTCGGGCGGGGCGTTGCCGCCATCCGGTGCGTCGCGAAAGCGGACCAGCGCGGCGATCTGTGCGCCGAACGCCGCCTGATAAAGCTCGAGGGCGGCGGCGCAGTCGCCGTTGTAGAAAATATAGGTATCCAGTTGCATGACCGAACGACTCCGTGCGTTGAAGCGGACATGCCGCCAAAGCTCGAAAGTCTATTGCAATGAGACACCGCTCTGACTCGGAAAGAGTCAAATTACGTCAAGAAGCAGCGAAATAGAAAAAACCGCAAATCGCACCAATGTTCAGGCGCGATTTGCGGTTCTGTTGCAGGCACGCGTTATTGAAGCGCAGCGATCAGCTTCTCCAGCTTGACCGCATCGGCTGCGAATGCGCGGATGCCTTCGGCGAGCTTTTCGGTCGCCATCGCGTCGTCGTTGACGAGGAAGCGGAAGGTCGACTCGTCGACGGCGATCTTCTCCACGTTCTCGTTCTTGCCCGCGTCCGGCGAAAGCTTGCGTTCGACCTTGTCGTTGCTGTCGGCAAGCTTTTTCAGGAGATCGGGGCTGATCGTCAGCAGGTCGCATCCCGCGAGTTCGGTGATCTGGCTCACCGTGCGGAAGCTCGCGCCCATGACCTCGGTCTTGTAGCCGAACTTCTTGTAGTACGAGTAGATGCGCCGCACCGACTGCACGCCCGGATCGTTCGCGCCGCCGTTCTTCGCTTCGTCCCAATCCGCGCCGGCGGACTTCTTGTACCAGTCGTAGATGCGGCCGACGAACGGCGAGATCAGTTGCGCGCCCGCTTCGGCGGCGGCCACGGCCTGCGCGAGCGAGAAGAGCAGCGTCATATTGCAGTGAATGCCTTCCTTCTGCAGCACTTCGGCCGCGCGGATGCCTTCCCACGTCGATGCAAGCTTGATGAGCACGCGCTTGCGGTCGACGCCCGCGTTCTCATACAGCTTGATGATTTCGCGGCCCTTGTCGATCGAAGCTTTCGTGTCGAACGAAAGGCGCGCATCGACTTCGGTCGACACGCGGCCCGGAACGATCTTCAGAATTTCGGTGCCGAACGCCACGAGCAGATTGTCGATGATCTGCGGCATCGGCTTCTTCGCGTGCTCCTTGACGGTATTTTCGAGCAGCGGCTTGTAATCGTCTTTCTGGACGGCCTTCAGGATCAGCGACGGATTCGTGGTCGCGTCCTGCGGCTTGAACTGGATGAATTGCTGGAAGTCGCCCGTGTCGGCGACGACGGTCGTGTATTGCTTGAGCTGGTCGAGAGCGGATGTCATGTCGAGTCTCAGACGCGTTGCGCCTTGTCAAATTGCGGTAACCAACCCGCGGATTGCCCATGAATGCGACGCCGCGCGGCGACTTCGTTCGCGCGGCGCGCCCCTGAATATGATTCTCCCATTCTAGTCCCGAGCGCGGCGAACGCGCTGATACCGTGCGCGCCGGAGTTCGACCGGGCGCGAAACCGCGCGTTCAATCCACCGCGTAGGCGAGTTCGTGCCAGCGCCGCACCGTGCCCGAGCCGAGTTGTCCACGTGCGAAGCGCATTTTGCGGACCTCGTCGAGCGCGTGAGCGTCTTTCGCGGGATCGCCGCAGCTCATTTTCAGGACGACGTCCTGGACGTGCCCGGCGTCGTCGAGCAGTACGCGCACAATGGTCTTGCGTTTCTGGGCGGCGCCGGGCGGCGTGGAGCGCGCCAGCAGTTTGTCGATTAAAGCCATGACGGGAATGCCAGTTTCTGTTGCGGAAAAATCGGCCGGAAATCGGGGCCGATTCCGTCATTGTAGGCGTGCGTCACACTCGCCTGGCGTTGAGCACGACATGGGTCGCGACGCCCGCGATCAATCCCCAGAATGCGGAGCCGATCGACAGCAGCGTGAGGCCCGATGCCGTCACCATGAACGTGACGAGCGCGGGCTCGCGCTGTCGCGCATCCTGCATCGCATTGGCGAGACCGCTCATGATCGAGCCGAAGAGCGCGAGGGCCGCGACGGAAACCACCAGTTCCTTCGGAAACGCCGCGAACAGGGCGGCGATGGTCGCGCCGAACGTACCCGCGAGGAGATAGAAAACGCCGCACCAGACGGCCGCCGTGTAGCGTTTGTCGGGATTCTCGTGCGCCTCGCGGCCGGTGCAGATCGCGGCGGTGATGGCCGCGAGATTGACGCCATGCGAGCCGAACGGCGCGAGCACGAGCGACGCGATGCCGGTCGTCGAGATGAGCGGGGCGGAGGGCGTCGTGTAGCCGTCGGCGCGCAGGACGGCGATGCCCGGCACGTTCTGCGAGGCCATCGCGACGACGAACAGCGGAATGCCGATGCTGATGGCCGCAGCGAGCGAGAACGCGGGCATCGTGAAAACGGGATGCGCGAGCGCGACGTGAAAGCGCGAGAAGTCGAGCAGCCCGAGGCCGCCCGCGACCGCGACGCCCACGACGAGCGTCGCCGGAATCGCGTAACGCGGCAGGAAGCGTTTGCCGACGAGATACGTGAAGAACATCACGATGACGAGCGCCGTCCGATGCTCGGCGGCGCGAAAAATCTCGATGCCGATCTCGAACAGGATGCCCGCGAGCAACGCCGCGGCGATGCCCGACGGGATGCGCTTCATCAGCGTGTCGAACCAGCCGGTGAGGCCGACCGCGGTCAACAGCACCGCGCAGACGATGAACGCGCCGATCGCATCGGCATACGCGACGTTCGGCAGCGACGATACGAGCAGCGCCGCGCCGGGCGTGGACCACGCGATGACGATCGGTGCGCGGTAGCGCAGCGACAGCCCGATCGTGCAGGCGGCCATGCCCATCGAGAGCGCCCAGATCCACGATGAAATCTGCGCGTCGGTGAGATGCGCGGCCTGGCCCGCCTGGAACATCAGCACGAGCGAACTGGTGTAGCCGGTCATCATCGCGACGAAGCCGGCGACAATGGTCGAGACGGACGAGTCAAAAAACGGGCGCAGCGCGACGCTCGCCGGAGAAGAGGCTTTCATGCGGTTCTTTTGGTTTTATTTCGACAGCGCGCGCATCGCGGTTTCGAGGCCGGCCATCGTGAGCGGATACATGCGATTGCCGAGCACATTGCGGATCGCGGAAATCGACTGCCGGTATTCCCATAGCCGCTCGGGCTCGGGATTGAGCCACGCGTGGTGCGGAAACTGATCGGCGAGACGGCGCAGCCACACCGCGCCCGCTTCGGCGTTGTTGTACTCGACGGAGCCGCCCGGCTGCAGCACTTCGTAGGGGCTCATGGTCGCGTCGCCGACGAAGATCAGCTTGTAGTCCGGCGTGAACTTGTGCAACACGTCGAAGGTCGGCGTGCGCTCGGCGTGACGCCGGCGATTGTGCTTCCACAGATAGTCGTAGACGCAGTTGTGGAAGTAGTAGAACTCGAGATGCTTGAACTCCGCTTTCGCGGCCGAGAAAAGCTCCTCGACGCGCTTGATGTGATCGTCCATCGAGCCGCCGACATCGAGCAGCATCAGCACCTTCACGTTGTTGTGACGCTCGGGCACCATCTTGATATCGAGCCAGCCCGCGTTGGCCGCGGTGCTGCGGATCGTGTCGGGCAGATCGAGTTCTTCGGCCGCGCCTTCGCGTGCAAAGCGCCGCAAGCGCCGCAGCGCGACCTTGATGTTGCGCGTGCCGATTTCGACCTGATCGTCGTAGTCCTTGTACGCGCGCTCGTCCCACACCTTCACGGCGGTGCGATTCCCCGACGATTCCCCGCCGATGCGAATGCCCTCCGGGTTATACCCGCCGTGCCCGAACGGCGACGTGCCGCCCGTGCCGATCCACTTGTTGCCGCCTTCGTGACGTTCCTTCTGCTCGTCCATCAATTCTTTCAGGCGCTCCATCAGCTTGTCGAGGCCGCCGAGCGCCTCGATGCGCTTCTTTTCCTCAGCGGTGAACTCGCGATCGAGACGCTTCTTGAGCCAGTCGAGCGGAATGTCGAATGCTTCGTCGGGAAGCTGGGTCAAGCCGTGGAAATACGCGCCGAACGCGCGATCGAACTTGTCGAAGTATTTCTCGTCCTTCACGAGCGTCATGCGGGCGAGAAAGTAGAACTCGTCGAGCGATGGCGAAATCACCTGCGCCTTGAGCCCTTCGAGCAAGGTCAGATATTCCTTCACCGAGACGGGCAGCTTCGCGTCGCGCAGCGAGTAGAAGAAGTCGATCAGCATGGCGCGTTCTCCATCGGGATCAGCGGTCGAGCCGGTATTTCAGGTTGGCGCGCACCGCCGGCCACTCCGACTGGATGATGGAGAACACGACGGTGTCGCGCAGCACGCCGTCGCGGCCCACCTGATGATTGCGCAGGATGCCGTCCTGCTTGGCGCCGAGCCGCGCGATCGCCGTGCGTGATGCGTGGTTCATGAAATGCGTGCGGAACTCGACCGCGATGGCGTCGAGTCTTTCGAACGCGTGCGTGAGCAGCAGCAACTTGGCTTCGGTGTTGAGCGCGGTCTTCTGCACGCGCCGGGCATACCACGTATGGCCGATCTCCAGCCGCCGGTTCGCTTCATCGACGTTGAAGTAACGCGTCGACCCGACGACATCGCCGGTCTTCGCATCGATCACCGCGAACGGATGCGCGCCCAGGCGGTCGCGCATGTCGAGCGCGGTGTCGATATAGGCGCGCGTCTTGTCGGGCGAGGGCACGAACGTGTACCAGAGCTTCCACAATTCGCCGTCGCTCGCGGCGGCGCTCAGGGCGGCTTCGTGCTCGCGCGTGAGCGGCACGAGCCTGACATGCTCGCCTTCCAGCGTGACGGGTTCGATCCAGCGGCTCATTTTTTAGCGATGGTTGCGATTCATGAAGAGCAGACGCTCGAACAGCGCGACGTCCTGCTCGTTCTTCAAAAGCGCGCCGTGCAAAGGCGGCACGATCTGCTTCTGATCGGACGAGCGAAGCGCTTCGGGCGGAATGTCTTCGGCCAGAAGCAGTTTGAGCCAGTCGAGCAGTTCAGAAGTAGACGGTTTCTTCTTGAGTCCCGACACGCCGCGCAATTCGAAGAAGCTCTGCATCGCCGCTGCGAGCAGATCCTGCTTGATATTCGGGAAATGCACCTCGACGATGGCTTTCATCGTCTCGGCGTCCGGGAATCGGATGTAGTGGAAGAAGCAGCGGCGCAGGAACGCGTCGGGCAGTTCCTTCTCGTTGTTCGACGTGATGATGACGAGCGGCCGGTGCTTCGCCTTCACGAGTTCGCGCGTCTCGTACACGTAGAACTCCATGCGGTCGAGTTCGCGCAACAGGTCGTTCGGAAATTCGATATCGGCCTTGTCGATCTCGTCGATGAGCAGCACGCTCTGCTGGTCCGACTCGAACGCCTGCCACAGCACGCCCTTGACGATGTAGTTGCGGATGTCCTTCACGCGCTCGTCGCCGAGCTGCGAATCGCGCAGGCGCGAGACCGCGTCGTATTCGTAGAGACCCTGCTGCGCCTTGGTCGTCGACTTGATATGCCATTGCAGGAGCGGCATGCCGAGCGCACCCGCGACTTCCTCGGCAAGCATGGTCTTGCCGGTGCCGGGTTCGCCCTTGATGAGGAGAGGCCGTTGCAGTGTCATCGCGGCGTTAACCGCGAGCTTGAGATCGTCGGTTGCGACGTATTGCGATGAGCCTTCGAAACGCATGACGAAGATCCGGTTGGCAAAAAAATCCCAGTATAAGTCAGAAGACCTTTCGGCATTGAGGTGCGCCGGGTATCGTTTGAGCCGCTCTATCGGCGGGTTGCCGTAGCAGGCCCGAATGCGTGTGAAGCGTGCGCACAAACGGGCTCATCGCTTGTACAGGGACGAATTGTCGCAGTCTGAACGGCTGCTTTCAGCCGATTCCCCTTGCCAGCAGGGCTTCGGCGCGGTTCGCGTGTGGACGGGGGGTAGGTCGCGCGGTACAATTAGCGCGATTTTTTTGGCCTGCGTGGCGACAAACCCTGTAGCAGCAAACAGTCCCGAGAAGGTTGTAAGCGCTCGGCGCGGGCCGCGGCCTTTGGAGCGCCGGATTTCCCCTCAAGCCAGGTTAGAAGAGCTATGAACAATTTCGTCGGCAAATGTGCCGTGATTGCAGCGCTGTCCGGTCTCGCCGGCTTCGCGACCCAGGCGTCGGCCGACGTCGTCGGCAACGCGAAGGCCGCAGAGGGCAAGGTCGCGATGTGCATCGGCTGCCACGGCATCCCCGGCTATCGCACCGCGTACCCCGAAGTCTACGAAGTGCCGATGCTGGGTGGCCAGAACGCGCAGTACATCGCCAATGCACTGCACGCCTACAAGAAGGGCGACCGTCATTTCGACACGATGCGCGCCATCGCGACGACGCTGTCGGATCAGGACATCGCCGATATCGCCGCGTACTACGCCGCGCAGACTCCCCAATCGAAGAACAATCCCGACAAGTGATCCGCGCGTGACACGGCAAAGCGATAACGGGAAGGAGAATTCATGAAGCCCTCCAAGGCACTTCACACCAGCTTCAAGGCAGCATGCGCGGCAGTGGCGCTCATCGGCATGACGGTCGGCACCGCGCACGCGGCCGACGTGAGCAACGGCAAGGCGCTCTCGGACAGCCACAATTGCGCGGCCTGCCACGGCCCCGGCCTCAACAAGCCGGTGAGCGGCGAATATCCGCGGCTTGCGGGTCAGCACGCGACCTATATCTACTGGGCGCTGCGCCAGTATCAGATCGGCGGCAACAATCCGAACTTCGGCCGCAACAACGCCATCATGGCGGCGCAGGTGCAGAGCCTGTCGCAGAGCGATCTGAAGGACCTCGCGGCGTATATCGAATCGCTCGACGGCAATCTCGTGCTGAAGAAGTAAGCGCGGCTTTCGAGCGCGCGTCAGCAGGCAACACCCCGCTTCGCCAGCGGGGTGTTTTCATTTGGTGCGCGCTATTGTGGGTGCTTAGTCGCGCGAAGCACGGCGCTCGATCAGCGCGAGATAGGCGTCCGTATCCGGCGGCGTGCCCGAGCGCTGGGCTTCCCAGATCACCTGGCCGAGGCAATCCATGATCGCGTGCTGCGCATCGTGAGGCGAGCCCAGGCGCGCGACCAGCCTGTCATGCGCGCGGCGGATGCCCGGCGGCTGATCGATCGACAGTTGCTCGCTGATCGCGAGATGCATCGACAGATGCAGAAACGGATTGGTCTGGCCGCGATCGGGCGAGTAATCGGCTTCGTGCGATTCGGGGTTCACCAGTGCATCGTGATATTCGGGATGCTCGCCGATCCAGTCGGCGGCCATGCTTTCGAGCGGCGTCAGAATCTCGCCGGCGCGCTCCTTGCGCCAGGTTTCGGTAAAGAACTGGCGAACTTCATCGCGGCTGGGGTTGAACATAAAGTATTGATTCGATTGCGGGTTTCCGAACCCATCATTGTAGACTGCCGCGCGCCCGGTCTGCCCAAACCGGCTCATTCGACCGGCGCAGGCGTCTTCGGCCGATATTCGCAGAGCGGCTCGATCGCGCAATGCCAGCACTCAGGCACGCGCGCCTTGCACACATAGC
Organism: Caballeronia megalochromosomata; assembly: GCA_001580565.1. GTDB lineage: Bacteria > Pseudomonadota > Gammaproteobacteria > Burkholderiales > Burkholderiaceae > Caballeronia > Caballeronia megalochromosomata. The sequence continues at coordinate 43,462 of LRBF01000057.1, read as the reverse complement.
GCCCGTGCAGGATCAGCCAGTGATGCGCGTCGTGCAGAAATTCCTTCGGCGTGAACTTCTCGAGCGCGGTCTCGACGGCGCGCACGTCCTTGCCCGGCGCGAGCCCCGTGCGATTCGCGACGCGGAAGATGTGCGTATCGACGGCAATCGTCGGCTGCCCGAACGCCGTGTTCAGAATGACGTTCGCGGTCTTGCGGCCCACGCCCGGCAGCGCTTCGAGCGCCTCGCGATTGTCCGGCACCTCGGCACCGTATTGATCGATGAGCATGCGGCACGTCGCCATCACGTTCTTCGCCTTCGTGCGATAAAGCCCGATCGTGCGGATGTAATCCGATACGCCTTCCTCGCCGAGCGCGAGCACCGCCGCCGGTGTGTTGGCCACGGGAAACATCTTGCGCATCGCCTTGTTCACGGAGACGTCGGTGGCCTGCGCGGAGAGCATCACGGCGATCAGCAGTTCGAAAGGTGTGGTGTATTCGAGCTCGGTCGTCGGATGCGGATTCAGGCTCTGCAAGATCTCGTAGATCGCACGGCGTTTCGTGGCGTTCATGGTCCGATATCCGTTCTCACGCGGGTTTGTCGCCCTGGCCGCCCTCGCCGGGATGGGACGCGTTTTCGTCGTCCTTCAGGCCGAGACGGCGCCGGCGTTCTTCGGCCGCGTCGATCTGTGCCTGCACCGCGGCGCTCACGTGATCCGTGTTTTTCGGACCCGCGCCGAGTTGCGCCATCTCTTCCTTCTTCTTGCGCGCGCGTTCCAGCGCGGCCTGAATGATCGCGCGTTTCTTCGCCTCAGGGTCGTCGCTCGCGGCTTGCACCGTCGCGGGCGCGACCGGTTGCGCTGGCGGCGTTTCCGGCCTGGGTTGATCCGCCTGCGCCGCGCGCGCCGCCTGACGCGCGCTTGCCCGCGCTTCAGCGGCCGCGCGCTCGCGTTCGAGACGCGCGGTGCGGCGGTCGTGCCGTGCGCGCGCCGCATCGGCTTCGTCCTGGCTCCATGCATCCCAGCCGGTGCGCTCGCCGGTGACGGGCACCATCGCGATGCAATCGACCGGGCAGGGCGGCACGCACAGATCGCAACCCGTGCACAGTTCGGCGATGACCGTGTGCATCTGCTTCGCGGCGCCGACGATCGCATCGACCGGACACGCCTGCATGCACAGCGTGCAGCCGATACACACGTTCTCGTCGATCACCGCGACGGGCCGCGCGCGCTCGAGGCCATGCGTCGTATCGAGAGGAATATCGGGCTTGCCGAGCAGCGCCGCCAGCCGCGCGATGCCTTCGGCGCCGCCCGGCGGGCACTGGTTGTAGCTCGCATCGCCCGCGGCGATGGCGTCGGCGTAGGGCCGGCAGGCGGGATAGCCGCACTTGGTGCATTGCGTCTGCGGCAGCAGATCTTCGATGCGCTCTGCGAGCGTCTTGGAAATGGTTGCGGTCACGAGGGATTGCGATGATGCCTTGGGGACTGGCGCAGCATGTGCGCGACGTGGGCGAAAGCGCCGCTGTGATCACGCCGGACGCTTCGATGCGGGAAAACGCTTCGGCGTCCACGACGACGGCACGCTGCCTGTTCGGCGCGCGTCCCGCTCTCTGGGCACGCGCTCGGCTTTGTTCGACATTATCGCCGAAGTCGCCGGGAGCCGTGCCGAATGGCTTTGAATCCTAATTGCCAATGTTCTTCGATGTGCGCATAATCGAAGCGCTTTTCCGTTTGACCGCAGGACGGTGTTTCCCATTAACCCTGGGCAGCGCCCGTTCACGTCATGTACCCCAATGTGGGCCGCGTGACGCTAATCCGGCAACGCGGCTCCCGAGTCATGCCACCATGAATCAGCCGAAAATCAAAAGAGATCCTGAAGGCACCCGGCGCCGTATTTTGCTTGCCGCCGCAGAAGAGTTCGCTGCCGGAGGACTGTTCGGCGCCCGCGTCGATCAGATCGCCCGCCGGGCCGAGACCAATGAACGCATGCTCTACTACTACTTCGGTAGCAAGGAGCAGTTATTCACCGCCGTGCTCGAACACGCGCTCGCCGCACTCGTCGATGCCGAGCGCACGCTCGAACTCGACGGCATCGCGCCCATCGAAGCGATGACGCGTCTTGCGCATTTCGTCTGGGATTACTACCGGGATCATCCGGAGCTATTGCGCCTCATCAATAACGAAAATCTGCATGAGGCGAGATATATCAAAGGATCGAATCGAATACGCGAACTCATTTCGCCGATCGTCACGACGCTCACGACGATTCTCGATCGTGGTCAAAAGGCCGGATTGTTTCGCACCGACGTCGATCCGCTCAAGTTCTACATCATCCTGTCGGGGCTCGGTTATTACATCGTCTCGAACCGCTTCACGCTCGAAGCGACTTTCGGGCTCGATTTCAGTGAGCAGGGCCAGCGCGAGCAGATCGTGCGGATGAATACCGAGTTGCTGCTGGCCTATCTGACGCGCCGTTGACGCAGCGCCTTCGCGCGAAGCGCTGTCGGAAGAAAAAAACGTCGCGCCTTTTGCAAGGCGCGACGTTTTTATTTGACGCGATGGAATCGGTCCCGGCGTGGGCGTACTTACGCGGGCACTGCCTCCGTCTTCGGCGTCTTGTCGTGCTCGAGAATGAACTCGCGCAATTGCGGATACACCATCGTGCGCCAGCGGCGACCTGAGAAGATGCCGTAGTGGCCGGCCTTCTCCGCCGTGAAATGCCGCTTGTGCTTCGCCGGGATGCCGGTGCACAGATCGTGCGCGGCGCGCGTCTGGCCGCTGCCGGAGATGTCGTCGAGCTCGCCTTCAATCGTGAAGAGGGCGGTGTGCTTGATGTCCTGCGGACGCACGAGTTCGTCGTTGACTTCCCACGTGCCTTCGGCGAGGCGGAACTCCTGGAACACGACGCGGATCGTCTCGAGGTAATACTCGGCGGCCATGTCGAGCACGGCGTTGTATTCGTCGTAGAAACGGCGATGTTGCTCGGCGTCGTCATCGTCGCCGCGCAGCAGATTTTGATAGAAGTCCCAATGGGCCGTGAGATGGCGCTCCGGATTCATCGCAACAAAACCCGCGTGCTGCAGGAAGCCGGGATACACCTTGCGGCCCACGCCCGGATAGTTCGCCGGCACCGTGTAGATGACGTTGTTCTCGAACCAGCCGTAGGAGTGCTCGTTGGCGAGCGAGTTGACCGACGTGGGGCTGCGGCGCGCGTCGATCGGGCCGCCCATCATCGTCATCGTGCGCGGCGTGTCTTCGCCACGGCTCGCCATCAGCGAAATGGCGGCGAGCACCGGCACGGTCGGCTGGCACACCGAGATCACGTGCAGATCCTTCGCGCCGATGTGGCGGATGAACTCCTGAATGTATTCGACGTAATCGTCCAGATGGAACGGGCCGTTCTCAGTGGGCACCATGCGCGCGTCGATCCAGTCGGTGATGTACACCTTGTGATCTTGCAGCAGCGTCTTCACCGTGTCGCGCAGCAGCGTCGAATGGTGGCCCGAGAGCGGCGCGCACACGAGCACGATCGGCTCGTTCTTGAGCTTGGTGACGGTGGCGCTGTCGTCGGCGAAGCGCTTGAAACGCAAGAGACGGCAGAAGGGCTTCTCGACCACCGTCTGCTCGACGATCGGAATGTTATGCCCGTCCTTGACGATCTGATGAATGCTGAACTCGGGCTTCTCGTAGTCCTTGCCTAGCCGGTAGAGCAACTCGTAACCCGCCGCCAGGCGGCTCGAGCCGGGAATATAGGCAAGCGGACTGGCCGGGTTGAGGAACGACTTCGATGCGGCCTCGGCCCATGCTGTAAGGGGAGACAGCATGGCTCGCTGAAATTCGTGAATTTGATAGAGCATGGTTGCCCCAGTAACTCCGGTGGAAACCGGTACGCCCGTTGATCCCGGCGATGCATCCGGCAATGAGCTTCAACGGCATTCGATGATCCCCGGCGGCGCAGCGGGCTGTCGCCATGCCGGGGCACTGTCTTTCCTGCAATGCTTCCTGCGTGCCTTTCCGTGTTGCCTTCCGCGCGTTATCGACTTATAGCCGATGAACCTTGAGCGCAGGGAAGATTTTCCGCGCATTAAGCATTCAATTCAACCGATCGGTCGAAACTGCCGGCCTGGAAACAACACATCGCGACATACTACTTTTTGTGCATTGCACCAATATTACCGTTAAAAGCCAATTTCATCAAACAAAACAGAGATTTAAGACTTTCCTGTTGCTGCGTCGAGCACGTCTTGCGATTCCGCCTCGTCGTGGTTTTCGGTGCCGGATGGCTGGCCGATCGCTTTCGCCATCTCTTCCTCGTGGCGCATCAGATTCATTCCGGTGTGCACCAAAGCCACGTGGGTAAAGGCCTGCGGGAAATTCCCCACCATGCGCTTAGCCACCGTGTCGTACTCCTCGGCGAGCAGCCCGACGTCGTTGGAAAGACCGACGAGGCGCTCGAACATCGCGTGCGCTTCATCGATGCGGCCCTGCAGCGCCAGATTGTCGACGAGCCAGAAGCTACAAGCCAGAAACGTGCCTTCCCCGGGCGGCAACCCGTCCGACACTTCGGCGGTGTGATAACGCTTCACGAGACCATCGTGCGTCAACTTGGTCTCGATCGCATGTACGGTTCCGGTCACTCGCGGATCTTTTGGCGGCAAAAATCCGAGCAATGGGATGAGCAGCAGGCTCGCATCGAGCGCATCGCTGCCGTAGGCCTGCGTGAAGGAGTTCAGCGCCGGGTTCCAGCTCTTCTTCAGCACCTCGGCGCGGATGCGCGCGCGCATCTCGCGCCAGTGGTCGATCGGACCGGGCAGATCGAACTTTTCCGCCGATTTGATCGCGCGGTCGTACGCGACCCAGGCCATGACTTTCGAAAACGTGAAGTGCTGGCGACCGCCGCGCACTTCCCAGATGCCTTCGTCGGGCTGTTCCCAGATCGTGTCGAGGTGTTGCAGCATGGCGCACTGGATCGACCATGCGGTTTCGTCGCTCTGCAGGCCGCCGACGCGCGCGAGGTGCAACGCGTTCATCACTTCGCCGTAGACGTCGAGCTGCAACTGGTCGACCGCGCCGTTGCCGATGCGCACCGGCGACGCGCCCTCGTAGCCGGGCAGCCACGGAATCTCCCATTCGGGCAGGCGGCGCTCGCCCGCGATGCCGTACATGATCTGGATCTGCGACGGCGAGCCGGCCATCACGCGGCCCAGCCACGCCCGCCACGCGCGCGCTTCGTCGTAGTAGCCGCCGCGCATCATCGCGAGCAGGGTGATGGTCGCGTCGCGCAGCCAGCAATAGCGATAGTCCCAGTTGCGCGTGCCGCCGAGCTGCTCCGGCAGCGAGGTCGTGGGCGCCGCGACGATGCCGCCCGTCGGTTCGTAGGCAAGCGCCTTCAGCGTGATGAGCGAGCGGCGGATCGCGCTGGCCCAGCGGCCGTTGAGCTCGCTGTGGCCCGACCATTCGCGCCAGTGGTTCTCGGTGCGCGCAAGCTGCGTGTGCGGATCGGACGCGTGCGGCAGGCGCAGATGCGATTGCGAATAGCACAGCGAGAAGGGCACGCGCTCGCCCGCGCTCACATCGAAGCAGGCGGTCGTGCGCATGTTCTCGCCGACGAGATCGACGGGCGTGCGCAGCACCGCGAGATCGGGTCCGGCGATCGCGCGGATGCCGCTGTCATCGGGCAGGCGGCTGACCCAGGGCACGACCGCGCCGTAATCGAAGCGCAGCACGAGTTCCGTCTTCATGCGCACCGTGCCGCGCCGTCCGATCACGATCCGCACGAGTTCCGAATGACCATTACGCAACGGCATGAAGTCGACGATCGTCACCGCGCCTTGCGGCGTTTCGAAATCCGTTTCGAGAACCAGCGTGTCGTCGCGATAGCGGCGCGTGATGACGGGCGTTTCGCCCTCGGGCATCACGGGCGCGATCAGCCATCGTCCATGCTCGGGCGTGCCGAGCAGCGCGGCGAAGCACGCGCCGGAGTCGAAGCGTGGCCAACAGAGCCAGTCGACGGAACCGTCGCGGGAAATGAGGGCGGCGGTGTGGCCGTCGCCGACCATCGCATAGTCTTCGATCAGTGCGGGCATAAGCGAACATCTTCCTGCTGGCGGCGCGGGCCGAACCGAAACGCGCCGCGGGTTGAGCAAAAGATTCGAGACGCGAGGCGCCCCGAGCGAAGCGCGGCGTCGTCGATCAATGAAGCGAGCGACGCCACGCATGCTTTCTGGCCGCATTCTGCCGCAATCGTTCGCAACAAGCAGAAAACCGGGCCGCGCGTGATCACATCGCGCGACGCCCGGTGCGGCGGCGGACCGCGTCGCGCTGGCGGAAAAGCGCTAACGAAGCGCCGATCGCACTGTTGAAAAAACATTCGACTGATGTTTAGAATGAAGTTTCGTGAGGGCTGTTCCTTTTGTTGCTCACGGCGTTGAAACTCTTCCGCCTTTCGTGCGTCTTTCATGCATGATCCCGGTCGCTCAGACCGGTCCCCAACGTAGCGTTTTCGAGGAACAGAACCCATGCTCTATCCGTCGAAAGCCGACTGCATCGCCATTCTTTCCGCAGCGAGCCGTGTCTCGGACGCCGGGGCACTTCTCGCGCTCGACTGCAAGCACCTCGGTCTGTCGCGCAACGCGATGGAAACCGCCGCCGCCTTCCTCACGGAACGCGGCTGTTTCAGCCGCTACAGCTTCGGCGTCGCTGGCGTTTCGGTCGGCGCGTTGTCGCTGCAGGGCCGCCTGCGTCTCGATCAGCTCGCGAACGGCTGACGAGTTCACGCATCCTCACGCGGCACGTCCGCGTGTTCTTCTTTCGTGACACTTTGCTCACGTGCACGGGTCAACCCGTGCGCGTGTGTTCGCGTATCCGGCCGTATCCGCGGAACCGCCGGCGTGAATCGGCGTCACAACGACTGTCGCGCGCCCGTCAGAAGTGGGCCGATCCCATGCCGAACAGGCCGATCAGCCCGATCACGATCAGATAGATCGCGACGATGAAGTTCAGCAGGCGCGGCATGATAAGGATCAGAATCCCGGCGATCAGGGAGACCAGCGGGCCGAGGCTTAGGTGAATAGTCATCGCGGCAACTCCTGTTGTTGGTTCGAATCGTGTCGGCTGGCCTGTCGTGCGCGGTGTATCTTGGCTGCGAGTCCATCGCTCGTGACGCGGACCGCGCCGTTTGGAGCGGAATTTGCTCCCGCCCTTGGGCCTTGCGATGCCGGCGGATTCGCGCGTCGCCCCCTATAACAAGCAGCAAAGAGACGATGAGGAGGTTTCATGCACCCGAGCCATCCCTGCGGCGCGAATTCGCTCGTTTCCGTATTGCAAGACGCGCGCCCGATGCGCGTCAGGCCCATCGCGTGGGCGAGAGGTGTGGCGCTGATGCTGTCGCTGGCGGCGGCGCAGGCCTTCGCGCAGACGGCGGCGCCGCCCGCCATGCCTGGCGCCGCGAGCGGCGCGGCCACGACGAGCGCGGCGAGCGGCGAGGTCTTCGATCTGCTCATCGGCACCTACACGGGCGGCGGCAAGAGTGAAGGCATCTATGTCTATCGTTTCGACACAGGTAGTGGTGAGTTGTCCCGCATCGCGTCAGCGCAGACGGTCAATCCGTCGTATCTCGTCGTGAGCCGCGACCGGAATTACGTGTACGCAGTGAACGAATTGCCGGGCGACAACGGCCCGCCGACGCAACGCGGCGGCGTGAGTGTTTTTCGCTTCGATCGCGCGAGCGGCCAGTTGAGCTTCCTCAACCGCGTTTCTTCGGACGGCAACGATCCGTGCTATCTCGCGATCTCGCCCGACGGCAAATATCTGCTGACCGCCAACTACTCGGTCGCGTCGAATCCGGGCGGCAGCTTCGCGGTCTTTCCGCTGTCATCCGACGGTCACGTCGGCAACTCGGTGCTCACCGTGCATCATGAAGGCGGCGGCCCGGTGAAGGGACGGCAGGACAATTCGCATGTCCACTCGACCGTGTTCTCGCCCGACGGCAGGTACCTCTTCGCGCAGGATCTCGGCGTCGACAAGGTCTTCGCCTATCGCTACACGCCCGATCCGTCCGCCTCCAGCCGCGGTCTCTTCGGTCCGACCGAAGCGCGCTACACGTCGATCAAGGCGGGCTCCGGGCCGCGCCATCTGATCTTCGACGAAAGCGGCAAGCATGCTTACCTCACGACCGAGCTGAACGCATCGGTGCTCGTGTTCGATTACCGCGACGGCAACCTCACGCCGGTCCAGACCGTCTCGATGATCGCGCCGGGCTTCAGAGGCAAGATCGGCGGCGGCGCGATCCATCTGTCGCCGGACGGCCGTTTTCTGTACGCCACCAATCGCGGCGATGCCAACGAACTCGTCCAGTTCGCGGTCGACCCGAAGAACGGCCATCTGAAGTTCGTCAAACGCTATCCGACGCTCGGCAAGACGCCGCGCGAATTCGCGATCGACCCGACCGGGCGCTGGCTCGTCGTCGGCAATCAGGAGAGCGACAGCGCGTACTTCTTCCGCCGCGATCCGCAGACGGGCGAGCTCGCGTCGGACCCGAAGCAACTGTCGATCGGCTCGCCGGTCGATTTCAAGTTCGTATCGCCCTCGTGAGGCGTTGACCGCGCATCCCCGGCCTGAACGACGGCGACGTCGCGTTCTTCCGGGGGCGCTACGCGTTCCAGTACGATGCGTTTCCTGAGCGCCTTTCTCTCGCATGTGACTGAAAGGTGTACTGAGGAAATCGAAAGACGAAAAGCAGGGAAAAGCAAGATTGAACACGACTCAACCATTCGACGCCCGCGAGCGTCCGCTCAAACGCAACGAATCCGCGCCGCCGGGATTCATCAGCGCGTTCAGCTTCACCGGCGGTGAGGCATTGCGGCTCACATGGGACGAAGCACGCGAAGCCGTCGTGGGCGATGGCCCGACGTGGCTGCATCTGTCGGCGAACGACGACACCGTCGAGGGCTGGCTCGAAGGCGTCACGTCGATGCCGGATGTCGCGCGCGAGTTCCTGAACGGCGAGGACAAGCGTCCGCGCGTGCATATCGGCTCGAACTTCATGTACGGCGTCGTCGCGGATCTCGAACTCGTCGCGAAGACGCCGGATGCCGCCGCGCCCGACGCGCGCGAAGCGAATCGCGCGACCGGCGCGCTGCGCTTTTACGTCGACAAGCATCGCATGATCACCGTGCGCGCGCGGCCGCTGCAATCGACTGACCGGTTGCGCCACGCCGTGCTCGAAGGCGCGATCTTCCGTGACACCGTCGATCTCTTCGCGGGACTGATTCGCGCGCTGAACGACACTTTTGCGGACCGCGTCGACGAAATTGGCGACTGTCTTGACGATGTCGAGGAAAGCGTGCTCGAAGGCGGTCATTCGAAATGCCGCGCGCTGCTGGGCGACGCGCGGCGGCGCATCGTGGAAGTGAAGCGGTTCGTCGATCCCGAGCGCAACGCGCTGACGCAACTCGTGTTGCGCCGCCTCGAATGGGCCGAACCGCGCTCGATGGAGGCGCTCGTGCAGGCGATTCAGGTGCTCAACGGTCTCGGCGGCGGCCTGGAAGGGCTCTACGAACGCGCGAAGCTGTTGCAGGATGAGATTGCCGCGGCGTTATCCGAGGACATCAACCGCAAGTTGCTCTGGCTCGCGATCATGTCCGCGTTGCTGCTGCCCGCCACGCTGGTGACCGGCATTTTCGGCATGAACGTGGCAGGCTTGCCGGGAACGAAGGACCCAGAGTCGTTCTGGATCGTGGTCGGCGTGATGACGGGCTGCGCCGCCATCACGATCTTTCTCCTGCGCCGCCTGCGGCTCTGGTGACGCTCACTCCGCCGGGCCGGGCGGCGCGAGCACTTCACGGTTGCCGTTGCTGCTCATCGACGAAACGAGCCCGGCGGCTTCCATCTGCTCGACGAGGCGCGCCGCGCGGTTATAGCCGATGCGCAACTGCCGCTGCACCGACGATATCGACGCGCGCCGCGTGCGCACGACGAAGGCCACGGCTTCGTCGTAGAGCGGATCGGCTTCGGCGTCGGGCGTTTCGCCGAAGAGGTCCGGCGTGCCGCCGCCTTCGCCCGTCGGGCCGGACAGAATGCCTTCCTCGTACTCCGGCTCGCCGAACTGCTTCAGGTACTCGACCACGCGATGCACTTCGTCGTCCGCGACGAACGCGCCGTGCACGCGCTGCGGATAGCCGGTGCCGGGCGGCAGGAACAGCATGTCGCCCGCGCCGAGCAGCGATTCCGCGCCCATCTGGTCGAGAATCGTGCGCGAATCGATCTTCGACGACACCTGAAACGCCACGCGCGTCGGAATGTTCGCCTTGATGAGACCGGTGATCACGTCGACGGACGGCCGCTGCGTCGCGAGAATCAGATGGATGCCCGCCGCGCGCGCCTTCTGTGCGAGACGCGCGATCAACTGCTCGATCTGCTTGCCCGCGACCATCATCAGGTCGGCCAGTTCGTCGATGACCACGACGATGAGCGGCAGCGTGGAAAGCGGCTCGGGCGCGTCGGGCGTGAGCGAGAACGGATTCGTGAGCTTCTTGCCCGCGGCCTCGGTGTTGCGGATCTTCTGGTTGAAGCCTTGCAGATTGCGCACGCCGACCGCCGACATCAGCCGGTAACGCTTCTCCATTTCGCCGACGCACCAGTTGAGCGCGTTCGACGCGAGCTTCATGTCGGTCACGACCGGCGCGAGCAGATGCGGAATGCCTTCGTAGACGGACAGCTCCAGCATCTTCGGATCGATCATGATGAGGCGCACGTCCTCGGGCTTCGCCTTGTAGAGCAGCGAGAGGATCATCGCGTTGATCGCGACCGACTTGCCCGAACCCGTCGTGCCCGCGACCAGCATGTGCGGCGCGCGGGCGAGATCCGTCACGACCGGATTGCCGACGATGTCCTTGCCCATCGCGATCGTCAGATTCGACTTCGACGTTCGATACACGTCGTCTTCGAGAATCTCCGAGAGGCGGATCATCTGGCGCTTCGCGTTGGGCAGTTCGAGGCCCATGCAGGTCTTGCCGGGAATCGTTTCGACGACTCGGATCGACGTGAGGCCGAGGCCGCGCGACAGATCCTTCATCAGCCCGACGATCTGGCTGCCGCGCACCCCGAGCGCCGGCTCGACCTCGAAGCGCGTGATGACCGGACCGGCCGACGCGCCGACGACCGTCACCGGCACCTTGAATTCCTGAAGACGCTGCTCGATCAACTGGCCGGTTTCGTTCAGATGCTCCTCGGAGACCGGTTCGATTTCGCCGGACGCGGGTTCGAGCAGGTCGAGCGTCGGCAATTCGACCGCCGATGCGTGGGGCGCGTGGAATTCGAATTCGGTCGGCGCGGAGCCGCGTACCGGCGCGCGCGGTTCGGGCGGGGAGACCGGTGTTGCGCCCGGCTGACTCGCGGCCGCGACGCCCGGAAAGCGCACGATGTTCGACGGCGCCTCGCGCTCGGCGATGGGCTGCGGCTCATCTTCCGGCGCGTCGAGTGCGTCATCCGGTTCGTCGACGACGCGCAAGAGCGGCGGGGCAGGGGGCTCACTGCGGTGTTCATCGGGCGCGGGCGCGTCCAGCCACGGCGGCGTCTGCGTGAGACTGCGCAAGTCGTGCTCTTCTTCCGGCTCAGGCGTGGGGCGCGCAGGCTCCGGCTCCGCGGGCGCCTGCGGCGCGGCCGGTTCGATCGGCGCGGCGAGCGTCGCTGCAAACGCGGTTTGGGATATCGGCGGCTCCGGGAGGCGCAGGTCGAAAAGCGGCGGCGGCTCGACGAGCGTGGGCGCGATCACGTGCGCGTCGATCAGCGGCGGCTCGATGCGCGCTTCGCTTTCGTGGATGTCCGCAGGCGACGGCGTTTCAGGCTCGATGCGCGGTTCGGGCACCGTTTCAACGATGCCCTCGTCGGTCGTCATCGACGCCGGTGTCTCGGCATCCGGCTCGACGTCCGGCTGCGCGGCACGCGCCATCGCCACGTGTCCGCGGGCGAGACTCGCGCCCGCGAGCGAGGTCCACAGCGCGGTCTTCTCCTCGATGGAGCGCAGCGTCGCCTGAATCGCTTCGGGCGCGGGCGGCGGCGTGGGCGGCCCGAGCGGTGCAGCCGGGCGCGAAAACGCCGGTGCGGCGAGCGGCGCCGGCGCGAACTCGCGTGCTGCGGAAACCGCGGACGGACGCGCAGGGGCGCGTCTGAAGCCCTGCGGCGCGTGCGGCAGAGGCGGTTTGCGCGCGCCGCTCATGCCCGATGCAACGGACGTGGACGTGCTCGCCGCGCCCGAGGACCGTTGCGCGGGCATCGAAGTCACCGGACTGCGCGGGCGATCCATGCGCGGCGCGGGCGTCGGCGGCGTCTGGATGCGCGGCTTGTCGGCGGCGACAGAAGCGCGCAAGCCCGAGCCCGAAGGTTCGAATGCGGACGCCTGACGCGGCGCGAATGGCGTGCGGGCCTCGCGATTCGCCGAAGACGTGGACGGATTCAGCCAGCCCGAAGGCACGACCGGCTCCGTCTGCGTCGCCGGGCGCGAGACTCCGGCTGCCTCGAAGGCGGGGCGCTTGGCATAGGCCTCAGCGGTGGCGACGGCGCTCGCGGCGGCCGTCGACGTGCGGTTGGCGGCGCTCTTGCCCGTCGAAGGCGGGCGCCACGCTGTCGGCCGCTGATAACGGCTGCTCCGCTGGCCGGTCGGCAGACCGAGCGTCGGTTCGTCGGGCGGCGTGCGCGACGGCGGCGCGTCGAAACGCTCGGCGCGAGACGCACGGTCCTGCGAGTCGCGCGCGGCTTTCGCGCGTGCGCGGCGCTCGAACCAGCCGGCCGCCTTGTCTCGGGCATTCGCGCGGCCGGGCACGCTCTGCCGGGACGCGCTTTCGCGCTCGCGCGGCGCGAGCCAGGCTTGCGGCAGGCCGAAGCCGAATGCTTCGTCCGCCCACGCGAGCACCGAACGCCAGCTGAATTCGACCAGCCAGGGCAGGAAGATCGCGAGCACGATGGCCGCGATCGCGGCCGCGCCGCCGAGATGCGCGGGGCCGCTCAGCGCGGTGGCGAGCGCCCGCCCGCAGCGATTGATGTTCGCCTGCGTTTCGAGCGAATTTGCGAGCCCACCTTCAAGCGTGCTGCTCGAGAGCAGCACGGCGACGAAGCCGAGCCAGAGGCGGATTGTGCCGGGGCCGCGCACGCCCGCGCTGCCCGGCAACGCCAGCTTGAAAAGGCGCCAGAGGAGCGGAAGAAACCAGACGACCGATGCACCGAACCAGCCGAGAACTACCATGTGCATGCTTGAGATTGAATCAATATTGGGTGAAACGAATCAGATTGCGACCCGGAGAACGCCGCCCGGCCGCGCCGGGCTCGCCTCTTTGCAGCGCTGTTCGACCGAGCAGTTTAACGGCTGCCGCGCAGGCATGACGCGCCTGCCGCAACTACGCAACAGTTCACTTCGCGCGCGCTGCGAAGATAAGGACCTGACCGTCGTCGAGCGTGAGTTGCAGCGCTTTTGGCGGATTCATCTGCACGCCGCTTTTCGCGATATGCGCGAGCGCGTCGAGATAGGGCCGTTCGAGCGCGGCGCCCGTGCCCGATACGCACGCCATGCGTGTTCCGGCGAGCGGGCCGAACGTGAGCTTGCCGTCCTTCAGATCGTATGTGCCGGCGAAGCGGTTGCAGCCCGAAAAGCCGCTCGCCTGGCGATGTCCGTTCGCGGTCGAGAAATCGAGCGTGATCGGCCGTGCGTTGTTCTCGTCCGCGCGCGGCACCGCGCGCGGCTGGCCGCTTGCGTCGGTCCAGCTGGTGAGTTCCCATTGCGTGTCGTCGAGCAATTGCGTGGCGGCGGGATTATAAGGATCGGTGGGCGGCGCGCCAGCATCGGTATGTTTCGGCATCGCGCAGCCGGCGACGACGCTCGCCGCGACGACGAGCGCGCACGCGCGCAACGCCAGCGAAAGCGCACCTTTACGGCGCGACAGGAGATTTGACGATGAGCGCGGCGAACGCAGCGCGCTCGCGCGAAGAAAATGCGTGGGCATCGATGATCCTGAAGCAGGCGAAACCGTAAGGGTATCGCACGCGTCCTGCGATTTGTCTAGCGCCCGCGCGCAACAAAATGTTTGCCACGGCTGTCATCGACCGGCAATGCGCGGGGAATTCCGCGCCGCATTCGCGTGTCAATACCGTTTGCGACGACGCTGTCAATAGACCGGATGGCAAAGTGTTGCCGTTGGCGCTGCGTGTTAACATCGCGCCCAATTCCGCCTCTTTCCGCTTTGTCGGCCTCGTCGCCCGACTGATTCCAGGAGCACACATGCAGACCGATCCTTTCCGAGCCGACGCCATTCGCATCGGCACGCCGCTTTCCGCCAACGCCACGCGCGTGATGCTGCTCGGCGCGGGCGAACTCGGCAAGGAAGTGATCATCGCGTTGCAGCGGCTGGGCGTCGAAGTGATCGCGGTCGACCGCTATGCGAACGCGCCGGGACATCAGGTCGCGCATCGCGCGCACGTCATCGACATGACGGATGCCGCCGCGCTGCGCGCGCTCGTCGAGAAGGAAAGGCCGCATCTGATCGTGCCCGAGATCGAGGCGATCGCCACCGCCGCACTCGCCGATATCGAAGCGGCGGGCCTCGCCACCGTCATCCCGACCGCGCGCGCCACGCAGCTCACGATGAATCGCGAGGGCATCCGGCGTCTCGCCGCCGAGGAGCTCGGCCTGCCAACTTCGCCCTATGCGTTCGCGCAATCGCTCGACGAGATGAAGGCGGCGATCGCAAGAATCGGCTTTCCGTGCGTCGTGAAGCCGGTGATGTCGTCCTCGGGCAAGGGGCAGTCGGTGCTCAAAAGCGACGCCGACGTCGAGCCGGCGTGGAACTACGCGATGGCGGGCGGCCGCGTGAATCACGGGCGCGTGATCGTCGAGGGCTTCATCGACTTCGAATACGAGATCACGCAACTCACCGTGCGCGCGGCGGACCCGGCGAGCGGCGAAACGCAGACTTATTTCTGCGATCCGATCGGCCATCTTCAGGTCGCGGGCGATTACGTCGAATCGTGGCAGCCTCAGGCGATGAGCCCGGCCGCGCTCGACAAGGCGCGCGATGTCGCCGCCAGGGTCGTGACCGCGCTCGGCGGGCGCGGACTCTTCGGCGTCGAGCTTTTCGTGCGCGGCGACGACGTCTGGTTCTCCGAGGTGAGCCCGCGTCCGCACGACACCGGCCTCGTCACGCTCGCGACACAGCGCTTCTCCGAGTTCGAATTGCATGCGCGCGCGATTCTCGGCTTGCCGGTCGATACCGCCTTGCGCGCGCCCGGCGCCTCCGCCGTGATCTACGGCGGACTGGACGAAGAGGGCATCGCGTTCGAGGGCGTGGCGCAGGCGCTCGCCGTGCCGGGCGTGGACTTGCGGCTTTTCGGCAAACCGGAGAGCTTCGTGAAGCGCCGCATGGGTGTCGCGGTGGCGACAGGCGCTGACACCGGCGAGGCGCGCGAGCGCGCGAAACTCGCGGCGTCGAAGGTGCGGCCGGTCTCGGCAAAGTGACCGGCGCGCGGGTGCCGGCGGGAGTGAGAACGTGAAATGGAAGGTGGTGGCCGCGCTCGTCGTGGTGTCCCTCGGGCTCTCGGGTTGCGGACTTGCCGCGGCGCCGTGCCGCATCGCGTCGGCGGGGCTGAAGATCGTGCCGGTGGTCGGACATGTCGCGGCCGCGCCGACCGACGCGTGCGCCGACGTGATCGATCCGTGAGTCCCGGCGTTCGCATCGACTTCGAATACATGGACATGGCGAATCGAATGATGAAGAAAACAGTCGCGGTCATGCTCGCGTCGCTGGTCGCACAGGCGGCGCTCGCCATGCCGCTCACCGTGCCGCAGATCCAGACCGCGTCGACGCAGACGACTCGCTACGACTGCAAGGACGGCAAGAGCGTGTCGGTCCAGTACACGAACACGCGCAATCGTCAGAGCTTCGCGGCGCTGACCGTCGACGGGCGCAAGCTGCTGTTCGTCAATGTGATCGCGGGATCCGGCGCGAGATACGTCGCCGATCGATACACGTGGTGGACCAAGGGTCCGCAGGCCAATCTGTACGACGAGATGGCCGCGAAGGATTCGCCCCCGCTGCTCGCGGATTGCGAGGCGCGCAAGAAATGAGCGCGGCGCGCGGCCATGCCTTCCGGCCGCGCTTTCGCGCCGCGGGAGCCCTGCGGCGTGCGGTGCTACAATGTGCGGCTTTCCGGCTGTGAAAATCGCAGCGGGACCGAACTTCGGATTTTCCGGCATCGCCGTTCGATGCCGGCTTGAGCGGTACACGGGCCTCGAGCGAGCCGCCGCTCCAGCAAATCGAGCGATGCCGCGTGCCTTGAAGGCGTCATCGAAGCCGTGTTCCACTGAGCGCGGGCTCGCGTACCGAAAACGGGCGAGCCAGGCTCGATGAGCCGTCCGCCCCGTCTGGCGCGCACCATGTGCCTGACCGATGCGCCGCGTGCGCCAACGAAACCCATCCGCGTAGCAACCGGTCGCGACGTTCGACCGAACGACCCGACCGATTTTTTACGCGCGCCGCATCGAGCGGCCCTTTAGCGAAAGCCAATATAGTCACCATGTCCGATTCCGCCGCCACGAACACGTCCACCGCAGGGGTCGACGCGCCGACGTTCGACCAGTTCGGATTGTCCGCCGACATCCTGAAAGCGGTGCGCGAATCCGGCTACACCACGCCCACGCCGATCCAGGCGCAGGCGATTCCGGTCGTCCTCGGCGGCCGCGACGTCATGGGCGCCGCGCAGACCGGCACCGGCAAGACCGCGAGCTTCTCGCTGCCGATCATCCAGCGCCTGCTTGCGTCGGCGAATACGAGCGCGTCGCCCGCGCGCCATCCGGTGCGCGCGCTGATGCTCACGCCGACGCGCGAACTCGCCGACCAGGTCGCCGCCAACGTGCAGACCTACTCGAAGCACACGCCGCTGCGCAGCACGGTCGTGTTCGGCGGCGTCGACATGAACCCGCAGTCCGACGCGCTGCGTCGCGGCGTCGAAATTCTGATCGCGACGCCCGGGCGCCTGCTCGATCACGTGCAGCAGAAGACGGTCAATCTCGGTCAGGTGCAGATGCTCGTGCTCGACGAAGCCGACCGCATGCTGGACATGGGCTTTCTGCCCGACCTGCAGCGCATCCTGAATCTGCTGCCGAAAGAGCGTCAGACGCTGCTGTTCTCGGCGACGTTTTCGCCTGAAATCAAGAAGCTCGCGGCCACGTACCTGCGCGATCCGCAGACGATCGAAGTCGCGCGGAGCAATTCGACCGCGACCAACGTGCGCCAGATCGTTTTCGAGGTGCACGAGAGCGACAAGTCCGGCGCGGTCGCGCAACTCATTCGCGAGCGTGAGTTGAAGCAGGTGATCGTGTTCTGCAACAGCAAGATCGGCGCGAGCCGGCTCGCGCGCGTGCTGGAGCGCGACGGCATCGTGGCGACGGCGATTCACGGCGACCGCACGCAGAGCGAGCGCATGCAGGCGCTCGACGCGTTCAAGCGCGGCGAGATCGAGGCGCTCGTCGCCACCGACGTCGCCGCGCGCGGTCTCGATATTGCCGAATTGCCGGCCGTCATCAACTTCGATCTGCCGTTCAACGCGGAAGATTACGTGCACCGTATCGGCCGGACCGGGCGCGCGGGGGCATCCGGCGATGCGCTGTCGCTGTGCAGCGCGAACGAGCGCAAACAGCTCGCCGACATCGAGAAGCTGATCAAGCGTCCGCTCGAAGTCGAGACGCTGCAGGTGACGACGCGCGTGCGCCACGACGGATCGGCGCCGCGTCGCGATGAGCGCTTCGGCCGCCCGGAGCGCACCGAACATCGGCATGCGTCGCGCGACGAGGCGGGTTCGCGCCGCCGCCCCACGGGCACGCACGATCGCCCGCGCGGCCGTCATCAGCAGCCCGTCGACGAATTCTTCCTGAAGCCGTACGAGCCGTCGCCCGCGGCGATGAAGCGTCACGAGGAAACGGTCGAGCCCGAGCGCAAGAGCGCGCCGAAACAGCCGCTCGCGGCGTTGCTCGGCGGTCTGGGAATGCCGCGCAAGTCGTCGTGATTTCCTTGAGTTGAATGCAAAAAGGCAGCCCGCGTGGCTGCCTTTTTTGTATTCATGCCGACGAATCTAGCGCACGAAGCGCGTCGCCCAGTGGGCCGTGGCGGCGCTGTAGAACGTGTCGAGCGAATCGGCTGAAACGTCGATGTCGAGATGCCGCGCCGCTTCCACGAGTGCTTCGAGCGGCGCGTGTCGATCGAGCGGCGCAGCGCCGGTCTGCTTGCTCAGTTTTTCGCCGGCTTCGTTGTTGACGACGGGCACATGCAGATAGGTCGGCGTCGGCACGCCGAGACACTGCTGCAGATAAATCTGCCGCGCGGTCGAATCGAGCAGGTCGGCGCCGCGCACGATGTGCGTGATACCTGCGTCGGCGTCATCGACGACGACCGCGATCTGATAGGCCCACAAGCCGTCCGCGCGCTTCAGCGCGAAATCGCCGACTTCGGTCGCGAGATTCTGCGCCTGAGGTCCCTGCCAGCGATCGACGAACGCGATGACCGCCGCATCGCCATCCGGCACGCGCAGCCGCCATGCGCGGGCGGGCTTGCCGTGCAGGCCGTTGCGGCACGTTCCCGGATAGGCGAGGGTCGCGTGGCGCGCGTGCGTGTGCACGAGCGAATCCGCGATTTCACGACGCGTGCAGCCGCACGGATAGATCACGCCCGCCGCCTGAAGGCGCTGAAACGCGGCCTGATAAGCATCGCCGCGCTCGCTTTGCCACACCGGAGCTTCGTCCGAATGCATGCCGAAATGCGCGAGCGTCGCGAGGATTTCATCGGCGGCGCCGGGCACGCTGCGCGGCGCATCGACATCTTCGATGCGCACGATCCAGTTACCGCCGTGCGCGCGCGCATCGAGAAAACTCGCGAGCGCGCTGACGAGCGAGCCCGCGTGCAGCGGGCCGGTGGGCGAGGGCGCGAAGCGGCCGCGATAGGTCATCGAGTGCGGTTACGCCGCCTGATCGATGGCGTCGGGATGACACGCCGGGCACGTCTCGCCCGGCTTGTAGAACGGCGACTGCTGGTCTTCCACGCTGACCACCGCGCGGCAGCCGAAGCATTGCGCGGTCGAAGTCGGCTGAAGGTTCGGGTCGAGCGCCGTGCGGTAATCGAACACGAAACATTCGCCGGTGTAATGCGCGCCGCCCACTTCCTCGAAGTATTTCAGAATGCCGCCTTCGAGCTGATAAACGTGCTCGATGCCGACTTCCTTCATGTGAATCGCGGCCTTTTCACAGCGAATCCCGCCGGTGCAGAACGACACGACGGTCTTGCCCTCCAGATCCGCGCGATTCTGCTCGATCACCGCCGGAAACTCGCTGAATTTCGTGATGCGGTAATCGAGCGCGTCGTCGAACGTGCCGACGTCGATTTCGAACGCGTTGCGCGTGTCGAGCATCACGACCGGACGGCCTTCGTCGTCATGGCCGCGGTCGAGCCAGCCTTTCAGCGTGGGCGCGTCGACGGACGGCGCGCGACCGAGTTCCGGCCTGATCGCGGGTTTCTTCATCGTGATGATTTCGCGCTTGAGCTTCACCAGCATGCGGCGAAACGGCTGCTTCGCGGAAATGCTTTCCTTGAACTGCAGATCGGCGAAGCGGTCGCCGAAGAGCGCGTCCGTGCGAATGTAGTCGATGAATTCGCGGACTTCGGCAATCGGCCCCGCGATGAAAAGGTTGATGCCCTCAGGCGCCAGCAGAATCGTGCCCTTCAGGCCGAGCGCATTGCAGCGTTCGGTGACGAGCGGCCGCCACGCGGGGCCGTCCTCGATGGTGACGAATTTGTAGGCGGAGAGGTTCAGAATGCTCATGATCGGATGACGCGCAGACGGCTGTAACGGGTAAAAAGTGCGCATGAGAGCCGCGCACAAAACACGTATTATCCCGCAAACCGCGCATGGCTTTCCCGGATTCGATCCGCCGTGTCGCCCGGGCCTTGCGCGCGCGCAAATTCGGGCGTGAGCGCGGGCCTTGTCCGTTCGGCCAGCGCGATCGCGGCGCGCGATTTCGCGTGTGTGCCACATGTACAATACCGCCATGTCAGATCCCCGCTTCGTTCATCTCCGCGTCCACTCCGAATTCTCGATCGCCGACGGCATCGTGCGACTGGACGACGTCGTCAAGGCTGCCGCACAAGACGGGCAAGGCGCGCTTGCGCTGACCGATCTCGGCAACGCATTCGGTCTCGTGCGCTTCTACAAGGAAGCGCGTGGCAATGGCGTCAAGCCCATCGCCGGTTGCGATGTCTGGATCACCAATCCCGCCGATCGCGACAAGCCCTCGCGCCTGCTGCTGCTCGTGCGCGACAAGCAGGGCTATCTCAATCTGTGCGAGCTGTTGAGCCGCGCCTGGCTCACGAACCAGTATCGCGGCCGCGCCGAGGTGATGGTCGAATGGCTCGAAGCAGGTCTGGCCGAGGGGCTGCTCGCGCTCTCGGGCGCGCAGACGGGCGACATCGGCATGGCGTTCGCGGCGGGCAATGCAGCCAGCGCGCAACGTCACGCTGAGCGCTGGGCAACGCTCTTTCCGAATGCCTTCTACATCGAATTGCAACGCGCGGGTCAGCCGGGCGAGCAGGCTTATCTTCAGGAAGCGGTCAGGCTCGCCGCGAAGCTGAAGCTGCCCGTCGTCGCGACACATCCGCTGCAGTTCATGACGCCGGATGACTACACCGCGCACGAAGCGCGCGTGTGCATTTCCGAAGGCGACATTCTCGCGAATCCGCGCCGTCAGAAGCGCTTCACCAACGATCAGTATTTCCGCACGCAGGACGAGATGTGCGCGCTCTTCGCGGACATTCCGTCGGCGCTCGCGAACACGGTCGAGATCGCGAAGCGCTGCAATCTGACGCTCGAACTCGGCAAGCCCAAGCTGCCGCTTTTCCCGACGCCCGATGGCATGTCGCTCGACGACTACCTCGTGCAGTTGTCGAAGGAAGGTCTCGAAGTCCGTCTGCAACAGCTTTATCCCGATGACGCCGACCGCGACGCGCAGCGCGAGACCTATTACGCGCGCCTCGACTTCGAGTGCGGCACGATCATCAAGATGGGCTTTCCGGGCTACTTCCTGATCGTCGCCGACTTCATCATGTGGGCGAAGAACAACGGCGTGCCGGTCGGCCCGGGCCGCGGTTCGGGCGCGGGCTCGCTCGTCGCGTATGCGCTCGGCATCACGGACCTCGATCCGCTGCGCTACAACCTGCTGTTCGAGCGCTTCCTGAACCCGGAACGCGTGTCGATGCCCGACTTCGATATCGACTTCTGCCAGGAAGGGCGCGACCGCGTCATCCAGTATGTGAAGGGCAAGTACGGCGCGGACGCGGTCTCGCAGATCGCCACCTTCGGCACGATGGCCGCGAAGGCCGCGGTGCGCGACATCGGCCGCGTGCTCGATCTCGGCTACATGTTCACGGACGGCATCGCGAAGCTGATTCCGTTCAAGCCCGGCAAGCACGTGACCATCGCGGATGCGATGAAGGAAGAGCCGACGCTGCAGGAACGCTTCGACAGCGAAGACGAAGTGCATCAGCTGCTCGAACTCGCGCAGCGCGTGGAAGGATTGACGCGCAACGTCGGCATGCACGCGGGCGGCGTGCTGATCGCGCCGGGCAAGCTCACGGATTTCTGTCCGCTCTATACGCAAGGTGAAGACGGCGGCGTCGTCAGCCAGTACGACAAGGACGACGTGGAAGCCGTCGGCCTCGTGAAGTTCGACTTTCTGGGCCTGACCACGCTCACCATTCTCGACTGGGCCGAGCGCTATATCCGCCGGCTCGATCCGTCGAAGAAGGACTGGAATCTCTCGCAGGTGCCGCTCGACGATCCAGCGTCGTTCTCGATCCTCAAGAAAGCGAACACCGTCGCCGTGTTCCAGCTCGAAAGCCGCGGCATGCAGGGCATGCTGAAAGACGCGCAGCCGGACCGCTTCGAAGACATCATCGCGCTCGTGGCGTTGTATCGTCCGGGCCCGATGGACCTGATCCCGAGCTTCTGCGCGCGCAAGCACGGGCGCGAGATCGTCGAATATCCGGATCCGCGCGTCGAGCCCGTCCTGAAAGAGACCTACGGCATCATGGTCTATCAGGAGCAGGTGATGCAGATGGCGCAGATCATCGGCGGCTACTCGCTCGGCGGCGCGGACTTGCTGCGTCGCGCGATGGGCAAGAAGAAGCCCGAGGAAATGGCCAAGCACCGCGAGATTTTCGCGGAGGGCGCGGCGAAGAACGGCCTCACGCGCGCGAAGGCGGACGAGACGTTCGACCTGATGGAGAAGTTCGCCGGCTACGGCTTCAACAAGTCGCACGCGGCCGCCTACGCATTGCTCGCCTATCACACGGCGTGGCTGAAGGCGCATCATCCGGCGGAATTCATGGCGGCCAACATGTCGCTCGCCATGGACGACACGGACAAGGTCAAGATCCTGTTCGAGGACTGCGCGACGAACGGCATGGCGGTGCTGCCGCCGGACATCAACCACTCGGCGTATCGCTTCGAGCCGGTCGCGGAATCCGACGGCAAGCGCTCGAAAACCATTCGCTACGGTCTGGGCGCCGTGAAGGGCAGCGGGCAGAACGCGATCGAGGAAATCCTGCGCGCGCGCGAGGACGGTCCGTTCGTCGATCTGTTCGATTTCTGCGAGCGCATCGACCGTCGTGTCGTGAACCGTCGCACGGTGGAAGCGCTGATCCGTTCGGGCGTGTTCGACACGCTGCACGCGAATCGCGCGCAACTGCTGGCATCGGTGCCGCTCGCGATGGAAGCCGCCGATCAGGCCGCCGCCAACGCGATGCAGGCCGGTCTCTTCGACGTGGGCGACGCACCGCTCGCCAAACACGAATACGTCGACGAACCCGAGTGGTCGGACAAGAAGCGTCTGCAGGAAGAGAAGACCGCGCTCGGCTTCTATCTGTCGGGCCATCTCTTCGATGCGTACAAGGGCGAAGTGCGCCGCTTCGTGCGCCAGAAGATCGGCGAGCTAAAGGAAGGGCGCGACAAGCTGGTCGCGGGCGTCATTTCGGCGATGCGCACGCAGATGACCCAGCGCGGCAAGATGCTGATCGTCAATCTCGACGACGGCAGCGGGCAGTGTGAAGTCACCGTCTTCAACGAGCAGTTCGAAGCGAACAAGGCGCTCTTCAAGGAAGACGAACTGCTCGTCGTGCAGGGTCAGGCGCGCAACGACGCGTTCACCGGCGGCATTCGCTTCACCGTCGATACGGCGATGGACCTCGAGCGCGCGCGCAGCCGCTACGCGCAGTCGGTGAAGGTCGAGATGAACGGCAACGCCGATGCCCTGCGCCTGCGCCGTGTGCTCGAAGCGCACGCGGCGGGCGCCGAAGCGCCGGCGCCTGTCGCCGCTCCGCCCGCTCGCGATAACGGCCGTTCGCGCCAGGCCGCGCCCATTCCGAACGGCCTGAATGTGAGCATCGTCTACCGCAGCGAGCATGCCGAAGGCGAAGTGCGCCTCGGCGACGCGTGGCGCGTCAAGCCGACCGACGAACTCATCACGGCGCTGCGCGGTGAATTCGCGGGCAGCGCGATCGAAATCGTCTACTGATGCGTATCGGCATATCGGCGAATGCGCTGAAGCATTCCGGCGGCCTCGAACGCTACGCGATGGATCTCGTGCGCGGGCTCGCTGCCGCGGGGTTCGACGGCGCGCGCAAGCCCGCGTTCTTCGCGCGCAAGATCGATACGTCGCTGGCCGAAAGCCGACTGATCGAGGCGCATCGCATCAAGGTTTCGTTTCTGCCGGGCAAGCTGCGCGACGCGTATTTTTCGTGGGCGCTCAGGCGCGCGCGCAAGAAAGCGAAGGTCGATGTGCTCATCGGCTGCAATCGCGTGGAAGGTTCCGAGATCGCCATTTGCGGCGGCACGCATATCGGGTTTCTGCGCGCGACCGGACGCCGCGAGAAGCGCTCGGACACGCGACAGATCGCGCTGGAGCGCCGCCAGTACGCTCAGGCGAAGGTGATCGTCGCGCATTCGGACATGATGAGCGACGAACTGCGCACGTTGTACGGCGTCGACGTCCGGAAGATCCGCGTGCTCTATCCGCCCGTCGACAACGCGCGATTCTCACCGGTCGATGCCACCGCGCGTGCAAGTCTGCGCGAACGATTCGGTTTCAAACCCGACGAAACCGTGCTGCTGTTCCCGTCGAGCAGTCACGAACGCAAGGGTTTGCCGCTCATCGAAAAAGCGCTCGCGGGCGTGAACGTGGTGATCGCGGTCGCGGGTCGTGCGCCTGAGAAGCCTGCGGCGAACGTGCGCTATGTCGGCTATGCGAAGAATATCGAGGATGCGTATCGCGCGGCGGATTTCACGATCCTCGCGTCGAGCTACGAACCCTTCGGGCTCGTCGGCATCGAATCGGTGATGTGCGGCACACCAGTGATCTTTCCGGCGTGCATCGGCTGCTGCGACGCCATTGCGGATCACGCGAAGCACATCTTCAGGGCGGGCGACGCCGACGATCTGCGCCGCACGGTGCTCGACGCCATCGAAACGCGGCGCGACACCGCGCGCGTGTCGGCCGGCGCGGTGCGCTATGACGCGCGCGTGGACTCGCACGTTCGGGCGCTGATCGATCTCGCGCGCGACATCGACACCACACGCTGAGACGCTCAGCGCACTTCGTTCAGGTGCGCCAGCTTCAGAAACCGGTAATAGACCGTCTGCGCGTTGAATACCGCGATCATGAAGCCGGCTTTACCGTCCAGAAATCCGCGTCGCAACACATAAGTCCGCACGAATGCCCACGCGCCGCGCGTGAGCGCGATGCCGAAGCTGCCTCGCTTACCGGCCGCGTAACGTTGCTGCGCGCCCGCCGTCGAATAGGCATCCAGCTTGCGCAGCACGGCTTCGAAATCCTCGTAGGAGTAGTGCATCAGCTTTCCGGAGAGGCGCACGACCGGCTTGCCTGTCGACAGCACGAGCCGCTCGTGCACGAGATCGGGCGAGAAGCGCGCCGTGCCGCGCCGGAAGAGCCGCGGGATCCAATCGGGATACCAGCCGCTGTGCTTCACCCACACGCCGCAAAAGCTCGACAGGCGATCGACCGCGTAGACGTCCGCCTGGGGATCGGTGATCGCCGCGCGGATCGCAGCCGCCAGTTCCGGCGACACGATCTCGTCGGCGTCGATGGAGAGCACCCAGTCTGTCGAAAGGGCGTCGAGCGCGCGGTTTTTTTGCGGGCCGAAGCCCGGCCAGTCGCGTGCCTCGATCACGCGCGCCAGATGCGCCTGCGCGATGCCCACGGTGGCGTCGGTGCTGCCGCCGTCGATGACGACGATCTCGTCGGCGAAGGAAACGGCCTCGAGGCACTGCGCGAGCCGCGCGGCCGCGTTGTAGGTGATGATGGCGATGCCGAGCGTTGGGCGGGACATGGAGCGTGACCGGCGTGCGTGTTGGTATAATTATTGAATACTGGTTGGGCGTGGCATTCGGCCATGTCCGGACCAGGCGTAAAGAGGCCGCGGGCCTCTTTTTGCTGTCGGGGTGGAATCAGGCCGATAGTGTGCCTGACGGGAGCGCGTAGCAAAAGATCGATCGAGGCGGCGTCCGGTTCCCGATCACATCCGTCTCAAGGACCGATTTTCCCGTGGCGAGCCGCATCCATGTCCAAGAAAACACTGTGGCCTGACGAACTCCGCCTGTTTCCGATTCTATGAGCCGACTCTCCGGGCGCATACGCATCATTGCCCGAGCGATACCCAAGCTTGCGTTCAAGGCGTTTCGCCACAAGCCGACCGACGTGTCGAGCATCCTGATCGCGCATCACCTGCTGCTCGGCGATACCTTGCTGCTGACGCCGCTCGTCGCCAAACTGCGCATGCGCTATCCGCACGCCCGTATCGCGCTCACGTGCCCGAAGGCGATCGTGCCGCTCTATGTGGGACGGCCCTACGGCGCAGAGGCGCTGCCCTTCGATCCGCGCGACGCGGCGAGCGTCTCGGCCGTGCTGAAATCGGGCCCGTACGATCTCGGCATCGTCGTCGGCGACAACCGTCACGCATGGCTCGCGATCGCCTCGAAGTGCCGGTGGATCATCGGCCACGGCGACGACACACCCGCATGGAAGAACTGGCCGCTCGACGAGTCGCATCCTTATCCGCCGGAACCCGCCGCATGGGCCGACATCGCCGCGACGCTGATCGACGGGCCGCCGCCCGGGCATTATCGCCCGAGCGACTGGCCGGCCCCGGCGGCCGCGCCGCTCTCTCAGGCGGACGCCGCTTCGCTCGCGAAACCCTATGTGGTGCTGCATCCGGGCGCGAGCACGTCGGTCAAACGCTGGCCGCACGATCGCTGGCGCGCGCTCGCCCAGCGCATCGAGGCGCTCGGCTATACGCCGGTGTGGAGCGGCGGTCCGAGCGAAGCCGATCTGGTACGCGAAATCGACCCTGACACGCGGCATCCGAGCTTTGCTGGCCGCGTGGGGCTCGGAGAGCTCTGGTATCTGTTCGCGCATGCGCGGGCGGTCGTCTGCCCGGACACGGGCGTCGCGCATCTGGGACGCATGGTGGGCGTGCCGACGGTGACGCTCTTCGGACCCGGCAACGCGATGATCCATGGCGCGGGCGAATTCTGGCGCGATGCGCGCTTCAGGCCGGTTACCATCGCCGACATGCCGTGCCGCGACGAGCCGGACATTTTTCGGCGGCACGTGTCGTGGGCCCGCCGCTGCGATCGCAACGAAACGACATGTGTGGCGTGGCGCGGCGACCACGCGGAATGCATGGGCCTCATCTCCCTCGACGCGGTGAGCCGGGCACTCGAGCAGATGTTGACGGAAGGCCCATGACATTGCGCTCGCCGCTGTTTGCGCAAGCGCGACATTAGACGCCGTACGCACGTTCCGTCGACAGCGACTCCCACAGGATTAGAATGGCGGATTCTCGTGTGCTGATCCGCACCGCGAATCGACCCGGCGCACTGCCATGCAAACCGAACACCGAGGAAAGATTTGAACGAGAAGCAGACATTGCGCAAACCGATCGGCGGCGAGGAAAGCAGCTCGCCCACGGCCGTCATGAGACGCCTATGGCCGTACATCCGTCCACTGATGGGCATGGTTCTTCTCGGCCTGCTGACGATGGGTATCGTCGCCGCGACCGAGGCGGGCATCCCGATGCTGCTCAAGCCGCTGCTCGACCACGGCTTCGGCTCGAAGAGCAGCGATCACGCGAAATGGCTCGTGCCGGCGGCGGTCATCGGCCTGGCGCTCGTGCGCGGCTCGGCGCAATACGCGTCCGGCTATTTCCTTTCATACGTGACGAACAAGATCCTGCTGCAACTGCGGCTCGAGATGTTCCATCGCATGATCCACACGAGCGCCGGTTTCTTTCAGCGCGAGACGGCGAGCACGGTCATCAACGCGATCGTCTTCGAGGTCAACCAGATCCTGAGCGTGCTGTCGAGCGTGGTCGTCACGCTCGTGCGCGATTCGCTCACGGTCGTGTTCCTGCTCGGTTATCTGTTCATTCTCAACTGGCGTCTCACGCTGATCGTCGCGGTGATCCTTCCGGCGATCGGCTGGCTCGTCAGCAAGATCAACCGGCGGCTGCGGCGCCTGAATCGCGAGCATCAGACGCTGACCAACGAGCTGTCGTATATCGTCGAGGAGACGGTCGGCGGCTACAAGGTCGTGAAGGTGCATAACGGCGAGCCGTACGAGACCGGGCGCTTCACGGAGATGAGTCATCGCCTGCGCGGCTACTCGATGCGCATGCAGGTGTCGGGCGGCCTCGCGCAGCCGCTCACGCAGTTCCTCGCGTCGATCGCGCTCGCCATCGTCATCACGATCGCGGTCGTGCAGTCCGCGAACGATCAGACGACGGTCGGCGGTTTCGTCGCGTTCGTCACGTCGATGCTGCTCGTGATCTCGCCGCTCAAGCATCTGATCGACATCAACCAGCCCCTGCAGCGCGGCATGACGGCGGCTGAGCTGATCTTCGGCCTCATCGACGAGCCGTCCGAGCCCGAGGGCGGCGGGCGGCGTCTGCCGCGCGCGCGCGGCGAGGTCGAATTCCGCGACGTGATGTTCAGCTACGGCTCCGTCGACCGGCCGACGCTCGACCATGTGTCGTTCAAGGTTGCGCCGGGCGAGATGGTGGCGCTTGCGGGCCCGTCGGGCAGCGGCAAGACGACGCTCGTGAATTTGCTGCCGCGCTTTTTCGATCCGCGCGATGGTCAGGTGCTCGTCGATGGCGTGCCGATCAGCGAGTACGACCTGCACGATCTGCGCGGTCAGCTCGCGATGGTCAGCCAGGACGTCGTGCTCTTCAACGATACGATCGCGGCGAACGTCGCGTATGGTCAGACGCCGGATCGCGAGCGTGTGATGTCGGCGCTCGCCGCGGCGAATCTGTCGGAGGTGGTGGCGTCGCTGCCGGATGGAATGGATACGCTCGTCGGCGGCAATGGCATGCGGCTGTCGGGCGGGCAGCGCCAGCGTCTTGCGATCGCGCGCGCGATCTATAAAGACGCGCCGATCCTGATTCTCGACGAAGCGACTTCAGCGCTGGATTCGGAATCGGAGCGGCACGTGCAGTCGGCGCTCGAAACGCTGATGAAGGGACGCACGACACTCGTCATCGCGCACCGGCTGTCGACGATCGAGCGCGCGGACCGCATCCTCGTGATGGAGGCGGGGAAGATCGCGGAGCAGGGCAGTCATGCAGAACTGTTGCGCAAGAATGGCCTGTATGCGCATTTGCATCGGATTCAGTATCAGCAGCAGGCGGCGTGAGGGGTGGACCGGGCGAGGAATTTCTCTGTGTGAAAATATAAGAAATTCCTTGTTCACGCACGTTGCGCCAAACGGGATCATGTCCCCTCTGAAACCGAGGCGGACCATTCCGATGGCCTACTACAAATATCCCCGCTTTATCGAGCAAATCGACCACGCAGCGTTCGACGCAGTTGCCGAACCTGGACAAGTGACGCCGCATTCAGGAATCTACCGATGCGAGGCGTGTGGTCAGAGTGTCGTGTCCACGTCTGGTCATCCGCTGCCGCCGCAAAACCATCATCAGCATCCCAGCAGGGAAGCCATTCGTTGGCGGCTGATCGTTGCCACGCGTTGACGAAAGACGCGGTTCGGAGACGAGAAGGCATGCCGGGCGACGCAAACTTCGCACCGGCGTCATCATTTCAATACGATGTAATGCGTGTTCAAATCGCCCGCACATGCGAAGCGCTCATATACTTCGTTATGCTATTAATCTCGATCTTCAACACGACACGAGGAATCATGCTTGTGAAGTTTGGCGCGCAGGGCCACCACAATGGGGCGGTGGATGCAGAGCGTAGAGTTGGAAGAGTGCACAGAACGACGCTGCACCCTGTACGAGCAATTCAGCTACCAGGATGAATACCAGAGCCGCCCCGCATTCATGGCGCTGTCCGAGAACGAACGGCGCGAGCAACGCGAGCGGGATAAAGAGGACTTCCTTGAATGGCTGTGGCTAAGTCCGTTGGCTGGCGGATTAGCCGGGAAGATCGGCTTGGAAGAACTGCAACGACTACGCGAGTTCGCCAAAGAGTGCGAGTTGATTCACGGCCGGGCGGATCTGCACCACGACAGACTCGAAGCGCTGATCAAAGAGGCTGTAGATGACGATTTGATTATCCCCGTCATCGATCGCACAGAGGAATTCAGCGGTGGATACATGGCTCCGGCGAGCGCTGTGCCGCCCTCGTTCTCCAGCGGGCTGCTTGGCAGCGCCTCGAGCGCGGAAATGTCGTCGCTGTCAGGCGCGCCAGGCGGAGAGCCGACTTTGTCGGGTCCATCCGATCCAGCGACGCAGGGTGCCCGAGTGATTGCGGCGCGCGGGGCCGGCGGCGGCTTCGACTGGCTCGGCGTCGCGAGGGCTGCAGGCAGCGAAATCCTCAGCGGCTTGGAAAGCGATCCTGATGACTCGCCTGTACCGTTTGCGAAGGGCTTTGGGAGTTCAGATGGCGACGCCTCTTCGCTTGGTGACGCGCAGCCGTTCGAGTACGTGCCCGACGATCTGAGCGGCAGTGTGTTGGATCTCGCGGCCAGCACGAATAATCCGAGGTACGCTGCAAAGATGCTGGGGTACGACCAGATAAGGTTCGGCGATATTCTTCACAACTTCAAACCCGACAATGGCCTTGGCCCCGCCGATAACGTCATTTGGCATGACAACGGCGACGTCTACTTCAATGGCAATTTTGTCGCCAACTTTCACGACTGGGCCGAATGACAGGACGATCTTTGATGAATGAACATCAACGCGCGCACGCGACGTTTCATGTAACAGGCGACGCCGTGACGCCCGAGTTCTGGACCGACTATTTTGGCGTTGAACCGGACACCGCGATTGTCAAAGGCGAGTACTTTACTACGCCTTCTGGTCGCCCGAGCCGCACGCCGGGCCGCGTAGGCCTATGGGGCGTTAGAAGCAAGAATCGCGTTCAGAGCGATCATCTCGAACCCCACCTGCGCCATTTCGTCGAGCGCCTGAACCTGCTGCGGCCGGGGCTTCGGGACCTGCTGGAGCGCAAAGGAGTGAAGGTGCGATTCTGGTGCTATTGGGATAACGAATCAGGCGACCGCGTGCCGGACGTCCCCGACGACATTCGCACCACGATGGAATCGCTGGGCGGGACCATCGAGATTGACGAGTACCGATAGGCCGAGCGGAAAGCGGCGCGGTGTCGTACGAACTGTCGCCGTCCAGAACCTTCGCAACTTCTCCATTTCCCGCTGTTTGACGATTTGCATGATCTAACCTCAACAGGCAACTTCGGCCCGTTATCGCAAGCTGTGCCGATCAGCGCGGCCGCCCTTCATGCTGTCGGGCGATGCCCGGCGCGTTTCGTCGTCGCGCGCATGCTCGGCGTTGTAGATGTCGCTCGTAGCATGCCGGGCACGGCGCACCTGTTTCCCTCCTTCCTTGGTATTAGCTCGAGATGAAAGACGAGGCTTTGCAGACGTGGGGTTACTTCCACGACTGGTATTTGGACACCTTGACCATCGGCCCGAACGTCGAACCTCGAACGCTCGCGCTCGGGCTGTACCTCGGAAGCCGGCGCGCAGTGGTGACCTTCAATGGCGCGACGTGTGTAGCGGTTGATCGTCTCGGTTTGCTGAATATCGCTTTTGGGAGTCATGTCATCTCACCGGATGACGCGAAGTATGAGCGCGCCTGTAGGATCCTTGCCACCGGCGAACGTATTACGGACAGGAAGGCAGACACGCTCGCATTCTTCCTACAGCGATACGCTCGCCCAGTGAATTCCTCACATCAGCACAATATCGTACTGTTCCTGACTAAGATTACTCTCCACCTGCAACGAAACCGGTTTCCCGATGAAATCCATCAGCATCGCCAGATGCTGTGACTCTTCCTCGAGAAAGAGATCGATGACCTGCTGCGAAGCCACGACCCGGAACTCGCGCGGATTGAACTGCCGCGACTCGCGCATGATTTCACGCAGCACGTCATAGCACACCGTGCGCGGCGTCTTCACCTGACCCTTGCCCTCGCATATCGGGCACGGTTCGCACAACACATGAGCCAGTGACTCACGCGTGCGCTTTCTCGTCATCTCCACGAGCCCGAGCTGCGAGAAGCCATTCACCGTCACGCGCGTCCGGTCCCGCGACAGCGCCTTCTTCAATTCCCCCAGCACCTGATCCCGGTGCTCGACATTCTCCATGTCGATGAAGTCGATGATGATGATCCCGCCGAGGTTCCTCAGCCGCAGTTGCCGCGCGATCGTATGCGCCGCTTCGAGATTGGTCTTGAAGATCGTGTCGTCGAAATTGCGCGCGCCGACATAGCCGCCCGTATTGACGTCGATGGTCGTCATCGCCTCGGTCTGGTCGATCATCAGGTAACCGCCCGACTTGAGGTCGACGCGCCGCGACAGCGCACGCTGAATCTCCGCCTCTATGTTGTACAGATCGAAGAGCGGACGCTCGCCGGTGTAGTGATGCAGGCGCGACGCGACCGCCGGCGTGAACTCCGCCGCGAAGTCGGCGAGCATCTGATACGTCTCGCGCGAATCCACTTGTATGCGCGTGGTCTCGTCGTTGACGAAGTCGCGCAGCACACGTTGCGCGAGGTTCAGATCCTGATAGAGCAGGGTCGTGGGCGGCACGCGCTGCGCCTGAGCCACGATCGTCGCCCAGGTCTTGCGCAGGTACGCGACATCGGCGGCGAGCTCTTCGCTCGTCGCGTCTTCAGCGATGGTCCGCACGATGTAGCCGCCTTTCTCGTCGGCGGGCAGCACGGCGGTCAGCCGCGCGCGCACGGCCTCGCGTTCCGCCTCGCTCTCGATCTTCTGCGAGATGCCGATATGCGGCTCCTGCGGCAGATACACGAGCGTGCGCCCCGCGATGCTCACTTGCGTCGACAGCCGCGCGCCTTTCGTGCCGATCGGATCCTTCACGACCTGCACCATCAGCGATTGTCCTTCGAAGACGATCTTCTCGATCGGCACATGCGGCGCCGACGAATGCGGCTCGCCCGCGATGCGGGGATGCCAGATATCGGCGACATGGAGAAACGCGGCGCGCTCGAGGCCGATATCGATGAATGCGGACTGCATGCCCGGCAGCACGCGCACGACGCGCCCGAGATAGACATTGCCGACGCGTCCGCGCGAAAGCGTGCGCTCGACGTGAAGTTCCTGAACGGCGCCTTGCTGAACCAGTGCGACGCGGCTTTCCTGCGGTGTGACGTTGATCAGGATTTCTTCGTTCATGGCCTGTTTAGAATGCGACGCGCGCCACGCGCAAGAGTGCTGCGGTTTCGAAAAGGGGCAGACCCATGATACCCGAATAGGACCCGTCGATTCGCTCGATGAACGCCGCAGCGCGTCCCTGTATGCCGTATGCGCCCGCCTTGCCGAGCGGCTCGCCCGATGCCGCATAGCGTTGCAGCGCAGCACGATCCGCGCGCGCGAAGCGCACTGTCGAGCGCGACAGCGCGGGTTCGAGCAGTGCGCCGTCCGCATCGACGACGGCGAGCGCCGTCAGCACCTCATGCTCGCGGCCCGCGAGGCGTTCGAGCATCGCGACGGCGTCTTCTTCGTGCTGCGGCTTGCCGAGGATCAGGCCGTCGATGGTCACGGTGGTATCGGCGACGAGAATGGGCGCGCTCGCGTGGCCGCCCGCGACAAGCCGCGCGCGCGCCGCATGCGCTTTCAGCGCGCACACGCGCACGACATAGGCATCGGCGGATTCGCCCGGCAGCTCGGCTTCGAGCGCTTCGGCGTCTTCATCGGGACGGGGAAGGAGGAGTTCGTACTGCACGCCGAGCTGACGCAGCAGCTCCTGACGGCGCGGGCTTTGAGACGCGAGATAAACGAAGCGATGAGTCGGCATGTCGATGTCGGGTTCGAATGGCGCGTACGGCATTCGATCCAGCATCGAAAAAGCCTCACGCGCGATGATAGGGATGATTCTGCGTGATGCTCCACGCGCGGTAAAGCTGTTCGGCGAGCAGCACGCGCACCATGCCGTGCGGCAACGTGAGGCTCGATATGCGCAGCATCAGTTCGGCGCGCGACTTCACCGCCGGATCGAGCCCGTCCGCGCCGCCGATCACGAACGCGACATCGCGCCCATCCTGCTGCCAGCCGGGCAGGGCGTTCGCGAGTTGCATCGTGGTCCAGTCGCGGCCGCGTTCGTCGAGTGCGACGACGCGCGCGTTCTTCGGCAAGGCGGCTTCGATGCGCTGCTTCTCGGCTGCCATCACGCTCTCGGCATTGCGTCCCGATGAGCGCTGCTCCGGCTTGATTTCCTTGAGCTCGATGCGCAGTTCGGGCGGCATGCGCTTCGCGTATTCGTCGAAGCCATTCGTGATCCAGTCGGGCATCTTGTGTCCGACGGCAAGGATGACCAGCTTCATCGAATGAAGCGGCTTCAGTGCTTGCGCGTGGTCTTGCGCGCGGGACGTTTGACCTCGGGCGCGTCTTCCTCGTCCTCGTCTTCGTCAGCGGTGACGCTCGCGCCGCCGAACATGTTCGGCTTTTGGAGCTTCACGCGCACGGGCTTGTCGCCCCAGACTT
This sequence comes from Caballeronia megalochromosomata, assembly GCA_001580565.1. Taxonomy (GTDB): domain Bacteria; phylum Pseudomonadota; class Gammaproteobacteria; order Burkholderiales; family Burkholderiaceae; genus Caballeronia; species Caballeronia megalochromosomata. The sequence goes on along the minus strand of LRBF01000057.1, from coordinate 9,393 downwards.
CCTCGAGGTTGTAGTACTGGCGCAGCGCGGGTTGCAGGATGTGCACGACCGCGTCGCCGCAGTCGACCAGCACCCATTCGCCGATCTCCTCGCCTTCCGTGGAGATGATGTCGCCGCCGGCTTCCTTGACCTTCTCGCGCACGCTGTTGGCGAGCGCCTTGGTCTGCCGGTTCGACGTGCCGCTCGCCACGACCACGCGGTCGAACAGCGACGTCAGATGGGTGGTGTTGAATACCTTGATGTCTTGCGCCTTGACGTCTTCGAGACCGTCGATGATCGCGCGTTGAAGCTTCTGAAGTTCCATGGTTACCGTGTCTGGTACAAGTGATGTTGAACAATATAGTCCCATACAGCCGATGGGACCTGAGCGCGTGCATTGGACTCGTCTGTCATCGTGCCCGCTTCCTCGCGGATCGCCGTGGCGGATACGTCGATGAGAAGCGTCTCGTCGATGAGCACATGCCCGTGCGGGCTCGCTTGCAGTGATTCGGGCGGCGCGGCGCGCTTTGCGACTTCGGCGGCGACCGGCGCGGGCAGCGTCGAGACATCGAAGCCCGGGCGCGTTTCCACGCAGATGTGCGCGTAGTCGAAAAGCCGCATCCACTGATGCCACGAGTGGAGCTTCACGAGCTGATCCGCGCCCATCAGCAGCGAAATCGATGCGTCCGCGCCTTCGCGCTCGCGCCAGCGGGCGAGCGTGTCGACGGTATAGGTGTCGCCCTGGCGATCGATTTCATCGGTGGCGACGGTGACTTGCACGCCGTCGAGTTCGAGCGATGCGGCGGCCGCGCGCGTCATCGCCAGCCGATGCCCGGGCGCCGATACGCCCGCCTTCTGCCACGGTTGACCGGCGGGCAGCAGCACGAGCTCGGTCAGTTGCAGCAAGTCGACGAAGCGCCGCGCGAGCGCGAGATGCCCGTTGTGGATCGGATCGAAGGTGCCGCCGAATATCCCGACGCGTTTGGCGCTCGATGCGCTCACCGGTGCGGCCGGGGTCACAGCCATTCCCGCCGCACCAGAAAATCTTCGTACAGGCGCGCTTCCGGCGTGCCGGGCTCGGGCGTCCAGTCATAGCGCCAGTTCGCGACGGGCGGCATCGACATCAGAATCGACTCGGTGCGTCCGCCGCTTTGCAGACCGAAATGCGTGCCTCGGTCGAACACGAGATTGAATTCGACGTAGCGCCCGCGCCGGTACGCCTGAAACTCGCGCTCGTGCTCCGAATACGGCGTGTCGCGGCGACGCTCGATGACAGGCAGATACGCTTTCAGGAACGCATCGCCGACGCTGCGCATCATCGCGAACGAGTGCTCGAAGCCGGGCTCCGAGAAATCGTCGAAGAAAATCCCGCCGATGCCGCGCTGCTCGTTGCGGTGCTTCAGATAGAAGTACTCATCGCACCACGTCTTGAAGCGCGGATACAGGTCCGCGCCGAACGGGTCGAGCGCGTCGCGGCAGACCTGATGGAAATGCCGCGCGTCGTCCTCGTAGCCGTAGATCGGCGTGAGATCCATGCCGCCGCCGAACCAGAAGACCGGCGCTTCGCCGTCTTTGGTCGCGGTGAGCATGCGCACGTTCATGTGCACGGTGGGGCAGTGCGGATTGCGCGGATGCATCACGAGCGACACGCCGAGCGCCTCGAAGCCGCGTCCCGCGAGCTGCGGACGCGCCGCGCTCGCGGAGGGCGGCAGCGCGTCGCCCTGCACGTCCGAAAAGCCGATGCCGCCGCGCTCGAAAAACCCGCCGCCTTCCAGGATGCGCGTGACGCCGCCGCCGCGCAGATGCGCGCCGGGCTCGCGGGTCCAGGCGTCGGTGGCGAAGGCGGTGCCGTCGAAGGCGCCGAGCGCATCGGCGATGCGCGTCTGCAGGCCCGTCAGATAATCGCGGACGGCGCCGATATCCCGGGCTGCGTCGTGTTCTTTGCGTTGTTCCGCGCTGCGGTTCGGTTCACTCATCGATTGCTGCGTGCGAATGGAAGGGGGTAAACCCTTCGTCTCAAAACTCTCAAAAGCACGCTGCCGGACACGAGGTCCGGCAGCGTGTGTGCTCATGCGACTCTGGCGCGGTTTCAGCCGTGCTTGTCGGCCGACTGCTTGCGGTTCACCGCCCGATAACCGATGTCCCGGCGGTACTGCATGCCGTCGAACGAAATCTGGTTGACTGTATCGTAGACCACGGATTGCGCGCCGCGCACGGAATCCGCCAGACCGACCACACACAGCACGCGTCCGCCCGAAGTCGTTAGCTTGCTGTCGGTAAGCGTCGTGCCCGCGTGGAAAGTGACGGAATTCTCGGTTTCCGCGGGAATGCCGTTAATGCGATCACCCTTGCGCGGCGTCTCCGGATAGTTGTGCGCCGCGAGAACCACGCCGAGCGCCGTGCGGCGGTCCCATTCGAGGTCGACGGTGTCGAGCTTGCCGTCGATCGCCATTTCCACGACCTTCGAGAAGTCGCCCTTCAGGCGCGCCATGATCGGCTGCGTCTCCGGGTCGCCCATGCGGCAGTTGAATTCGAGCGTTTTCGGATTGCCCTGCGCGTCGATCATCAAGCCGGCGTACAGGAAACCGGTGAAGCGGATGCCTTCGCTTTCCATGCCGCGCACCGTCGGCTGGATGATTTCGCGCATCACGCGCGCGTGCAATTGCGGCGTGACGATCGGCGCGGGCGAGTACGCGCCCATGCCGCCCGTGTTCGGGCCGCGGTCGCCGTCGAGCAGGCGCTTGTGGTCCTGACTGGACGCGAGCGCCAGCACGTGCTTGCCGTCCACCATCACGATGAAGCTCGCTTCCTCGCCCGCGAGGAATTCCTCGATCACGACACGCGCGCCCGCATCGCCGAGCTTGTTGTCGGAAAGCATCGAATCGACGGCGGCGTGCGCTTCTTCCAGCGTCATCGCCACGACGACGCCCTTGCCGGCGGCCAGTCCGTCCGCCTTGACGACGATCGGCGCGCCTTTCGTGTCGATGTACGCGTGCGCGGCGGCGGTGTCAGAGAAGGTTTCGTACTCGGCCGTCGGGATGTTGTGGCGCTTCATGAACGCCTTCGCGAAATCCTTCGAGCTTTCGAGTTGCGCGGCTTCCCTGCTCGGTCCGAAGATTTTCAGGCCGCGCGAGCGGAACAGATTGACGATGCCCGCGGCGAGCGGCTGTTCCGGCCCGACGAGCGTGAACGCGACATGCTCCTTCTCGACGAAATCGGCGAGTTCCGCCGGGTCCGTGATGTCGACGTTGCGCAGGCGCTCGTCCTGCGCGGTGCCGCCGTTGCCCGGCGCCACATAGACGATCTGCACGCGCGGCGATTGCGCGAGCTTCCAGGCCAGCGCGTGTTCGCGGCCGCCGGAACCGACGACGAGTAACTTCATGTGAATCCCCGAAATCCTGACAAAAAGCGGCTTGAGAAAAAGCGGCGGGCGCATGGTCCCCGGCTTGCGCGCATGACAACCGTCATGAACTGGCGAAGGCGGCTCGCGCTGACATCGGCTGCGTCACGCGCCTTCCAGGGGCGATGCCGCGCCGCGACGATTCCCGCGCGGCGCTGCTCCGGCATGCGAGCCGAAGCGAAAGACGTTCCATGCGAGGGCGGGGCGACTTTCCGTTCGCGCCACGCCCTGTGCGATCCGAAGCTCAGTCTTCGTTGATCGCGGCGTTTGTATAGACTTCCTGCACGTCGTCGAGATTTTCGAGCGCGTCGAGCAGTTTTTGCATTTTCGCTGCGTCGTCGCCGGTGAATTCGACTTCCGTCTGCGGTTTCATCGTCACTTCGGCGAGTTCCGCCTTGAAGCCCGCGGCTTCGAGCGCGTCCTTCACCTTCTGGAAATCGTTCGCCGGGCAAATCACTTCGATACTGCCGTCTTCGTTCGTCACCACGTCGTCGGCGCCGGCTTCGAGCGCCGCGTCCATGAGCTTGTCTTCCGGCGTGCCGGGCGCGAACAGGAACTGGCCGACGTGATCGAACATGAACGACACCGAGCCGTCCGTGCCCATGTTGCCACCGAACTTCGAGAATGCGTGGCGCACTTCCGCGACGGTGCGGGTGCGGTTGTCCGTCATCGTGTCGACGATGATCGCCGCGCCGCCGATGCCGTAGCCTTCGTAGCGGATTTCTTCGTAGTTCGCGCCATCGACGCCGCCGACGCCGCGCTGGATCGCGCGGTTGATGTTGTCCTTCGGCATGTTGGCGTCGTACGCCTTGTCGACGGCCAGGCGCAGGCGCGGGTTCGAATCGGCCTCGCCGCCGCCCATGCGCGCCGCGACCTGGATTTCCTTGATGAGGCGCGTCCAGACCTTGCCCCGCTTCGCGTCGGCCGCGGCCTTCTTATGCTTGATGTTGGCCCATTTCGAATGACCCGCCATTACCTTTCTCCATCGCGCGCGGGCTTCGTGCCGTGCGCCTAGTGTGCTGTCGTGCTTTGTGATGCCGAATGTGTCTGTCCGCGCCGCGCGGGGCGGCCGCCGGTTCGCTCGTGGATCGTTGAATCCGGCGCAATCCGAATAGGAACAGACCGAAATTTTAGCATGGCGGCGCGCGCTCTCAGCACCGCTACCGGCGGACTGACGCGGGAAAAATGATGCAATCCGCGTGAAATTCCGGCGAATCGAGGTGAATTCGTGCAAAGTCGGGCGTAAACGCAAACTGCCGCGCGGATGGCGCGGCAGTCGAGGGCGAAAACGCGGAATGAAGCGGACGCTCAGTTTTTCGTGCCGAACAGGCGGTCCCCCGCGTCGCCGAGCCCGGGAACGATATACGCATGCTCGTTCAGATGCGAATCGAGCGAGGCGACGTAGAGCTTCACGTCCGGATGCGCGTCCTGGAACACCTTGACGCCTTCCGGCGCCGCGACCAGCGCGACGAACACGATATTCTCGCTCAGCACGTTGCGGCGCTTCATCACGTCGACGGCGTGCACCGCCGAGTAGCCCGTCGCGACCATCGGATCGCACAGGATGAAGACGCGCTCCTCCAGATCGGGCGGCAGGCGCACGAGATACTCGACCGGCCGGTGATCCTCGGCCCGATACACGCCGATATGCCCGACGCGCGCCGACGGCACCAGATCCAGCAAGCCATCCGACATGCCGATGCCCGCGCGCAGCACCGGCACGATCGCGAGTTTCTTGCCGGCGATGACGGGCGCGTCGATCTCGACGAGCGGCGTTTCCACACGCTTGGTCGTCAGGGGCAGATTGCGCGTGATTTCGTAGCCCATCAGCAGCGTGATTTCCCGCAGCAGCTCGCGAAACGTGCGCGTGGACGTGTCCTTGTCGCGCATGTGGGTGAGCTTGTGCTGGATCAGCGGGTGATCGGTGATGAAGAGATTGGGAAAGCGGCTGTCTTGTTTCATGGGTTTCGCGCGCGCTGCGCGTCCTGCTCGTGTGATGTTCTGCCTCTGACGCTCGGGGAGCGGACAGTGGCGACAGTTTACCCAAAAGCCCGCCCGCGCCTAAGAATAATCGCGCGCGCCGTCCCGCGCGGCCGCCGACGTTGCCGCCCCGATTCTTCTAGAATTGCGAAGACATCACGATCTGTGACAAACGACGAGGGAGGATGACGATGGATATGGGAATCGCGGGCCGCACCGCGCTGGTATGCGCGGCGAGCAAGGGCCTCGGGCGAGGCTGCGCCGAGGCGCTCGCCGCCGAGGGCGTGAATCTGGTCATCACGGCGCGCACGGCGGAAACGCTCGAAGCGACGGCAGCGCACATCCGCGCGCAATATGGCGTCACCGTGACGGCGGTCGCGGGCGACATCACGACGCCCGAAGGCCACGCCGCCGCGCTCGCCGCATGCCCCGCGCCGGATATCCTGGTGAACAACGCGGGCGGGCCGCCGCCGGGCGACTTCCGCACCTTTACGCACGACATGTGGATCAAGGCGCTGGAAGGCAACATGCTGACGCCGATCGAACTCATGAAGGCGACCATCGACGGCATGATCGAGCGCGGCTTCGGGCGCATCGTAAATATCACGAGTTCGTCGGTGAAGGCGCCGATCGATGTGCTCGGCCTGTCCAACGGCGCGCGTTCCGGTCTCACGGGCTTCGTCGGGGGCGTCGCGCGCAAGGTCGCGTCCACCGGCGTCACGATCAACAATCTGCTGCCGGGCACCTTCGACACCGACCGCATCGCCGTGACGATGGAAGCGCAGGCGAAGGCGCAGAACATCTCGATCGAGGACATGCGCGCGCGCCGCGCGCAAAGTCTGCCTGCGGGCCGATTCGGCACGTCGGAGGAGTTCGGCAAGGCTTGCGCGTTCCTCTGCAGCGTGCACGCGGGCTACATCACCGGTCAGAACCTGCTGATCGACGGCGGCGCTTACCCCGGCACGTACTGACAAAGGACCACGCACATGACCACACGCGTCGCGCTGATCGCGCACGACATGAAGAAGGACGACATCGTCACGCTCGCGGGCGAGTTCGTCGACACGCTCGCGCAATGCAGCCTCGTTGCGACGGGCACGACCGGCGGTCGCATCGCGGCTGCGCACGGGCTGGAAGTCGAGCGCAAGCTTTCCGGCCCGCACGGCGGCGACTTGCAGATCGGGGCGGAACTGGCGGAAGGCCGCGTCGACATGGTGATTTTTCTGCGCGACCCGATGACCCCGCAGCCCCACGAGCCCGACATCAACGCGCTCGTGCGCGCCTGCGACGTGCACAACGTGCCGTGCGCGACCAACATCGCGACGGCGCGCATGATTCTCGACGACTTGCGCCAGCGCTTCGCGCGGGCCTGACGAACCGATGGAGACGAACAAGCGATGACCAAGGCAATCCGATTCGACAAGGCAGGCGGCCCGGAAGTCATGAAGTGGGTCGACGTGGACGTAGGCGCGCCGGGCAAGGGCGAGATCCGCGTGAAGCATCATGCGGTGGGCCTGAATTTCATCGACGTGTACTTCCGCACCGGCCTCTATCCGATGCCGCTGCCCGGCGGCCTCGGCATGGAAGCGGCCGGCGAGGTGACGGCGGTGGGTGAGGGCGTCGCGCACTTCAAACCGGGCGATCGCGTCGCGTATGCGTCGCGTCCGCCGGGCGCGTATGCGCAGGAACGGGTGATGTCGGCGGATTACGTCGTCAGGTTGCCCGATTCGATCAGCTATGAAGACGCGGCGTCGATCATGCTGCAGGGCCTGACCGCACAGTATCTGCTGCGCCGGACCTATCGCGTGAAGGCGGGCGACACCGTGCTGATCCACGCGGCGGCGGGCGGCGTCGGCATGCTCGCGTGCCAGTGGGCGAAGGCGCTCGGCGCGACGGTGATCGGCACGGTCGGCTCGGACGAGAAGGCCGAGCTCGCGAAGGCGCACGGCTGCGATTACCCGATCGTCTACACGCGCGAAAACTTCACGCAGCGCGTGCGCGAAATCACCAACGGCGCGGGCGTGCCCGTGGTCTACGATTCCATCGGCAAGGACACGTATATCGCGTCGCTCGACTGCCTCGCGCCGCTCGGGTTGTTCGTGAGCTTCGGCAATTCGTCGGGACCGCTGCCGCCGCTCGATTCGTCGGAGCTTGCCGGACGCGGCTCGCTCTACTTCACCCGGCCTACGCTTTTCAGCTACATCGCCAAACGCAGCGATCTCGACGCGATGGCGGCGGAACTCTTCGAAGTCGTCTCGTCGGGCAAGGTGAAGACGAACGTGCGCCAGCGCTATCCGCTGTCCGACGCGGCGCGCGCGCATGAAGAGCTCGAAGCGCGCAAGACGACCGGCTCGACGATTCTTCTGCCCTGATGCAAGGCCGAAGGGCGGTTCGTCACCGTAACGACCATTAAAAACCATGAGCGAGCCGTCCTTTACCGTCGTCCTGATCGAGGACGAAAAGCAGATTCGCCGCTTCGTGCGCGTGTCGCTCGAAGCGCAGGGCATGACGGTCCATGAAGCGGAAACGGGGCAGAAGGGCCTCGTCGAAGCCGCGACGCGCAAGCCCGATCTCGTGATCGTCGATCTCGGCTTGCCCGATACCGACGGCATCGACGTGATCCGCGAGCTGCGCGGCTGGACCGGCTTGCCGATCATCGTGCTGTCGGCGCGCACGCAGGAAGAAGAGAAAGTGGCCGCGCTCGATGCCGGCGCCGACGATTACCTCACGAAGCCCTTCGGCGTCTCCGAACTGATGGCGCGGATTCGCGCGCATCTGCGGCGGCGCAATCAGGCGCAGGCGTCGGAGACGCCCGTCGTGACATTCGGCGCAGTGAGCGTCGATCTCGCGCTGCGCCGCGTCGTGAAGAACGGCGAGAACGTGCATCTGACGCCGATCGAATATCGGCTGCTATCGACGCTCGTGCGGCACGCGGGGCGCGTGTTGACGCATCGGCAATTGCTGGTCGAGGTGTGGGGGCCGTCGCATGTCGAAAGCCCGCATTACTTGCGCATCTACATGGCGCATCTGCGCCAGAAGCTCGAGCGCGATCCCGCGCAGCCCGAGCATATCGTAACGGAAACGGGCGTCGGCTACAGGCTTGTCGGCGCGGCGTGAATGGGTTCGTGCCTGAGGGCGTCGATCACGCTGTCGATGGATTCGTCGCCGCCGACGAACGCGATCATCCGGTTGCCGATGCCCGAGCTCACGCACTGCACCGCGATGCGCGCGACATCGGCGCGTGAGACTTCGGGCTTGTGTTCCGTGTGCGCGTCAGCCAGCGCGATCGCGCCGTGCGCCGGTTCATCCGATAGCGGTCCGGGCCGGAGAATTGCGTAAGGCACGCCGCGATGCGCGACGTATTCGTCGGCTTCGCGTTTCATCCGCGAATAGTGGCGAAGCGCAAAGCCGCTGTGCGCAGGGTCGAACGCCGAGAGCGCGCTGATCACGACGAGTTGTTGCACGCGACGGCGCCTTGCGTAGTCGGCGGTGCGCATGACGGCGTCGCGGTCGATTGCGCGTTGCTCGTGCACGCTTTCCGTTTGCGCCGATCCGGCTGCGTAGATCACATGCGTGATGTCGTCGAAGGCGTGGCAGAAATCGTTGGTCAGATCGCTCAGCACGATCTCGGCGCCCATTGCGGCGAACTCGCTCTTGTGCGCGGATTTGCGCAGCATCGCGCGAAAGGGCAGGGATTCGTGGTGCAGGCGCTGCGCGATCAGTCGGCCCGTGCGGCCGTGGGCGCCGATTAGCAGAACCTTTGGCGGTTTCATTGCGGGACGCTCCTTTGCCTTTGGGTCTTTTTCGACAAAGTTAGGATATTTTTGATCTGTGCGCTTTGGGACGCGTTTGCGTTTGCAGCATTTTCGGTGGGTCCCGTTTTCGTGTTGGTCTATTAGCACTGCCCCTGTGCGGGGCGGCAGTCACTTTCTTTGCTGCTGCAAAGAAAGTAACCAAAGAAACAGCTTGTCCCATCCAAAGTGCTTCATGCCGGCCGCGGCACAGGCGATTGACCTAATGGCCCGGCTGTAGCG
>LRBF01000056.1 GCA_001580565.1 Caballeronia megalochromosomata | reverse complement strand
CGCTACTGCCGGGCCATTAGGTCGATCGCCTGTGCCGCGGCCGGTGTGAAGTACTTTGGATGGGACAAGCTGTTTCTTTGGTTACTTTCTTTGCAGCAGCAAAGAAAGTGACTGCCGCCCCGCACAGGGGCAGTGCTAATAGACCACCGCGAAAACGGGATCCGGCGAAACCCAGCAGAACCAGCAACCTCACCCCCGCGTGCCACGCGAAATCTCAGACCCAGCATCATGCGCGAGCCGCGCAGTAATCGGCATCGAAAGAAACGAAAACAGCCCGACGACGACAAACGCGGGCCAGAAGTCGGACCATTGCACGCTCGCATGACCGTTCAGATATTGCGAGAGTTCGAGCGTGATACCGGCGACAGTGACGCCAAGCCCCAGCGACACCTGTTGCACGAAGCTCGCAAGACTGGTCGCGCGGCCCACATCGCGCGTTTCGATCTCCGCATACGCGAGCGAGTTGAGGCTCGTGAACTGCAACGCGGGAAAGAAGCCGCCGAGCAGCACGACGGCCCAGATCACCCAGGTCGGCGTGCCGGGGAAGAACGAGCCGCACGCCGCGATGGCGATGCCCGACAGCGCCGCGTTGTAGAAGAGCGTCTGCCGGAAGCCGAAGCGATGCAGCACGCGCGATGCGAACGAGCGCATGAACATGCCGCCGAACGCGGACGCGCAGGTGATCGCGCCGGACTTGAACGCGGACATGCCGAGGCCTTCCTGCAGCGCGAGCGGCAGAAGGAACGGCACCGCGCCGAGGCCGATGCGGAACATCGAGCCGCCAAGGACGCTCGCCTGGAACGTCGGCACGCGGAAGAAGCGCAGGTCGAGCAGCGGCTTCTCCGAGCGGCGCGCGTGGATGCAGTACAGCACGACCATCAGCGCGCCGGCGGCGCACATCGCATACGCCGTGCGTTGCGGAATCAGTTCGCCGCCGACGAGCGAGAGCCCGAGCAGCAGCAACACGCCCGCGCTCGCGGAGAGGAAGAAGCCGAACCAGTCGAGCCGCCCCGGATGATCCTCGTGCGAGTTGGCGATGTAGCGGTTCGTCAGATAGATGCCGGCGATGCCGATCGGAATATTGATGAAGAAGATCAGGCGCCAGTGCAGGTACGTCGTGATGAAGCCGCCGAGCAACGGACCGACGGCGGGTCCGAGCATTGCGGGCACCGAGAGGTAGTTCATCGCGCGAATGAACTCCGAGCGGCGCACGGAGCGGAAGATGATGATGCGGCCGACAGGCACCATCATCGCGCCGCCCACGCCCTGGATGAAGCGCGCGACGGTGAAAGGGCCGAGCGAAGTGGAGGCCGCGCAGAGCAGCGAGCCCACGACGAACACGCCGATGGCTGTGCGGAACACGGCGCGTGCGCCGAAGCGGTCGGCGACCCAGCCGCAGATCGGTATGAAGACGCCGAGCCCGAGCACATAGCTCGTGACGGCAACTTTCAAGGTGACGGGATCGCGTCCGAAGGCACGCGCCATTTCTGGAATCGCGGTGACGATGACGTTGGCGTCGACGCTTTCCATGAACATCGCGCACGCGACGATGAGAGGGGCAATGAAAGCTTTGACGGCAAGCGGCATGGTGAATCGCGATCAACTCTTGGCGGCAAGAGCGGCGATTATGGCACCGATATGGAGCAGTCGCTGAGCGATCGAAGCGCGTTGCGTGGTGCGATGAACATTGAACGAGGAGTGAAGAAGCGATGGACCCGCAGGATCTGCAACGTCTCGTCACGCAGACGATGCCCTATGGCAAGTACAAGGACCGGCTCATCGCGGATCTGCCCGGCAACTATCTCGCGTGGTTCGCGCGTGAGGGTTTTCCAGAGGGCAAGCTCGGCAGGCTGCTCGCGTTGATGCATGAGATCGACCACAACAACCTGCGCTCGCTGCTCGATCCGTTACGAGGCCGATGAGTTTTTTGCTAAAACCGATCGTCGCGTTAACGCGCTATAGGTTGTATTGGCTGGCTTTGCAAGCACAAGATATTGTGGAAATACGAGACGCCAAATGCTAAACTTCGGCAACGAATTCGAAGCACACGGCAGGCAACGGAGCGCGGTTCGAGATGCGTATCCGAGTCTCTTCCGAGTGATGCAGTGCGTGTTCGAGGACAAGCATCGAAGGTCATCGAAGACAGCGAGCGAAGGTAAGCAGCGCGTACGCTTCTCGACACATGTTTTGCATCGCATCGCGTGTCGTTGAGAGACATCGATCGATGATCGAAGCGCGTGACGCTTCGATGCGTTCGCGATCGCACGAAGATCAGTGAGCCGATGCTCGCAGCGAAACGCGATGTGCTTCGCACCGCGCATTGTGCGTCAGCCGCAAAGCCTTGTGAGACAAGGCTTCGAAGGCATCGATGAAGCCGCTCGCAAGCACCTCGCGATGTCTTCGCAGCCACTCGATCAGGACCGCTTCACACACGATTCAAGACATGTCGCATCGAGCTTCACACACATGGCTGCGAGCCAAGTGTTGTATGCAGGTAGCAACGTCGAATCTAAATCGCATGAAAACGAGAATTTTCATGAGCAAACTCTTTTATCGCTCATGAAAAGATGGTACAAACCGATCTAAATTGATGGTGAGAATTTATGCTCAACTGGGATGACGAGACCACTGCCGTAGCTCCCTCGAGCGCTCCGCAACAGAACGCGTTGCGCAACGCTCAAGGCACGGCGCAATTCGCGCAAGCTCATCAAGCTACCCATCAGACTGCTCAGGCCAACACGACGAACATCTTCTCCGATGGCTTCGTTCCGCCCGCAGCCGCTACACCGTCCGCCGGCGTGATCGCCGCGCAGAGCGAAGCGCGCGTCAATGTCGCCGACAAGCGCATCATCAACGGCAAGACCGACGTCAATCAGCTCGTCCCGTTCAAGTACAAGTGGGCGTGGGAGAAGTACCTCGCCGGCTGTGCGAACCACTGGATGCCGCAGGAAGTGAACATGTCGCGCGACATCGCCCTGTGGAAAGACCCGAACGGTCTCTCCGACGACGAGCGCCGCGTGGTCAAGCGCAATCTCGGCTTCTTCGTCACGGCGGACTCGCTCGCCGCGAACAACATCGTGCTCGGCACGTACCGTCACATCACCGCTCCGGAGTGCCGCCAGTTCCTGCTGCGCCAGGCGTTCGAAGAGGCGATCCACACGCACGCGTACCAGTACATCGTCGAATCGCTGGGCCTCGACGAGAGCGAGATCTTCAACGCGTACCACGAAGTCAAGTCGATTCGTGACAAGGACGAGTTCCTCATCCCGTTCATCCAGACGCTGACCGACCCGGCCTTCACCACCGGCACGCTGGAAGCGGACCAGAAATTGCTGAAGTCGTTGATCGTGTTCGCCTGCATCATGGAAGGGCTGTTCTTCTATGTCGGCTTCACGCAGATTCTGGCGCTGGGTCGCCAGAACAAGATGACAGGCGCGGCGGAACAGTATCAGTACATCCTCCGCGACGAATCGATGCACTGCAACTTCGGCATCGACCTCATCAACCAGATCAAGCTGGAAGAGCCGCAACTGTGGACCGCCGAATTCAAGGCAGAGATCCGCGAGCTCTTCAAGGAAGCGGTGGAGCTTGAATATCGCTACGCTGAAGACACCATGCCGCGCGGGGTGCTCGGCCTGAACGCGTCGATGTTCAAGAGCTACCTGCGCTTCATCTGCAACCGGCGTTGCCAGCAGATCGGGCTTGACCCGCTCTTCCCGAACGAGGAAAACCCGTTCCCGTGGATGAGCGAAATGATCGACTTGAAGAAGGAACGCAACTTCTTCGAGACACGCGTGATTGAGTATCAAACCGGCGGCGCGCTGACCTGGGAATAATAAAAATCCAGGACGTGTTGCAGACGAAATCGATGGGACGGTCAGGCAGCAGCGTGTCGCTCACGCGCGCCTGATCGACAAGGTTTAGGAGAACGGTCGCCTGATGCAAAGTGCGCCTACTGACTTAACGGGCCGTGTGGCCCGAATAGAAGACAGGCGTTTTGCGATCCTCGCAAGGGGATGGGCAAACTTCCCCCCGGAAAATGCCAGCGGCAAGCTCGCTGGCTCGATCAAGCGAAGGCCGGCGCCGCAAAGAAGCGGTGCTGACTCAATTTGGCGCGCGGTGCCTCGGGGCACGGCGCGCCTTGCCGTATTCATTAGCGTAAGCAGGTGGGATCAGCGTACGCCGATGAATAATCCGCTTCGTAGCGTGCGCTGTGAGAGGCGACACGTGGGAAGCGGGTTTTGACGAAGGGTGTAGTTTGAACTGACTCTCATCTGAAAACCTGAAGGAGAAAAACCATGGCAGTTGCCAAGAAAAAACCCGCCGCAAAGAAGGCTGCAGCGAAGAAAGTCACCGCCAAGAAGGCCGCTCCGGCGAAGAAGGTTGCCGCCAAGAAGGTCGCTGTGAAGAAAGTTGCAGCGAAGAAAGTAGCGGCGAAGAAGGTCGCGGCGAAGAAGGTTGCAGCGAAGAAAGTGGCAACCAAGAAAGTCGCTGCAAAGAAAGTAGCGGCGAAGAAGGTCGCGGCAAAGAAGGTCGCAGCGAAGAAGGTTGCGGCGAAGAAGGCCCCCGCGAAGAAAGCGGCAGCGAAAAAAGTCGCGACCAAGAAGGTAGCGGCGAAGAAGGCCGCAGCCAAGAAGGCGCCTGCGAAGAAGGCCGCCGCGAAGAAGGCGCCCGCGAAAAAGGCCGCTGCGAAGAAGGCCGCAGCGAAAAAGGCTCCCGCGAAAAAGGCTGCTGCGAAGACCGCAGCCCCTGCGCCTGCATCTGCTGCTGCTGCTCCTGCTGCGAAGAAGGCCCCCGCGAAAAAAGCTCCGGCCAAGAAGGCCGCTGCTGCGAAGAAGACTACGGCTGCCGCTCCTGCAACGACGGCAACGACCGTATCGGCACCTGCTCCGGCTCCCGCCGCTGCGGTCAAGACGGCGTTGAACCCGGCAGCTGCATGGCCGTTCCCGACGGGCAGCCGTCCGTAAGCTCTCGCAGTACGCGACACCCAGGCACAGTGCGCTGTGCCCTTAGCCGGGTAGGCCTACCCGGCCTGAACCCGTCGCCGGGGAAACCTGGCGGCGGGTTTTTCGTTTCGGCCAACGAATTTCATCGCGCGCCGCACGTTTCGCGCGCCCAAAGAAAAAGCGCATGCATCTTTCGATACATGCGCTCGTGGCGGGCGAAGTGCTCGCCTCGCGGCGTCTATTCCTCCGCCGAATACCTCAGTGCATCAGCTCAGTGAGTCACGCGCGTAACGCCGCCGCTCGACAACAGACGCACCCGCTCGCCCGCCTGGAAAACCTCGCCGTTCGCGGTCTGCGTGATTGCGCGCAGGTCGCCATTTTCGAGGCGGACGGTGATTTCCAGGCCGTTCTTCATCGCGACGCTGTTCTCGACCGCGTTACCCGCGACGGCGCCCGCCAGGCCGCCGATGATGCCCGCGATGATCGAGCCATTGCCGCCGCCGATCGCGCTTGCCGCCGCGACGCCGCCCAGCGCGCCGCCGCCGATCGTGCCGAGGCCGGTCGGCTGACCGTTGTTCGAGCTGATCTTCACGCCGCGTACGCTTTCGACGGTCGCCATGCGCACCGTTTCCTCGCGCTGCGCTTGCGAGGCCGTGTAGACGTCCGAAGAGCTGCTGTTGTAAGCGCAGCCCGTCAGTGTCACCGAGCCGACGAGCGCCACTGTCAGCGCGATACGACTTACCATTTTCATTCCTTCACTCCAATCATTCAGAACAGGCTGCTTCCGAAGGCCTGCTTGAAACGCTCTTCAATTTCGACGCGCGTCGGCGCGTAGGTTTGCGGCCCCTGATGTTCGATTTTCAGCGAACCCATCAGACTCGCGAGACGACCCGTTTTTTCCCAGCCAAGCTTGTTCTCGATACCGTACAGCAACCCGCCGCGGAATGCGTCTCCGCAACCGGTCGGATCGACCACCTGACGCGCCTGCACGACGGGAATTTCGAGCACGCCACCTTCATGATAGATCTGCGCGCCGTGTTCGCCACGCGTCACGACGACGGCCTCGACACGGCTCTTGATGTCTTCGATCGACCAGCCGGTCTTGTTGCTCAACAACTTGGCTTCGTAATCGTTGACCGCCACGTAGGTGGCGAGTTCAATCATGCGACAAAGTTCCACGCCTTCGAGAATGGGCAATCCCTGGCCCGGATCGAACACGAACGGGACGCCCGCGCGCGCGAGCCCTTCGGCGTGCTCGCGCATGCCTTGCGCGCCGTCGGGCGCGACGATGCCGAGCGAGATGCCTTGAGTTTCGTCGGCGCGGTTCTGGTGCGATTCCATCATCGCGCCGGGGTGGAACGCGGTGATCTGGTTGTTCGCCAGATCGGTGGTGATGAAGCATTGCGCCGAGTGCTGATCGGGCAGCACGCGCACGTATTCCTTCGACAAACCGAGCGCGTCGAGCCTGTCGATGTAGAGCTGCGAATCCGCTGCGCCGAGCGTCGCCATGATCTTCGGATCGCCGCCCAGGAGCTTCAGCGCATAGGCGATGTTGCCCGCGCAGCCGCCGAAGTTGCGCCGCATCGTCGGCACCAGGAAGCTGATGTTCAGCATGTGCACCTGGTCCGGCAGGATGTGGTCGCCGAAGCGGCCCTGGAAGGTCATGATGTTGTCGTAGGCGAGCGAGCCGCAGATGAGCGTAGCCAAGGCGAACGTCCTTTATGAATAGGGGCCGAGGAGAAAAATGCGCATACGGCGCGCGGCGAGTGGTTCATCGCGCCTCGTATGCGCGGACCGCTCCGGTCGAAGCGGTCCGCCAGAAGATTTACTTCAGTGCGGCGAGCGCTGCGTCGTAGTTCGGCTCGTTCTTGATCTCAGGCACGAGCTCCGAGTGCAGCACCTTGTTGTTTTCGTCCAGCACGACGACCGCGCGCGCCGTCAGGCCCTTGAGCGGGCCGCTCGTCACGTCGACGCCGTAGGCTTGCGCGAACTCGTGGCCGCGGAACGTCGATGCCGTCACGACATTCTCGATGCCTTCGGTCGTGCAGAAACGCTTCGCCGCGAACGGCAGATCGCCCGAAACGACGACCACCACCGTGTTGCTCAGGCCTGCGGCCGCTTCGTTGAACTTGCGCGTCGACGTGGCGCAGGTCGGCGTGTCGAGGCTCGGCACGATGTTCAGCACCTTGCGCTTGCCCGCGAAGTTCGCGAGCTTGACGTCGCCGAGGTCGGCGCCGACGAGCGTGAATTCGGACGCCTGCTGGCCTGCGCCCGGGAACGTGCCGCTGACGTCGATGGGATTGCCGCCGAGGGTAACTTGACTCATGTTGCGCTCCAGAGAATTGTCAGATGCTGACGGGGAAATTCGCGCGTGCCGAGCCGTGAGGGCAGGCACGCGCGTCGTGTGGCATTGGGTCGGGCCGCCTTGCGTGACGAGCCGCTAAGCCGTGGTCACGGATAGAAGACCTGGACCCGATAATTCGCGGCGACCGCGTCGCCCGTATCCAGACGGACGACCACCGGTTGCGCGCTCTGCGGCGGAAGGCCGACGGCGAATATCGTACCCGCTCGCGCGTAATCCTGCGGCCAGAGCACGCGCCGGATCGCGACGTTGTTCTTGTCGTCGAGCAGCGTGAGTTCGAGCGCCGGATACGCGAGCGCGACATCCAGCCGGTTGCGCAGCGACAGCTTCAGTTCGAGCTTGTGCGGGCCGTCGACCTGACGCAGACCCGAGCTCTCGATCTGCAATCCGTCGATGTCGCGCGGCGGCGAGATGGTGCAGCCGAGCTGGTCGCAGACGTTCGAATAGAGCACGTGCGAGCCGGGCACGTAGACCATCACGGATTCGCGTTGCCACCACGCGAGTTGCGCGAGCAGCAGCAACGCCAGCAGCACGGCGACGATGCCGCCCACGATGCGCCTGGCTTTGCCCGAGGCGACGCGCGCCGGCGCGCGCGGCGGCTCACGCTGCTCCCGCGGCTCGCGGACGACCGGAAACGCTTCGTTCGCGCTGACACGGCGCGTGGTGGCGGGCGGCTTTTTGCCGACGAAACCGGGCTCGGCGTCGTCGCGCCATGCGGGGGCGGCGGGCGGCTCCGGCGCGGGCTGCACGAGCGGTGCGACCGGCTCATGATCCGGTCCGATGAACGGCTCGGCGCGATCATCGACAGGATCGACGAATGGCGCGACAGGCGGCTCGCCGAGCGGCGTTTCGGCGCCGGCTTGCGCGGAATTGGCGGCATCCGGGTGCGGTGCGCCCACGCGGATGAATTGCTTCAGACGCCCCGGTTCCGCGGGCACGGCGGAGGGCTCGTTCGCCGCGTCGCCTTGCGCCGGCTCGGTGCGGGCGGGCGTGCCTCGAGTCTGCCCCGAGGCGCTCGCGAAGGTGGGCGAATCGGCGTAGACCGTGCGTTCGCTGTCCGCGCCGGGCCTGGCTGTCGGCGGCGGGGAGGGCGCATCGGCGCGCCTGGCCGGTCCGGTTGCGCCGAGATCGAGGTTGCGCGGTGCGAACGGCCGCGGCTTCAGCGGTGCGTCGGGCGAGGCCGTCGCATGCGAAGGCGCATCCGGGGTGGGGCCAGCGCCCGAACTGGTCGTGGGGCCGATGGCGACATCGTCGTCGATGATCGCGGCGTGCTGAGCGACGCTCGACGCAGCCGGCTCATCGGGAAGCTCGAAGCGATGATGCGCGGCGTCGAAAACTTCCTGGCAGTGTCCGCAGCGCACGCGGCCGTCGTGCGGCGCGAGCAGATGCGGGTCCAGCTTGAACACGGTTTCGCAGTGAGGGCAGCGGGTTGCCAGCGCCATATAAGAAGTGCCGTTGGCCTGACGGCCATTCGTGGAGGATGGCGCTATTCTAAAGGCTTTCGCGCCGCGTTCCCGCGAGGCATACCCAGCCTTCGTGCTCGCGCCAGACGCCGATGTCGATCCACTTGGCATAGACCGCCGCGACTTCGTCCGCCTGACGCGCGAGCACGCCCGACAGCGCGATTCTGCCGCCCGGCTTCACCTTGGCGGCGAGCATCGAGGCCATCAGCTTGAGCGGATTCGAGAGGATGTTCGCGACGACGATATCGAACTCGCCCGCGGGGCACGCGTCGGGCAAACCGTAGGTCACGTCCGCGTGATTGCGCGCGCTGTTCTGACGCGCCGACTCGACCGCCTGCGGATCGATGTCGATGCCGACCACCGGCTGCGCGCCGCACTTCTTCGCGAGAATCGCGAGGATGCCGGAGCCGCAGCCGTAATCGAGCAGCGATTGTCCCGGCTGCACCGACTGCTCCAGCCATTCCATGCACAGACGCGTGGTCGGATGGCTGCCGGTGCCGAACGCGAGCCCCGGATCGAGTTCGAGCACGAGCGCGTCCGGGTCGGGCGCGTCATGCCATGAGGGCACGACCCAGATGCGCTCGCCGATGGCGATCGGATCGAACTGCGCCTGCGTGAGACGCACCCAGTCCTGCTCCTCCACATCACGCACGGTGAAGGCGGGCGTCGCCGCGAGGCCGATCTCGTTCGCGGCCGCGGCGAGCAGCACGTCGGGATCGGCGTCCTCGGCGAGCAGCGCGACCACGCGCGAACGATTCCACGCGCTCTTCTCGGGCACGAGACCCGGCTCGCCGAAGAGCGGCTGCTCGTCGGGCGTGTCGGCGTCGGCGTCCTCGACGGACACCGACAGCGCGCCGACTTCGAGCAGCGCGTCCGACAGCGCTTCCGCGCGCTCGCGATCCAGCTCGGCGATCAGTTCCCGGTAACTCATGCTCGTCTCTCTTGCTCGGCTTACGACTCTTCGGCCACGGCCGCCTGACGCGCGGCGAGCTTGTTTTCGAGGTAGTGGATGCTCGTGCCGCCCTCGACGAACTTGGCGTCGATCATCATCTCGCGATGCAGCGGGATGTTGGTCGAAATGCCTTCCACGACCATTTCCGACAGCGCGATGCGCATGCGGTTGATCGCCTGCTCGCGCGTCGCGCCGTACGCGATCAGCTTGCCGATCATCGAATCGTAGTTCGGCGGCACGAAGTAGTTGGCGTACGCGTGCGAATCGACGCGGATGCCCGGGCCGCCCGGTGTATGCCACGACGTGATGCGTCCCGGCGACGGCGTGAACTTGAACGGATCTTCCGCGTTGATGCGGCATTCGATCGCGTGGCCGCGGAACTGGATGTCCTTCTGGCGGATCGAGAGCTTTTCGCCGGCGGCGATGCGGATCTGTTCCTGCACGATATCCACGCTCGTGATGAGTTCCGTCACCGGATGCTCGACCTGCACGCGCGTGTTCATCTCGATGAAGTAGAACTCGTTGTTCTCGTAGAGGAACTCGAAGGTGCCCGCGCCGAGATAACCCATCTTCTTGCAGGCGTCGGCGCAACGGTCGCCGATGCGCTCGATCAGCCGGCGCGCGATGCCCGGCGCCGGCGCTTCCTCGATCACCTTCTGGTGACGGCGCTGCATCGAGCAGTCACGTTCGCCGAGCCAGATCGCGTTGCGGAAAGAATCCGACAGCACCTGGATCTCGATGTGGCGCGGATTCTCAAGGAACTTCTCCATGTACACCTGCGGATTGCCGAACGCGCGGCCCGCTTCCTCGCGCGTCATGTTGACCGCGTTGACGAGCGCCGCTTCCGTGTGCACCACGCGCATGCCACGCCCGCCGCCGCCGCCCGCCGCCTTGATGATGACGGGGTAGCCGACCGCGCGCGCAATCTTCACGATCTCGCGCGGATCTTCCGGCAACGCGCCTTCCGAGCCCGGCACGCACGGCACGCCGGTCTTGATCATCGTCTGCTTGGCGGTGACCTTGTCGCCCATCAGGCGGATGGTTTCGGGACGAGGCCCGATGAACGTGAAGCCCGATTGCTCGACGCGCTCGGCGAAGTCGGCGTTTTCGGAGAGGAAGCCGTAACCGGGGTGGATGGCCTCGGCGTCGGTGACTTCGGCCGCGCTGATGAGCGCGGGCATGTTCAGGTAGGAGAGGTTGGAAGGCGCCGGTCCGATACACACGGCTTCGTCGGCCAGCTTGACGTATTTCGCTTCCTTGTCGGCTTCCGAGTAGACGACGACTGTCTTGACGCCCAGCTCGCGGCACGCGCGCTGGATGCGAAGCGCGATTTCGCCGCGGTTCGCAATGAGAATTTTTTCAAACATAGTGGGTCGGCTCATCAACGGGCTCGCGCGAGCGGCCCTCAGGGATCCAATCGGCGGCGCGCTTCTCGACGGATCGATGTCGCTTAAGCGCCGGCGCGGTGAAGCCGGGCGGCGGCGATGCGGACCGCATCCGCCGCACGGCCCGATGCGCCTTTAGTCGCCGATCACGAAGAGCGGCTGGCCGTACTCGACCGCCTGCCCGTTCTCGACGAGGATTTCCTTCACGACGCCAGCCTTGTCCGATTCGATTTCGTTCAAGAGCTTCATCGCTTCGATGATGCAGAGGGTCTGGCCTTCCTTCACCGTATCGCCGACCTGGATGAACGGGTCCGCGCCCGGCGACGGCGCGCGATAGAACGAACCGACCATCGGCGAGGTCACGATATGACCTTGCGGCGCGGCGGCTACGGGCGCAGCTGCGGCCGGCGCACCGGCTTCGCCCGCGCCGCCGAAATGCGGCGCGGCGGGCGCCTGCATTTGCGGCGCGTACTGTTGCGGCGCCTGCATGTAGACGGGCGCGGCGTTCTTGACGATGCGAACCTTGCCTTCGCCTTCCGTCACTTCCAGCTCCGAGATGCCGGATTCCGAGACGAGGTCGATCAGCGTTTTCAGTTTACGAAGGTCCATCGAAAAATCCCCTTTCAATACTTGGAGACCGGGATTGCCCGGCACTTGACTTGATTTGTGGGTGTTCTGACTGCTCAGCCGCGAGTCGGCGCGGGCGGCAGGCCGGCACGCACGCGCACGCCGCGCACTCCGGCGCCCGTACGAGCGCCAGCGAAAAAAACGGCGGCAGAATCGGTCGGCACACCGGGAGCGTTCATGTCGAACGCACCGGCGTGGTCGTTTAGTAGCGCGCGCCCGAACGGCATGCTTTGCACCGGCAGAGTTGTCATAGTCGCTTCGGGTTGTGCGGAATTCGGCGCACTTTAGCGCCATTTAGAGAATTTTGTCTAGTTTTACCGTGCAGACCAATCCGAAACTGCGGGACAAATTACCGTCCCGCTTTGCGCGTCCAACCGAATTTCTCGCAAGATCGGCGTACTGTACCCTAACTCACGGCTTACTTAGCGCAAACTTCTGCTTATGCGCAGTGAATTTTTACAGGTTGTCGAGCGTGCGCTTCAGCTCGGCGGGATCGACTTCGCCCAATTTTGTCGAACGAACCTGCCCCTTGGAGTCGATCACGACGGTGAACGGCAGCCCGCCGGCGTTGTTGCCGAAGCTGCGCGCAAGATCCGCGCCGCCGAAACCGGTGACATAGACGGGATAGGCAACCGGCACTTTCTTGAGGAAGTCGTTGACGTTCTTTTCGCTATCGACGCCAAGTCCGATGAACGTGATGCCTTTCTTCTCGTAGTCGCGCTGCATGGCGGAGAGCGCCGGCATTTCCTTCACGCACGGCCCGCACCATGACGCCCAGAAGTTGACGACGACCGGCTTGCCCTTGAACGCGGCGAGCGGCTGGGAGGTGCCCGAGGCGCCCGGTGGCGTCGCTTTCCAGAGTTGATCGACGGCGTTTCCGCTCGCCTGGGTCGTCGCGGCGACGGTATCGCCGCCGGTGAACAGGTGACCCGCGTAGAAGCCGCCAGCGGTCGCGGCCACGGCGACCACGAGGGCCGCCACAATGCGTGTGCTTTTCATGAGCGTCCAGAAGATAGATCAGCCGCCGATTTCGAGCGGCGGGGCATCGGGATGATCGAGCAGCGTGCGCACGGCCGCCGTGTTCGCGCGGGCGAGGCGCCCGCGACCGTCCGCGCGCACGGCGCCGCGCAGGTCATCGGCGCCGTAGAGCGCGATGTGCACGCCGACCGGCTCCTCGTTGCGCACCCGATGCAAAAAACTCAGCGTTTCGACGTAGCCGCGCCCGGCGAAATGCCGCGTCTCCGACACGTCGTACTGCACGTTCGCATTCAGCAGATAGATCGCGACTTCCTTCGGATTGTCGCAGAAGCATTGCAGATGGATATCGGAATGCTCGCCCGCCGTGCCGTTGAGCACTGCGCCCGTCAGATACGGATCGAAGGGTTTCAGGCGCTCCATCCAGTCGAGCGCAACTTCGCGCATGCGCCGCAGCACGGCCGGCTGGCTGTCGCCCTGGAAAAGCGCCTGGTACGTGCGGATTTCCTCTTCGATCTGATCGTTATCGGGCAGGAACTCGCCGCCGATCTTCGACTCGCCGACCACCTGCCGCGCAGCCTTGCGCTTGGCGGTGGCGTAGTCGAGGCCGTCCTCGGCGATCATTCTCGCGGCGGCAATCGCGATTTCCTCGCGCACGCGCTGCGGATCGAAATGTGATTTGCGAACCATGGCGGAATGATACTAGATAAGCCCGAACGGCCCTTTTGCGGACTGGCGCGCGGCACGCTCGCGCCGGCGAAAGAGCACTTAGCCTGCTCGGTTACAATATGCGCCTTCAGGCGCCTTTCTGCACGGGTTTGCCCTTAGGTTCACTCGTACGGCGCCGTTTCTGTTTTTGCATCTCAATCGCCCGCGCGGCGCGACACGGTTTATGCATATCCACATCCTCGGCATCTGCGGCACCTTCATGGGCGGACTCGCCGTCCTGGCGCGCGAGGCAGGCCACAAGGTCACTGGCTGCGACGCGGGCGTCTACCCGCCGATGAGCACGCAGCTCGAAGCGCAGGGCATCGAGCTGATCGAAGGTTACGGCGTCGAGCAGCTTGGGCTCGAACCCGATCTGTTCGTCATCGGCAATGTCGTCACGCGCGGCAATCCGCTGATGGAGGCCATTCTCGATCGCGGCCTGCCTTATACATCCGGGCCGCAGTGGCTCGGCGAGCACGTGCTCAACGGCAAATGGGTGCTGGCGGTCGCGGGCACGCACGGCAAGACCACGACGAGCTCCATGCTCGCGTGGCTGCTCGAAGACGCGGGCATGAACCCGGGCTTTCTCATCGGCGGGGTGCCGCTCAACTTCGGCATTTCGGCGCGTCTGACCGATTCGAGCTTCTTCGTCATCGAAGCCGACGAATACGACACCGCGTTTTTCGATAAGCGCTCGAAGTTTGTCCACTATCGGCCGCGCACCGCGGTGCTCAATAACCTCGAATTCGATCACGCCGATATCTTCCCCGATCTCGCCGCCATCGAAACGCAATTCCACCATCTCGTGCGCACCGTACCGGGCGTCGGACGCATCGTCACGAACGGGCGCGAGGCCGCGCTCGAGCGCGTGCTGACGCGCGGCTGCTGGTCGGGTGTCGAGCGCTTCGGCGTCGACGGCGGCTGGCAGGCCCTGCCCGCCGAAGAGGGCGCGCCCGTCGACGAGGTATTCGCCGTCTATCACGAAGGCGAGCGGCAGGGCGTCGTCGACTGGCAGGTGCAGGGCGAGCACAACCGCATGAACGCGCTCGCGGCGATCGCGGCGGCGCGTTCGGTCGGCGTGCCGGCGGCGCAGTCGGTCAAGTCGCTTTCGAGTTTCCGCAACGTGAAGCGACGCATGGAAGTGAAGGGCAGCGTGGACGGCGTCACCGTCTACGACGACTTCGCGCATCACCCCACCGCGATCGACACGACCGTCGCCGGGTTGAGGACACGCATCGGCGAGGCGCGCATCCTCGCGGTGCTGGAGCCGCGCTCCAACACGATGAAGCTCGGCACGATGAAGGCGCAATTGCCCGCGAGTCTCGCGCACGCGGATCTGGTATTCGGCTACGGCGCGCGCGAAGGCCGCGACAAGCTCGGCTGGGATCTCGCCGAGGCGCTCTCTCCGCTCGGCGACAAGGCACGGGCATTCAACGAGATCGAACCTCTGGTGAAGGCGGTGACGGCCGCCGCGCGCCCGGGCGACCACGTGCTCGTGATGAGCAATGGCGGCTTCGGCGGCGTCCATCAGAAACTGCTCGACGCGCTCTCGGCGCGTGGCGCAGGAGGACATTCGTGATTCTCTATCTGCACGGCTTTCGCTCGTCTCCCCAGTCGTTCAAAGCGCGCGTGATGCACGCGCGGCTCGCGGAACTCGGGCGGCTCGGCGAATGGCAGTGCCCGACGCTGCCCGTGTCGCCGTTCGAGGCGCTCGCGCTGGCGGAATCGCTCGTCGCGGAGGAGAAGAAGAGCGATGTGACCGTCATCGGCAGCTCGCTCGGCGGCTATTACGCGACGTATCTCGCGGAAAAGCACGGCTGGCGCGCCGTGTTGCTCAATCCCGCCGTGATGCCCGATCGCGATCTGAGCCACTATCTCGGCGAACAGCCGCTGTGGCACGGCGGCGGCAGCATCACCGTATTGCCGCGCCATCTGGACGAACTGCGCGCGCTCGCGGTCAAGTCGATCACGCGGCCCGAGCGCTACTATCTGATCGCGGCGACGGGCGACGAAGTGCTCGATTACCGCACGATGCTCGACCACTATCCCGGCGTGCGGACCACGCTGATCCAGGGCGGCGATCACGCGATCAGCGACTTCCCGGACTATCTCGCCGATGTCATCGCGTTTTGCGATCAGGCGCCGCCTCCGCTCTTCGCGCCAGCGGCGGCGTGACAATGGCGTCACACTAATTCCACCACCGGCGCAAACGACGCTGCCCGGTCCACCGTTTTACGAGAGTATTGAGTGAACGTTTTCTTCGAGGAATCGGGTAGTTTCAAGGCCGGATCGGTGTTGTCCAAACAGGGCGACGCGTTCCAGGTCGAGTTGCCGGGCGGACGGCGGGCCAAGGTGCGCGCGAAAGACGTGCTGATCGAATTCGACAAACCCGCGGCCGGCGACCTGATGCAGGAGGCGGACGCCATCGCGCAGGAGATCGATCTCGACTTTCTGTGGGAATGCGCGCCCGAGGACGAATTCCCGTTCGCCGCGCTCGGCGCGGATTACTTCGGCGACAAGTTCGGTCCCGCCGAGCGCGCGGCGCTCGTTTTGCGCATGCACGGCGCGCCGGTCTATTTCCGGCGCAAGGGGCGCGGCCAGTATCAGCGCGCGCCGCAGGAACAGTTGCAGATGGCGCTCGCCGGGCTTGAGCGCAAGCGTCAGCAGGCGCTCGTGCAGCAGGGTTACGAAGACGACCTGAAGGCGGGCAGGCTGCCCGACGCGCTGAAGGGCAAGGCGCTCGGCCTGCTCACCAAGCCGGACAAGAATTCCATCGAGTACAAGGCGCTCGAGGCGGCGGCCGCCGCGCGCGGCATTTCGCAGGCGCGGCTGATGCTCGAATGCGGCGGGATCGCCTCGCCGCGCGCGCTGCACGAAGCACGCTTCCTGTCGGAGTACTTTCCGCATGGCACCGGTTTTCCGTCGGTGCAACCGGGCGCGTTGCCCGAAGACTTGCCGCAGGCGGATGTCGAAGCCTTCTCCATCGACGACGTCACCACGACCGAGATCGACGACGCCTTCTCCGTCCAGGATCTCTCCGATGGCCGCGTGCGCGTGGGCATCCACATCGCGGCGCCGGCGCTCGGAATCGCGCGTGGCGACATGATCGACGCGATCGCGCGCGGTCGTCTCTCCACGGTCTACATGCCCGGCGACAAGATCACGATGCTGCCGGACGACGTCGTCGAGGTGTTCACGCTCGGCGAAGGCGGGCTGCGCCCGGCGCTGTCGCTGTACATCATCGTGAACCGCGAGACGCAGGACATCGTCGCGACGGAAACGCGCGCCGAGCGCGTGTTCGTGAAAAGCAATTTGCGTCACAACCATCTCGACGCGTTCGTCACCGAGGAAAGCCTCGCCGCCGGCACGGGCGAATATCCGCACAAGGAAGACATTGCGGTGTTGTGGCCGCTCGCGCAGGCGCTCTTCGAAAAGCGTCAGCAGGCGCGCGCCACCTATGGCCTCAAGCGCGAAGTGCAGCGCAACAACGACTTCAACTTCTACGTCGAGGGCGAGCACATCACGATCACGCCGCGCCGCCGCGGATCGCCGCTCGATCTGATCGTCGCGGAACTCGCGATTCTCGCGAACTCGTCGTGGGGCGCGTTCCTCGACGATCACGGCGTGCCGGGCATCTACCGTTCGCAGCGCGGCTTCGGCGGCCCAGGCCCCAAGCGCACGCGCATGCAGACGACGCCCGCGCCGCACGAAGGGCTGGGCGTCGCGCAATATGCGTGGAGCACGTCGCCGCTGCGCCGTTACGTCGATCTCGTCAATCAATGGCAACTGCTCGCGTGCGTGCAGCACGGCGTGACGGCCAAGCTCGCCGCGCCGTTCAAGCCGAAGGACGCGGATCTCTTCGCCGTCGTGCAGGGCTTCGACGATACCTACACCGCGTATGCCGATCACCAGCGCCGCATGGAGTATTTCTGGTGCCTGCGCTGGCTGAAGCAGGAGAACCGGAAACAGGTGCCGGCGTCGGTCATCAAGGACGATCTCGTGCGGCTCGAAGAAATTCCGCTGATCCTGCACGTGCCGGGCCTCGGCGTGCATGCGCGCGGCACGCGCGTGATGCTGGAAGTCGTGTCGATCGATGAACTGACCGTCGAAGCGTCCTGCCGTCTGCTGCACGTGATCGATGCGCCATCCGCGAGCGCGCCGGCCGAGGAAGACGAAGCGGAAGAAGAGATCATCGAGGCGACTGATCTCTCCGCCGAAAGCGAAGCCGAAGCGCAAGCGGAGGTGTCGGCGGAAGCGCCGGCGGAGCAGCCACAACCGGAAACGCCGGACAACGCGCAGGAACCGACGCCATGAAAGACCAGTACGCGGTGATCGGCAATCCGATCGAGCACAGCAAATCGCCGTGGATTCACGCGAAGTTCGCCGCGCAGACCGGCGAGCCCGTCGAATACGGGCGCATTCTCGGGCCGCTCGGCGGTTTCGAGCGTGAGGTAAAGCAATTCATCGCGTCTGGCGGGCGCGGCATGAACGTGACGGTGCCGTTCAAGCTCGAAGCGCATGCGCTCGCGGATTCGCTGTCGCCGCGCGCGGCGGCGGCGGGCGCGGTGAACACGCTGGCCTTCGGCCCCGACGGCGTGCGCGGCGACAATACCGACGGCGTCGGCCTTGTGCGCGACATCGAAGTGAATCTCGGCGTGAGCCTGAAAGGCGCGCGCATTCTGCTGCTCGGCGCGGGCGGCGCGGCGCGCGGCGTCGTGCTGCCGATCTTCGATCGGGCGCCGGCGGCGCTCACCATCGTCAACCGCACGGCGGCGAAGGCGCAACAGCTCGTCGAGCAGTTTGCGCAGAACGCGGCCGAATGCGGCGTGCGTTTCTCGGGCGGCGGCGCTGACAGCGTGGAAGCGGGCCGCTACGACGTGATCGTCAACGCAACCGCGGGCAGCCTCGACGCCGCGTTGCCCGATTGCGACGACAGCGCGTTCGGCGCGGGCACGCTCGCCTACGACATGATGTACGGCGCGCAACCGACCGTCTTCATGCAGCACGCGTCGAAGCTCGGCGCGCGCGCGTCGGATGGCCTCGGCATGCTGGTCGAGCAGGCCGCCGAATCGTTTTTCATCTGGCGCGGCGTGCGCCCGGATGGCGGCGCGGTGCTGCGCGAATTGCGCCAGACGCTGGCCGCGAAAGCCTGATGACCACCGCGCCGCCCGGGACCCGCGCGCCGCGCGTGAACAAGGCGGTGCGGCTCGGCCCGGCACGCTGGATCGCGTATGGCGTGTCGGTGCTCGGCATCGCGTTCATGGCGACGCAACTCTATTTCTTCGTGCAGATCGGCATCTGGACGGTCGTGAATCCGGGCCCGACCGCCTTCATGCGCTCCGATGCGTGGACGCTCGCGAAGACCCACCCCGGCGTTTCGCTGCAGCGCACCTGGGTGCCGTACGACCAGATCTCGCGCAATCTGAAGCGCGCGATCATCGCGTCGGAAGACAGCAACTTCGTCAACAACAACGGCTACGAAACCGACGCCATTCTCCAGGCATGGGAGAAGAACAAGGCGCGCGGGAAGATCGTCGGGGGCGGTTCGACCATTTCGCAGCAACTCGCGCGCAATCTCTTCCTGTCGCGCGAGAAGAGCTATGTGCGCAAGGCGCAGGAGCTCGTCATCACCTGGATGCTCGAGTTCTGGTGGACCAAGGAACGCATCTTCGAGATCTATCTGAATTCGGTCGAATGGGGCAACGGCGTGTACGGCGCTCAGGCGGCGGCGCAGTATTACTACAAGACATCGGCGGCGAAACTGACCGCCTGGCAGAGCGCGCGGCTTGCCGTGATGCTGCCGCGCCCCAAGTATTTCGACGATCATCGCAACGCGCCGTATCTGTCGCAGCGCTCGGCCGTCATTGCGCGGCGGACGGGCACGGCCGAACTGCCGCAATGAAATTTAGTTTGCGAAACTAAACAATGCAAAGCCCTGATTTATCAGGGCTTTTTTGTTTTCAAACGGCTGTCGGCTGTCAGGTTTTCTCCCATTATGTGAGCATGACGATCACATATTGAATAATTTGAGATGCCGGAACTACAATCCGACCAAAGCCTGAACGGCACATGCGTGCGACGACCGAAGCAACCCTCCGGCGCGCACGACCAGAACAAAACGGAGACACGTCATGCACTCGATCGCCTGCCCGCGCTCGCGGGGCTCATCGCCCGATTGGCACGCTGGTTCGACGAGGCGCGCGCCCATGCGTGCCGTCCGACGCGCATCGTGACCGACGAGAGACCCGCGCCATGACCAAATTCCAGAACCCGGAAACCGACGCCGCAGCGCAATCCGCGCACGCGAGCGGCCCGCGCGTGAAGCAGAACGGCGCGAGGCACATGCCCGATCCCGACGCGATCGCACTGCCGAGCGCGCTCGTCGACATCACGCCGCAGCAGGCCGGCACGCAGACGCTCCTGCGCGGTCTCGCCATTCTCGAAGCCGCCGCGAACGGCGCGCGCGATCTGCGCGCGTTCGGCGCGGCGCTCGGCACGACGCGCAGCACGACGCACCGGCTCGTCAGCTCGCTCGTGCAGGCGCGCTATCTGCGTCAGGTGCAGGGCGGCTATCTGCTCGGGCCGAAGCTCATCGAACTGGGCACGATCGCGCTCGAACAGATGCCGCTCACGGCGGTTGCGCGCCCGCATCTGCAGGCGCTCGCCGAACACACGCACGACACCATTCACCTTGGTGTGCGCGATGGCGACGATGTCCTCTATATCGACAAGATTCCCGGCACGCGCGGCTTGGAGATGCGCTCGCGCGTCGGGCATCGGATGCCGCTCGCGTCGACGGGCATCGGCAAGGCGATGATGCTCGACCTCGAAGCGAACGCGTGGAAGAAGCTGCTCGAAGCGTCGCATCGCGTGCTCGCCAAAACGAGCTTCAAGCCCGACAACCGCCCCGACTCCGACACCTTCCTGCAGCGCATGACGCGCTATTCGCAAGGCGGCTTCACGTTCGATCTCGAAGAGAACGAGGCGTCGATCCGCTGCGTCGCCGCGCCGGTGCGCGATGCGTCGGGGGCGATCGTCGCGGCGCTCTCGGTGGCGAGCACGATTCCCTATATGCCGCATGAGCGCATGGAAGAACTGATTCCGGTCGTGCAGCGCGAGGCGCGCGCGATCTCCGAGGAACTCGGCTGGCGCGCCCCGCAGGCAGCCCGCAGGATCAAGCGATGAGCGCATCTGCTGCCACGCCCGCGCTCGTCGCGCTCGACTGGGGCACGACGTCGCTGCGCGCCTATCTCCTCGGCGCCGATGGCGCCGTGCTCGACACGCGCGCGTCGTCGGCGGGCATCATGAAGCTGCCCGCGGGCGGCTTTGATCAGGCGTTCGAGGAAACCTGCGGCGCGTGGCTCGATGCGGCCCGGTTGCCTGTCATCGCGGCGGGCATGGTCGGCAGCGCGCAGGGCTGGGTGGAAGCGCCGTATGTCGAAGCGCCGGCCGGCGCGGATGCGCTCGTGGCGGGCATCGTCACGGTGAAGACGGCGCGCGGCGTCACGGTGCACGTCGTGCCGGGCGTGCTGGAGCGCGGCGTGTTGCCCAACGTGATGCGCGGCGAAGAAACGCAGATCTTCGGCGCGCTGGCGAGCGAGCCGTCGCTCGGCGCATCGGGCGGTGCGCTGATCGGCTTGCCGGGCACGCATGCGAAATGGGCGTTCGTGAGCGACGAGCGCATCGAGCGCTTCTACACCTTCATGACGGGCGAGACCTTCGGCGCGCTGCGCGATCACACGATTCTCGGCCGCACGATGCATCCCGCCGCGACGCATGACGAACAGGCGTTCGTGCGCGGCGTCGATACGGCGCGCGACGCCGGTCATCCCGGCGTGCTCGCGACGATCTTCAGCACGCGCACGCTCGGCCTCACCGGTCAGCTGACGGCGGAGCAGCAGTCGGATTATCTGTCGGGGCTGTTGATCGGCCACGAATTGCGCGGCCTGAACGAAGTGCTCGCGCGCGAACAGTCCGCGCTCGCGGGAAAGGCGTTGCGCCTGATCGGCAACGACGCGCTGTGCGTGCGCTATCGCGCCGCGCTCGCGCGCTTCGGCTGTCATGACGCGCGTACCGTCGCGCAGGCCACCGAGCACGGCCTTTACCGAATCGCCGCGCTTGCCGGGCTCATCGCCGCGCCCGTGCGCGCGGCCTGAGAAGGAGTCAACACGATGCAGCCTCCCATCAATCTGCCCGCGCCGTACGGCATGCACGCCGGTCTCGCGCAGGCGTTCGCCGCGTGTCCGCTGATCGCGATCCTGCGCGGCGTGACGCCAACCGAAGCCGCCGATCATGGCCGCGCGCTGTACGAAGCCGGCTTTCGCATTGTCGAAGTGCCGCTCAATTCGCCGCAGCCGTTCGACAGCATCGCGGCGATTCGCCAGGCGCTGCCCGCCGACGCGATCGTCGGCGCGGGAACGGTGCTGCATCCGAGTTACGTCGACAGCGTGAAGGCCGCGGGCGGCGAACTCATCGTAATGCCGCACAGCGACGCCGATGTCGTGCGTGCCGCGAAGGCGCAAGGTCTCGCGTGCGCGCCGGGCGTGGCGACGCCGAACGAGGCGTTTCTCGCGCTGAAGAACGGCGCGGACGTGCTGAAGATGTTCCCCGCCGAGCAGCTCGGCCCGGCGGTGGCGAAGGCGTGGCGCGCGGTGATCGCGAAGGACGTGCCGCTCGTGCCGGTCGGCGGCATCACGCCCGACAACATGGGGCCGTTCCTGAACGCGGGCGCGAACGGCTTCGGCCTCGGCTCCGCGCTGTACGCGCCGGGCCAGAGCGCGGACGTGACCGCGCAGCACGCGAAGGCGTTCATCGAAGGACTCGCGAAAGCGCGAGGCGAGACCCGATGAACCGGCTCGCCGGCAAAGTGACGATGGTCACGGGCGCGGGACGCGGCATCGGCGCCGCGATTGCGCTGGCGTTCGCGCGCGAGGGCGCGTCGGTGGCGCTGGCGGAACTCGACATCGACACGGCGCGCGCGACGGCCGAGCGTATTTCATCGGAAGTGAGCGGCGCACGCGTGCTCGCGGTGCCGACGGACGTGACGCAAAGCGCGCAGGTGAAACAGGCGGTCGAGGAAATCGAAGCGTCGCTGGGCCCGCTCGACGTGCTCGTGAACAACGCGGGCATCAACGTGTTCTGCGATCCGCTCACGATGACCGACGACGACTGGCGCCGCTGTTTCGCCGTCGATCTCGACGGCGTGTGGAACGGCTGCCGCGCGGTGCTGCCGGGCATGGTCGGGCGTAAGCGCGGCAGCATCGTGAATATCGCGTCGACGCACGCTTTCAAGATCATTCCCGGCTGCTTTCCGTATCCGGTGGCGAAGCACGGCGTGATCGGGCTCACGCGCGCGCTCGGCATCGAATACGCGCCCAACAACGTGCGCGTGAATGCGATCGCGCCGGGTTACATCGAAACGCAATTGACGCTGGACTGGTGGGATTCGCAAGCCGATCCGATGGCCGCGCGCCAGGCGACGCTCGATCTTCAGCCGATGAAGCGCATCGGCCAGCCGCAGGAAGTCGCGATGACAGCGGTGTTCCTCGCGTCGGACGAGGCGCCGTTCATCAACGCGAGCTGCATTACGGTCGATGGCGGGCGCTCCGCGCTCTATCACGACTAGGCATACAAGAATGACGCACTGGCCGCGGTGCGACATCACGACAACAACACACGGCCACACACCTTCGTAGCGCC
Organism: Caballeronia megalochromosomata; assembly: GCA_001580565.1. Lineage (GTDB taxonomy): Bacteria > Pseudomonadota > Gammaproteobacteria > Burkholderiales > Burkholderiaceae > Caballeronia > Caballeronia megalochromosomata. The sequence goes on along the minus strand of LRBF01000056.1, from coordinate 4,455 downwards.
CGCACGCGGGCATCTTTGAGACAACGGAAAAAGTCGGGAGACAAAAGATGAAACGCAGACTGTTCCTCACGCTGATCGCCGCGGCCACGGCCACGAGCGCGTCCATGATCGCGGCGCCCGTCGCGCAGGCCGCCGACGACGTCAAGATCGGCTTCCTCGTGAAGCAGCCGGAAGAGCCGTGGTTCCAGGACGAGTGGAAGTTCGCGGAAATGGCCGCGAAGGAGAAGGGCTTCACGCTCGTGAAGATCGGCGCGCCGTCGGGTGAAAAAGTGATGAGCGCGATCGACAACCTTGCCGCGCAGAAGGCGCAGGGCTTCATCATCTGCACGCCGGACGTGAAGCTCGGGCCGGGCATCGTCGCCAAGGCGAAGGCCGACAAGCTCAAGATGATGACGGTCGATGACCGCCTCGTCGACGGTTCGGGCAAGCCGATCGAAGCCGTGCCGCACATGGGCATTTCGGCCTACAACATCGGCAAGCAGGTGGGCGACGGCATCGCCGCCGAAATCAAGAAGCGCGGCTGGGACATGAAAGACGTCGGCGCGATCGACGTGACTTACGAGCAGCTGCCGACCGCGCACGACCGCACGAGCGGCGCGACCGATGCGCTCGTCGCCGCCGGCTTCCCGAAGGCGAACATCGTCGCCGCGCCGCAAGCGAAGACCGACACCGAGAACGCGTTCAACGCCGCGAACATCGCGCTCACGAAGAACCCGCAGTACAAGCACTGGGTGGCTTACGGCCTGAACGACGAAGCCGTGCTCGGCGCCGTGCGCGCGGCGGAAGGCCGCGGCTTCAAGGCGGACAACATGATCGGCATCGGCATCGGCGGTTCGGACTCGGCGCTGAACGAGTTCAAGAAGCCGAATCCGACGGGCTTCTACGGCACCGTCATCATCAGCCCGAAGCGTCACGGCGAAGAGACGTCGGAGCTGATGTACGCGTGGATCAAGGACGGCAAGGCGCCGCCGCCGCTCACGCTCACGACCGGCATGCTGGCGACGCGTGAGAACGTGGCGTCGGTGCGTCAGCAGATGGGTCTGGCGTCGAACTAAAAGTGCAATGGCGGGCCGCGTTTCGATGATGCGGCCCGCGCGAAATAGGGAGGCGATGTGTCAGCGACGCTGCGTTTTGACAATATCGGCAAGGTGTTTCCAGGCGTGCGCGCGCTCGATGGCGTGTCGTTCGACGTCAATGCCGGCGAAGTTCACGGCTTGATGGGCGAGAACGGCGCGGGCAAATCGACCTTGCTCAAGATTCTCGGCGGTGAGTATCAGCCCGATTCGGGGCGCGTGCTCATCGACGACAAGGAAGTGCATTTCGCGAGCGCGGCGGCTTCGATCGCGTCGGGCATCGCGGTGATTCATCAGGAATTGCAGTACGTGCCGGACCTGACCGTGTCCGAGAACCTGCTGCTCGGCGCGCTGCCGAACCGGCTTGGCTGGGTCGACAAGCGCGCGGCCAAGGCGCACGTGCGCGAGCGGCTCACGGCGATGGGCGTCGATCTCGATCCGAACGCGAAGCTGCGCAAGCTGTCCATCGCGCAGCGGCAGATGGTCGAAATCTGCAAGGCGCTGCTGCGCAACGCGCGCGTGATCGCGCTGGACGAACCGACGAGTTCGCTGTCGCATCGCGAGACGGAAGTGCTCTTCAAGCTCGTGCGCGACCTGAAGGCGGACAACCGCGCGCTGATCTACATCTCGCATCGCATGGACGAAATCTACGCGCTGTGCGACGCGTGCACGATCTTTCGCGATGGCCGCAAGATCGCGTCGCATCTGTCGCTTGGGGACGTGCGGCGCGAGACGCTCGTGCAGGAAATGGTCGGCCGCGAAATCAGCGACATCTATAACTATCGCGCGCGGCCGCTGGGCGAGGTGCGCTTCGCCGCGACGAACGTGCAGGGCGACGCGTTGAGCGCGCCCGCGAGCTTCGAAGTGAAGCGCGGTGAAATCGTCGGATTTTTCGGGCTGGTGGGCGCGGGCCGCAGTGAGCTGATGCATCTCGTCTACGGCGCGGACAAGAAGAAGGACGGCACGATCACGCTCGACGGCCAGCCGATCAAGGTACGCAGTACCGGCGAGGCGATTCGCCACGGCATCGTGCTGTGCCCGGAGGATCGCAAGGAAGAGGGCATTGTCGCGATGGCGACGGTCGCGGAGAACATCAACATATCGTGCCGCCGTCACTATCTGCGCGGCGGGCTGTTTCTCGATCGCAAGAAGGAAGCGCAGACGGCCGAGCGCTTCATCCAGCTTCTGAAGATCAAGACGCCGAGCCGCAAGCAGCGCATCCGCTTTTTGTCGGGCGGCAATCAGCAGAAGGCGATTCTGTCGCGCTGGCTCGCGGAGCCGGATCTGAAGGTCGTGATTCTCGACGAGCCGACGCGCGGCATCGACGTCGGCGCGAAGCATGAAATCTATAACGTGATCTATCAGCTCGCCGAGCGCGGCTGCGCGATCGTGATGATTTCGTCGGAGTTGCCGGAAGTGCTCGGCGTGTCCGACCGGATCGTCGTGATGCGGCAGGGGCGAATTGCGGGCGAGTTGCCGCGCGAGAAGGCGAGCGAACAGGCGGTGCTGAGTCTCGCGCTGCCGCAGAGCGATAGCGTCGCCGAAGCGGCGTAAGGACAAGAGGAGCGAATCATGGAAGCAAGAGAAAACATCGTGGGGCAGGCGACCGAGACCGTCGCGAACGCGCTGATCCCGCAAAAGAACGACAAGCAGAAGTGGTGGCAGCAGATCACGGAGTACAGCCTGATCGTGATTTTCGTCGTCATGTTCCTGACGATGTCGCTGACCGTCGATCACTTCTTTTCGATCGAGAACATGCTCGGCCTGGCGTTGTCGATCTCGCAGATCGGCATGGTCGCGTGCACGATGATGTTCTGCCTCGCGTCGCGCGACTTCGACTTGTCGGTCGGTTCGACGATCGCGTTCGCCGGCGTGCTCTGCGCGATGGTGCTCAACGCGACGGACAACACCGCGATCGCGATCGTGGCTGCCGTGGCGGCGGGCGCGGTGATCGGCTTCGTGAACGGCGCGGTGATTGCCTATCTGCGCATCAACGCGCTGATCACCACGCTGGCGACGATGGAAATCGTGCGCGGGCTCGGGTTCATCGTGTCGCACGGGCAGGCGGTCGGCGTGTCGTCGGATACGTTCATCGCGCTCGGCGGTTTGTCGATGATCGGGATTTCCCTGCCTATCTGGGTCACGCTTGCGTGTTTCATCGTTTTTGGCGTATTGCTCAACCAGACTGTGTATGGACGTAATACATTGGCGATCGGCGGTAATCCTGAGGCTTCGCGGCTCGCGGGGATCAATGTCGAGCGGACGCGGGTTTGGATCTTTTTGATTCAGGGCGCTGTCACCGCGCTGGCTGGGGTCATTCTGGCTTCGCGGATTACGTCGGGGCAGCCGAATGCGGCTCAAGGGTTTGAGCTGAACGTGATTTCGGCATGTGTGTTGGGTGGGGTTTCGCTGCTTGGCGGAAGAGCGACGATCTCTGGCGTCGTGATCGGGGTGCTGATTATGGGCACGGTCGAGAACGTCATGAATCTGCTGAATATTGATGCGTTTTATCAGTATCTTGTGCGGGGGGCGATTTTGCTGGCTGCTGTGCTGCTTGATCAGCTTAAGAATCGCGGGTCGCGGGATTGAGTTTTGGCGTGCTTCGGCTTTCGTGGAATCCTGATTTCGCGTCGGTCTATTGGCACTGCCCCTGTGCGGGGCGGCACCTACTTTCTTTGCTGCTGCAAAGAAAGTAGGCAAAGAAAGCAGCTTTCCCATCCAAAGTGCCTCACACCGGCCGCGGCACAGGCGATTGGCTGAATGGACCGGCAGTAGCGAGTGCCCCCACAAGCAGAACACGGCTTGGACCGCGCACGGTCTGACGAGCCAGAAGTTCTAGCGTGTTGGTTCAGCGCGAAATAGCGCCGGCACAGCGCTACGCGCTGCCGCCGGGTTTGCGAGGGAAACCATCGGTATGCGTGTGCAGTGAGATAGAGGTGTTAGTAGAGAAGTACGCGCAGACCCGATTGACCGGTCGGCCGCGAAGCGGGCTGGAGCTGTTTTGTGCTGAGCCAGTGTGTTGTGTGGTGCGATGAATCAGACCGTGCGCGATCCAAGCCCGGTTAGGCCTACGAGGGCACTCGCTACAGCCGGGCCATTAGGTCGATTGCCTGTGCCGCGGCCGGTGTGAAGCACTTTGGATGGGGAAAGCTGTTTCTTTGGTTACTTTCTTTGCAGCAGCAAAGAAAGTGACTGCCGCCCCGCACAGGGGCAGTGCAAATAGACCGACACGAACTCAGGATTCCATAGAAGACGCGCAAGCAAGCGAAACAACGAGACAACCAAAAGCCATGTCACTAGCACGATACCCCAGCCTGGAAGGCAAAACCGTCCTGATCACCGGCGGCGCGACCGGCATCGGCGAGGCCTTCGTACAGCCATC
>LRBF01000055.1 GCA_001580565.1 Caballeronia megalochromosomata | reverse complement strand
CTGTTGTGCCTTGAGATCGAGTGCGACGTCGACGATCATGTCTTCCTGACCGCCGACCATGCGGCGCTTGCCCAACTCAACGAGGATGTCCACGGTCTTGAGGTCATACTTCTTCGCGGCCAGCTCCGAGTGCCGCAGGAAGCTCGAGTAGACGCCCGCATAGCCAAGCGCGAGCGTCTCGCGATCCACGCGCACGGGACGGTCCTGCAGCGGGCGCACGATGTCGTCTGCCGCATCCATCAGCGTGTACAGATCCGTGCCGTGGTTCCAGCCCATGCGTTCGGCCGCCGCGATGAACACTTCAAGAGGCGCATTGCCCGCGCCCGCGCCCATGCCCGCGAGCGACGCGTCGACGCGGTCGCAGCCTTCCTCCACCGCGACGATCGAGTTCGCCACGCCCAGCGACAGGTTGTGGTGCGCATGGATGCCCGTTTGCGTTTCGGGCTTCAGCACCTGCTTGATGGCCCGGAAGCGATCGCGTACATCGTTCATGTTCAGCGCGCCGCCCGAGTCGACGACATAGATGCACGTCGCGCCGTAGCTTTCCATCTTCTTCGCTTCGGCGGCGAGGTTCTCCGGCGTGGTCATGTGGCTCATCATTAGGAAGCCCACGGTGTCCATGCCCAGTTCGCGCGCATACTCAATGTGCTGCCTCGAGATATCGGCTTCCGTGCAGTGCGTGGCCACCCGCACGATGCGCGCACCCGCCTGATACGCGGCCTTCAGATCGTGTATCGTGCCGATGCCGGGCAACAGCAGCGTGGCGATCTGCGCGTGTGTTACGACGTCTGCCACTGCCTCAATCCACTCAAGGTCGCTGTGGGCGCCGAAGCCGTAGTTGAAGCTCGAGCCCTGCAGCCCGTCGCCGTGTGCCACCTCGATGCTGTCGACCTTCGCGCGATCCAGCGCCCTCGCGATGGCCTGCACGTTTTCGATTGAATACTGGTGACGGATTGCGTGGCTGCCATCGCGCAGCGTCACGTCGGAGATATAGAGTTTATTGCTCATCGGGTCAGGCTCCCTGAACGCTCAGGAGGGTCTTGGCCATACGCTCAGCGGTGGCGAGCGCGGCGGAGGTCATGATGTCGAGATTGCCGGCGTAGGCGGGCAGATAGTGCGCGGCGCCTTCAACTTCGAGAAACACCGAGGTCTTCAGGCCACTGAAGCTGCCCAGCCCCGGAATGTTCAGCGGCGCGCTCGCGGGAATCTCGTCGAACTGCACGCGCTGCTTGAGACGGTAGCCAGGCACGTAGGCGTGGACCTTCGAGACCATCTCCTCGATCGACTGTTCGATCTTCGCGCGGTCCACGACGTCCGAAAGGGTGTAGACGGTGTCACGCATCATCAGCGGCGGCTCGGCGGGGTTGAGCACGATGATCGCCTTGCCCTTTGCTGCGCCGCCCACCACCTCGATGGCTTTTGAGGTCGTCTCGGTGAATTCGTCGATGTTCGCCCGCGTGCCCGGTCCGGCTGAGCGGCTGCTGATGGACGCGACAATCTCGGCGTAGTGGACCTTTGCGACCCGTGAGACGGCCGCAACCACAGGGATGGTCGCTTGGCCGCCGCAGGTCACCATGTTGACGTTGGGCGTGTCGAGGTGAGCGTCGAGGTTCACCACGGGGATGCAGTATGGCCCGATGGCGGCGGGCGTGAGGTCGATCACGCGGATGGACGGCTTGAGCCCGCGCAGCAGCGCGTCGTTCTTGACGTGTGCACCGGCCGAGGTGGCGTCGAAGACAAAGTCGATGTCCTCGAACACGGGCAAGCGCGTGAGGCCCTCTGCGCCTTCGTGTGTGGTCGCCACGCCAAGGCGCGCAGCACGCGCAAGGCCATCCGAGTTCGGATCGATGCCCACCATCGCCGCCATCTCCAGATGCTGGCTGTGGCGCATGATCTTGATCAT
>LRBF01000054.1 GCA_001580565.1 Caballeronia megalochromosomata | reverse complement strand
AGAAAGAGCGTGCCGCCATCGGCGAGCTCGAACTTGCCGCGCCGGTCCGACGACGCGCCCGAGAACGCGCCGCGCACATGTCCGAAGAGTTCGCTTTCGACGAGCGTATCCGGCAGCGCCGCGCAATTCAGGCTGACGAGGGGCTTGTCGGCGCGGGGCGACAGCGCGTGGATCTCGCTCGCGACGAGTTCCTTGCCGACGCCCGTCTCGCCGGTAACGAGCACGGTCAGCTCGCTCGACGCGACGATTGCGATTTCCTCCAGCAAGCGGTTATGCGGCCCGCTGCTGCCGATCATTTCACGCCGCCGCGGCCCGCTCGCCTGCCGATAAACCTCCGCGCGCTGACGCTCGGCCTCGCTCGTTCTCGCGAGCGTATCGATGCGCTCAGCCACGCTCACGGTCGCCGCCGCGAGACCGAGAAACGCCTGCAGCGAGGCCATGTCGATGCCGTCGAAGCGCGCGGGATCGAGCGCGTCGAGCGTCAGCAGCCCCCACGCGCGCCCGTTGATGACAAGCGGGCAGCCGAGGCAGTCGTGCACTTCCAGATGCCCGCTCACGCCCTTGACGAGGCCATCGTAGGGATCGGGCAGATCGGAGCCGGCGGAAAAACGCGTCGGCGCCTCGCGCGCGAGGATGCGCGCGAAGCGTGGATGCTCGCTCACGCGAAAGCGCCGGCCGAGCGTATCGCTCGACAGACCGTCGATGGCGAGCGGCACCAGCGTGTCGCCGTCGAGCCGCAAGAGCGCGGTGGCGTCGCCGGGAAAGAGCGCGCGCAAGGTGTGCAGCAAGCGCCGGTAGCGCTCGGTGTCCGGCATCTCGACAGACAGGTCCTCGATCAGCGGAACGAGCGCGTCGAGCAACACTCGCGAAGTCATTGCGACTACTTCTGTAGTCTTTTGGACTAGAGTCGAATCGACCATGGCATGCAATAAATGATTGATTTATCGACGATTCTACTCTGGCACGGATCGTGTATTGGATTTGACCGAAGAATTTCGACGCGGAAGCGCCCCGCTTTCCGCCTTTCATCACGCGAGGAACCGAAGAATGCTGTCAGCCGAACACCGTGCCATCGTCAAGGCAACCGTCCCCCTGCTGGAAAGCGGCGGCGAGGCGCTCACCACGCACTTCTACAACAAGATGCTCACCGAGTATCCGGAAGTGCGCCCGATGTTCAATCAGGCGCACCAGGCGAGCGGCGCGCAGCAACGTGCACTCGCCAACGGCGTGTTGATGTATGCGCGGCATATCGACGAACTGGAAAAGCTCGGCGGCCTCGTCGGTCAGATCATCAACAAGCACGTCGCGCTGAACATCCTGCCGGAGCATTATCCGATCGTCGGAAGCTGCCTGCTCAAGTCGATCCGCGAAGTGCTCGGCGAGGAAATCGCCACCGACGCCGTCATCGAGGCGTGGGCCGCCGCGTACGGACAACTCGCCGATCTGCTGATCGGGCTCGAGGAAGGCATGTACAGCGAGCGCGAAAACGCGCCGGGCGGCTGGCGCGGCACGCGACGTTTCGTCGTCGCGCGCAAGGCGCCGGAAAGCGACGAGATCACCTCGTTTTATCTCGCGCCCGAGGATGGCGGCGCCCTGCTCGACTTCCATCCGGGCCAGTACATCGGCCTGCGCCTGGTGGTCGACGGCGAGGAACTGCGCCGCAATTACTCGCTCTCGGCTGCGCCGAACGGCCGCGAATACCGCATCAGCGTGAAGCGCGAGGCGAACGGCAAGGTGTCGAACTTCCTGCACGCGAACGTGCGCGAAAACGACGTGCTCGATCTGTTTCCGCCCGCGGGCGACTTCAAGCTCGAACGCAGCGAGAAGCCGCTCGTGCTGATCAGCGGCGGTGTCGGCATCACGCCGACGCTCGCGATGCTGCAGGCCGCGCTCGAAACGAAGCGCCCGGTGCACTTCATCCACTCGGCGCGACACGGCGGCGTGCATGCGTTCCGTGCGGTCATCGAGGAACTGGCGGCGCGACATCCGCAACTGAAGCGCTTTTACTGCTACGAGCACAAGCGCGACGGCGATCATGAAGCGCATGGCATCGGCTTCGTCGACGAAAAGCTGCTCGACACGTGGCTGCCGAAGAACCGCGATGTGGATGCCTATTTCCTCGGCCCGAAGGCGTTCATGAAGGCAGTGAAGAAGCATCTGAAGGCGCTCGGCGTGCCCGAGGCGCAGAGCCGTTACGAGTTCTTCGGCCCGGCCGCGGCGCTCGACTGATTCCGCGCGCGAGGCTGCGCATGTCGAACCGCGGCGTGTTCGTCCGCGGTTTTTTTGCGCGCCTCGAATCGGCGAAATGCGACGCTCAGTGGTCACCTTTAATTTCCGAAAACCGGTCATTTTAAAACGCCACTCGAACGCCTAATCTTCTCTTGCCGCGCCACTGAGGCGCACTTCCCGAACCCAAGCAAAGAGGATACTTCCATGCAACCCCGTCTCGACTTCTATAAAGCCAATCCCGCTGCCATCAAGGCGCTCGTCGGCGTCGAAGAGCGCATCGGCAAGTCGGCGCTCGAAAAATCGCTGACCGAACTGGTGCGTCTGCGCGCGTCGCAGATCAACGGCTGTGCGTTCTGCGTCGACATGCACACCACCGATGCGCGCAAGGGCGGCGAAACGGACCGGCGTCTTGCAACCGTGGTCGTGTGGCGCGAGACGCCGTTCTTCACCGATCGCGAACGCGCCGCGCTTGCATGGACCGAAGCGCTGACGCTGGTGTCGCACGATCACGTGCCCGATGCCGTATGGGAAGCCGTCAAGCCGCACTTCAGCGACGAGGAAATCGTCGACCTGACGCTGCTCATTTCCGCGATCAACAGCTGGAACCGCTTCGCGATCGCGTTCCGCAAGACGCCTGCGTGAGGACATCGAGATGAACATGCGCAAATCTCTCGTGCTGGCGGCCGCGCTGATGATCGGCGCGGCGCATGCCGGCGCGCACGACACGAAGGGCACGGAGGTGGTCGCGCCGGTGATGAAGCAGGCCATTCCCGAGGCAGCCGGCAAGAACGTGCTGATGGCGACCGTCTCGTACAAGCCGGGACAGGCGTCGGAAGCGCATATGCATCCGGGGTCGATCTTCGCTTACGTGCTCGAAGGCCACGTGACATCGCAGCTCGAAGGCTCGCCTGCGAAGACCTACGGTCCCGGCGAATCGTGGTACGAGCCGCCGGGCGCGCATCACATCGTGTCGAAGAACGCGAGCGCGACGAAGCCGGCGAAGCTGCTCGTGTTCGCGATCGTCGGCGAAAACGATCCGGTCAAGCAGCCGATTCCGCACTGACCGCGTGCGCGTGCACGACGGTTTCATCGTGAGGATGTCATGAAGATCGCAGAACCCAACACCGCTTTCGTCGCGGCGCCGGAGCGGCGGGCACCGCATCGGCGGCGCCTGGCGCTGTTCAATCTCGGCTTTCGGCCGTTCTATCTGTGTGGCGCGGCGTTCGGCGCGCTCGCGCTGACGGTGTGGCTGCTCGTGCTCTCGGGCGTGCCGCTTTTCGGCGGCTATCTGCTGCGCACGGACCCGATCGGTTGGCACGCGCACGAGATGGTGTTCGGTTTCGCGGCGGCGATCGTCGCGGGTTTTCTGCTGACGGCCGTGCGCGCATGGACCGGGCGCGACACGGCCCGTGGCGCGACGCTCGCAGCGCTCGCGCTGCTGTGGCTCGCCGGGCGCGTGCTCGTGTGGAGCGGCCCCGCGCTGCCGGCTGCGATCGTCGATAGCGCGTTCCTGCCGGTCGCCGCCTTCATGTTGTTGCGTGTGCTCGTGAAGGCGGGCAACCGGCGCAACTATTTTCTGGGCGTCGTGCTGCTCGCGTTCGGCGCGCTGAACACCGTGTTTCATGGCTTCACAATCGACGCGCGCCCCGATCTCGCGATGCGCGCCGTGTATGCGTCGGCGGGCATCGTCGTATTGCTCGTCAGCGTGATCGGTGGACGCGTGATCCCGATGTTCACCGCCAACGCGATGCCCGGCTTCGTCGCGCGGCGCTGGCGCTTCGTCGAGCTGACGGTCGCCCCGCTCACGCTCGCGGCGTTCTTCACGGATGCCTTCGCGCTCGACGGCGCGATCGTCGCGTCCCTCGCCTTGCTGGCGTGCGGCGCGCATCTCGCGCGCATGATCGGCTGGCGCTCGTACGCGGTGCGCGGACGGCCGATTCTCGCGATCCTGCATCTCGCCTATGCGTGGCTGCCGCTCGGCTTCGCGCTGCTCGCGCTATGCGCGCTCGGCTTCACGCGCGTGCCGCACAGCCTCGCGATGCACGCGTTCGCGGCGGGCGCGATCGGCGGCGCGATCATCGCGATGATCACTCGCACCGCGCGCGGACATACGGGGCGGCCGCTCATCGCGGACAAGCGCGATACGGCGTGTTACGCGCTCGTGATGACGGCAGGCGCGCTGCGCGTGCTCGGGCCGCTCGCCGCGCCCGCATGGCACGCGACGTGGATCTTCGCCGCGGGCATCTGCTGGGTACTCGCGTTCGCGCTGTACGTCGCGGCTTATGCGGCGCCGCTCTGCAAACCGCGTGAGGATGGCAAGCCGGGCTGAGACGACGACGCTTTTTGACATCGTGATGCGCCGGTTCCGCGAAAATCGCGTCCGGCTTTCTCCATTTCCGATGTCACCATGAAGCATCTTCGTTTTATTTGCGCCGCGGCAGCGCTCATCGCCGCCACGCTCACGCTTTCCGGCTGCGGCCTTTTCGGCTGCAGCGGCTTCGCCACCAATGGCGGCGGCTTCGGCGGCTGCAGCGTCGGCACGCGATTCTGATCGCCGTCCCTCCACATGCGGGGCTCGCTTCGTCTATCTCCTGAATAATCGCGCGCTCCCCGCACGAGCCGGGTTTGCCCGCGCGCCCTTCGCGAGGACACTACGTTCATTGGGCAACCGTCGGCAACCTTCCGGGCCGACATCGACTGGAGACAGCATGAACGCTCACGTACGTCTGGTTCTTCTCGCTCTCGTGTCGCCGGCGTACGCGCCGGCATTCCGGGCGTGGGTCGCCAGCATCGACACACGTGTGCCGCGCCTCGCGCATAGCGCCGCGCTTCGGGGCGTGTCCAATCCGCGGCGTCATCTGCTTTCGTTTCGCGCGTCACCGTAGGCCGCTCTGGCGCTGAACGCCCATCCTGCTGCCGCAGGATCGCTCTGATCACGGGGATAAGAGAGCGAGGAGACCACCTGCCGGCGGCAAGACAAAACGTGCATCCGCTGCGCGGCCCGAGTGCCGCGCCATCAGTCGCAAGCCGCGGAAAGCGCGAGCTCGATAACAAGAAACGGGCGACAACGCCGGGTCGCCCGCCCAGCCGACATCACGCCTGACCCATCATTCCTTCAATGGCGTGTACGGCATGTCCAGCGACGCCGCGCGCGCGTGCTTCTGCGTATGTGCGTTGCGCATCGGCTTGAGCACGAAGAGCGCGAGCAGCGCCGATATCGCCGCCATGCCCGCCGCGAGCATGAACACGGCATGCCAGCTTCCGGTCATCGACGTGATGACGCTCGAGAACGGTACGAGCAGCGCGGCCGTGCCCTTGGCCGTATAGAGCAGACCCGCGTTGGTCGCCGCGAACTTCGGGCCGAAGGTATCGCCGCACGTCGCCGGGAAGAGGCTGTAGATTTCGCCCCACGCGAAGAACACAATGCCTGTCAGCACGACGAACGCCACCGGATCGTGTCCGTACTTCGACAGCGCGACGATGCCCACCGCTTCGATCGCGAACGCCATGAACATCGTGTTTTCCCGCCCGATGCGATCCGATACCCAGCCGAAGAACGGCCGCGTCAAGCCGTTGAGCACGCGATCGATGGTGAGCGCGAAGGTCAGCGCGGGCAGCGTCAGACCGAGTATCGACACGGGCGAATCGTGCAGCCCGAAGTCCTTCGCGATCGGCCCGAGCTGCGCCGTCGCCATCAGGCCGCCGGCGGCCATCATCACGAACATCAGATACATGACCCAGAAGATCGGCGAGCTCAGCACCTGCTTCGGGCTTGCGTTGTAGACCGCCGCCTTGAGCGTGCTCTTCACCGACGCGATCATGTGCGCGGGCGGCGCATAGAGCGCCATGCCGAGCAGGAACACCACGAGCCCCTGGCCGAGACCGAACCACAGGAACGTCGCTTCATAGCCGCTCGACTTGATCATGTGCGCGATCGGCACGACGGTCGCAGCCGAGCCCATCCCGAATCCCGCCGCCGTGATGCCCGCAGCCAGTCCGCGCCGTGCCGGAAACCACTTGAGCGCGTTGCCGACGCAGGTGCCGTACACCGCGCCCGCGCCCACCCCGCCGACAGCGGCAGCGAAGTACAGGAGCGGCAGCGACGACGCCACCGAGTTGATCGCCCACGCGATCGCGCATAAAAGCCCGCCGCCGACCACGACCGGGCGCGGCCCGTATTTGTCGACGAGATAGCCTTCGACCGGCACGAGCCAGGTCTCCGTCACCACGAAAATCGTGAACGCCACCTGAATGGCCGCGCGGCCCCAGTGGTACTTCTCGTCGATCGGGTTGACGAAGAGCGTCCAGCCGTACTGCATGTTGGCGATCATCGCCATGCAAATCACGCCGAAAACCAACTGCATCCACGGCGACGCGAGGCGCGACGCCTTGTCTTCGCGGTCCATCTGGTCCATTCCCATGCCTGTCTCCTTGGCAAATCTGCCTTGTGTATGCGGACGCCGTACGGCGCCTCCCGCGACGCATTTCATGCGCGTCGCATATACACAGTATGTGATATATCAAGTAAGTCAAGCGAAAGAAATGACGGGGTTTTCACTTACAGAACTAACCGATGTAAACGCATGAAAGCTGCAGTACGCGGTTATCGATCAGACAAAAAAAAGCCCGGCAGAGAAAGGCCTGCCGGGCGATGAGCGTGGGCGAGACATGGCAATCCGCAGCACGCACCTTCTTTATAAATGAAAGTTAAACGTAATGTAAAGAGGAATTTTTGTATGGTTTATGCCGCGATGCCTTTGGCAGTTTTAGAACACGTTCACGGGCACGTTGACCATCAGGCGATACACGTCGCTGGTGCCGTCCGGATAGTAGGCGCTGTTGCTGTGATGGTGCATGTAGTAGAACTTGACCGACGTGTTCTTGAACTTGCCGTCCGGAATCGTGTAGCTCGGGATCACGCCGATTTCGTAGTGCGTACCGTGGATCGGCTGACCGTTGACGAGATAGTTGGCTGCCTGCGCCGTGCCGCTGTTGGCCATTGCGCTGCCATCGGCATCCCAGCCATACGCGCTCCACATCGTGAACTTGAGGCCCGGTACGCCGTACTCCTTCATGTTGAGCGTGTACGACAGGCTCAGCGACTTTTCGTGCGGCTGGTTATAGTCCACGTCGAGCGAGTTCGAGAGATAGTCGCCCGCCGACTGGCCCATATAGTCGAATGTCTGATCGCTCACGATCTGCTGGAACGCGACCTGCACCGTATGCGCGCCGTGCGTGCCGGCGAGCGCCAGCGAGTACGCGTTGTTGTTGATCGAGCCTTGCCGCTTGTCGCCGATCGCACCCGTGTAGTAGTAGTTCAGCGAGCCTGTCCAGCGGATGCTCTTCGGATCGCCGATGCTCTGCGTCGCCGTCAGGTAGTACTGCTGCCACACGTCGTTCGCGATGCTGCCGTAGAGCGTGACCGCCGTGTCGTCGCCGCGCGTCCAGTCGCCGCCGAAGTACGTGAATCGCGAAACGTGCGTGCCGCCGTATTCCGTCGTGAGGCCGGTGACGGTCGTCATGCCGCGCGCGATCACGCCGTCCACCGTGCCCGCCTTCAGCGTCAGGTTCTTGATCTCATCGCTCGCGAGCGAGAAGCCGCGGTACGTCGGCGGCAAGGCGCGGTTGTCGTGCGGCACGAGGAACGGGTTGTCGAAGAGCTGCTGACCGTACTTGAGCACGGTGTTCGACACGCGCGCCTTGACATCCCACACGCCCGGATAGGCCCACGCAAGTTGATTCGATCCGCCGCCGTCCGTGCCGACGTGCACGCGATTGCCGGCGCCTTCGCCGCCGTTCAGCTTGAGCGCGCCAAAGAGCGACACGTCGCCGCCCAGCCCGATCAGCCCTTTCGTATAGCCCGATTCGAACACGGCCTGCGCGCCGAGTACCCACGCGTCTTTTTTGCCCGCGCCCTTGAATTCGTCGTGCTCGGTGAAGGAACGCGTCAGGATATTCAGATGCGAATCCTCGATGAAACCCTTCGATTTCGCCTGACTGCTCACAGGCGCATCCGCCTCGGTGTTGGGCGGCGAATCCGGCGGCGTCTCGGTGTGACGCGAAGGCGGCTGAGTATCGGTTTCATCGGCATGCGCGGCAACCGCGGCGGCCATGATACTGCTGAACAACAAAATCGATAGCGCGAGTGAACGTTTTTGTTTTTTCACGAAAAAAATCTCCACTTATATTGATTCAACTGCTAACGGCTCGATCGAAACATAGGATTGCAAAACGCCTCGCCCGGCGACGCGAACAAGCGTCGAGGCGGACAGGCGGACTGGCGAGCGAAAAGGACGGGCAAGCATGCGCCGCCCCGGTTATCGGGCTTTATTTATTGCGGGGGTGTCTTCCTCGAATGTCGTTGGTTTTCTGATTGGCGCGAATCGCCTTTCACGCAAACAGGCACGCCGCCGACGAATCGGACCCGAGCGTGCGCAGCGCAGGCACTTCACGCGCGCAGCGCGCCTGCGCGATCGGGCAGCGCGTATGGAACACGCAACCCGCTGGCGGATCGATCGGGCTCGGAATGTCGCCCGACAGAATCTGCACGGTCTTGGCGCGCTCAACCGCCGGATCGGGCACCGGCACCGCCGACAGCAGCGCGCGCGTGTACGGATGGCGCGGCGTGTCGTAGAGCGCGTGCTTGTCCGCGAGCTCCATCACGCGGCCGAGATACATCACCATCACGCGATCTGAGATGTGGCGCACCACGGCCAGATCGTGCGCGATGAAGATGAGCGCGAGCTTCATCTCCTTTTGCAGCGACTTGAGCAGATTGACGATCTGCGCCTGAATCGACACATCGAGCGCGGACACGGGTTCGTCGCAGATGACGAGCTTCGGCTCGACGATCAGCGCCCGCGCAATGCCGATGCGCTGGCACTGCCCGCCGGAAAACTCGTGCGGATAGCGATTGATCATCTGCTCGCGCAGACCGACTTTCGCCATCATCGCGCGCACGCGTTCGTCGATGCCGCGCTTGCCCATACCGGGCCGATGCTCGACGAGGGGCTCCGCAATGATCTGCCCGATCGTCATGCGCGGATCGAGCGACGCGAGCGGATCCTGAAAGATCATCTGCACGTCGCCGCGCACGCGATGCCATTCGCGCGTCGATGCGCCCGAGAGCGTCGCGCCCATCCATACGATGTCGCCGGCCGTCGCGGGAATGAGGTTCAGGATCGCGCGCGACAAGGTGGACTTGCCGCAGCCCGATTCGCCGACGACGCCAAGCGTCTCGCCCGCCTTCAGGTCGAAGCTCACGCCATCGACCGCTTTCAGCGTGCGGCGCGGCGACCACGGCAAGTGGCTCTTCGACTTCACCTGGAAATGCACGCGCATGTCGCGCACGGAGAGAATCGTCGCGTCAGACATGGGTCGCTTCCTTCGTGATCTGATGAACCGGACGATGACAGGCCCGCAGCCAGCCCGGTTCGATGGCCTTCAGCGCAGGCGCATCGACAGCGCATTCGGCGCTGGCATCGGCGCAGCGTTCGTGGAACGGACAGCCCGACGGCGGATGCGCCATGTTCGGTGGATTGCCGGGGATGCCGGTCAGCTCACCGCCGTCGTGATCGAGTCGCGGCAGCGCGCGCAACAGGCCGACGGTGTACGGATGCGAAGGCTTCGCGAACAGCGTGGCCGCGTCGCACTGCTCCATCACGCGGCCGCCGTACATCACCATCACCTTTTCGCACAGCCCGGCGACGACGCCGAGATCGTGCGTGATCAGCACGATCGACGTGCCGAAGTCGTGTTGCAGATTGCGCAGCAATTGCAGGATCTGCGCCTGCACGGTGACGTCGAGCGCGGTGGTCGGCTCGTCGGCGAAGAGCACTTCGGGTTCGCACAGCAAGGCCATCGCGATCATCACGCGCTGGCGCATGCCGCCCGACAGTTCGTGCGGATACTGCCCGATGCGATGCGCCGCCTCCGGAATGCGCACGGCTTCGAGCATCGAAATGGCGCGCTTCTTCGCTTCACGGCGCGTGACGTTCTTGTGCAGTTCCAGCACTTCGGTCATCTGCCGCTCGATCGTGAGATA
Source organism: Caballeronia megalochromosomata (assembly GCA_001580565.1). Lineage (GTDB taxonomy): Bacteria > Pseudomonadota > Gammaproteobacteria > Burkholderiales > Burkholderiaceae > Caballeronia > Caballeronia megalochromosomata. The sequence goes on along the minus strand of LRBF01000054.1, from coordinate 13,011 downwards.
CGGATTGAGCGAGCTCATCGGGTCCTGGAAGATCATCGAAAGACGATTGCCGCGAATGCGGTTCATCGCGCGATCCGACATGCCGATGAGATTCTCGCCGCGATACATCGCCTTGCCGCGCGCGCGTCCGTTCGATGCGAGCAGCCCCAGCATCGCGAGCACGCTCTGGCTCTTGCCCGAGCCCGACTCGCCGACGATGCCGAGCGTCTCGCCCTCTTCCAGCGTGAAATTCACGCCGTTCACGGCGCGCACAGCGGCGTCGTGCGTCCGGAATTCGACCTGCAGGTCATTGACTTCGAGTAGCGGCATGGCTTACCTGTCCTTCGGATCGAGCGCGTCGCGCAGCCCGTCGCCGACAAAGTTGATGCAGTAGAGCGTGATCGACAACAACGCCGCCGGGAACAGGAGAATCCACGGCGACGATTCCATCATGCCGACGCCGTCCTGGATCAGCACGCCCCAGCTCGTCATCGGTTCCTGCACGCCGAGTCCGAGGAAGGACAGCACCGATTCCGTCAGAATGACGGCGGGCACGGTCACGGTCGTATAAATCGCAACGATGCCCAGCAGATTCGGCACCACATGCCGCGCGAGGATGCGCCGCGTCGGCACGCCGATCGCGCGAGCCGCCTCGACATACTCTTTCGAGCGGATCGAGAGCGTCTGGCCGCGCACGACGCGCGCCATGTCCATCCACGAAAAGATCGTGATGGTGATGACGACGAGATAGAACTCGCGGCCGAGCAGCGTCACCATCAGGATCGCGATGAGCAGATACGGAATGGCGTACATCATGTCGACGATGCGCATCATCGCGTTATCGATGCGTCCGCCGACGAAGCCCGCGATCGCGCCCCACACGATGCCGAGCGTGACGGACGTGAGCGTGGCGAGGGCGCCGATCATCAGCGACACGCGTCCGCCGATCAGGCAGCGCACGAGCAGATCGCGGCCGGTGTCGTCGGTGCCGAAGAGATGCCAGTTCGCGAGCGTGGGCGGCATGCTGGTCGCGTTCCAGTCAGTGGAGTCGAACGCGTTCGGCAAGAGCCACGGCCCGATGATGCATGCGAGCGTGATCAGAACGAGCAAGACGAGGCTCACGACGGCGGCCTTGTTGCGCAGGAAACGCTCGCGCGCGTCCTGCCACGGGCTGCGGCCCGCGACCGCCTTTTCGAGCATGGGTGCAAGAGAAGCAGATTTCATCGCGCGCCCTTTCAATAACGGATCTTCGGATCGAGCCACGCGTAGGCGAGATCGACCAGCAGGTTGAGCAGCACCGCCACCACCGTGACCAGCACGACGAGGCCGAGCACGAGCGTGTAATCGCGATTGGCCGCGCCGTTCACGATCAGCTTGCCGATGCCCGGCAGCGAGAAGACCGATTCCGTGACGACCGCCGCCGTGATCGACGAAATGGCGAGCGGCCCGATCACCGACACGACCGGGATCAGCGTCGGCTTCAACGCATGACGCAGCACGACGGTGCGCATCGGCAGTCCTTTCGCGCGGGCGGTGCGAATGTAGTTCGTGTTCAGCACTTCGATCAGGCTCGCGCGCGTCACGCGGCCGACCGTCGCGACGTTGATCATGACGAGCAGCGCGATGGGCAGCGCCATGTAGCGCAACTGGAAGTCATTCCAGCCCCCGGCGGGCAGCCACTTCAGCAGGATCGCGAAGACGAGGATCAGCACCGGCCCGAGCACGAACGACGGGAACGCATTGCCCGCGTTGCTGACGAGCATGAGCGCGTAGTCCGCGATGCTGTTGCGACGCAACGCCGCCGCGACGCCCAGCGCGACGCCGATCACGATGGCGAGCAGCATCGACACGCCGCCGATCGTGAGCGACACCGGCAGCGCGCGCAGCACGAGGTCGTTCACGCTCCAGTCAGCGTAGCGGAACGACGCGCCGAGATCGCCGTGCAGGAGGCCGTCGAGGTAGAGCAGGTACTGTTTCCACAGCGGCTCACCGAGGTGATACTTCGCCTGCAGGTTCGCGAGCACTTCGGCGGAGACCTTGCGTTCGCCGTCGAACGGGCCGCCCGGCGTCGCGTGCAGCAGCAGGTAGCAGATCGTCACGACGATCAGAAGCGTCGGCAACGTGAGCAGCACGCGCCGCAATGTGTAGGACCACATGAGCGATTTCTCCTGTGCGTCAGTGCTGGACGATGTAGAGATTCTTGCTGCCGTAGTGATCCATCGGGTTCTTCAGCGAGTAGCCGCCGACATAGCTCTTCACGAGACGCGGCAAGCCGTATTGCAGCAGCGGCAGCATCGGATAGTCGTCCATCACGATCTTCGCCGCCTGGGTCTGCAACTGCGTGCGCTTCACGGCATCCGCGGTTCCGGCCGCTTCCTTGACGAGCGCGTCGGCCTTCGGGCTGCAGTTGAAGTTGTCGTTCTGCTCCGACTTGCATTGCACGAGCGTGAGGAAGGTCGTTGCGTCGTTGTAATCGGCCACCCAGCCGTTGCGCGCAATCTGGTAGTCGCCTTCATGGCGCTTCTTGAGCAGCACCTTGAACTCCATCGACTCGATGTCCATCGTGAGGCCGAGCTTCGTCTTCCATTCCGACGCGACGAAGATCGCCATCTTCTTGTTGTAGTCGCTCGTGTTCGTCGCGAAACGCAGCTTCGTGCCCGGCTTCACGCCCGCCTGTTCCAGGAGCTTCTTCGCCTCTTCGACGCGCTTGGCCATCGGCCACGTCGACCATTCGTAGTTCGATACGTCCGCGCCGCTCACGCCCTTCGGCAGCAGGCCGTACAGCGGCGTCTGGCCGTCGGCGGTCACGCGCTGCGCGAGCAGATCGCGGTCGATGACCATGGAGAGCGCCTTGCGCACGCGCACGTCCTTCAGCAGCGGATCGCGATTGTTGAAACTGTAATAGCGCGTGCCGAGAATCAGCGAGTTGCGGATGTCCTTCGGGAATTGCTGGCTGTACTTCGCGTAGGTGCCCGTAGGCAACTGATACGTCATGTCGTTTTCGCCGGACTGGAACAGCTTGACGTCCGTGTTTTCATCCTCGACCGGCAGATAGGTAACCTGCGTCAGTTGAACGTTCGTCTTGTCCCAGTAGTTCGCGTTCTTCGTCAGCACGAGCTTGCTGTTGACCTGCCAGTCCTTGAGCTGAAAGGCCCCGTTGCTCACGAGATTGCCCGGCTTCGTCCAGTCCTTGCCGAATTTTTCGACCGTCGCGCGATGAACCGGCCCGAAATTCGGGTTCGACATCAGTTCGGGCAGGAACGGTACGAGTCCATCGGTCTTGACTTCGATCGTGTTCGCGTCGATGGCGCGTATGCCGAGCGCGCTCGCCGGCTTCTTGCCCGCGACGATATCCGCGCCGTTTTGCACGAACGGGCCGAACACGCTCGCATACGACGACGCCGTTTTCGGATCGACGAAGCGCTGGCAACCGTAGACGAAATCGTTTGCAGTGACGGGATCGCCGTTGGACCAGCGGGCGTTCTTGCGCAAATGGAAGATCCAGGTCGTCGGGTCTTTCTGCTCCCACTTTTCCGCGACGCCGGGCACCACTTTTCCGTCCGCATCGGTGGCGGTCAGGCTCTCGAACAGGTCACGCGAGACGTTGGCCGCCACCACGGTTTCGACCAGCGCGGGATCGAGCGTCTCGACCTCGGAGCCGTTGTTGCGCACGAGTTCCTGCTTCGCGGCGAGCGCGACGCCAGACGGCACGATGGCGGCCGTCGCGTTCAGTGCGCAGAGACCGAGCAACGCCGCGGCGGCGGCGAGCTTCGTGCGTCGGATCGATACGTGGGGAACGGCAAAAAACGTCATGGGGAGGCTCCTTCTATGTCTCGTTTATCGGTTGCCACCTTTCGTTGGCCTTGGGAACGTTCGCAGTCCTTCACGCACGGCGTGTTTATCGCGATTGGGATAAACACATCGCTCTCGAAGTTAGCAAAATCCAACGAATGGCTTTCTTTTTGCTGACGCTGCGCTGCGTGTATTGCACGCCGCGCGTCGCGTCCGGCGCATTTTTCTTACGCGGACGCTTTCATTCGTGCTTCAGGCTGGCGGCGAGTATTTCGCATCAATAAGACGGATGCCACTCACATGTGCTTATAGACACTAAATTTTTCGAATAGTCGTTCAATTTGTTGGATTGGCGCACTTTTGCATCTCTCGCGAGACAAATAGGGCTAAGGCAGCAAGTGTTTGTTTCCTATAAGATTGCGGCCGTCTAACTGCCGCTCCAGAGCCGTCCGAAAGATGATCCGTTTTCGCCAGATCGAGGCTTTTCGCAGCCTCATCATGACCGGCACCAGTGTCGGCGCAGCAAAAAAGCTCCACGTGACGCAACCCGCGATCAGCCGCCTGATCGCCGATCTCGAAGCCGATCTCGGCTTCAGCCTGTTTTCGCGCATCGGCGGCCGCCTCAATCCGACGAACGCCGGCCTGCGCTTCTACAAGTCGGTCGAGGAAAACTTCCTCGGGCTGGAGCGTCTGAAACAGGTCGCCGACATGATCCGCGAGGAAGCGTCCGATGGCCTTACGGTCGCGTGCATGCCCGTGCTCGCGACGACGCTCCTGCCGCCCGTGCTCCTCGACTTCACCGAGCGCCATCCCGGCGTGCCGATCAAGGTCGACTCGGTGAAGGTGCCCGAAGTGCTCGTGAACCTGCAGAACCACAAGGCCGATGTCGCTCTGAGTCTCGCGTTTCCGGCGGTCGCGGGCATCGAGGTGGAGACGCTGCTCAAGGCGCGTGCTGCCTGCGCGATGCCCGCCACGCACAAGCTCGCGAAAAAGAAAATCGTGCGTCCGTCCGACTTGCGCGGTGAGAAGCTGATCGGCTGGCTGCCGAATTCGCGCCAGCCTTACGAGGCGGAACAATCGCTCATTTCATCCACCGAGGACCGGCCGCGTTACACGGTCTTCACCGACACGGCCCACACGCGCTATGCGATGGTCGCGGGCGGTCTCGGCATTTCGATCGTCGAGCCGTTCGCGGCCAAGGTCTGGCGTGCGCATGGTGTCGTCGTGCGGCCGTTCGAGGCCGATATCGAGTATGAATACGTGCTGTCGTATCCGAGCAGCGGAATCCGCTCGGATCTCGTCGCGTCGTTCCGGAATGCCGTAAAGCGCGTCGTCGAGCATTATTCGTTCGATGCGCCGGAGGAAGTGCCACTCGCAGCGGACTGACACGCGCCGGGCACAGCCCAAAAGCTACCGACACCTTGCTGGATAAGGAATTCGCGAGGTTTTCGGTGGCTTGAATCAGCCACAAAAAGCCATCACGACAATTACAAAAAATTTCGTCCGGAAGAACGACTCATCGGAGATGGACCACGACACGCCGTTGTACGAGAAGATGTTCACGCCGTCCGGATACCATGCCTGCAGCAGGAAGACATTCGCCAGCGTCTGCCAGGCGGTGTATTGCGTGCCGCGAATCCAGATCAGGGGCAGGACTTCTACGTCTCGTTGCCGTTCCTGCTGTTCGCTTTCAACCGCTTCGGCATCAGCCGTACGGCGACGCGCGCGGCGCTGACGGGCGTTGCCGCCTTCGTCGGGCTGTTTCTGATCGCGCTCGTGCTGCGCGCGAAAATGGAAGCGTTTTCGGTCTTGTGGTGGCTGATGATGGTGTCGCCCTATGTCCGGATCTTCGACTTCGTTATCGGGCTTTGCCTCGGGCTGCTGTTCAATCGTCTGCAAGGCATGCGCGAACGCTGGTTCTACGTCCCCCTCTTCACCGTGCTCGAAATCGCGTCGCTCGGGTCTCTCGTCGTGCTGTATCTATCGACGTGGCAAAAGTGGCCGACGCTGGCGAACAGCGCCTATTATCAACCGGCGATGGTCGCGATCATTCTCGTGTTCGCCTTCCAGCGCGGGCTGTTGTCCAGGTTGCTTTCGCACCGTGTGCTCGTGCATCTCGGCGAGATCAGCTTCGCCCTCTACATGGTGCATCAGCCGATCATTTTCTACGCGGACCATTTCATCGGACCGACGATCGTGATCGCAACAGACGTCGCTCAAGTCTCGAGGCAGGTGCTGCTGTCGGTGTTCATGCTCGGACTCGCGCATTGCGCCTACCGATACGTCGAAGTGCCCGCAAGAAATGGCGTGCGGGCGCTGATCTCCGGGCGTCGCACACCGCCGCCCACATCTCCCATAATGACGGTATCCGGGTAATCGACAGCGACATACCCGCAAGCGCGCCCCTGAATCTTTCGGCTAGAATCGCACAGCCAAGTTGAAAGCCTGGGGCCGCAATGAAAGGCATCGGAAAACGACATCCGCTTGACGAGCAGACGGTCAAGTCCATCCACGAGCAGATGGACGGGCCGATCGACGGGCCGCACAACGTCGGGCTGCTCAGGCCGCTGAGCACCGCCCAGCGGGAGTACTTCGCGATGAAGTCGAAAACCGTCGTCCTGTACATGGGCGACGAAGTCGGCCTGCTGCTCGCCAGCGAAGAAGAGGCTGCGCTGCGCGCGATGCCAGCCGGATACACGATCGAGCAGCTGAACGGCCTGAACATCGGATGCGGCGCCCGGACCATTTCGCCCTACCTGATTCCCATCGATATTGCGCGAGCCCCGCCATCCGATCAGGCCAGCGGCGCGCATCAGGCATCGACTGCGTCCGCCATGCTCGCGATGCCCAATGACCTGCCGTTCAAGCCGGATTCCGTCGATTTCATCGTGTCGCTTCACATGTTGGAGCACGTCGAGAATCCCGAGGAAATCGTCACCTACTGGCTGAGTCTGGTGAAACCGGGCGGCGGTGTCGGCATCGTCGTGCCGGACTGGCGCTACACATGGGATTCGCGCAACGACCGCGCGCCGCTCAGCCACAAGTGGAACCCGACGCCCAGCCTGATCGAGGGCATGTACGACAAGCACTGGAAGCACCTTGCGCAGCTCGAGCACCTCGACACGTACAGGATGAAGATGTCCTTCGACTTCGTGCTGCGCAAGCCCGGCGCTTTCGCTCCGTTTCAGCCGCCGTCGGTGTCGACGGTACGTTCCGGTTACGAATTGAATCAGCGTGGCGCTTTCATATCGGACGCATCCTACGGGACGAACCCGGACAAATCTTCGATGCGACGGCTGACGGATTCCATCAAGCGGCGCATCAGGCAGCGTTTTATCTGACGCAGCGCGTCGCGTTAGCATGATGTTTGTCGACGCCGTGCTGAACGTATTGCTCCACGGCGTGTTTCAAACCCCATCCACGCGGAGCATTCATGCACGATCTGAAAGGCAAATCGATCCTCATTACCGGCGCGAGCACCGGCATCGGCGCGGCGGCGGCGCGCGCGTTCGCGCAATACGGCGCGAATGTCGCGGTGCACTACAACAGCTCGAAGGACCAGGCCGAGGAAGTCGCGAAGGACGTGCGCGCGCTCGGCGTCACGGCGATCACGGTCGGCGCGGACGTGCGTGACTCGAAGGCGATCGACGCCGCCGTCGCGCAGGTCGTCGATACCTTCGGCAAGATCGACGTGCTCATCAACAACGCGGGCAGCCTCGTGAAGCGCGAACCGATCGCCTCCGCGAGCGACGAGCTCTTCGACGAAATCATGCACATCAACGCGCGCTCGGTGGTCGCGTTCACGCGCGCGGCGCTGCCGTCGCTGCGCTCGGGCGGCGGCGGCTCGATCATCAACGTGACATCGGTGGCGGCGCGCAACGGCGGCGGCCCGGGCGCCCTGCTCTATGCAGCATCGAAGGGCTTCGTCAGCACGATCACCAAGGGCATGGCGAAGGAACTGATGCCCGATCGCATCCGCGTAAATGCTGTCGCGCCCGGCGTGATTCAGACGCCCTTCCAGGAACGCTTCACGACGCCCGAGCAGCTCGAATCGTTCCGCAAGTCGATTCCGATGGGCTTCATCGGCGAGCCCGACGATTGCAGCGGCGCGTTCCTCTATCTCGCGTCCGAAGCAATGTCACGCTATGTGACCGGGCAGATCATCGACGTGAACGGCGGCCAGCTCATGCCGTGAGCGTTGCACCGCGCCGCGCGCGTGGTATATAAGCGTCTGGTCTTTCGTCGCACGTAACAAAGGAGATACAGGAGATGTTTTTGAACAAAGAACCGCGCATCCGGTCCCTCGCGCTCGGTGCCATCGTCGCGTCGGCGCTCATGACGGCGGGATTCGTCGAGACGGCGCCGGCTTATGCGAAGACCGCCGACAACCAGCCGGCAGTCCTGACCGGATCGGCCGTGGCCGTCGCGGACAAATATGCCGCCGACACCGCCGAGCAAATCTTCAAGCAGGGCGGCAATGCGGTGGATGCGGCCGTCGCGATCGCCTTCACGCTCGCCGTCACCTATCCGGAAGCGGGCAATATCGGCGGCGGCGGCTTCATGACGCTCTATGTCGATCATCGTCCGTACTTTCTCGATTATCGCGAGCGCGCGCCGCTTGCCGCCACCCGAAACATGTATCTCGACGACAAGGGCGAGGTCATCAAGGGCATGAGTCTCTTCGGGCATCGCGCGGTCGGCGTGCCCGGCACGGTCGACGGCATGTGGGAAGCGCAGAAGCGCTTCGGCAAGCTGAAGTGGAAGCAGGTGCTCGCGCCCGCCATCAAGTACGCGCAGGACGGCTTCGAGGTCGACGATCAATTGGTCAAGCGCCGCGACGACGCCGCGAAGGATTTCGCCGGCAAGACCAACTTCGATCTTTACTTCGGCGGCATGAAGTCGGGCCAGGTCTTCAAGCAGCCGGATCTCGCGAAGACGCTGCAGCGCATCTCCGACAAGGGCGCGAAAGGCTTCTATGAAGGCGAAACCGCCAATCTGATCGCCAAGTCGATGGAAGGCCACGGCCTTATCACCACGCGCGATCTGAAGGACTACAAGGCCGTGTGGCGCCAACCGATCACCGCGAGCTGGAACGGCTATCGCGTGATCACCGCGCCGCCGCCGAGCTCGGGCGGCGTCGGTCTCGTGCAGTTGCTGAAGATGAAGGCCGACCTCAAGGACAAGTTCCAGGACGTGCCGCTCGATTCCGTGCAGTACATCCATCTCGTGTCGGAGATCGAGAAGCGCGTATTCGCGGACCGCGCGCAATATCTCGGCGATCCCGATTTCTACAAGGTGCCGGTCGCGCAGCTCATCAACGATGACTACATCCTGAAGCGCGCCCAGGAAGTGAATCCCGATACGCCTTCGGACACGAAGAGCGTGCAGCCGGGACTCGGCACCTCGATGCCCGAGAAAGCGGAGACGACGCACTTCTCCGTCGTCGACAAGTGGGGCAACGCGGTCTCGAACACGTACACCATCAACGGCTACTTCGGCTCGGGCGTGATCGCGGAAGGCACGGGCATCGTGCTCAACGACGAAATGGACGACTTCGCGTCGAAGCCGGGCGTGCCGAACATGTTCGGCGTCGTCGGCAGCGATGCGAATTCCATTGCGCCGAAGAAACGCCCGCTTTCGTCGATGACGCCGACCATCCTCACGAAGGACGACAAGGTCGCGATGGTGATCGGCACGCCGGGCGGGTCGCGCATCTTCACGTCGATCTTCCAGGTCATCACGAACGTGTACGACTTCAACATGCCGCTGTCCGAAGCCGTGGGCGCGACGCGCTTCCATCATCAACTGCTGCCGCCCAACACGATCTATCAGGAGCCGTTCCATCAGCTCGACCCCGAGGTCGTGAAGCAGCTCGAGGCGAAGGGCTACAAGTTCACGATGCAGGACTTCAATGGCGACATTCAGGCGATCCGCATCGACGGCGACAAGCCCGAACCGATGTCCGATCCGCGCGGACGTGGCGTGTCGCGCGTCATCCAGTAATGCGCCGCATCATGGCGAGCGAGTAAAATAGCGGCCCGGGCCGGACTAGCGTTTCCCCTAGTCCGGCCCTTTTGCAGACTGGCGAGAGGCCCGCCCCGCGCGGGATTCGCGGCATATAAGCCGCTCGGCATGAGCGGCATGTTTTTCATGGGATTGGACCCCGCGTTCTGTTCCCCTAGTCTCTGTCCTGACCGAGTGCAGCCGCAAGCGCACGTCACTCGGCATCATCCAGAACTACAGACGAGACGACCCTGACGATGGCCCCGCAGTGCCCGCGTGCAATCAGCGCGGCGCACGGTTGCCGTTTCAGCGCGCTGATAAAGGAGCAGCTCATGATGGAATCCCCCGCCCAGCAGCTTGGCGACATCGACATCACCCCCACGGAACGAGAGGAAAGCGTTCAGGCCGCCAGCGGCGGTTTTCTCGATCGCTATTTCGGCATTTCGCAAACCGGCAGCACGGAAAAGCGTGAAATCGTCGCGGGCGTCACGACGTTCCTCGCGATGGTCTATTCCGTGTTCGTCGTGCCGGGCATGCTCGGCAAGGCAGGCTTCGACACGAGCGCGGTGTTCGTCGCCGTGTGTCTCACCACCGCGTTCGGCTCGCTCCTGATGGGCGTCTGGGCACGGCTGCCGATCGCGATCGGTTGCGCGATCTCGCTGACCGCGTTCACGGCCTTCGGCCTCGTGCTCGGCAAGGGCCTCACGCCGGCCATCGCGCTCGGCGCGGTGTTCCTGATGGGCATCGTGTTCACGGCGATCTCCGTCACCGGCGTGCGCTCGTGGATCCTGCGCAATCTGCCGACGGGCGTCGCGCACGGCACGGGCATCGGCATCGGCCTGTTTCTGCTGTTGATCGCGTCGAACGATGTCGGCCTGATCATCAAGAATCCCGCGCCCGGCATGCCGGTTTCGCTCGGGCATATCACGGCGTTTCCGGTGCTGATGTCGGTGCTCGGCCTCGCGGCGATCTTCGGTCTGGAGCGCCGCCGCGTGCCGGGCGGCATCCTGCTCGTGGTGGTCGGTCTGTCGGCGATCGGTCTGATGTTCGATCCGTCCGTGCGCTTTCACGGCATCTTCGCGGTGCCGTCGCTGTCGGCTCCGGGCCATGCATCGCTGATCGGCGCGATGGACATCAAGGGCGCACTGTCGATGGCCGTGCTGCCGAGCGTGCTGGCGCTCGTGATGACCGCCGTGTTCGACGCGACCGGCACGATCCGCGCGGTGGCCGGCCAGGCGGGCCAGATCGACAAGAACGGCCGCATCGTGAACGGCGGCCGCGCGCTGACCGCCGATTCGCTGAGCTCGATCTTCTCCGCCTGCTTCGGCGGCGCACCGGCGGCGGCGTACATCGAATCGTCGGTCGGCGTGGCGGCGGGCGCGAAGACGGGCCTCGCGGCCGCGGTCGTCGGCGTGCTGTTCCTCGTGGTGATGTTCCTCTCGCCGCTCGCCGCGCTCGTGCCTTCCTACGCCACGGCGCCCGCGCTGATGTACGTCGGTCTGCTGATGCTCGGCAACGTCAGCAAGCTGCATTTCGACGACACCGTCGACACGATGTCCGGACTCGTCTGCGCGGTGTACATCGTGCTCTCGGCGAACATCGTGACGGGCATCATGCTCGGCTTCACCACGCTCGTGATCGGCCGCATCGTGGCGGGCGAATGGCGCAAGCTGAATGTCGGCACGGTGGCCATCGCAGTCGTGCTCGCCGTGTTCTATCTCGGCGGCTGGGCGATCTGAGCGCCGGCTTCATCGCCTGAAACACAAACGGCGCGCCGCCCGAAAGGACGGCGCGCCGTTTTTCATGGCCGCGCTACTTCGTCGTCAGCGCGACCGCGCCGGTCTCCAGCAGCGACTTGAGATTCGACAGAATCTTCGGCCAGCCGCCCGACACGGCCTCGATGAACGGTTTGCTTTCGCTCACATGGGTGACGGTGAGCCTGACCGCTTCGCCCTGCTGCTCCAACTCATACGTGCAGCGCGAATATCCCGCGTCCTTCAGATCCTCGCGAAACTCGTTGCGCCATTTCAGCACGAGACGTTTGCCCGGCTCGGCTTCGAGCACTTCGCCCGCATCCGCGACACGTCCGTCGGAGAACAGCATCTTCCATGACGAACCGGCCTGCCAGTCGGATTCCTGGTGCATGCCGAACCAGTACTTCTTCACGAATTCCGGTGTCGTCAACGCTTCCCATAGCTTCTCGGGCGTCGTGCGGATGTACGTCACATACACAAACGTGTCGCTACTCATGATCGTCTCCTTCAAGCGTGCGTTTCAGGTCGGACAAAGCGTCCAGACGCGGACGCTCGAACTTGCTGATCCAGCGTTGCGCGATCTCGTGGATCGGCACCGGATTGAGGAAATGACGTTTTTCGCGGCCGTGACGCTGCGTCGACACGAGATTCGCGGCCTCGAGAATCGCGAGATGCTTCGACACGGCCTGGCGCGTCATGCCGAGGCCTTCGCATAGTTCGCCGAGCGTCTGGCCGTTTGCTTCGTGAAGCCGGTCGAGCAGTTGCCTGCGGCTCGCATCCGCGAGCGCGCGAAAAACCGAATCGTCATCCATGAACGCATTATGCAACCACTTGGTTGCATGTCAAGTCGCTTCGCTCGCCGGAACTGATAGCGCAAATACGACAACGCCCCGGAAGCCTTTCGCTTCCGGGGCGTGATTCGATGCTTCTGACCGGGATGCTGTCGAGCGCTGCTTACTTGCGGCGATACGATTCGACGAGGATCTCGCAGTTCTGCAGATGCAGTTGCAGCGCACGGTTCCACTCGCGACGCACCGCAGCCTTCGAAGCGCGCAGCCAGGAACCGAACGAAACGAGCAAGGATTGTTGAGCAGTGGTTTTCATGAGCGGCTCTCAGGGTAATTAGCTAGGGGATAACCCTGACTATACGCCTTTCACGCTGCATTGCAACAACTTCTCAAAAAAGCAACAGGGTATTCCCTAGGCCATCGGTCAATTTTGCTGCGGCGCATCCGGCGCCAGTTGCACACCCTTTTTGAAGATGAAGCAGCCGTATCCGCGCGTCTCGCCGGTCGCGATCACGCAATACGCCTGCTTCGCACGCTCATAGAACGCGAAACGCTCGACCGGCGCGAACGGCACCGCGCGGCCTTCGGCGGCGTCGACCTCGCGCTGGGCCTCGCGTTGCACGGCGGGCAGCGCGGCCGCGTCGCCGACGACTTCCATGCGCTCGGCGGGGTGATCGACGAACGTATCGAGCGGC
>LRBF01000053.1 GCA_001580565.1 Caballeronia megalochromosomata | reverse complement strand
GGCGCGACCCGTGGGAAGCAGCGGAAGCCGAGCCCGGAAAGGAAGAACAGGCGCGCAAGGAGAATCGCCGTGTCCGATGATGCCCAGGAGGTGCCGCGCGGCAAGCACGGACGTGCGCCGGATGTCTTTCACAAAGGCGCCTGGCTGCCGATGCGCCAATATGACCCGGACGAAGCGGTCGACTTTGCGATTGTCGGCACGGGCGCCGGCGGCGGCACGCTCGCGTGCCGTCTCGCGGAAAAGGGCTTCAAGGTAGTCGGCTTCGATGCCGGCGCGTGGTGGCGGCCGCTCGAAGAGTTCGCCTCTGATGAGACGCACCAATCCAAACTCTTCTGGACCGACGAGCGCATCTGTGATGGTGAAAATCCCCTTCAACTTGGGACCAACAACAGCGGCAAGGCCGTGGGCGGAAGCACCGTGCATTTCGCGATGGTCTCGCTGCGCTTTCGGCCTGAATGGTTCAAGTCGAAAAATGTGCTCGGCTACGGCGCGGACTGGCCGCTCGACTGGCGCGACATGTGGCGCTACTACAGCGAAGTCGAGCAGGCGCTAAAAATTGCTGGGCCCGTCACCTATCCGTGGGGACCGAAACGGCCACGTTATCCGTACCGGCCGCACGAGCTGAACGCAGCGGCGCTTGTGCTCGCGCGCGGCTGCGAGGCGCTTGGCATCGATTGGACGGAGACGCCGCTCGCGACCGTCTCCGCGCCGCGCGGCGAATCGCATCCGTGCGTGTATCGCGGCTTCTGCGTGTCGGGCTGCGCCACCAACGCCAAGCAGAGCGCCCTTGTCACGTGGATACCGCGCGCCGTTCGCGCGGGTGCCGAGATTCGCGATCTCGCGATGGTCGGTCGGATCGTCATGGGCGACGATGGCCGCGCGAGGGGCGTCGAATACTTCCGCGAAGGACGCTGGCAGTTTCAGCGCGCGCGCCATGTCGTGGTCGCGGGTTACGCGATCGAAACGCCGCGTCTGTTGCTGCTGTCCGCGACCGACCGCTATCCCGAAGGACTTGCGAACAGCTCCGGACTCGTCGGAAAGAATCTGATGGTGCAGACCAATCAAGCCGTGTGGGGCACGATGGACGAAGAGATCCGCTGGTACAAGGGGCCGCCGTCGCTCGCTCTGACCGAGCACTGGAATTACGAAGACAAGGGCAAGGACTTCTTCGGCGGCTATTGCTACATGAGTCAGGGGCCGTTGCCGGTCGCCTGGTCCGCCACGCAAAACGGACGCGGGCTGTGGGGACAGGCCTTGCTCGACGAGATGCAGAAGTACAACCATCAGGCGGGCTTGAAGATCGTCGGCGAAACCATGCCGCAGGAACGCAATCGCGTGACACTCGCCGATGAGAAGGATCAATACGGCTTGCCGGTCGCGCGCGTGACGTACTCACTGTGCGATAACGACAAGCGGCTCATCGCCCATTCGCTCGATTTCATGAGCCACGCGCTCGAAGCGGCGGGCGGGCGCGATGTCTGGCGCGAAACCGACGACACCTGCCATCTAAATGGCACCGCGCGCATGGGCGATGACCGCGCGACAAGCGTCGTGAATGCGGACTGCCGCAGCTGGGACATCGACAACTTGTGGATCTGCGATGGCTCCGTGTTTCCGACGGTGGGCGGCGTCAATCCGTCGCTGACGATTCAGGCAATCGCGCTACGAACGGCAGACCGAATTGAAGCATTAGCTGCCCGCGGAGAACTATAGCGCGAGTCGCATCCGTCTCATGATCCGTCGAAAGAAACATCAAGACAAGGATAGGGTGTGGGTATGAACAAGCCGCAAATTGTGGTCATCACGGGCGCTACAGCCGGTGTGGGGCGTGCTACGGCGCTTGAATTCGCCCATCGCGGCGCCGACGTTGCACTCATCGGCCGCGACGAACACGCGCTTGAAGAGACGGCAGCCGACGTGCGGGCGCTGGGCGTGCGGGCTCTCACTCTTCCCCTCGATGTCAGCGTGACAGGCGCACTCGACGATGCGGCGGCACAGGTCGAAGCTAAGCTTGGGCCCATTGATGTCTGGGTCAACAATGCGATGGTGACGGCCTTCGCGCCTTTCGCCGAGATGTCCGAAGCGGACTTCAAACGGATTACCGACGTCACGTACCTCGGCTTCGTATGGGGCACCATGGCCGCGCTCAAGCGCATGACGCCGCGCAATCGGGGGGTGATCGTGCAGGTCGGATCAGCGTTGGCGTATCGCTCGATCCCGCTGCAATCCGCCTACTGCGGCGCAAAGCACGCCATTCACGGCTTCACCGATTCGCTGCGCTGCGAACTGCTGCATGCGAAGAGCCGCATTC
This sequence comes from Caballeronia megalochromosomata, assembly GCA_001580565.1. Lineage (GTDB taxonomy): Bacteria > Pseudomonadota > Gammaproteobacteria > Burkholderiales > Burkholderiaceae > Caballeronia > Caballeronia megalochromosomata. The sequence continues at coordinate 42,129 of LRBF01000053.1, read as the reverse complement.
ATTTGACGATGGTCCAAATGCCCGCCTTGAACACGCCGCAATTCGATTGGGCCAAGTGTGAGCTACCGCATGCCCCGCGTCCGGTTGCGCCGATCTACGATCCCGAGGTCGCAGCGCATGCCATTTACTGGTCGGCCACGCACCGACGGCGCGAACTCTGGGTGGGCGCGCCATCCATCAAGGCGATCGTCGCAAATATGTTGTTTCCAGGGTTGCTCGATCGGTATCTGGGACGCACGGGCTATGACGCGCAGCAGGATCCATCGCTCGATTCGAGCGGAAGGCCCAGCAATCTGTGGGAACCGGTGAGCGCGCTGCACCGCGTACGAGGCCGCTTCGGGCAACAATCACAGCACGCGAGCCCGATGCTATGGGCCGACACCCATCGTGGCCTGCTCGTCAGCGGGGCGCTCGCGCTTGCCGCGTGTCTGGCATGCGCCGCGCGGCGCCGGAGCTAGTTATGGCCGCGCGTATCGAAGACTACGCTCTGCTTGGCGACGGGCACGCTACCGCGCTTGTCGCCAAAGATGGCTCGATCGATTGGCTATGTTGGCCCACGTTCGAGTCCAGTCCCTGTTTTGCTGCGCTGCTCGGCGACGCATCCAACGGCCGCTGGTGCATTGCGCCTGTCGAGCCGGTTCAACACGTGAAACGTCGGTATCTCGGCGATTCGCTGGTACTCGAAACGACTTTTGAGACCGCCAGTGGCGTCGTTGAGATGACCGATTGCCTTGCGTGGTCCGAGGTCCCTCCTCGCCTCGTACGCAGCGTGCATTGCGTGGCCGGACACGTTGCCCTCACAAGCGAATTGGCGGTTCGCTTCGATCATGGGCGCCTGAAACCCTGGTATCACCGGGTTGGACGAAGCGTTGTCGCGGTGGCCGGTCCCCATTCAATCTGGTTCGACTGTCCTCTCGCGCCTGTTTGTGATGCGCAATCGGTGAAGGTCGAAATAGATTTGACGGCCGGTGAGCGGTGCGACTTGGTGCTGACTTGCTGCCGTTCTCATGAGCCGCCACCTGCTGCATTGAACGTGGACCAGACGCTGCGTGCGACTTTGCTCGATTGGTCGCAATGGGCGGCGCAGATCGATCTGGGCGACGACCGATACGCCGACGCGATTCGGTCCTCGCTCGTGGCGCTCAGGGGGCTCACCAATCGCGTGACTGGCGGTATCGCCGCGGCGGCAACGACTTCATTGCCTGAACTGATCGGTGGCGACCTTAACTGGGACTATCGATACTGCTGGCTACGCGATGCGAGCTTTACGATGCTCGCCTTGGCCGGCACCGGCTTGCGCGCGCAGGCGCAAGCCTGGCGCGATTGGCTGCTGCGCGCGCTCGCCGGTGAGCCCGCGCAAGCACAGACAGTTTATACAACCGACGGCGATCGTCACCTGTTGGAATGGGAGTGTGCGTGGCTGAACGGCTACGAGGGCTCACGCCCCGTGCGTTTTGGCAATGCGGCGGTGACACAATCACAGCACGATATCTACGGTGAGCTCATCGACGCACTTTACGTCTCGAGATGCCATGGCATGCCGCCCGGCGACGAAGTCTGGTTTCTGGAACGCGCGCTCATCGAGCATGTGCGGCGGATCTGGAAGGAGCCAGACAATGGACTCTGGGAGTCGCGCGGCGGCCTTCAGCACCATACGCTTTCCAAGATGATGACGTGGCTTGCACTCGACCGGGGCATCAAGAGTGCGCAGCGTGAAGGCCACGACGTGCCCATCGACGACTGGAGGCGTGACGCGCATGAGATTCGCGAGAGCGTGCTCACACACGGCTTTCACAGCGGCGTGGGCGCCTTCACGCAGACATACGGCAGCGATCGGCTGGACGCAAGTCTGCTGCTCTTGCCCTTGCGCGGTTTTCTGCCTGCTCACGACGCTCGGGTCGTCGGAACGGTCAACGCCATCGAGCGGAATTTGATGCGCGACGGTCTCGTGTATCGCTTTCTAAGCGATGACGAACCCGGCTCGGGGCCACCAGAAGGCGCCTTCATTGCCTGCAACTGCTGGCTTGCACAGGTTCGGCAGATGCAGGGCCGGCATAGGGAGGCCGCGGAGCTGTTCGAACGGGTGCTCGCGCTGCGAAACGATGTGGGATTGCTCGCTGAAGAGTTCGATACCAATCTGAAACGCCAGTGTGGCAATTTTCCGCAAGTACTCTCCCACGTTGCATTCATCAACGCCGCCCGGTACTTCGACGACGCCAATCATTCGCTGAACGCCCTCTGAGACACAGCCACGAGCATGAACACCGACGCGGCCACCGGCACTCCCTCCCGAGAGAACATTCACGGCGGCTGCTGGCGCGTCGCCGTGCTCGCGCTCGCACTTCTGTTGACCAGTCCCGCCGTCGCGCATGCCGATGCGCCGCTCAATTATTTTCTTCATGCCGCTGGTCCTGCCGCGACGCCCACGATGCGCCTCGGCTGGGCGCTTGCTGTGCTGGTGACGGTCGTCGCGCTGATCGTCGTGGTACTGCTCATTGGCGCGATTGCGCGCCGGAGGTCGAGCGCCGAACGCGATGAGCGACATGTTCACGCCGAAGGCGGTGGCATGCATTGGGTGTGGATCGGCACGGCAATTTCGTCCGTCGCGCTCTTCGCTGCGCTTGCTTATGTGCTGTTCACGCTCGAATCGGTCGCGTCGCCTGGCCGCGAACCGACTCTTACCATCACCGTCACCGCGCAGGACTGGTGGTGGAAGATCGACTACGCGGGCGAGCCTGCGATCACCACCGCGAACGAAATTCACATTCCGGTGGGCGAGCCCGTGAAAATCGAACTCAAAAGCGCGGACGTCATTCACGCGTTCTGGGTGCCGCTTCTCGCGGGAAAGACCCAGACCATACCAGGCGTCGTCAACGAACAATGGATTCAAGCAGACCGCGCGGGCGTGTATCGCGGGCAATGCACGCAGTTTTGCGGCGCCCAGCATGCGCATATGGCCTTCGAAGTAATCGCCGAGCCGCGTGCACAATTCGACGCATGGTATGCGTCGCAAGCGAAGCCGTACGCGCCTGTGAGCGCCGCCGCCGACGTGCGCGCAGGCGCCGAACTCTTCAAAGAGCGCTGCGCCGGCTGTCACACCATTCGCGGAACCGATGCGAACGGCGCGCAGGCGCCCGATCTTACGCATCTGAACGCTCGCCGGCTGATTGCAGCGGGCACGTTGTACAACACCGAACAGAACCAGCTCGAGTGGATTCAACACGCGCAGCGCATCAAGCCCGATTCGCTGATGCCCTCAATCGCGCTCTCCGCCACCGACGCCGCCGCTCTGACGGCCTACCTTCGGACCTTGCAATGACCGAGCCCGCACCTTCGCCCCCGCCCCTACGACGCACGCTCACGCTCGGTCGCATCGAGCCCGGCAGCGATGAAGAACGCGCCTTGCGCGAAATCTGGGAAGCGCCGCCGGGATGGCGCGGCTGGCTGTCGACGGTCGATCATAAGAGCATCGGGCTGCGCTATCTCGTCACGGCGTTCGCGTTCCTGATCGCGGGCGGCATCGAGGCACTGTGCATGCGCGTGCAGCTCGCGCGCCCCGATGCGCACGTGCTCACGCCCGAGCAATACAACCAGCTCTTCACGATGCACGGCGTGACCATGATTTTCCTCTACGCGCTGCCCGTGCTGTCGGGCTTCTCGAACTATCTGTGGCCGCTCATCCTCGGCGCGCGCGACATGGCGTTTCCGCGCCTGAATGCGCTGTCGTACTGGATCTTTTTGTTCGCGGGCCTCTTTCTCTACGCGAGCTTCCCCTTTGGCGAAGCGCCCAACGCGGGCTGGTTCAACTACGCGCCGCTCGCGGGCCTTACCTACAATACCGGACCGAACATCGATGTCTACGCGCTCGGGATGGTGCTGCTCGGCATCTCGACCACCGTCGGCTCGATGAACTTTGTCGTCACGTTCCTGCGCATGCGCGCGCCGGGCATGTCGGTCGATCGCGTGCCGGTGCTCGTGTGGGGCACGCTGACGGCCTCGGGCGGCAACCTGCTCGCAGTGCCCTCGGTCAGTCTCGCGTTTTTGCTCCTATGGCTTGATCGGCGCATCGGCACGCACTTCTTCGACGTGATGAACGGCGGGCGCGCGCTGCTCTGGCAGCATCTCTTTTGGATCTTCGCGCATCCGTGGGTCTACGCGGTGGTCCTGCCAGCGATGGGCATTGTCTCGGATGCGCTGCCGGTGTTTTGCCGCAGGCCGTTGGTCGGCTATCTGCCGGTCGCTTTGTCGACGGTCGCGACCATGACGGTCGGCTTTGTTGTGTGGATTCACCATATGTTCGCGACGGGCATTCCCGCGCTCGCGCTGTCGTTTTTCGGCGCAGCGAGCATGGTGATTGCGATTCCCAGCGCGGTCGCGACCTTTGCGTGGATCGCCACTATCTGGACCGGACGGCCAGTGTTCCGGGTGCCGTTCCTCTACTTTGCCGGGTTCGTGTACCTGTTTGTGATCGGGGGTCTTTCCGGCGTACTCACCGCCGCGGTACCGCTCGACTGGCAGCTGACGGACACCTACTTCGTGGTCGCACATCTGCACTACGTCCTGCTCGGGATCAACGTCTTTCCGGTGATCGGCGGCATTTACTTCTGGTTCCCGAAGTTCACGGGACGCATGATGAGCGAGCGCATCGGGCGCATCGGATTCTGGATCCTGTTCGTGGGCTTCAACGTCGCGTTCTTCCCGATGCACATCGCGGGTCTGCTGGGGATGCCGCGCCGAATTTACACCTATGCGCCAGACATGGGCTGGAACACGGTGAATATGATCACGTCGATCGGCGCGTTCGTGTTCGCGCTGGGCGTGCTGATCTTTTTGGTCGACTTCGTGTACAGCGTGCGCCGCGGACCGGTCGCGGGCGGCAACCCGTGGGACGCGCCTACGCTCGAATGGTCAACAACGTCGCCCCCGCCGCCCTACAACTTCGCGGTGGCGCCACGCATCGCAAGCCGCCATCCGCTGTGGGAGGCACGCCTCTCCGGCAAGATGCGCTCGCAACTCGAGGTGGGCTACGTGCTCAATCGCGGACGTGAAGCGCTCGGCACGAGCGCGCTCGACGGCGATCCTGACGTCATTCTCATAATGCCCGAAGACTCGTACGCCCCGTTTTGGCTTGGCGTGGCCTCGCTTGTGTTTTTCACGGGACTGGCCTTCACCGCGTGGTGGCTCGCGGGCATCGGTTTACTAGGTTGCGCGGCGGCAATCGTCGTCTGGCTGTGGCCGAGGCGGGAGCTCGGCCAGCGCGATGATTCACCGGACGATGACGCGCCCAGGAGAAACAATGCACCTGACCCACGCGCCGGAGCCACATCATGAGCGACTTCGTGGAAAGCCTGCCGGAACGCGAAACCCTGCCCATCGGTAGTCCGGGCGAGCGTTCGGGCGGATGGTGGGGCGTCCTCACGCTGATTGCGACCGAGGCGGCGCTGTTCGGCTACCTCATCTTCTCGTATCTGTATCTCGCCTCGCAGACCACGCAGCAGTGGCCGCCCGAAGGCATGCCGAAGCTTGGCCTCGGTGGGGCGAACACGTGCATCCTTTTGTCGAGCAGCATATTCGTGTGGGCGAGCGAGCGCTTCGTGCGGCGCGGCAAGCGCGGCATGGGCGTGTTGATGCTTCTGATCGGGATCGTGCTCGGCGCGATCTTCGTCGGCATTCAGCTCAAGGAATGGCACGATCATCCTTACGGTTTGACAACGCATCTCTATGGCTCGCTCTACTTCACCATCACCGGTTTTCACCTGATGCACGTACTGGTCGGCCTCATCGTGCTGGCGTTCCTGACGCTGTGGACTGCGCTTGGCTACTTCGACTGGGCGCGTTCAGCGGCGCTCACCATCGGCGGACTGTACTGGCACTTCGTCGATATCGTATGGCTGTTCATTTTCGCGACGCTTTATCTGTCGCCCTATGTGCTCGCGAGATGATGATGAACGACCGCTCTTCCCCCATTGAGAAGCGACACGAAGCACGTCCGAGCGGCGTGTCGCTCACGCTCGGCCTGTTGCTCGCGCCGGCCGCTTGGTTCGTGCAGACGAACCTTGCGCAGACGATCGCCTCATGGGGGTGCTTTCCGTATGAACGGCCCGTGGACCAGCCCGCGATGTCGTGGCTTCAACATGGCGAGCTGATCCTCGCGTTGCTCGCCCTGCTCATAGGGGTCGCAGGCGCAGCGATCGCGTGGCGTAACTGGCGGCGTACCGCCGTGTTCGCGTCCGCGGTGAAAGAGCAAAGCGCGATTGATCGACACACCGCGCGCGACGTATTCATCGCCCGCGCAGGCGCTCTGGCGAGCGCACTCTTCGTGTTCGCGCTGATCGCAACCGATCTCGCGTGGCTCGTCGTTTCTCCTTGTGGGGGGCCCTGATCACCATGATTGCTAGACGACCTGCGTGGCTCACCATGACTGCGATGGCGGCGGGCTTCATGTTCTGGTGTCAGTCCACCTGCGCGCAGGAAACGCCCTCCGCGGAACTGGTCGCACGTGGCGCGTATCTCGCCAAGGCCGCCGACTGCGCGGGCTGCCATACAGCGTTGCCCAAAAAGGGGCAGCCGCAGCCGCGCCCCTTTGCGGGCGGTTTGCCGATGGGCTCGCCCTTCGGCACCATCTGGTCGAGCAACATCACGCCCGACAAGGAACACGGCATTGGCGGTTATAGCTATGAGGACTTCGCACGCGTCTTGCATCAAGGTGTCGCGCCCGGCGGCAAGCATCTGTACCCAGCCATGCCCTACCCCTCGTTCTCGAAAATCAATGATGAAGACATGCGCGCGCTCTACGCCTACTTCATGCATGGCGTGGAGCCCGTGAATCAGGCGGCGCCGGAACCAAAGCTGCCGTTTCCGTTCAGTCAGCGCTGGGTGCTCTCGCTGTGGAATCTCGCCTTCGCGCCAAATGATCCCTTCACACCTGAACCGAAACGCGACGCGCAGTGGAATCGCGGCGCGTATCTCGTGCAGTCACTCGGACACTGCGGCGCCTGTCACACCCCGCGCGGGCCCGCGTACAACGAGACCGGCTATACGCAAGAATCGAGCGCCTACCTCACAGGTGGCACCAACGATCACTGGTACGCGCCAAATCTCACGGGCCTCGCGGGCCCCGGGCTCGGTCGCATCTCGGCGCAAGACATCGCCTCATTCCTGAAAACCGGACACGGTGCGGGGCTCATCACGTTCGGAAGCATGGTGCAGGTCGTCGAAGACAGCACGCAGTATCTCAGCGACCAGGATCTGAATTCGATTGCGTCCTATCTGAAGGCCCTGCCCGCGCAGGGCAGCGGCGGCACCTACGATGCGCAATCCAGACTGGCACAGCAAAGCGTCGCCGCCTTGCACACCGGCGATCAGCAACGACCCGGCGCGGGACTCTATCAAGGCATGTGCGCGCGTTGTCACCACAGCGATGGAAGGGGTGAGCCGCTCAAGTATCCGAGGCTTGCAGGGAACCCCGCCGTGCTGGCGGAAAAGCCGGATTCGCTTGTGCGTCTTCTTTTGCAAGGCGGGCATGCGCCAACGACCATCCACGACCTGCCGTCAAAGGAAATGCCCGCTTTTGGACCGAAGCTCACGGACACCGAAATTGCACACGTATTGACCTTCGTGCGCAGCGCGTGGGGCAACAACGCCATGCCGGTCACCACGCGCGATGTCCGGACGATGCGCGATGCAGTCGCGCCCCACCATTGAACGGGCTGCAGCCGTCGGTTTTAGCCGGCTCATCTAGATCGGGACAACCCGTTGAATAACGGCGGAGGGCTCACCTTTGAGCACCGCAAACTGAGTCTTCTGATCTGTCCGCCAGAAGCGAATGTCGAACGTCTGTTCGCCAATGTGTAAGTCTCTCAGCGTGACATCAGGGAGCCAGGGTGGCAAGACTGGATCGACGAAGAGGACTCTACTGGGCGCATCAGGTTGAAGGCCAAGAATGGCGTACAGCAACGAGAAAACAGATCCCGCCGCCCAGGCCTGAGGCACGTTCGCGCCAAGATACTGGACGGGAAAGCTTGACGCATCACGATGCAAGCCGGCATAGAGCTCGGGAAACTGATTGAGCATGAAGAAGCGCCCCGCCGACCATATGTCATGAGCAATCTCCCCGGCCTCTTTTGCATAGCCGTAACGCTTGAACCCCTCGGCGATGAGCCCATTGTCATGCGGCCAAACCGCGCCGCGCTGATAAGAATAAGGGTTGTAAGCTGGGTGAGTGGCCGATAGTGTGCGAATGCCCCACCCACTCCACATGTCCTCGCGCCTGAGCCGCGCCACGACGCGACCTGCACGCTCAGGCGGAACAATGCCGGACCACAGGCAGTGACCGGGATTCGAGGCCACCGTCATGACCTTATTCTTGTCGGCATCCAGTGCAAGCGCGTAAAAGCCAGCTTCCTCGTCCCAGAACGCCTCATTGAATCGGGCGAAAAGTTGGGCCGCCTTCTTGTCAACGCCGACTGAAACCTGACCCACATTCGAAGGTTTCGCCGAAGTAAATCTGACCCACCTGGGTCCATTATCACGCGGCTACTTTCGTGGTTGCCCGCGCGCTCGTTTGTCCCGCCTTTCTCTTGTCCTTCAGTCGATAGCTCTCGCCACTGATTTGCACGATATGCGCGTGATGTAGCAACCTGTCGAGCATCGCTGCCGTGAGCGTCTGGTCGTCGGCGAACGCCGTCGCCCATTGCGTGAATGGCAGGTTGCTGGTCAGGACGATTGAACCCCGCTCGTAGCGTTTCGCTACGACGTTGAAGAACAGATTCGCCTCCTCGCGCCCGAATGGCAGATAGCCGATTTCATCGACGACCAGTAGCCTGGGTCCGATAACCGCGCGATTGAAGAACTCGCGCAGCCGGTTCTGTTGCCGGGCGGCGGCCAATTGCATCATCAGGTCGGCGGCCGTGATGAACCGTGTCTTGATGCCCGCTTGCGCTGCGCGGTAAGCAAGCGAAGTCGCGATATGTGTCTTGCCGACACCGGATGGTCCGAGCAGCACGATATTCTCGGCCCGTTCGATGAACGCCAGACTCGCAAGCTCTTGAATCTGCGCACGCGGTGCGCCGCTGGCGAAGCCAAAGTCGTATTGCTCCAACGTCTTGACACCGGGCAACGCCGCCAACTTCGTGAGCACCTGGCGCTTGCGCTCTTCGCGAGCACTGAGTTCGGCTTGCAGAAGTTGCTCCAGGAAGTCGGCCATACTCGAATCGGCTGCGGCCGTGTGTTGTGCCAGCGGCGCCCAATCGGTGGCGACGCAGTCGAGCTTCAGTTGCGCGCACAGCGCGGCGATGCGCTCATGTTGCAGATTCATGCGGCGCGCTCCAGCAACGTGTCGTAGACCGCCAGCGGATGCTGCAGGCTCTCACGGGGCAACACCCGGCGATTGTCGGGCGCCGCCAGCACAGGCACTTGAGCCGGCAATGGCAGAAGTGCCGCTCGTTCAGCATCGAGCAACACGGCGGGACGCTCGCCCGTTGTGGCGTGACGGCGCACATTGGCCACCTCTAAGAGCCATCGGCCGAGGTGCGCATTGGCGGTCTCAACGTCCAGCTTCAGCCCCGATGACTTGAGCGTCGCGGCAAGGGGCACGACGAAGCTCTCCTTGAGATATCGATTGAAGCGCTCGACCTTGCCCTTGGTCTTGGCGCGATATGGCCGACACACCTTTGGTGTGAAGCCGTAGGTCTCGGCCAGCGCCAGCAATTGCGGGTTCCAGCGATGCTCGCCAACCCCGAACACATCGCGCTCGATGACCACCGATTTGGCGTTGTCGAACAGCACATGTTCCGGCGTGCCGCCGAAGTAGACCAGTGCTTCGCGCAGGCACTCGCACAGCGTCACCGCGTCCTCGCGCGCGGTGAATCGCACAAAGCTCGCGCGGCTATAGCCCAACGTCGCGACCAGCGCGAGCAACGGCTCGCGTCCTCGGCGGATGACGGTGAAATCGGCCTGCATCTGCTTGCCCGGTGGCGTCTCGAAGCGCACGACCGGCTCGGCTTCGGGATGTTTGTGGGGTGCGAGAAAGGCCTTGAGCTGGCTGATACCGCCTGCATAGCCGGCCTCCTGCAGTTCGCGCAGCAGAACTGTCGCCGGAATCCAGTGCGGCCGCGCTGCTGCCACGCGCTCCAGCAGATAGTCTTTGAACGGGTCGAGCTTCGTCGCGCGTGGCTCACGCGGCTTGTACCGTCTCGCTTGTTCATCTCTTAGATAGCGACGCACCGTGTTGCGCGATAAACCCGTCTGCCTCGCTATCTCCCGAACCGCCGTCCCACGCTTGGCCAATACCTTGATTTCCACTGCTTGCTCCTGAGTCAGCATCGGCGGCAAAAGCCGCCATCGTCTCCCAGGTGGGTCAGTTTTATGTCGGCGACAGGGTTAGTTTTACATCGGCGCTAACACCTTCTCACGCAAGGTAGCCGCGCGCGCGTGCTCATGCAGCACGTCGTAGACCTTCGCCATCCGCATCCATGCATCATAGACATAGCCTTGAAGCTCACAAAGCGCTTTGGCGCCACCGACCTGCTTCCCGTCGGGATAGACGACCGCGTCGCCGGAATCCTTCCAGCCCTGGTTTTCAAGTCCGTCCGGTGAACGCGTCTCATATTCCTGGAAGCCATCGCCATCCCGGTCGCCGTATTGGTCAATCCAGTCGAGACAGCGCTCCGCAGTGGGCAGGTGTCGCCTCAGCAGATCAAGGTCGCCTGTGCAGCACCATGCGGCATGCAGGGTCATGAGATAGAGCGGCGTCGCGTCGGCCGTTCCGTAATAGGGCGTATGAGGCACGAGATTGAAATGGGCGAGTTCGCCAAGGCGCAACTCGTGCATGATCTTGCCTGGTTCGGCGTCGCGATAGTCGTCCCGATCCGTCGCCTGTCGAGCGCCTAGCACTTCTAAGGTTCCCCGTGCAAACGAAGGATAGATCAGCGATGTCTGTAAGGAAGTGATCAGGCTGTCGCGTCCGAACAGAGCCACGAACCACGGACGTCCTGCGGCCGGCACGACATGCGTGTCGGCCTTAGGCGCTGACCCGCTGATCGGCAGGCGCAACGCGGCCAGGTCATCCGTGGCCTGCTGAAACACATTCCTGAGCGTCTCATGACTGCTCTCGAGCTTAAGGACGGCGCTATTCCATTGTGCAAGCCGCTTGCGGTTTTCCGATAATTCACTGTGAGAGCTGGCGCAGGAGACCGGTGCACGAAACTGATCACGTCCGTCTGAGAGATCGTATCGCAGACAACAATGCCAGCGGTCGCCGGGATCCATCGCAATGTCAAAGGTCATGCGCCCATTCGCGTAGGCAGCATTCGTCCCGCAGTTGCAAACATTCACCTCAACGGCGCGCGAGAAATCTTGATTGCGATATGCAGTGATCAGACGCTGCCCGGATTCGGACCACGTCGTCGAGATGCGCCCGCGGCGCACGAAACGACCGGATTTCACCTCGAAGAGGTCGGCAAAATCACTGCGTATGCCGATCTCGAGATTAAAGCGCACCTTCGAGGCGCCATAATTAACCAGATCGAGATCTTCGTGCAGGCCGCCGCCGATCTCACGGCTCAAGGTGAGGCCGACCGTATGGGCCTCGACCGGCCCAGCCTCGGTGAGAAAGGCACGATTTGTCAAAAAAATCTGCGCTGCGAAGGCGGCCGTCGCGCCACCGTTGAGCAGATCCCACGGTTGCCCGTTCGCGTACACGGTCCAATGGCTGATCACGCGCGTATCGTAGAAGTAGTAGCCCTTTTGTGATTGGCCGCTCATCTGACCATCGGTACCCGTCAGAAGAACCGCGTGGCCCTGGTGAATTGCAATCTGCGGCGGCCCGACCTTCACTTCAAGCGACATAACCGTCTCCCTCTACGACGCGCTGGGCCAGACACTTCCCCACGTCGACCATAGATGCAGCAAAGTACGCTCCACCATTTATATCATGTTGTGATACTCTTGATTATGGTTCAGCTTCGGATTGCTTCCGCTCGACTTCTTCCGTCCCGTTGGGTGTCAACCAGGACGAACACCTCAGAGGTGGATAGTGCTCGATAACTTGCCGGCCATCCGAAGCCAGTCTTCTTCGTCGGGCCGGAATGTTCAGTAAATCGAATTCACGGCCTGGCCAAATCGCGGCGAGCGTTGGCGAGGCTTTGATCCATCTGTTCAAGAAGCGGGAGGAAAACATGTTCTTCCAAGATAAGGTTGAAGCGTGGGCAGCAAGCGCTGGCGAGCACATCCCCGTGCCCGCGCGACTCGTGTTGTGGGACGGGCGGCAAATCAGTCTGGGTCATTCGGGCGAACCCAGAGTCGTTCTGTATGTGAAGCAGGCGGGGGCGCTACGACGGTTGCGGCGGCCTACGATCGATGCAATCGCGCAAGCGTACGTCAACGATGAGATCGACATCGACGGCCGTATGCCTGACGCAGTCGCACTGGCGTATGGGCTGACTCAACGAGACATTCCTTCAAACACCCGCGCCCTCCACTTTTCCCTAGCGGATCACAGCAAACAATCTGATCGCAAGGCGATTCAATTTCACTACGATGTGTCGGACGATTTCTACCGCATCTGGCTTGGGCGAACGATGGTCTATTCCTGTGCCTACTTTGAGAACGGCACGGAAGATCTCGACACGGCTCAAGAGAAGAAGATCGATCACATCCTAAAAAAGATCGCGCTGCGACCGACGCAATCGCTCCTCGACATCGGTTGCGGCTGGGGCTCCTTGGTGATCCGGGCCGCGCAGCGCTTCGGTGCACGATGTACCGGCATTACGCTTTCCGAGAAGCAGTACGACTTCGCGACACAGTGGGTGCAGGAGGCAGGCCTCACAGATCGGGTCGAAATCCGGCTTCAGGATTACCGGGATATCGACGGTCAGTTCGATCGCGTCACCAGTGTCGGCATGTTCGAGCATGTTGGACGCGCGAACCTTGGAGCGTATTTCGCGAAGATCAGTTCGTTGCTGGCGCCTGAGGGAATCGCAATGAATCATGGAATCACATCGACGGACCCAGATATCGCCTGGTCGCCAGCCGTTGATGGCAGTGGGTTCATGGACAAATACGTGTTTCCGAACGGCGAACTGTCGCATATCGGGCAAGTCCTCGACGCGATGCAGCGCGGTAATCTGGAATCAATCGACGTTGAGAATCTACGGCGCCACTACGCTCGCACGTTGACGCTCTGGGCAGAGACGTTCGAAAAAAATGCGGATTCGATTCGGCAATTGGTGGACGAACAAACGTTTCGGGTATGGCGAATCTATCTCGCAGGGTGCGCTCACGGCTTTCGTTACGGGAATCTATCCATCTACCAAGTCGTCTGCCGAAGAGCTGGCGCACAAGCCGACTCACTCGCATGGTCTCGCAGGTATATGTACGAGTGAATCCAGGAGGCATTTCGCGGCGATCTCGACGCATGGATTCGTCGCGGTTGATAGCGCTCTGGATGCGCTTTAGCTTCCTGGCACTATCGGGATGAAACGCCCAATGAAGCGCCGCAAACCAGCCCACGATGCCCCAGCCGAACAGGATAGTGGAGAATGCAAGCATCAGCACGGAGCGTCGCTTCCTACGGTCGGCGAGGATCGCCGGCAGCACGCAAATCACAACGGCTACAGCGGTCAGTAGAATGTCATAAAGAGCGTGCACGATGTTTTTTTCCAATCGCACGAAACGGCAGCACTCGTTGGCTTTTCTACATTTGCTAGCCGTTTTGCTTGTTGCTTCACGAGCAAGGGGCGAAACCCGAGTTCGTCCCGCCGGGCTATCAAGGACCGTAACAACCTCACTGGCGATCGAATTTCGAAGCGCCCAGTTGCTCCAAGAGTCGACCAAACACATCTTCAACATCGTGCCATTTTTGGCGGCGTAGCCAGGCGCACGGAAAAGGAGGTCGAAAAAATCAGTCGTCTCCCTGCGAAGGCCTTATTTCCGGCCGGACGACCCTCGCCTCGCGTCGTTGGACGAAATGGGCCCGTCCCAGAGAGACACGCTTATCCCGCAAATCACAGGGGCGATTGGGGTTGTAGATCCATCGCAACGAGTACGCTGCACGACACCCGGTCGAGGAGCCGACCATCATCTTGTCCGGTCCACCATCGTGCAAGAAGGCCGCTCCGATGGTGCCCAACCACAATGAGGTCGATCTTCAGTTCCTCGGCGAACCGGGGGATCTGATGCATGGGATTTCCGATTGCGAAGTGGCCGGACGCCGCCACACCGAGTTGCGACAGTTTGTTCACTCCCTCACGCAATACTTCTTTCGCTGACGTCTCCTCGAAATCAAAGGCAACCACCGGTACCGCGTCAAGACCTCGCGCCCACGCGGCATCGTCGACCACAGCAAGGAGATGCGTTTCAGCGCCAAGCTGTCGCGCGAGTTCAGCACCGAGACGTAACGCGCAGCGTCCTTCTCGTGTGCCGTTGTAGCACAATAAAATGCGTCGATAGGTGGCCATGGTCCCTCCCCGCACTCTGGCGTTGAAACGCGGATTCGAATACCTCGAAGCGTGATATACCGACGTTGAGAGGCGGTAAAAAATTTGTAAGAGCATGCCGTCGGCTGTCAGCGTGAGTGTTCCGCCCAGGCCTGGAACCGCCGGCCTTTAGATTGACAAGCGCACCGATGTTCGCATCACACGGTCTCCGTTGAACCGGAACCGAGCGTCCCCTCACTCCTAATGTATCATATTGTGATGTATGTGCGTTGGTCTTCGCCTGTCATCGACCTGATGATCGTCGCTCTTTTCAAATGTTTCATGTGGGCAGATGGCGGCGGTGTCGCTGAACATGAACGCCCTCGAGCATGGTTACCGGGTGCCGGTCCATGGCGCTAGGCGTCGCCGCGTGCGTATCCTGATTGGGGTCGTGGTAGGTGCACGCGATTACCGCGGGCGGGGTGCGCTGCACGTACGCGCTTCGCACCCGGAAGTCCCTGTTCGCGTAGCTATGGTCTAGCGTCAGTTGTCTGGGATGAGCTTTTCCGGGTGAGCAGTGTTTGCGCACCACACCAGTCTTTTGCATCACATCGTGATATATTTTGATCAAAGTTCCCGACGAATGGATATGCTGATTGCAAGCGAATTCGAAACGGAACGCCTGAGCGCCGTGCTCGCACTGCTCGGTGTAGTCTTGGTCGATGCCCTACTGAGAAGCTTCATCTGGACAACTGGCACCCGAAACTACTGAGCGCGGCCCTCGGCGCCCTCATCGGTCTCGCGTTGATTGAAGTTGTTCCAGCCGTTTCATTGAAGCGGTGTACGATTTTCCGCGACGAGCGACTTGGGGCGTCCGAACCCTCAGAAGATCGCGAGCTACTCCTGCGAGCACGGATGTACGACGATTCGACTCGCGGTAGCCTTAAGGTCGCGTTAATGAAATGCACAGAAACGCGAATTGTTCTTGTCGAACCTCGTGAATGCGCTTCGTTGCACGAGATCAGCTCGACGTGACATGGCTCTCAAATGTTGCGCGCGCGTCGACTACCCCATCATTGGCTTGATGAACTCGACAGATGACATCATGGACGATTTCACCGTGGCCGGGGATTGGATTCTCGACCAGATAGCCGACGCAGTCATCTTTGCAGACCGACTTGGAACGATCGTACGCTGGAACCGCAGCGCAGTCGCTCTATTTGGATACGCCGGCGCAGAAGCGTTGGGGCAAAGCCTTGACTTGATTATTCCGCCCCGCCTGCAAGATGCACATTGGCGCAGTTTCGAGAAGGCGGTGACAGCGGGCGCGACCAGACTGAATGGACGAGCGACCCTCACCCGCGCGACGCATAAGGACGGTCGCAAGCTTTACGTCGAGATGACCTTCGCATTGGTTCTCGATCCGCATGGCGTCGCATGCGGCTCGGTTGCCGTAGCGAGAGACGTGACCGCGCGAGTGGAATCCGAAAAAAGTTCTGTCCTACGTCGTGACGTCGACTAGTGAGCTGGGGCGCAACACTTGCACGACTTAATTACAGGAGCAACCCACATGCTGACTCAGCGTACGATGGATATCGTTAAGGCTACGGCGCCTGTCCTCGCGCAGCACGGCTACACCATCATCCAACGCTTTTATTCGCGACTCTTTGAAGCACACCCAGAGCTCAAGAATGTGTTCAACATGGCGCATCAGGATCAGGGACAGCAGCAACAAGCGCTTGCTCGAGCCGTATACGCCTACGCGGAGAATATTGAAAACCCGAGCAGCCTTGCTTCTGTGCTCAACAATATCGCTCACAAACATGCCAGCCTCGACGTCCGGCCTGAACACTACCCCATCGTTGGTGAGCATCTCCTCGGCGCGATCAAGGAGGTGCTCGGCGATGCGGCTACCGATGACATTATCGCTGCTTGGGCTCAGGCCTACGGCAACCTTGCAGACGCGCTCACGGGCATGGAAGCGCAGTTGCGCGAAAAGTCGGCGAGCCAGCTCGGCGGCTGGAACGGGTGGCGAACGTTCGTCGTGAAAGACAAACAGCCTGAAAGCAGCGTCATTACCTCCTTCGTGCTGGAACCCGCTGACGGTCAACCGGTCGTCAATTTCGAGCCTGGTCAATACGTCAGCATCGCAGTAGACGTACCGACACTTCAACTGCAGCAGATCCGACAATACAGTCTGTCGGACATGCCGAACGGTCACAGCTACCGTATCTCCATCAAACGTGAGGAAGGCGATGGAGCACGACCTGCCGGCTACGTGTCATCCCTGCTCCATGAGGATCTGAAGGTGGGCGACGAAGTGAAGGTAGCCGCTCCGTATGGCACCTTTCATATCGACGTCAACGCGAAAACGCCTATCGTCTTGATCAGCGGTGGCGTGGGCCTTACGCCAATGGTAAGCATGCTGAAACGCGCGATTCAGAATCCAGACAGACAGGTCGTTTTCGTGCATGGCGCAAGAAATAGCGCCGTTCACGCAATGCGTGATCGCCTTCGGCAAGCTGCAGCGACTTACCCAAATTTTACCGCCGTGATTTACTACGACTCGCCCCTGCCGGGTGACGTGCCTGGAAAGGACTACGACAGGCCAGGCTTCATCAATTTGAGTGATCTGCGCGACATGATTCTGCTTCCCGCAGCCGACTACTACATCTGCGGTCCCATTCCGTTCATGAGAGCGCAGCATGATGCCTTGAAAGCGCTAGATATCCGCGAGTCGAAAATCCACTACGAAGTTTTCGGTCCCGATTTGTTCGCCGAATGACTATGCGTCAGTGCTCCGGCGCAGCGGTGGTTCAAACAAAGCGGCCTTCAGCCATCGTCGCGCTCCCCATCATCCGATTCCATGCGCGGATCGGGGGGCCGTGGCCGGAAACCCTGCAACTCTGCATGCGCCTGCGCCATGAACACATCAGGCCAGGTGCCGCAGAGGATCTCGAACGGGATCCGCGCGTCGAGCAGGGGCGCGGCGAGACCATGGTCTTCCGGCAAGTCGCCCCACAAGGCCCGCTGTACCAGGACCACGGCACCGCATTTCGCGATGTGCTCGAGCACGAGCTCGAATTCTTTGCCGAAGAGCAACGGGCCATAGGTCTGCGCGAGAGCGGTCAGAACCCGCAATTCAATATGGCTAGGTTTGACGGGCAGGGGCACGGCCCGCCCTTCGACGATGTGACCTATCGCGCCCGCACGGCGGCGCCGCGTGATGGTTCGGTCGAGTTCGAGCACGATGCGCGCAACTTCCGGGTCGGGAAACGACTCGAATGCCTCGTCGTCGTCAAAGTCGTCTGCACCTTGTGCCACGGCCTTACTCTCTATGGTAGATCGGCATTCGTCAACTTTACCACCGAAACGCTACTGCGATAATATTTGCTAATAGGACTACGAATTAGCTAACAATGTACAAACTGCCATATAAGCCAGTGCGAACATGCCGCCATGCGCGCGAGTCGACCGCGCAGCTGGCAAGGCCAGATCATGTGCTTTTGCGTGCGCAGGCTCGTGTTCGGCCCGCAATACGGCGCCTGCACACGCATAGACTTCGTGGGCGTGCGCAGGTGGCGACCGACCTCGTGACCCTCCCGGAGCAGCAAACGCGCCGGGCTCGTCGGTATCGCAAGCCCGGCGCAAGCACCACGTTCAGCTTGTGTTTGCCGCTCGAAGCAATCCATGCAGCCTGAACCCGTCATCTGGGTGTTGCTGATTGATGACCACGCCGTCGCTCGCAACGGCGTTCGCCTGACGCTCGGAACCGGGTTGCGCGCGCAGCAACTTGCGCTGGCGGTGTTGACGCTCAGCATCTATGGCGAAGAGGTGTTCGCGTTGCGTGCCATCGAACATGCCACGACTGGCTACTGCACCGGGCGTATCGACCGAGACTGACCTTGTCCCTGTTTCACGAATCCCATAGCTGAAGACATCAGGCCGCTTGCCCTCGCTGAGCGGCGGCCAATTCTTCTCGAACGTCATGGGGCTGACGTAGTTCAATGTCGAATGCAGTCGGCGGGCATTGTAGATGCCGAGCCAGTCGATGATTTCATCCGTCGCAGCACGCCGCGTCGCGAAGTGCCGACCGTGCAGTCGTGCGACCTTCAGCGAACCCCACAGGCTTTCGGTCGGTGCATTATCCTAACAATCGCCGCGCCGGCTCATCGATGAGCGCATATCCGCGCAGATCGATTTCTGATTGCGATCTGCGTATCACGTCCTCATGGCCCGAAGGTGGCCGGCAATGAAAAAGCCGGCGGGGAGCAGCCTCGAAAGCCGCTCGCCGCCCGCAAATGGCTCAAACCGTCGTCGTTCTTACTTCTGAACGATGTTCGCCTTGTTGAACGCACCGGCCTGGTTGACGACCGTCGCGTTGCCCACGCCGCTTTGTGACGTCGTAGCCGTGTTGGCGAAGCCGACTTGCGTGATCAATGCCGTGTTGTACGAACCCGCTTGCGAAGCGTTCGCGCTGTTGAGGTCGCCCACCTGCGCGATGGTCAGATCTTCCTTCGTACCCGACTGCGACGCCTTGATGTCGTTGTAGCCGCCGAGCTGGCCGGCCAGCAGCGTGGACTCGAACGCGGCCTGCTGCGTCAGATCCATCTTGTTGTGCCCACCGACTTGCGCCGCGATGACGGTGTTGCCGCTTCCGTAGTTCTGACGAGCCGCCGCCTTGTTGGTGTCGCCGTCCTGAATCAGGAACGCCGTGTCGTTCGACGAACGGATCTGGTCGACGTAGCCTTCGTTGTATTGCGAGCCGGTCTGGATGATCGTCGTCGTATCGTTGGTGGCGTAGCTCTGGTTGATCTGAGCGTAGTGCGGTGCGTTCGCGCCGCTCTGTACGATCGTATTGGTGTTATTGCCGCCGTATTCCGAGTGGATGCGCGAACGTGCCGCGTCGCTTTCCTTGATCGACGCGTGATCGCCCACTTCCGACCATTGCTCGATCGTCGCGTCCGTGCCGCCGCCCGTTTGCTCGACGCGCGCATGGTTGTAGCCGCCGTCACGCTGATCGATCGTCGCGATGCCCGCCTGCTTGCCTTGCAGGATGTCGACCGTGTTGGCAACCGTGTTGGTCTGCGTGACCGTCGCCTTGGCGCCGTCGGTCTGGCCCGAAGTCATGCCCGTGCCCTGATCGATGTTGACCGTATTGTAGGCCGAGCCATTACGGGTGATCGAAGCGGTCGCGTTCTTGCCGGCTTGCTTGACCGTGTCAGTGTCGTACATCGACGACGTCTGCGAGATCGTCGCGGTGAGGCTGTTGCCGTTTTGGCGGACCGTCGTGTTCTCGCCGATCGCCTGCTTTTGCGTGACGGTCGCGTTCAGCTTCGACGCGCCCTTGCCGCTCGCGGTCTGCTGGATATCGGTGACGTTGTAGCCGCCCGCGTCCGAGCTGACGCTGGCATTCGCGCCGTCCGCGGTTTGCAGCACGTTCACCTTGTCGTTGTGCGAATTCGTCTGCGTCACACCTGCGGTGTTGCCATTGCCGAACTGATTGACCGTTGCGCCTTCGAAGCTCGAATCAGCGAATGCCGACGTCGATGCCAGTGCTGCCAGACCCATAGCGATAGTGATTGCCTTGACTTTCATTTTTATGCCTCGTTGATTGATGTTTTGATTGCAGCAATTAGTTACCCTAAAGGCCGCCAGCCCCCGCCGGCGACCGATTCCACCCTACCCACCACATTCACACTGAAATCAGACTTCCTGGTCCCCTCGCCCCGGCATATCGCCGGGAAGGATCACTGCCTACTTCATGAGGACTGCCGCCCTCGCACCGCCGGTCTGCGTGACCGACAGTCCCGAGCCATTACGGCTCTGCAGAATGGAAATCTCGTTGTTGGTGCCGAGCTGCGTCACCTGCGACGACATCGAGTTTCCGATCTGCGTGACCGTTGCTTCGTTACCGCTGCCGTTCTGCACCGCGATCGAACGGTTGTACTGTCCGGCCTGATAACCGGCGTACTGGTTGGCGACGCCGCTTTGCTGCAGCACCGTCCAGTTGTCGTTGCCCGCCTGCGCCGTCGCCGCAGCATTGGCGATGCCCATCTGATTCGCCATCAGGCCGTTATATCCGGCCTGGACGGCGTTCAGCCGGTTGGCCGTGCCTTGCTGCGATACACGCGCCACCTGTGTCGCACCACCGAAACCCGGCTCGGGCGGACCGAAGTCCGATACCGACGATAGATCGGCGGCATACACCGCGAGCGACACGGCTGCGCCGAGCGCTGCACACAGCGCGGCTTTCGAGGCGCGCAGTGATTTCATGCTGGTCTCCTCCTGTTCAGTTTCGGTTGGCTACCCATGTGGCTGCCGATTCAGCTGCCGATGGTCTTCGGCGGATCGATCTTCACAGGGCTATACGACGGATTCACGTCTTCCATCGTCTGCGCGTAGCCCTGGTTTTCCTGCAAGTAGCGCTGCATCGTCGGGTCGTACCAGTCTTTCATGTCCTTGAGCGCCCATGTTTGGTTCGCCACGCCCTGCACGATCAGATGCACGAGCGCCGATTCGATCGCCTCGTTGACGCAAAGTTGCTGCGGCTCGTTGCGCGTCATGCCGGCTTCGGCCTGCAACAGATCCTTGAAGCCGATGAAGCGATACACGCCCGTATCGATCTGAATCGAATAGATGGTCTTTGTCGTCGACACGCTGTTCAGAATCGTGCCGTTGCGGATATCGACCGCGCGCAGGTTCACCGTCACCTGATCGACGCGATATTGCTGCGACGCCGAGATTCCCAGATACGCGACGCCCGCGCCACCCGTGCGGATGTTCGTGTCATACCCGACGATGCCGCCTTCCAGCACGATGCTCGCGGGCGCCAGCGCGCCGATCTGGGGAATCGCGTTCTTCTTGTCGTCGGGCGTTTCGAGCGCGCGCATGATCTTGCGCTCGGTCAGTAGGTCCTGCAGATTCTCGCGCTCGACCGGCGTGAACCAGCCGGAATCGCGCATCGCCTTGACGAGGAACGACGCGCCGCCCTGCGTCACCTGCGACGAGAACGAACTGTCCGGCGACGGCTTGTACTGCCCCGTCAGATCGCGAAAGCCATACACCGCCGCGACGATCCTGCCCTTGGGCGACGGCAGATGCGTGAGGTCGCGCGTGACGCGCGTCGGCGGTGTGAGCGTGGCGTTGCCGGCAGAAGGCATCGGCGTGGTGACGCAACCGGTGAGCAGCGCCGACGCGACGATGACTGCGCCCATCGCAGCGGTCCTGAAAGCATTCTTGTTCATTGCGTGTGTGCTCTCGGGTTACTGGCCGTTGCCGACGATGAACGTCGTGGATGCGCCTGTGGTCTTGTCGGTCGTCGTCACTTGCAGATTGCCGCCCGTGACTTGCGAGATTGCGATCGAGAAGTTGCCGGTGTTGATCGTGCCCGGATGAAGTGTGCCGTCCGTGCCGACGATCGAACTCGAAATCGACGACGCGACGCGCGACAGGATCGCCTGCTGCAATTGCGTGTTGAACTGATCGAGCGTCGACTGGCTGCCCGTGCCAAGGCTGGCGGTCGACGGATCCTTGTACTTGTTTTGCGCGTTCGCCTCGTTGAGAAGGTTCGGGCCATTCAGCGGATTGCCGCCGAAGTTCGGATTCACCGGCTCATAGACGAGCGAGGTGGCGTTCGCGGCGAGCGGTATCGTCAGCGCGCAAGCGAGCAGCGCGCGTTGCAGGAGCGCATTCGTTTTCATCGTGATTCCCCGTGGATTTTTGGCCTTACTGCTTTATTTATTTTTTGATGCTTTTTATAATTCGTCCGTCGCCATGTCAGCGTCACGGAACAGCAGACGGGTCAGATCCGCCTGCATGACATTCTGAAAAGCGATCTGCGCCGCGCCCTCCGCCACCGGCTTCACGTTCGAGCGGGCAATCGGCAGGAACGCCTGAAACACACGGCGCTGGTTGTATTCGACCCACACGAGGCTGCCGTAGCGCGCGGAAGGACGCTCGTGCACCGAGACGATGTAACGCTCGGACAGGGGAATTGTGCCCCACGCCTGCGCGAACCAGGTGTAGAAGTCCTGCCCCGCGAGCGTCACGGTATCGGTGGTCACGACGCCGCCGAGTTCGTCGGTGAGCGGCTGCTTGCCTTCAATGTCCGTAATGCGGGCGCGCGGCGTCGCCGAAAGCGTCGCGCTCTTGTCGAGCGACGACGCGGCGTTCATCGTGCCGCGCGGCGTAAGCGGCGCGCCGTTCGCGGCAGGCTGAGCGGTCGTATTGCCCACGGGACTGGGTGTCGGCGTGCTGGGCAGCGAAATAAGCGGTTGGGCCTCGCGCGTCGCACTGATGCGTGCATCCGGCGGCGCCTCCGCATCCTGCGCACGTGAGTGCGTAGTGACAATAGAAGCCCCGATGCACACTGCAATGACCCACCCTTTCAAGCGCAGATTGTTCGTTTCTCGCGGCATGACTTCCCCGTGTGTCCATAACCACTATGGTGTGGTCTTCGGACGTTCTGTCTTAAGCGCTTCGTTTTGTATTTGTACGACGGAACGGATTCTCCGTAATAACTTGTAACTGCAATGTTGTCCGCCCCACATTCGAACACCGAAAGTGAAAGGAACGAGGCAGCAGAAGAAAGCGTTTTGTTGATGTTTCGAACGACCCGCGTAAGAAAACGTTTGCGGCTTCTCACAGCTAACCTAGGCGCGAGAAACAAACTTTCCATCCATCTCATTACCTCGACTGCGCGACTGTGCGAATTCATCACGCTTGAGATCGAGAATGCAAACCTTCACTCAGTCATCCCTCAACAGGTTCGTATCGAAGTTGGAGGCTTGACCGCATAGCCGTCGATTGCCAGCAACGGAAGCAAGCATCGGCTACAGGACCCTGGCCTCCTCAAAAGAGACTTGTTGACAGATTTTTGCTTCACACCTCGCTCCCGCCGAATTCCGGCACGACGGTATATGCGCTAACCGAACGTTCAAAATCAGCACCGATCACATGCGAGTCCATTGCGTCTCCCATCTCGTTTGCGCAACGCTAGTGTCGTTCCGGTTGACGCAGTCGTGGTCACTTTCTCACTTAGTCGAATCTATGCGCCCCTGGCAAGCACGAGCGAAAATATTCTTTGACTGAATGACGCGCATTCAGCGTGGCCAACTGGCATTGAAACTCTGCAGAGAGCACGTCAAACAAACCCGACGCTGTCCCCAAGTCGACAGTGTTTTCACCGAGACACTTGCGCTGGATTGTATGAGCGCCGACGTGAGCGAATTCTGGGCACGTTGTCGTGACGCGTCAGGACCGCGATGCTCGTGACGCGGGTAGGCATAAAGAACAATGACTGATTCGTTGGGGGCCGAGCGCACTCATTCTTGCTCGACCGATACCGACTACGCAGAGCAGGGTGAGCTCGACACCTATTTGGACAACGTGGAGGTCGCGCACCCGTTCTCCTCCTACGATGTGAAAACGTCGAAACCGGCGCCTGATGCCTTGGATATGGTGCTGCGCAAGCTGGGCGTCCCCGCAACGCACGAGGGCTCCGATTTTCGGAAATTGCTGGATCGGTTTCGGCATCCTGATCAGTCCGGTTTCAACTCTCAGATTCTCGGTACCTCGATGAGATCAGCCAATAGAAACCTCCGCGAAAAGATTAGGTTGATCACCGCGGCGCCCGCGCGGCCCGACGGATGCGCCTGGCTGCCGAAGCAGCCGTATCTGAGGCTAAAGACCAGTCGTGATGCCACCACGCGATTTGTCCGTGAACGTTCAACTTTTAGATACGCGACGATACTGCCTCAGGAGTCGTCATTCCGAAAGCGTCAGCAAGTAATCGACAAGATGCAGTGGCGACAACGTAGTCCGCTACAATGGACGAAGGCTAACGGCCGAAGGCAATCAGCCATGCATCTTTTTTCCATCCTGCAATCGCGGAAACGGACAACCAGGTCCGTCGGAGTTGCCGTGTGCATCGCGTTTTTGATGTCGCCGCTCTCCATTTTTGCCCAGAGCGGAACTCCGGGCGTCGCCTTCTCAGCGGCAGAGCCAGGCGCGCCCCTGCCCGCAGGGTGGAAGAACTTGCCGGTTGTGAAGGGCAAGCCGATGACGGAATACACACTGGTTCGCGACGGCCAGACAACCGTCCTGCAAGCGACCGCGAACCGGTCCGCTTCCGCCCTGATGCACGAGGGCGATATCGATCTCGCTCAAACACCCGTCGTGATTTGGCGCTGGAAAGCGGAAGGGCCGATTGAGGGCGCCGATAACCGCGTCGGGGCGAAGGAAGATGCTCCGGCGAGACTGGTGTTCGTATTTGACGGCGACAAAAGCAAGCTGTCGCTTTTCGACCGAGCCAGCATGGAAGTCGCGAAGCACCTGGGTGGCCAGGATCTCCCCTATGCGACGCTGATGTACATCTGGTCCACGTCGGCCGCGCCGGGCAGCGTCATCGCCAACCCGCATACCGGCCGCGTACAGATGATCGTCGTCTCCGGTCAGCCTGGCGATGCGGGCCAGTGGCGAAGCGTGCACCGCAACATCGTCCAAGACTACGAAAGGGTCTTTCACGAAGCGCCAGGACGCATCACTGGCTACGGTCTGCTGACCGATACCGACAATACCGGAACCACGACACGCGCCTGGTACGGAGACATCCAATTCGTTCCCGGTCACTGACAAGGCACAACGCGCTCACTGGAGTCTTGTATCTTTCATCGATTGATCTGAGTTTATCCGGTTGCGCACATAGTCGAATGGTTGCTTGGCGCTTCATCCGTGCTCATGCCGATCTACCTGTTCAACGAGACGTAATCCGTACAGCGCTGCGACTTGTGTTCAGCACGTCCCTCTCACTGAGCAATTATTCGAGTCACAAATCGGTTCGACTCGACTGCGTGTGACTCGCCGGCGGGCGGGCGTAATGGATTTCCATGAACGTCGCGGAAGCAGTGATGCCCCTGCATTTTCTGGTTTCATATGCAAACCGATACATTCGTTCCGGTTCCGCTTTCTTTCTTCTGCGCTCAGTCAATCTGTTTTCTCGCGCTCATCGTTATCGCCGCTTGTTACGGCATGGAAACATCCGGTCTTTCAGAAGCCAAGCATCGCCCGCCGCGCGCCCCGATCTGCTGGAGTACGCGTATTCAAACTGATTGCGCCACAGCACGGGTTCGCACCTGGCCGATCAACAAGTGGATCTCCGACTCGTGCGAGATACCCTCGGACATGCGTCATTGACCACGACGAGCCTGTATCTCGACGGCAACGATGACCGACGTCATCGGGAAACCGCTAGCGCTTGTCGCGAAGCGAATGCTGGCTTTAACTACAGCCGAAAAAGGGGCACTTGATGGGTAATTCAGTTGCTTTGCGTTGGGAACGTTATGGGTGAACTACCGTCGCGCAGTCTCGCGCGCTGAATCTAGGCGGTTCGTGGACGGCCTTCGCTGGTCGTGTGGCGATGCTTGAAACCCATGCGACGCCCCAGCTTACCGCCGGAAGCCTGACGACACCCTTCGCAAGTCTCAAGAAAAGGTTGCGTGCGCAATGGAAGGCGCTCGGCGAACCGCTGCAAAAGGTCGTTTCCAAACTTGAGGTCAAGCCCGAGGTCATCGGCGCGCTCGTATTCGAATTGACGTATGCGCGCGAGGAGCTTCGTCAGCAGTCCGACCTCAGGCAATTTACTCGGCGTTGCGTTGCGCAAGCTTTTGCGTCGAGTAATCTGATCGGCGTTCGTATCCTGATTTATAAGCTCCATTGTGCGCCACGCAGGTGCACTTTTCTTGGCTGCCTCATGGACGCGGACAATGCGAAAATGCTTCAGGACCGCATCGCGCTATGAACCTTAAGGCTGATCAATCAGAGCGATGAGAGGGTGAGAACGACTCGAGTTGGCCGCTCAGCAGGCAGGTTCCGTTGTTCGACTGCTGCGCTTGTCGGCGAAGCGATGGACTTCAAATAGTGCGCAAATCGCATACTGTTGTCTGAAATCGGCATACAGACGAAGAGGCGAATGCACGTCGTATCACTCTTACGAGTGACCGATTCTCCAGCGGATCGCCAGAAAACATACAAAACCGCCGGCATATGACCAGATGTCAATATTACCTCGTCTATAATTCGAAACGTGAAATATCAACAATTGCAGGGAGCTCTACCCCTATGAGTCAAGCCCGCGGGCGATACGCGGGTTCTCGAGACAGCGACCAGCGTCGAGCTCGCGATGTAGAAAAATCTTTGCCGAATCGGCACAGACAGTCCTACGCGAAGCCACCTGCTCGAGACCCTGCCCAGACCGCCTCGATTTTCAAAACACGTTCGTTTCAGTTTCTGGTCGATGCGGTGGGCGCGGAGAATATCGCGTTAGGACTTGACTCCACCATGACGCGAATAGCCGAACTGATGAAGGGTGAACGGTTTACGCCCGAGACCGCCTTTCACATGGAAACCACGCTCGGGCTGCCGCATGGCTTTTTTGATCAGCCTCATCCAGCGCTCACGCCCGAGACCATTTCTCGCCTGAAGGCACCACTCGACTTCGTTCAAACGGACGATGAGGCACAAGCAGAGTCTGAAGTACGTAAGCCTGCGTTAGCTGTCAACGTCGACCAACCACCATCTGTTGAAGTCAGTTCATTAGAGGAAGCGGAAATGCCGAGGAAAACAGTGAGCGGCTTCCCCGGGGCTAGTAGGAATAGAGCGCCCGAAATCGCCGTACATCCGAGGAAAGATGCTGCCCTCAAGGGCGCGTCATCGAAAGCCAAAGCATCTCAAAAGACTGCCCAGCAACGCTCGCTGCCGTTAAGCGACGGCACTGATGTCGAAAGCATTCGACGCGCTAACCTCCACGTTCTGACGACCCGGAATGGATCAAAAGTAAAACTCGGAGTGGTCATGGCGATGAGCGGTTCCAACATGGCCCACCGGTTACATGGCAAGAAACGCATGGACGACGCTGAAGCAAGCCGTTTCACAGAGCGCCTAGGCTTGCCAGTCGGATGGCTGGACACGCCGCGTTCTGAAGCCGAGATCCCAGAGTCGGTGTCAGATTTGCTGACCCCTGCTGCGCGTGGTCGCGCATCCGTTCAACACGACGAGCCGGCTGCGCTTGCAGCTCAGAGTAGCGCGCCAAAGAAGCGCGCCGCTGCAAGGGCGCGGACAGAAGACCCTCACCCGCACGCCTTGGGCGATGTGCAAAGCGTAACAGGGTCGGTAAAGGTCCCGAGTAAGAAAGAGATAATCGATGTCGGCCCGCGAGATCATGCCAGTGATGCTCGTGGCGAGTTTGGTGGTCACTCTACTGACGAAAGCGAGCGGCATTTTCCGTCGGTCTCACCGACCACAATCGCGCTGCAGCCCGCCGCCGCAATACCCCAGCAACCAAGCGTATCGCTACCTTCCACTTCCCTCACCAGCCTGGACAATCTTCACGGTATTGAGCCGGTAGCGGAAGCCTTGATCAAGACACTGGCAGGCAAAGCACGCACGGGTCGATTGGACGAGTTGAAAGCGCTGGAGCTTTTGCAACAAGCAATACTGCTGTAATGCCGAGGCCGGGCCTCAACTGTTATCGCCCTGCGATGTCGTGACGAGCGAACAACGCTTGAGGTCATCGACCAGCCGCCTTCTTTTGGGCGACGATTCTGCAAGGCCGCGTGCTTGGCCCATCAGGCCTGCGCCGCTTCCTGTATGGCGATGACTAGCGTTCGAGGTGTCGTATCGATGGGGTATCGAGGCGTCGGCCGGTGACTTAGTGGTCAAGATATTGCCGCAGCTTGTCGGCGTGACTCGGGTGCATCAGTTTTCGCATTGCCTTGTGTTCGATCTGCCGGATCCGTTCGCGCGTCACATCAAATTGTTTGCCGAGCTCTTCTAGCGTAAAGTCTGAGGCGGTATCGATCCCGAAACGCATTCGCAGGACCTTCGCTTCACGCGGCGACAGTGCATCGAGCGCCTCGTCGATTGCGGCGCGCAGATTCGCGTGCACCGCCGCATCCGCGGGTGACGCGGCCATCGGATCTTCGATCATGTCTCCAAGCGTTGCGTCCGCGTCCTCGCCCACTGGCATCTCAAGCGAAACCGGTTGCTTGGCGACCTTCAACATGCTGCGGACCTTCTCTTCGGTCAATTCCATGCGCTGCGCGAGTAGTGCCGGATGCGCTTCTTGGCCGGTCTGCTGCAAAATCTCGCGCGAAATCCGATTGAGCTTGTTGATCGACTCGATCATATGCACCGGCACGCGAATCGTGCGTGCCTGATCCGCAAGCGAACGCGTCACCGCTTGACGCACCCACCATGTCGCGTAGGTCGAAAACTTCCACCCGCGTCGATACTCGAATTTGTCGACGGCCTTCATCAGGCCGATATTGCCTTCCTGAATCAAATCCAGGAAGTGCATGCCGCGATTCACATACTTCTTCGCGATGGAGATCACCAGGCGCAAGTTGGCTTCGATCATCTCGCCCTTTGCCTGCCGCATTTTCGACTCGGCCGCCATCATCTGCCGGTTGATTTTCTTCAACTGCTGCAGCGGTAGAGCCGCGTGCGCTTCGATCTCGATCAGTTTTTGCTGCTCCGCCTGAATTGCCGGCAGACTGCGCCTGAGCGAGGCGCCGTACTTGTTCGACGCAGTCGCCATGCGCTCAGACCAGCTGAGATCGGTTTCATGCCCCGGAAAGGATTCGACAAACGTCGCGCGCGGCATCCCGCACCGGTCGACGGCGATCTGCAAGAGACGCCGCTCGATCGCGCGCACCTGCGCGACCTGCTGCTGCACCTCCGTGCACAGCCGATCGATGGTTCGGGCCGTAAAGCGAATGGGCGCAAGTTCCCGCTGTATGGCCTCGCATACCTGTGCGACAGCCACCAGGGCCTCGCCTTGCACCGCCCCGCCGCGCGGAAGTTGAGCGAACAACGCGCGCACGCGGGCAAAGATGGCAAGGCTGTCGCTCGTGAGCTGTTTCAGACTTGCTTCGTTTGCCTTTGCCGAATCATCTTGCTCGACCGCGCCGTCCTCGTCGCCCTCCCCGCTTTCCTCCTCATCACCGTCGGCGACGTCCGTGTTGAGTTCGGGCGAATCAGACGACTCCGAAACCAGTTCGTCGCCCGCCCCGGCATCTATTTTGAGACCGTCAACCAATTCGTCAATGCGCAGTTCACCCGCCTCGATGCGCTCCACACTTTCCAGTAGCGTGGAGACCGTCGCTGGACAGGCTGCGATCGCCTGGATCATTTCGTGAAGACCGCCTTCGATGCGTTTCGCAATCTCAACTTCGCCCGCGCGGGTTAGCAATTCCGTTCCGCCCATTTCACGCATGTACATCCGCACGGGATCGGTAGTGCGGCCGAATTCGGAATCCACCGTCGAGAGCGCGACTTCGGCCTCCTCGTCGATCTGATCATCCGACATGGCGGCCGGTGCAGTGTCGTTCAACAGCAGCGTCTCGGCATCTGGCGTCTGCTCGTAGACCGCCACGCCCATATCATTGAAGGTGCTAACAATGGTTTCGATCGCGACGGTCTGCGCGAAGTTGTCCGGCAAGTGATCGTTGATTTCTGCGTGGGTCAGGTAACCGCGCGCCTTGCCCAACTGAATCAGCGAGCGCATCTGGCGCTGCCGCTCCTCGTCTTGCAACGCTGAGGAAACCGCGTCCATCGGCAGCAGCAGTGCTGCAGCTTTGGCCTTCGGCCCGCGCCGGCCTGGGACCTTTGGCACGAATTCGGTTGTAGTAGACCCGGAATCTTCACGATCAAAACTTGTCATGCTTTCTCCTTGGCAGGTTTGCTCGGTGATGACGAGATCGGCGGCTGGCAGCATTGCGGCCGGCGCGTCACGGACATTCAAGGCTGAAAGCGGACGCAACTTGTGATTTCGCAACGAGCGATGACGCGGCCCGCTTACATGGGCAGGCCGGGAGGAATGGTGCAATCAAGAGACAGTGCGACTGAGCACCGCTTGAAAAGTATAGCATGAATTGCTGCGCTGCACCAAACTGGGCAGGCAATCAAATTTCGGGGTGTCTACCGCGCGTCGTATGCAGAAGACCACTCCATCACAAATGGGTTAAGTCAGCGTGTCGCGGAGAATGCTAGTTTGCGCGAGGCGACCTATCCAGAAACGGAATCAGAATTTGCTGCACTAGCGCATTCAACTGTTCGATGTTACCTCGGGAGGGCGATCGTTCGTTCCTGATAGTAAAGGAGTTCGATATCTTGACTGCGGTTTCGGACATACCCGGCTAGATCCATGCCACCTTCAACGCCTGCGCCAGCAGAAAAGACGATCCCGCGCCTCTCCTTCGGAAAATTGGTTTCCGCAAAATCTGCTTATTGCAACGCTCAGTGCGAATCCGGCCGACATTTCTGCGAGCATCCATTTAAATTCTTAGTTGCCTTCGTGATGCGTCCGGTGTACGTAGTTCGTCACCGCCACGACAGCGATTTGTCGTATAACCGATCGACGGCGTTTTGAACCCGTGACAAATCTTCATCCAGACATTTCGGATTTCTAATTACATGCGGAGGCATGGCAAGCTGGTCCGCTCACGCATTGCTCGATTCGCCTTTCTTCTGATCGCCGCTTTCGACGGATTGGCGATTCCCGCGTTCGCTGACGAGCGCGACACCATCAGGGCCGTGAGCGCCTCCGCCCAGCGCGATTTCGTCGCGCACATATCGGCGAAGAATCGCGGCACGCCGATCGTGTGGACGGCGAGGCTGTCTATCACCTCGCGCAGTCGCCAATGCTCGAACTGCTGCGCTGTGACGTCGCCGCACCGGTGCTCCCGCCCGCGCTCGAATGTGTTCCGGCGGAGAGCAATCTCATCCCGTCGATGGCGCGCGCCCGTACTCGCCACGCGCTCTCCACAATCAGCGCGTGCCTGCGCGAACCGGTGATCGGTCCGAGGAGTCTGTCGGGCTCGGGAGGGCACCTGCTTCAATGGTTCATAACCGACTGGCGGGAACACTGGCCGACGCGCTATCGGGTCGCATGGAGCGCGTCGCTCTCGGATCCCGCCTGGACGCTGGAGGCTGCCCCGCTCGTCGATGACGGCAACGACGCAGTCGCCCGCGCCACGCGCGAATATAAGCGCAAGGACCACTCGGCATCCGGGTACGCATGTAGACAGATGCTCGCGATCGTCGCCGCGGCGCAGAGGGATTTTCGTGGCACGCTAGGCCGAGTCTCGGAGCAGGGCGAGGACATGTCGCTTGTCGAGTATTCGCTGCGGCTCATCGACTTCGACGTGAAAGTGGGTGTGGGTGGCAACAGTCCCAACATGCTGTTCGCCGAACGCGTCGCCCCTTCCACAATGAGTCGCGAAAATGCAGGACAGATGGGAGCGGTCGCGAGTCGGGCAATCAACTCATGTCTTCAAGTGCGCGCGGAGCGCATCGCCGACAAGGTGTATCTCACGGGTGATGTTGAGTTCGTGTGGCGAATCACGGACAAGTTTGCCTGGCGGCCGGTGCTGATCTTCACCGTGGTGCGCTATGAGCCAGCGTCCGAGACGATGAGCCGCACAGCGATACGCGTCGAGCGTCAGGACGTGATGCTCGCAAAGCGGCCCGGAGACTCGAACACGAAACGAAGACGATGACCCCGATGATCCAGGCATGAAGTTCCGCGTACCGAACTGTCTGCGCTGCCGTGCCGTTCCCTGAACCGGCAACGCTTCTGCCAATGCGGGGCTTATGTTAGCACCGAGCATCTCGTCGTATGCAGTCTTCGATCGGTGCACCGATGTCCAAAATAGATCAGTAATTTGAATCGCGCCAGATGCGCAAAACGCACGACGCATTGCTTTTCATGCGCACTCGCGAATTTCGAACGTGCGGCGCAAAGGCGATGTGCTCGTGCCAAACGTGACAGTCTGTCAATCATTTGCGGACGAGCAAAGGTGAGGATTAGTCGCAACGTAGCGTTGGAGAAACACAAGAAGATCAGCCGAAGTGGGGCGCGTCCCCCATCCGTCGCCACGGTTGAGCGAAGCCATTGCCAACCACGAATCAGGCGGATGCCATTGTTCAATGAGATGCGGGCCTTCCGTTACCACCTAGCGCCCAGTCGACAACTGGAAATCGGCAGAAAATTCACGGCCCGCTATCCGAGCTTCAGCAATTATGGTCTGCGTCTTCATGCGTGAACCCGCGGCGGTTAATGTCTTGTTGCATTGCACCACAAAATCTCGATGTACGTGCGGGAGCGCGTGGCGGGCAGTGATTGGTTTATGGGGCATGCACGGCACTCTATCCGCACCCAGATACCAGCTGCGCTCCACCATCGCACGCAATTCGCTCGCTCATGCCGTTTCCTGCTGAGCCGTTTTTTCGCGGTCGATTATTCGGAGGCATGGCCAATGCTGAGACGCTCGCAGTGCATGGCGACGACTGGCGTCCAGCGGACGTGACAGGCGCACCCCACCCTTTCACCGGAGCTTTCGATGCCCGCCCGAAGTCATCCCACGCAACCCAGCCCGATTCCGGCCGCCGAGCTCGCAGTCGATCCCGCACCCGCCGAAACCGGGCGTCGCTCTTTCCTGCTGCGCGGCGGCGCGGGCATCGCGGTAGCGCTTGCCGCCGGTTCGACGGGCGGCGCGTGGGCCGCGGGTCCTTCCGGCGTCGATCGTAATCAGGTCAGGCTCTCGCTGATTCAAGATCCGGATACCGAGCAGAAGGAACAAACACCGGACGCCAGCCTGCCGCCCGATGACCGCGTAGGCTACGCGATCGTCGGACTTGGGCGGCTGTCGTTAAACCAGATCCTGCCCGCCCTCGCGCAGTGCAAGTATTCGAAGGTCTCCGCGCTGGTCTCGGGCGACCGCACAAAGGCGTTGCGCATCGCGCGTCAATACGGCGTGCCGGAAGCCGACGTCCACGACTATCAGAGTTTCGAGCATCTCGCTGACAATCCGCGCGTCCAGGTCGTCTACGTCGTGCTGCCCAACGGCCTTCACAAGGAATTCACGCTGCGCGCCGCGAAGATCGGCAAGCACGTGCTCTGCGAGAAGCCGATGGCGAACAACGCCGCCGACTGCCAGGCCATGGTCGATGCGATGAAACGCGCCAACCGCAAGCTCATGATCGCGTACCGCAGTCAGTACGAGCCGATGGACCGGATGATCGCAAAGATGGTCAAGGAGAAGAAGCTCGGACCGCTGCGCGAGTTCATCGCGGGGAATTCGCAAAATGTCGGCGACCCATCGCAGTGGCGCCTGAAGCGCTCGCTCGCGGGCGGCGGCGCAATGCCCGACATCGGGCTCTACTGTCTCAATGCGGTGCGCTTTCTGTCGGGGGAAGAGCCGCAGGACGTCATCGCGACGGTTTCGGCCGGAAGACGATCCGCGCTTTGGCGAAGTGGAGGCCTCGGTGCACTTCATCCTGCGCTTTCCGAGCGGACTCACGGCAACATGCATGGCGAGCTACGCGAGTCACGAGTCGCGCTTCTTCAGACTTCAGGGCGCTCAAGGCTGGGCGGAGATGGATCCGGCGTTCGGCTACAACGGACTGCGATTGCGGCACGGCATGCTGGTGGACGGCAAGAGCGCGACGACCGAAGTGCAGATCGATCCGCAGAATCAGTTCGCGCGCGAGATCGATCACATGTCCTTCTGCGTGAAAGACGACATCGTGCCGCATACGCCCGGCGAGGAAGGCGTGCAGGATCAGCGCATCATCGACGCAATCTACGAATCGGCGCGCACCGGACGGCCCGTCAAACTTGCGCAGCCGGGCGCGCCAACGCGTGGCCCCGACCCGCAGGAAGAGAACTTCTAGGAATGCTTCAGGTGTGTCGGGCGTCCTTCGGGAGGCTTGCGTCTTTGGCGTAGACCTCTCGTTTATCTTCTCAGCTTGCTTCGCCGGCAAGTGCAAAGCGATGGGTGTGCCACCCCCCGCCCCGTAATTCCCCACCATAAAAACGCCGTCCGGCGCAAGCGCCAGGCAGTTCAAGGCGTCGCATTCATGTACGGCCACCGAGCGCGCCAGCCGCCTTTCGCACTGTGATGGCGGGGGTACGTTTGGCTCGGCAGCGCGGCAGAAGATTGCCAATCTCGCGCAATTAGAAGAAGGCGAAGTCAAGATCAAGGCAAAGCACGATCCAAACAACTGGTTCTGAGTCAACCAGAACATTCAACCGACGGCGTGAATTTCACGCGCAAGGCTTCGGACGGCGCTGCCGCGCAGTGGTGTCAGCGCGAACGTGCTGCCCGACGCGCGCTCGAAGTCGAAACGGGGTGGCTGACTGTGACCGCCACGGCCGTTAGCGGTCGATATAACAAGGCTCAGCCTGCCATGCCAGGAATGGCGACGCCGAAGGTCTGAAGAAGCAGCACCAGATTCAGCACGAGAATGATGGCCGTCGCACCGATCGCGAGAATGTCCGTTGCCCGGCTATTGACGAATTCGCCCATGATGTCCCGACGGCGCGTGGAACAGCACCAGTGCCACCATCGGAATGGGCAGCGCGAACGACAGGATAACCTGGTTGACGACCAACGCCTGGGTGACATCCACCCCGAGCGCCACGACGATGAACGCGGGGACCATGGTGACCAAC
Source organism: Caballeronia megalochromosomata (assembly GCA_001580565.1). Lineage (GTDB taxonomy): Bacteria > Pseudomonadota > Gammaproteobacteria > Burkholderiales > Burkholderiaceae > Caballeronia > Caballeronia megalochromosomata. Next base: position 7,200 of record LRBF01000053.1, on the reverse strand, counting down.
CGCGGCAGCCAGACAAGGATGCGAAAGATTCACGAAGGCATACTTACTTCGTTCCCACGCGAGTTGTACACAAGCTTTTCAACCGAATCTGTGGATAACCGCAACAGGGAGCGTCCTGCTGAGCCACGCACCGCGGCATTAGAATAAAGCGGTCCACCGGGAAGATTGTTCCCGCACGCCGATTACTGCTATCCCCTCACTTTCGATGCCTCGCAGCGCCCCCCGAAAATCGCCACGATCGACCGGCCCCCGTCGTCCGACGAGTCGCGCGATGTTGCTGCCCTTGCCGCCAGCATCCGTGCGGCAGATGTCTCTTCAAATCCACCTCGCGCTCGCCGCTTGTCGCAAGGACGGCTGCGGCAATTCTCATCAATTCAACGAACTTCTAAGAATTCTCTACATCACGCACCAGCTGCAGGAGCTGGGATTTGGCCAGCTGCCTCTTGAAGATTACGCACGTGCGGAGCACGGCTTGAGTGCCGCGTTGTCGCGCGTAGAAGCGGAGCGCCGCTGGCTCATCGATGCAGAGACTGCCTCGCTACTCGAGCGGGTTCTTCAACTGCACGATCAACAGCTGGCCACCATCCGCTTGCGCGACCTGACAGCCGCCACTGAGAGGCTTCAGCACTTTATGCGAAGTGAGCGGCCCTTCCCCTTGCCAGAGCACGTTCGCGCGGCCATCCGGAATCGGCGGCCATCGCAATGACGAACGAGATGGGACCGCCCCTTGCGCGTTGACCGCTTTGCGGGTCAACCCCACTTAAGAAGCGGAGTCGCCGGCGACATCCGCACGGCACCGCCTGGGAGACTCCCTCGCACAGGCGATGTGTGGCGATCGGGCACGCATCGATAGGGCCACAAAATGCGCCGTTTGGTCGACTTCGCGTAGCGCGCGGTAGCGATAGAACGTCACGCCTTGCAATCGCTCGTACCCAAGCCGTCGTGCATTCGAGCGGGAGGTCACCGCTGCCCCTCATCATCGGCGCGGTCTGCCGCCGGCACGCTCGCTGGTTGGAGGTGATGGCTTTGTACCTGTCTTGACTGAAACCGCGGTGGAGAGGCAAGCATGACACTCCAGAGAGAAATCGCCAACTGGCGCAGGATCGGCCATTTCTGCGCGGGACGTCTCGTCGAATACGGCGAGCTGATTCCCCTCGAACTCGCCGAGACCAAGAAGCGCGTGCTCCACGACGTGGTCGTGCTCGTCGCGCTCACGATCGGCGCGTTGTTCCGCTCTCGTTCGTGTCGATCGCGGTGATCGTGTCGACGGTCGGCACGCCGTATCTCGTGTTGACCGCATGGTGCGTCGCGGGCGCGTGGCTCGCTGCGGCGGTAATCGCTTCCATCGTCATAACGTCGCGCAAGCCGGCCGAGCCGTTTGAAATGCTGCGCGAAGCGTTGCGACGCGACGCTGACGCCATCAGGGAGGCGGCGCAATGAAGCACGCTGAAGCTCAGGAGACCGTGCTGGCGCGCATGGAAGAATCACGCGCGGAGTTGATCGCCGCACACGTCGCGAACGAACCCGTGCGGCTCACGCGCGTACCGCGCAGATTGCCTGCCACCGCGCGTGCCGCGCCGTGGTTTTTGCGTACGCCTAATGCGGAACTGATCGCGATCGCGCTGGTTGGTATCGCCATTCTCGGGCTGCGTCGCACGATTCAGACGGCGATCGGCGCGGGATTGAGCGCGTCGACACACCGGGCGGTCGGCAATCTTCTCAACGCACTGCGCGAATGACGTTGCTGTCGATGAACCCGCGCTCAGCGCCGCGCGCCGCTGTTTCGGCTTGCACGGCGGCGTGAGTGCGGCTGACTAAAGGGGCGACGCCCGCCGCTTCGCTTGCGCCGTAGCGCGGCCTCGCGTCGAACCGATGACCGCATTCGCGCCGGAGAGCAACATATTGAGCCACGGATTCTTCTTGGCCCACGGGTCCTTCGCGAATCGGCTCCAATCAGCGTCGGGGGAACAACGCAGGCGCAGCACACTGTCGGCCGTCTCTTCGGGATTTGCGCCTCTAGTTGTTCCTTCTTGCATCCGCGTTCGCCGAGCGGGTCCAGTTCACCACCAGACTTTTGCAGCTTCAGGAACAAGCAGGCGTAGGCTAGTCACTTCGGTATGGCAGGGTCGTCATCGCCGGCCCTCGTTTCATGCATTCCCACTTTAGGCCCGCTCGCAAGTTGGGTCTGCGCTAGGATCCAAAACTCGTCTGAGCGTCCGTCGGGACTGCCCGCTTCTTCCCACAACTGATAGGCGAGGCTGCGGATTTGGTCTTCCGTGACTGGAACGTCCATGTCTTCTCCTTTGAGATGGGACCTCGGTGCCGTTGAACGCTTTTGCAGTGGCGTGACGTGGTCGATGATTGCCTTTATGGTCCGAACACCGAAGTGCCGAGGCAAGCCAGAAGACCACCAGGCCCGGCGTAAATCGCCATGCACCCCGCCTCACGCAGCGCTGCTTCGGTGAATCCGCCAGACAAAAACCCTAACGCGCACAAGCCAGCGCGGGTTGCTGCTTGCGCGTCATACGGGGAGTCACCGATAGCGATCGCATCGGACGGCGGGACGCGAAGCTTGTGTATTGCCACCTCAAACGCATCGGGTGCTGGCTTGGAGGTCTGGACGTCCTCTGAAGAAACTGTCACGTCAAAAACATCTGCGACCGCTGCAATCTGCAGGTAGACGTCGAGTTCGTCCTTTTTTGCTGAGGAGGCGACGGCGAGCTTGATTCCATTTGCCTGTAATCGCTGCAGCAAGGCCGGCACGGCGGAAAAGGGGCGTACAAGCGGGAGATAAGCGCTTTTGAATCGCTTGCCGCGCCAGTCTTGAAGCGCCGGGCCACACTCATCGACCTGTTGCGCAGTAAGGAATTCCGGAAGCAGATTGTCACCGCCTTTGCCGATCTGACTGCGCGCCTGCTCGAAAGTCACGTTGTAGCCGAAATGGAGGAACGCCTCGTGCCAAGCGAGTGCATGTAGATCGACGGAATCGACCAAGGTTCCGTCAACGTCGAAGATCGCGGATTTGGGCATGTGACGCTCCTATTCAGATACCGTCAAGGAATGCGGCGGCGGCTCTTGGTGCGCCGAGCATCTGCTTGTTCCCCTGATCCTCGTTTGCAGCGTCAGCGTGACCTGAGCGGGCGTAAAGGGGAGGAGCACTTAGCGATTTATCAGGTCCCGCGTTGAGCTTTTCCGATACCGCCCGCAAGGTGGCACCAAGGCCCCAAGGTGTGCGAGATTCCGTTCGCGCACTGGTGTCGACACGCACTTTGTTTGTCCATGCGATGGAGAAGTCGTTCTCCGAGAGCGCTTGGACCAGTGCGACGTCTTCGTTGAAGGTGAGCGGCTGAAATCCGCCAGTTGCTTCATACGCGACCGCGGACAGGCCGAGATTCGCGCCATGCACATGGCGGTGCCCCTCAACATCGCGGAATGTCGTGACAAAGTCGGCTCTTGTTTCAGCGTGGTGCCCCGTCCAATCAGAGATGGCGATCACACCACACGTCGCGTCCGTCCCACACTCGAGTTGCTTGACCAACCAATCTGCGTGTACTGTCGTGTCTGCGTCCGTGAAGGCAAGCCACCGTGCATGGTAGGCGATGGCCAGACGCGCCCCGAGGTCACGCGCACTCCCAGCGTTACATTTGGAAGCGCTGAGGACGAGCGCACCACAGGAAACCGCGATTGCTTCGGTGAGGTCACTGCAGCCATCGGCGACTACCACGATCAGCACGCGTTCGCCACCGAGCCCTGGATGCGAGGCGGCGACGCGGACGGAATTCAGGCATGCTTCGATGAGGGCAGCCTCATTGTGCGCAGGAATAACGACGCTGAGCATGCTCTTCCTTTTGGTTTTTATTAGCAAGTGCCACAGGGTCCGGCCTGTGGCTGAAGATGGACCTGATCGGCAAGCCACACGGGATGAAGCCGCCCGGCTTACCTCCCTCATCGAAATCGAACAGAGCAATTAGCTCGCCTGACCCGACCCGATGTCGGCGCCCGTGACAGGATCGCTCGACGGATCCGACGCCGTCCGAGCTGCCATCCCCTTGAGCACTTCGATGTCTGCCTCGTTGACGCCCACGCGTGCCGTGCCGTCTCCGCCATCGACCGCCGGCTGCGGATCTTCAACGAACTCCCAATCATTTCCCTCGTTCCATGGGCCGCGCGCGTCCTCGCCCCGAGACATGTTGTAGTAGACGCTCGTGTACTCAGGCACGCCCGGCAACTTGCCCTGCGGGAAGTTGGGCTGGATCGAATGCAGCGCCTTTTCGAATGATTTCTGATGCGCGATCTCGCGGGTCATCAAGAATCCGAGCGCGTCCTTAATGCCCGGATCGTCCGTGATATTGATGAGGCGCTCGTAGACGATTTTTGCCCGTGCTTCCGCCGCGATGTTGGAGCGAAGATCGGCGGTTGGCTCGCCAATCGTGTCGACGTAGGCAGATGTCCACGGTACGCCCGCGGAATTCGTGAGCGCAGGTCCGCCACCGTACAGCAGCGCTGTGGTATGCGAGTCGTTGCCGTTGCCTGTCATCGAGCGATACAACTCGGCCTCCGACTCGACGGCCTCAGCAAGCTGCCCCTTGGCGGCCTTGTTGAGCATGGCGACGATCGAGCCGATGATTTCCAGATGGCTCAGTTCTTCGGTGGCAATGTCGAAGAGCAGATCTTTACGGCCAGCATCGTCTTCACCGACAGCCTGAGTGAAATATCGGCAGGCGGCGCCCAATTCGCCCTGCGGTCCGCCGAACTGCTCAAGCAGCAGGTTGGCGAGACCCGGATTCGGGGCAGCCACGCGGACGGTGTACTGGAGGCGCTTGTTATGAACGAACATGAACCACTCCTTTTCATACAGACGACCTGAAGCGCTGCACGATCGCGAACGGTGCAGGTCAAAAGTTGACGGTATGGAGGTGCCCTGAATCGGCAGGCCGAGGCGCGCGCATGCGTTGCTGGCCAACTCGATACAAGGTCTCGGAGCGAATGCTCCGGCGCGCGCACGGCCCCGAGAACGCAGCCACGCCGTTGAGGAAGGCTTGACTACCGGCAGCGCCTAGGGCGCGCAGATCGACGAACGGTAAAGCGTGTGGCGGCTATAGCCGTCGACATCGCTGCAGGGCGAGGTGCAAACGACGTACCAGAACATAGGAAATTTGGACTGCGCTGCGTTTGAGTCCATTCATCTAGCATCAGAGGAAGCTGGATTGGGCGGTCTGACCATCCCACCCGCACTCCTGCCGACGGGAACACAACTTGCGCGACGAGAACGCGATGGCGGACCAGGAATTCAACGCGCAGCAGCACGTCCCGCATTCAAATGTATCCAGGGAGCGAAAATGGACTCGGATAAAGCAGAAGGCAAAGTCAAGGAAATTGCCGGCAAGGTGCAGGACGCTGCCGGTGATGTGTTGGGCGAGACCGGCACACAGGCGGTCGGTAAGGCGCGCGAACTCGGCGGCAAGGCACAACTGCTGTACGCGGATACGACGGAGATCGTGCGCAACAAGACAGTGGACAGTCCGCTCTCCGCGCTTGCAGTTGCCGCAGGTTTAGGATTCTTGCTGGGCGCAATATGGGCAACCGCGAATTCAACGCCCCCACGTTCTTACCCAAAGCGGTATCGCGGCGACGACCAATAGTGACACGAGACTATATGAGCGCGAGATAGCCGAAGCACCGTGCTCGCCGTTCCGGTCTGCCGTCAGCGCGTATTGCCGAAATTCCCTCATTCACGCAGCCGTTATCGCAGTTGACCCGTCAGTCGCAACACGGAACACCGGTCAGAACGGATCTCCGCTTCGTTGCGACTGCCTTGCTGTCAGTCCTTTGAGGCTTTCATTCGACTTTTAGAAGGAGCCCCAATGAAACTAGCGATGCCGCCATCGTTGGTATGGCGGGTGAAGCGCCAACGATGACACGGCTCAAGGTGGCGCCCAGTAAGATCGCGACGACGTAGTCGAACGGCGATCGCTGTCGAAACGCACGCCGTCCGGCAGCGCGGATGAAAGCCAGGCCGCTGAAGAAGACCGCAACGAGACTCGGAGTGAAGCCGCGCTCCCGTCGCGATAAGTTGCATCGAGCTGTCAAAAAAGCGCATCTCAACGCTGTTACTAATTTGGGCTGCCCTGACCCAAGAACGCAGCGCGACCGCGCCGGACAACGAGCCGGAGGGCGTGCCACTCTTGCGCTGTCCATTCCGGTGCGGGGAGCGGTTGGTGATCGATTTGTGCCATACCAAACTGAAAGGCGAAGCGTACCGCTCCCACTGGACAGGGAAAATCGCCAAGGACATCGGTCGTATGTTGTGTGCCTTCAGGCGAGCGAATGACGAGCTTGACGGCATACATTCCGTCGTCTTCAACGATGTCGGGCACAAGGACCCGTTCCTTGTATCGCATTTCGGGCCATTGCATGATGCGCTTCCTGATCGAACTGGCACTATAGCTGCCGCATGCTTAATATTAGGTCGCACGGAGAGCATTCGCCTACGGCCCGCATGACGGCGGGCCATTTCGGCGGTTTTTTTATGGGGCCGTGACAGGCTCATCGTCAGCCTGATATGCGACCTTGAGTGATCGGGGCGCTTCGATGTCCGCAACGCTCAGGAAACCGGCATGCCCCTTGCGCAGGCGAAATGGGATTGTCTGCGATATACCGCCATGCCTTATAGCGCGACTTCAATGCCGGGTCTATGGTCCACGCGTGACTTCGAGACCGTCATGCCCCCTGTGGCGGTGCTCGTCGTTGACGACGACGCCGCCTTGGCGGACGCGCTTGCTGCCGCCTTTATGGCCTACGGCTGCTGTGCTCTTGTAGCAGCCGGCGGTCTTGCAGCTCTTGCCATTCCGGAATCATGGGTGCCCCATGTGGTCATTCTTGACATCGAAATGCCGGTGTGCGACGGCTTCAGCGTGGCGAAAGCCATGCGCGGCTCGACTCGATTTGCAACGGTGCCGATCATTGCGCATAGCTCGCTTGCGGAAGCGGAGGTGGTAGACCGTGGTATAGAGGTGAAAATCGACGCCTTCTACCGAAAGGTGGTAGGCCTGTATCTTATACACATCTGACGCTGCCGACGAGGGAACTAGTGCAGTGTTCGGTGGTACGCGGCTACATAAAGAAACAAGTAGTATGGATAGACACAAGCGAAGCAGGAGAAAGAAGAGTATAGACAGATGTGTATTAAAGAGATAATGC
>LRBF01000052.1 GCA_001580565.1 Caballeronia megalochromosomata | reverse complement strand
GAGATGTGTATAAGAGACAGCGGATCGGGCAGCGCGCGGCGATCGAGCTTGCCGTTGGGCGTGAGCGGCAGCGCATCGAGCACGACGAAGGCAGACGGCACCATATAGTCTGGCAGACGCGAGGCGAGATACTCGCGCAAGGCGCTTGCATCGATCTCTGTAGCCAGCGTGACGTACGCGACGAGCTGTTGATCATCCTGCAACCGCGCGCGCGCGATGACCACCGCTTCCCGCACGGCCGGATGACTGGCGATCTGCGCCTCGATCTCACCAAGCTCGATACGGAAGCCACGAATCTTGACCTGATGATCGTTGCGCCCGAAGAATTCGAGGCTCCCATCGGCCAGATAGCGTCCGAGATCCCCTGTGCGATAGAGACGCGAACCCGGCACGAACGGATCGTCGATAAAACGCTCCGCAGTAAGCTCAGGACGATTCAAATAACCCCGCGCCACCCCCGCACCGCCGACATACAGCTCACCCACCGCACCGACAGGTGCCAGTTGACCTCGCGCGTCGAGCAGATAGATCGTCAGATCGGGAATACGCACCCCGATCGGGCTCCCGCTTTTCGCACAGTCCTCGCGAGTCAGCGGCCGGTACGTGACGTGCACAGTCGTCTCGGTGATGCCGTACATGTTGATCAGACGCGGCTTCTGGTCCGAATGCCGCGCGTACCACGGTTCGAGCATCGACGGATTCAGTGCCTCGCCGCCGAAAATCACATAGCGCAACGCATGGGGCGTGTCGTTGGCTTCCTGCGCCTGAATGAGCGCGCGGAACGCGCTGGGCGTCTGATTCAGAACGGTCACGCCCTCCCGCTGAAGCAGGCGCAGGAAGTCGGGTGCGAAGCGGGCCACATGCTGCGGCACGATCACGAGTTTTCCGCCGTGGCGCAGCGCGCCCCACAACTCCCAGACCGAGAAATCGAACGCGAACGAGTGGAACAAGCACCAGACATCACGGTCGTCGAAGCCGAACCAGTCCTGCGTCGCGTCGAACAGACGCACGATCTGGGCGTGTTCGACCATCACGCCCTTGGGCTTGCCGGTGGAGCCCGAGGTGTAGATCACGTAAGCAAGATGATGCGAGGCGACGTCCGTTTGCGGATCGACCTGCGGGAGTGCGTCATCGAGCGATGCATCGGGATCGAGCACGGTCAGCGCACCGGTATCGCCGAGCGCTTCACGGCCGGCGGCATCGGCGAGCAGAAGCCGCGGCGCCGAGTCGCTGAGGATGTGGCTCAGACGCTCGCCCGAATAGGCCGGATCGAGCGGCACGTAGGCGCCGCCCGCCTTGAGAATGGCCAGCAGCGCGACCACCATGCCGATGCCGCGCTCCACACACAGCGCCACGCGATCTTCCGGACGCACGCCCAGCGCGATCAGATGATGCGCGAGCCGGTTCGCACGCGCGTTGAGTTGCGCATAGGTGAGCGACTCGTCTTCGAATACCAGCGCAACCGCATTCGGCACGCGCCGGACCTGTTGCTCGAAGAGCTGATGAATGCACGAATCCGCGGGATAGGACGCGCTTGTGCCGTTCCACGTCTGGACCAGCAAAGTGCGGATGTCCGGCGGCAATACATCGAGCTGATTTATCGGCGTCTGAGGGGCCTGTTCGAGTGCCTGAACGAGGCTCGAAAGCGCCTGCTCCATGTACCCGCACAACTGCCCGGGCGACAGCGGCGCGACGGTCTGTGCAGTGAGTTCGAGGCTGTCGCCGTTGTCGTCCACCGAAAGGGTCAGCGGGTAGTTGGTGCGCTCCTCCGCGCCCAGCAGCTCGATGCCGTCGAAGGCTTCGCGCCCATCCGCCGAAGCCTGATTGTGGCGGTAGTTGAGCAACGCGCTGAAGAGCGGCGCGGGCGCGGCGACGCCGCTGCATCGTTGCGCGAGCGCGAGCGGCGCATGCTGATGCTGCAATAACGCCGCGAGACGCTCATGCGTGCGACGCGCGCTTTCGGCGACCGATACCTCGTTCACGTCGAGACGAACCGGCAGCGTGTTGATCAACAGTCCCAGCGCGTGATCCACACCCGCCTGCATGCGCCCGAGCAGCACCGTGCCGAACACGATGCGTCCATCGGAATCAAGCGCACTGCCTGCACTGAGCACGCGTGCCCAGGCGAGATGGCACAGGCTCGCAAGACTCACGCCGATGTTTCGAGCCTGAGCGCGCAGGCGCGCATCGAGCGATGCCGGCAGCGTCGCGCGTGCTTCCGCGATCGCCGAGCCGTCATGATGAACGTCCGTGAGGCCGAAGGGCAGTGTGGGTTCGCTCACGTCGGCGAGCATGTCGCGGAAGAAAGCTTCATGCGCTTCCTGATGCGTACCGAGGCGCGCCTGTGCGACCAGATCGCGGAACGGCTGAGCCGCGCCGAGTGATTGACCGCGGCCGTCGAGGATCGCGCCGATTTCCGCATGCATCACTTCCAGCGTCGCGTGATCGCCGATCAGGTGATGCCAGTTGAATTGCACGAGCCAGCGCCCGTTCTCCGTTTCGGGCGCGATAGCGATGTGCAGCAACGGCGCCTGCGTGAGATCGAGGCGTTGCGTGCGGGCATCGAAATGTTGCGCGAGGTGTTCGACAGCGTGACCGTCGGTGTTCCCGATCTCCGTGATCGTCACGGGCGCCTTGCGCCAGACCACTTGCGCGGGCGTGCTGAGTCCGTCGTGGATGAAGGCAGTGCGCAGGATGTCATGCCGCTCGACGACCTGTTGCAACGCATCGAGCCACGCGTCGAGACGCGCGCGGCCGTCGAAGGCGAGGCGCGCCGTCTGCAGATACGGATCGCCTTCGGTGGTCAGCATGTGATGGAACAGGATGCCGTCCTGAAGCGGCGCAAGCGCGTAGATATCCTGAACATTCGCAAGGCCGCCGGGCACCTGAGCGACGATGCGATCGATGTCCGTCTGCGTGAGCGCGATGAGCGGCAGCATCGCTGGCGTGAGCGCGGTGCAGTCGGGCGTTATCGCGTTGGGCGGCACGACGATGTCGGGCTTCGGCGTGCCGTGCTCGAGCGAAGCCGCGAGCGCGCTGAGCACGGGCGTCGCGAAGAGATCACGCACGCTCGCGTGCAGGCCGATGCGGCGCAGCCGCTCGATGAGCGTCACGGCAAGCAGCGAGTGGCCGCCGAGCGCGAAGAAGTTGTCGTGACGTCCGACGCGCTCCAGACCGAGCGACTCGGCCCACAAGCCGGCAAGCGCGATTTCGGTTTCACCCCGAGGTGCTTCGAACGGGCGCAGGGCGAACGCATCGGCTTGCGGATCGGGCAGCGAGCGGCGATCGAGCTTGCCGCTGGGCGTGAGCGGCAGCGCGTCGAGCGTGACGAAGGCCGAAGGCACCATGTAGTCGGGCAGACGCGAGGCGAGATGCTCGCGCAGCGTGCTGGCGTCGGTCTCGGAAAAGAGCGTGACGTAGGCGACGAGCTGCTGATCCTGCGAGCCCTGATGTCGCGCCCGCGCGATGACCACCGCTTCACGCACGGCCGGATGAGTGACGATCTGAGTCTCGATCTCGCCGGGTTCGATACGGAACCCGCGAATCTTGATCTGATGATCATTGCGGCCGAGGAACTCGATATTGCCGTCGAGGTGAAAGCGCGCGAGGTCACCGGTACGGTAGATGCGCGCGCCGGGAACGAACGGATCGTCGAGGAAGCGCTCGGCGGTGAGTTCGGGCCGGTTCAGATAGCCGCGCGCCACGCCCGCGCCGCCGATATAGAGTTCGCCCACCGCGCCGGGAGGCACCACGCGGCGCAGCGCATCGAGAACATACGTGCGCGTATTGGCGAGCGGCTTGCCGATGACGGGTCGCGTCTGTTCGGCCGTGATCTCCGCGACCGTCGCATCGACGGTGCATTCGGTCGGGCCGTAGACGTTGAAAGCGCGGATTTGCTCGGCCCGTGCCAGCCGATTCCAGGTTTGCGGCGTGAGCGGTTCGCCGCCCACGAGCACCGTCAGCGGTGACCGACGTTGCTCGAGCAGACCAGCGGAGAACAGCGATTCGAGCTGCGTCGGCGTGCAGTCGAACACGTCGATGCCGGTGCCGTCGAGAAAGTCGATCAACGCCATGGCGTCGGTGCGCACGTCGGCGGGAACGATGATCAGCCGATGACCGCCGAGCAGGGCGGTGAGGTTCTGCACGGAGGCATCGAACGCGATGCTGGCGTTGAGCGTGACGCCGGAGTGCGGCGCGCAATGGGCAAACACCGTCGAATGCAATGCGTGATGCAGATTCATCACATGGCGATGCTCCACCATCACGCCCTTCGGTTTGCCGGTCGAGCCGGACGTGTAGATCGCGTACGCGAGATGATGCGAGGCGAGCCCGGGCACGAGCGGATCGCCCGGCGGCAATGCGTCATCGAGCGATGCGTCGGGATCGAGCACGGCGAGCGCGCCGGTGTCGCCCAGCGCCTTGCGTCCCGCGGCATCGGCGACCAGCAGCACGGGCGCCGCATCGCCGAGAATGTAGCTCAGGCGCTCGCCCGGATAGGCCGGATCGAGCGGGACATACGCGCCGCCGGACTTGAGGATCGCGAACAGCGCGGCGATCGCGTCCATGCCGCGTTCCATGCACAGCGCCACGCGATCTTCCGGGCGCACGCCCGCCGCGATCAGACGATGCGCGAGCCGGTTCGCGCGCGCATTGAGTTGCGCGAAAGTAAGCGACTTGCCGTCGCATTCGAGCGCGATGGCGTCAGGCGTGCGTCGAACCTGCTGCTCGAAAAGCTGATGGATGCACAGATGCTCGGGATAGGGCGCGGCCGTGTCGTTCCAGCGTTCGAGCCACGCCTGTCTTTCGGGCAGGACGAGTTCGAACGAATGCAGCGGCGCATCGGGCTGGTCCAGCGCCTTTTCGAGCAGACGCGTGAAGCGCCGCGCATGCGCATCCACGGCTTCGGACGAATAGAGCGACGGGTTGCCGTCGAACATCAGTTCGATGCCGAGTTCGTCTCCCTCGTCATGAATGATGAGCGCGAGATCATCGGGTGTTCCGTAGAAGGAACGATTCGAGCCGATCCGGCAGCCGGCGAAGTCCAGCGCGAGGCTGTAGTCCGGCATGATGTTGACCGTGGGGCCGAAGAGCGGCCTGTCGGATTCGATGCGTCCCACATCGCGCCGAATGTCTTTCACACGATAGCGCTGGTGACGCAGGACCCGGCGGCTCTGCCTCGAAACGGCCCCGAGCAGGTCCGTGATGGAAGTATCCGCGTCGAGCGTCGCGCGCAATGGCAACGCATTGGACAACATGCCGGGCACGTTTCTCGCCAGCCGTCCCACGCGGGCCGTCACCGGAAAGCCGAGCACGACCTCGGGCTGCCCGCTCAGACGCGCGACATAGGCGGCCATGACGGCCGTGACGAACTGCGGCCACGTCGCGCCGTGCCGTTCGGCGACACGCCGAAGACGTCGGGTCGTGTCCGAAGACAAACGCATCTGCGCGATGGCCTGAGTGGATCCGTCCGCCGGAATCGGCTCGTGCGCCATGCACTCGGCGAGAATCACGGGTTCGGGGCAGTCCGCCAGATAATCGCGCCAGAACTGCTGGTCGCGCTCGAACGCGCTGGACGCGCGATAGGCGTTATCGTCATTGAGCAGTTCGGCGAGGTGTCCCCACGTACGTGGCGGCGGCTCGCGTCCTTCGACCAGCGCCGAGTAGACCGCCGCGAGGCGCTGCGTGAAAAGAAAAAACGAATAGCCGTCGAACGCGATGTGATGAATCCGCTGGAACAGAAAGAACCGCGTAGGGCCGGCCTGAAAAAGCTGACCGTCGAACAAGGGGTATCGGCCGAGATCGATGGCGCTGGCGAGCGCCGCCTTCACTTCCCGATCGACTGCCTCGACAGGATCGGGCGCGTCGCTGACATCGACGACCCGAAGCATGAAGTCTTCCATCTCGTCCGGCACGACCTGATGCGGCAGGCCATCCGTGATGACGAGACGCACCTGCATGGCTTGCGCCTCGCCGACCGTCTGCCGCACCGCCGCCTGAAGCGCCTCGACATCGAGCGGCCCGATGATCTCCGTCAACTGCGCCAGGTTGAAGCGCGGATCGCGCAGATCGAGTTGCTGTCGAAAGTAGATGCCCGATTGAGCGGGCGCGAGAGGAAAGCTGAGCATGGCATCAATCCGTATGTAAGAGCACGCGGGTGCCCCGGAAAACGATGGTCGATTGCATCGTCACCCAAGTTCTGATCGAAACACTTCAGGGATTCACGATTCTGGAAAGAGAGCCCAGTGCGACGAACGCCCTCATGCGAAGCGCCAGCATGAGGCTTCCCTGTGCCCGGATCACGTCCCTCACGGCCGGATCGCTCAGCGACCCGAGCCGGTTGAACGGCGTGCGAAAGCAATGCGCCAGCGTGATGCCGAATCCGGTATCGGCAGGATCCACGCCATGCCACCAGAACGGCGGAATATAGAGAACGTCGCCGGGTTCGAGCGTCGCTTCGAACTTGGTCAGCGAGGCGTCCGCGGGAAAGAAGCGCGCCCGTTCGTCCATGTGATGGAGGTTGGACCTGATCGGCGTGGCATATGCCTGCCAGTCTTCGCTGGACAGCCTGAACATCGAGACGCGTTTCGAGCCGAGAATCTGCGTCGTCAGGGTTTCGTCCGTCGTGTGGTAATGCCACTCGGTCGAGGCGTTCCGATAGATGAAGAGGCGGTCGCGCGCATAAGCACGGGGCGGCAGATCCCGGTTCGCATCGAGAAAATCGTAGCCGCCGAGATCGGCTTTCCATTCTTGCGGAATGGGCAAGGCGCGAATGGCGAACGTGTCGTCCGGCGCGGCGTTGCGCAGGCACGCGATCGCTTCATCGAGCCGGTATTTCGGCAGGTTTTGATACCAGACGCCGGTCGGGCTCGCGTTGAACGTATCTGAAACACCTACTTCACGATGGGTCAGCGCCTCGAGATAACCAGGCGTCCCCCATTTCCTGAAAGCTGGCCAATTCGTGACAGCATTTCTGATAACAATGGGTTGCTGGGCGCACACGTAGTCGCGCCAGAATTGCCCATGTTCAAGCGATTGATTGCCGATGGACGCGAGCTGCACAGCCCGGCCCGGAACGAGATCGATAACCTTCACGACGCGCTTCGCCATTTTCCACTCCCAGATCGAGGATCAGCAGGATCGAAGTTCGATCCAATGCGCTTCGATGTAGTCCAGACATTGCTGGCGTGAACTACTCGTGAGCTCCACTTCCCAACCAGCAGGAACGGCTAGATGAGCGGGCCAGAGCGAGCGCTGCCGCGATTCGTTGATCAGGACACGGAACGTGCCTTGTTCATCGTCGAATGGGTTGTCCATGCTGTTGCTCCCTGGTTCATGCTTTGGGTTGCAACGAAATATAGGCGCGGGGAGTTAGCAACGAATTAGGCGTCGCACGGCGTGCCGGACGCGACGAGCGTCTTGCGCCAGAGATGAGGAATGCCTCGCTATTTAAAATCAGCTTCGATTCCGGATCAAGCGAAATTGAACGTTGCCGCGCCGTGCCACGATATGTTCATGTACCGGCGGGCGTCGTCATCACGCGCTGCACTTTTCCTTCTTCCATCCAGACCACTTTGTCGGCGGCATTGAACCAGCGGTCGTCGTGACTCACGGCGATGATCGTCTTGCCGGCCGCCTTCAGCCGTGGCAGCAGCTTCTCGTAGTAATAGCGACGGAACTGAGGATCCTGATCGGCTGCCCATTCGTCGAAGATGAGCACGGGGCGCCCTTCCGCGAGCGCGCTCACCATCGCGAGCCGCTTGCGCTGGCCGCTCGACAGGTCCGTGGTGCTGAAGCGCCCGAGGTTGTAATGAACCTTGTCGGACAGATCCATTTCCCTGATCAGCTCGGCCAGATCGTCGTGCGCGGCATCGAGGCCGTAGAGCCGGTCGAACAGATGGAAGTCCGAAAAGATCACTGAAAAGAGCTGGCGATAAGCCGTCGCGTTGGCATCGGTGACGGTCTTCTCATCCCAGCGCACTTCGCCCGCATCCTGCGCGTAAAGCTGGGTGATCAGATTGAGCAGGGTCGATTTGCCGCTGCCGTTGCCGCCTGCGATGAACGTGATTTCTCCGGCCTTGATGAACAGATCGCACGGACCGACGTGGAACCCCTGCTGCTCGCCCGGGGATTTGTAGGTGTAACTCACGCCGCGCAACGTGATGCCGTGCGCCAGGACCGGCGCGAAGGTGCCCGCGCCCGCTTCGGCTGCGCGCCTCGCTTGCTCCAGCTCGCGCTCGAGCGCGTGCAGGCGGTCGACCGCGAGGTCGGCGCGGGACACCGCCGGCAGCGCCTGGATCAGACTGGCGATCGCGCCGCCGGAGAAAACGATGACGAGAATGATCTTCGCAGGCGTCGACGAATTGCTGATGTAGTACGGCGTCAGGAACACCATGCACCCGAGCAGCCCGTAGAAGAACGCATCGCTCAGGGTCTGCCCGCGATTGAAACCGCGCCCCGAGCTCACCCGCAAATCCTGCACGGCCAGCGCCCGCTGCACGATGTAATTGTCGAAGAGATCGGTATCGCGGCGCGCATTCATCTTGATCTCGCGAAAGCCCCGCAACAGATGATCGAAGCTGGAACGAAACGCGCTTTCGAGTTCCGTCGCTTGTTTCGACAGCGCTTCCGCATGCGCATAGCTGCTGCGATAAAAAAACGTCGCGACCCCGAGAAACAGCAGCGTGACGGCGAAAGCGATCAGCGACAGGTAGCCGATATACAGCGCGGACGACAAAAGTTGCGTAACGAAATAGATCAATACGATGACAGTCGGCGCGGCCTCCTCGATCGTCTGCAAGTCCCGGCCGATGGCGAAATCCACGCGCATCGCGCCGATGTTTTCATAGGCCTCCAGATCCAGCGAGCGCACGGCCCGCGCAATGTCCAGGCGCTTTTGCAGGATGAAGTTCGAAATCACGGCGGTGGTGGCGTTGAGCGCATAGTTCATCGCCAGCAGCAGCGCGACGCTCGCGATGACGAAGAACGCCATCAGGTACACATTCGGTCCCTTCGACTGATCGTAATTCGCCACGGTCGTGACGAGCGCGATCACGCCCGACATCATCACGCCCGGCAATGTCGATGCCAGAAGGAGGGGCGTGCGATCGCGCCGGGCCTCGCCGAACAGCAGCTTGATGAATTTCATGGGGGCTCATGGTCTGTGTGCTACGGCGCTTCACGCCGCAGGCTTGCCGGCCGTATGTCGGTCCAGTTTTCGTTGATATAGTCGATGCATGCAGGACGCGTCGCCACGCCGAACACGCTGGTCCATCCGGCAGGCACGGCTGCGAAAGACGGCCACAGTGAATGCTGCCCTTCATCGTTGCGCAGAACGAAAAACTCGCCGCTTTCGTCATCGAAAGGATTCATCTCGCTCTCCGGATCATGGCGTTTTCCAGACGGGATTCACCCATCCGTGTTCGTCATAGTCGGCGAGGCACTGATCGACCAGATCCGTCATCTGTGCCAGTGAGCCGTCCGCCGACGCCATCGCTTGCAGATGCACTTTCACTTCTTCGTGGCTGCCCATGTAGTTGCGTTCGTACAGCTCGTGACGTCCCGCGAATTCGGTGCCGACCGCGTCCCACATGAGCTTCATCAGCTTGATGCGTTCACGATGGCCGATGCCGTTGGACCCGCGCACATAGCGCGACAGATAACGGTCGAGGTCCGGGTTTTCGAAATCGCGCGTGGAGGAGGGCAGATAGATCAGCGCGGACGCCACGATCTTGTGCACGATTTCCTTGATGCGCCCATACGAATCCGGAGCGAGCGCCCGGTAGGCCAGCGCGGCGTGCAGATTCGGCAGCACGGCGCCGTCGATCCAGCGGTCGGGCTGACGCGCCATCGTGTTGGCGAGCGACCAGAACATGTGGCGCAGCGCGATGACCTCGCCGAGCATCACCTGATTGCCGCGAAACTCGTCGCCGCTCGTAACGTGCAGTGCTTTCGAAAGCAGCCCGGTGAGAAAGTCCAGCTTCACCGCATATCGCGTGCAGCCGTGAAAGCTCGTGCCATGCATGAACCCGGACGCGGTCGGGAAATCCGGCGGCACGGCGTCCGTGCCGTGACTCAACACGTTCTCCCATGGCACGAACACGCGGTCGAGAATCAGGATTGCATCGTTCTCGTCGAAGCGGGAACTGAGCGGCGAATCGAAGGGACTCGACACCCGGGTCGCCTGATATTCGTACGAGTTCCGGCAGATGAGCTTGAGTCCCGGCGCGTTCATCGGCGTGAAGAACATGACGGCGCGGCTCTTGTCGCTCTTGGCGATGCCCGCGTGATGGCTGAGAAATGTGTAGTGCGTGAACGCGGCGGAAGTCGCGACGACCTTCGCGCCGGAGATGACGAGGCCGCCGTCGGTTTCCTCGTCGATGTGAATGTAGACGTCCTGCGCTTTCTCGGGCCGCGCGCGATCGATCGGCGGATTGGCGAGCGCATGATTCATGAAGGGCACGGTTTCCTGCGCGAGCTTGTGCCATTGCCGGGCGTTGCCGGCGAATGGCCCGTAGTATTCCGCGTTCACATTCAGTGTGTTCATGATCGACGCCTTGTAATCCGGCGTGCGTCCCATCCAGCCATAAGTGAGCCGCGCCCATCCCGCGATGGCCTGCTGCTGCGCGACCAGATCATCGGCGTTGCGCGCGTGCCGGAAGTAGCAGTGCGTGAAGCCGCCGTTGCCCGTGTCCGTCGCGCAGGTGAGCCCGGGCTGCTGCGCGGGATCGTGCAGCGCGTCATAGAGGCGCGCCAGCGAGCGCGCGCTGTTGCGAAATGCCGGATGCGCCGCGATGTCGTCGATCCGCTCGCCGTCGAAGAAGACATCGCGTCCGTCCTGCAGGCTGTCCATGAATGCACGGCCGGTCAGCGGCCGCGCCGCCAGATGTCGCGATAGCTCATTCACTGTGTCTCACCCGATTGGCAAATAGATCACGAATGATCGGTCCGATGACGGCGAGCGCGTCGGCTCGCATCATGTGGTCGTGTTCATAGGGCACGTCGATGACGTCGAGCATGCCACGGGCGCTCGCGCGCCACGCCTGCAGCGAAGCGTCGCCCGAGAGCGTCGCCGTGGCGCGCATGAACGTGATCGGCGCACTGAGCGGCGCGGGCCGGAACGAGGCGGCGAGCGACGCATGGCATGCGCTCACCTCGACGAGCGCCGGCAACGCGCTCTCCGGCACATGCGCGAGCGGGCTTTCGATGGCGCGCATATGGTCCATCACGTGGTCCCACCGCAACGCGCCCGGCGCCGTTTCGCTGAACGGATAGCCGATCATCGCGAGCACGTTGCCGAGGTGCGTGGCCGGCGCGAGCGTTTCGTGGCGCGGGGTCTCGCGCAGCGTGCTGTCGAGCAGCACGACGTGCGCGACGGTTTCGCCCTCAGCTTCGAGGCGCGTCGCGATACGGTGCGCGACCAGGCCGCCGAACGACCATCCCATCAGCCGGTAGGGGCCGCGCGGCTGGATCGTGCGGATATGCGCGAGATACCGGTCCGCGAGTCCGTCGACCGATGGCGGCGGCGCCTCTCCGCTCAACATGGGAGATTGCAGCCCGTAGAGCGGAACATCGGTGCCGATATGAGGAATGAGCGTCGCGTAGCACCAGCTCAGTCCATAGCCGGGATGCACGCAGAAGAGCGGCGCGGCCGCGCTCGCGTGCTGCAGCGGCAAGAGGGGCGCGAGCGCATCGGACGCGTGCGCCCGGCGCAGCCGCTCGCCGAGCAGGGCGACGGTCGGCGCTTCGAACAGCGCGCGAATGCCGGGGTCCACGCCCAGCGTATCGCGGATGCGGTTCACGAGCCGCGCCGCACGCAGCGAATGCCCGCCGAGCGCAAAGAAGTTGTCGTCGATCGAAACGGTGTCGCGATCCAGCGCCTGTGCAAAGAGCCGCGCCAGCTCCGCTTCGCGGGCGTTGCGCGGGGCCTGAAAGCGTCGCGGCGCGTGCGCCGGAGCCGGCAGCGCGGCGCGGTCGAGCTTGCCGTTCAGCGTCACGGGCAGGCGGTCGAGCGTCGTGACGGTCGCCGGGACCATGTAGTCGGGCAAGCTGCGGGCAAGCGCGGTGCGCACCCGGGCTTCGTCGTAGCCCGCGCCGGCGACGACATAGGCGGCCAGTTGACCATCGACCAGCGCAACGGCGCAGTCGCGCACGGATTCCTGCGCGCGCAAGGCGGCTTCCGCTTCGCCGGTCTCGACGCGAAACCCGCGTATCTTGACCTGATGATCGGAACGGCCGAGGAATTCCAGCTCGCCGTCGGCGGACCAGCGCGCCAGATCGCCGGTTCGATACATACGCTCGCCCGGCGCGCCGTACGGATCGGCGACGAAGCGCTCGCTGCTCAGATCGGGCCTGCCGATATAGCCGCGCGCGAGTCCCCGCCCCGCGATGTACAGATCCCCGGCGGTCCCGGGCGGGCATCGTCCCAGCCAGCGATCGAGCACATGCACGCGCGTATTCCGGAGCGGCCGTCCGATACCGGGCGCGGCCGGCCCCGCCGCGAGTTCGGCCGACGTCGACCAGATCGTGGTTTCGGTCGGTCCGTAGACGTTGATCACGCGGCGGGCATGGGCGCGCAGCCGTTCGGCGAGACGGGCGGAAAGCGCTTCGCCGCCCGTCAGCGCCAGCCTGAAGGCGGGCTGCGGGATGGCTTCGCGTCGCGCCGGCATCGCTTCGATTTCTTGCAGCAACGCGTCCCAGAGCGTCGGCGTCGCCTGCATCACCGTCGCGCGCGATGAGCCGGCGAGGCGTGCGAGTCTTCGCGGATCCTTCACGTCGTCGGACGCGGCCAGCACGATCGTCGCGCCCGCGAGCAACGGACCGAGCAATTCGAGACCGGCGATATCGAAGCCAAGCGTCGTCACCGCGAGCAGGCGGTCGCCGGCTGTCAGGCCGACGCGATCCTGCATCGCCGCGAGCAGGTTGACGAGGCCCGCGCGCGACACCGCGACGCCCTTGGGCGTGCCGGTCGACCCGGACGTATGGATCACGTAGGCCAGATGCTCCGCGCGGCACGCGCGCGCGCACCCGGCGGCGTCCGGCGGAACGTCGTCATGCTGCGGCAGGCGGTCGATCACGAGCGCCGGTCTCGCGTCGGCCAGCATGGCGGCGATGCGCCCCGGCGGATAAGCGGGATCGATCGGAAGGAAGGCCGCGCCGCTCTTCAGGACGCCGAGCATGGCCACCACGATGTCGGGCGTGCGCGGCAGGCACAGCGCGACCAGATCGTCGGGTCCGATATCGCGCGCGATCAGCGACCGCGCGAAACCCCCGGCGCGCTGTTCGATATCGGCGTAAGTCCAGCGCTCGTCGCCCTGTTCGATCGCGACGGCGTGAGGCGTGCGGCGTGCCTGCCGCGCGAACAGCGTGGCGACATTCGCTTCGGGAAGCGCGCGCGTCGTCCGATTCCACGCGTCCATGCGTTCGGCTTCGGCGCTCGCCAGCAGATCGCGGGCGATGACCGCTTCGTCCGGCGCCTCCGCGACGTGCTCCAGCAGGCGCACGAACCTGTCCATCAGCGCCTGTGTCGCCTCGGGATCGAACCGGCTGATCCGGCAGTCGAGCCGCAGCGTCATGCGCGCGCCCGGAATCGCGACGAGCGTCACGGGATAATGCGTGCCGTCGTATCCGTCGATGCCCGCGATCGCGAGTCCGTCCGTCGCGCCGGGCACGCGGCGCGTATCCATCGGATAGTTCTCGACGATCAGCAGGGAGTCGAACAGTTCGCTGTGTCCGGACTGCGCGAGGATGTCCGTGAGGCCGAGGTGCTGATGCGGCAACAGGTCCGCTTGCGCCGCCTGCATGCGCCGGAACATATCGGGCCAGCGCTCGCGAGGATCGATTCCGACGCGCCGCGGCAGCGTATTGATGAACAGACCGACGCGCCGCTCGATGTCCGGCAGCTCGGCGGGACGGCCCGACACGGTGATGCCGAACACGATGTCCTCACGTCCGGTGAGCCGGGCGAGTAGCACGGCCCAACAGGCTTGCAGGATCGTGCTCATCGTCGCTTCGTGGCGTTGCGCGAGGGCGGCGAGCCTGCCGCTCAGACTGTCGGGCAGATCGCACCGGACGGTGTGCACGTCCTGCGCATCCGGACCGGGTTCGGGCTGGCTCAGGCGCGTCGGGCCATCGAGTTCACGCAGCGCTTCGCGCCACGCGGCGCGCGCGGCCGTCTGGTCCTGGCGCGCAAGCCATGCGTGCTGGTCGCGCAACGGAAAACTGGCGCTCAACGCCTCGCCCGCGTAGAGCGACATCAGGTCGGAGACCACGACCGGCATCGACCAGCCGTCGAGCAGCAGATGATGGTTGCTCATGACGAGCCGATGCCGTCGCGGCCCCGTTCTGACGAGCGCGAAGCGCACGAGCGGCGCGCGCGAGAGATCGAAGCGGCGCTCGCGTTCCGACGCCAGCACGGCCGCCAGCGCCCCGGCGATGTCTTGCGCGCCGGATACATCCGCCTCGCGCCACGGCGCGCGCACGGAACCGGCGATCACCTGAACCGGCCGGCCGCTCACGGTGCGAATACTCACGCGCAAGGCTTCGTGACGCGCGAGCAGTGCGTCTGCTGCCGCCCGCAGACGCACGGCATCGACCTGCCCTTCGAGCGACAGCGAAATTTGCGCGATATAGGGATCGGGGCCGGACGCGTCGTAGAGCGAATGGAACAGCAGTCCTTCCTGCAAGGGCAGAAGGGGCAGGATGTCCCGCGCGCCGGGCGCCGTGACCTCAATCGCGTCGATCTCGGCTTGCGTGAGACGGGCGCAGATATCGGACGGCGTCAGCCCGCCGCTGTCGAGCCGGGCAATGCCGCGCAGCGCGTCGAACCAGCGCGCGGCCAGTTCGCGAATGGAGGTCTCGTCGAAGAGGCCGCCGGCAAAGGTCCAGTGCGCGTGCAACTGCGGCCCCGCGTCGCCGTCGACGACCTGCGCATCCAGCGCGATGGCGTGCGACAAAGGCGCATCGGCATCGTCGCCGCCTTCGAGGGACAGGCCGCTGGTGGCGGACCACGCGCCGCCCGAACCGCCGAAGCGGCCGAGGTAGTTGAACGACAGTTGCGCGCGCGCGTCCTGCAGATGCGCGGCCGTCTGCGCATTGAGATAACGCAGCAGCCCATAGCCGATGCCGTTGTCGGGCAGCGCGCGTAACTCTTCCTTGACGCGTTTCACCAGCGCAGCGAGCGCCGTGGGCCGTTGCGGCGCCGCGCCCGGTTCGACGCCGTCGAGATCGATGCGCACGGGATGCAGGCTCGTGAACCAGCCCACCGTCTGCGACAGATCGAGGCCGCTCTCGCCCGGTTCGCGGCCGTGGCCTTCGAGATCGAGCAGCACCGGCCCGGCCGCGCCGCGCCAGCCGGCCACCGCGAGCGCGTAGCCGGCGAGCAGCACGTCGTTCACGCCACCGCGAAACAGCGCGGGCACGCTGCCGAGCAGGCGCGATGTGGTCGCGGCGTCGAGCCGGGCGCTCACGCGGCGCGCGCTCGCCAGCGTGTCGGCGGGGCCGAGCGGGCGCGCGCCCAGCGCAGCGTCGGGCGCCGACACGATCCATCGCCAGTGATCGAGTTCGGCGACGCGTCGCGCGGCATGTGCTTCCACATGGAGATGGCGCGCCCAGCGGCGAAAGGACGTCGGCACGGGCGGCAGCACGCACGGCTCGCCGCGCGTGGCGAGATCGTAGGCCTGCGCCAGATCGTCGAGCAGGATGCGCCAGGACACGCCATCCACGACGAGATGATGAATCGTGAGCAGCAGCAGGCCCGCTGTCGCGCCACGGTCGAACCATACGGCCCGCAGCACGCGGCCCTCCCGCGGCGCGAGCCATCGTTCGGACGCCTGTTGCTGATGGGCGGCGTCGCGTTCGAGATCGGCGGCGGTCCAGTTGCGTGCGTCGATCCGTTGCAGCGGCGCGGCCGCATGGGCGTCGTCCGGGGCGGTATCGAGTTCCCCGTCGATGAAGCGCGCCCGCAGCAGCGCGTGCCGCGTGATCGCCGCCTGCAACGCCTGCGCGAGCGCGTCGTGGCGTGCGCCGGCCGGCAGGGTCACGCGCATCGACTGGCTGAACGCCCCGAGCGCGCCGCCGCGCCCGCTCAGCCAGCGCATGATGGGCGTGGCGGGCACGCGGCCGGTCGCATCGTCCTGTGGCGATGCTGTGACGTGCGCGGCATCGGCGAGGGTTCCGGCGACCTGCGCGAGACCAGCGGGCGTCTTGTGCCGGAACACATGCGCCGGGCTCAGATCGAGCCCGGCGGCCCGCGCGCGGCTCACCAGGCGAATCGACAGGATGCTGTCTCCGCCCAGCGCGAAGAAGCTGTCGTCCGCCTGCACGTCCTCGCGTTCGAGCACGTCGGCGAAGAGCCGCGCGATCAGGGCTTCGCGCTCCGTTGCCGGAACGCGACGCACCGACACCTCGCGCGACGGCGCGGGCAATGCGCGGCGATCGAGCTTGCCGTTGGGCGTGAGCGGCAGCGCATCGAGCACGACGAACGACGACGGCGCCATGTGCCCGGGCAGCCGTTTCGCGATGGCCGCGCGCAGCGATTGCGCGTCGAAAGCAGGTGCCGGCACGACATAGGCGACGAGTTGCCGATCGCGCACGGCCACGGCGCACGCTCGCACGCCCGCGTCTTCCATCAGCACCGCCTCGATTTCTCCCGGCTCGATGCGAAAGCCGCGCAACTTGATCTGCTGATCGGCGCGGCCGAGAAATTCGAGTTGCCCATCGGCACGCCAGCGTCCCAGATCGCCCGTGCGATAGAGCTGCGTTCCGGCCGCACCGAACGGATTGGCGACGAAGCGCTCGGCGCTCAGGTCGGGCCGCGCGAAATAGCCCCGCGCGAGTCCCGCGCCGGCGACGTAAATCTCGCCGGTCACGCCCGCCGCACACGGCCGCAGGCAGACATCGAGCACATGGACCTGGCTGTTCCATACAGGACGTCCGATCGGCGGCGTCACCGCGCCGGCGAGGTCGTCGCTCATGGTCGCGCATACGGTGACTTCCGTCGGTCCATAGGCGTTGATGAGCCGCCGCCCGTTCGACCAGCGTCCGGCCGTGTCGGGCGTGATGGCCTCGCCGGCGGTGACGATCGTGCACGCGGCGGGGATCGTCGCCGGATCGAGGACCGCGAGCAGCGCCGGCGGCAGCGTCACGCAGGAGATGTCGTGCTCGCGGATCAAACCGGCGAGGCGCTCCGCCGACATCAGCGACGGATCGGCAAGAACAAGGCGCGCGCCGCTCAAGAGCGTGACGAGCACTTCGGACACGGCGGCATCGAACGAGAGCGACGCGAACTGCAGCACGCGCGACGCGGCCGTGATGCCGAAGCGCTCGGCCTGCGCGCCGACCAGACTCGCGATCCCGGCGCGCGTCACCACGACGCCTTTCGGCCTGCCGCTGGAGCCCGATGTATAAATCACATACGCGGGATGAGCGGCCGCGACGGCGCGTTCGGGCGCGACGGTGGGCCAGTCGGCGAGCGGCGGTAGGGCGGCGAGCGTGCGCGCGGGTTGCGCATCGGCGAGCATCGCGTCGATGCGTCCCTGCGGATAGTGCGGATCGACCGGCAGCCAGGCGCCGCCGCTCTTGAGCACGCCGAGCATCGCGACCACCATGTCGGGCGTGCGGTGCATCGTCAGAGCGACGATGCGCTCCGGGCCGATGCCGTGCTCGACGAGGAAATGGGCTAGCGCGTTCGAACGCATGTCGAGCTCGCGGTACGTCAGCCGGTGCGGCCCCTGCATCACCGCGATGGCGTCCGGCGTGCGCGCGGCCTGCGCGCTGAAGCGCGCCGCGACATCGTCCTCAGCGACAGGACGTGCGGTCGCGTTCCAGCGCTCGATCTCGTCGCGTTCGTCGCGCGAAAGCAATTCGATGCGGCCGACGAGACCATCGGGTTGCGCGGCCATCGACTGCAGGATCTGCATGAGCGTGGCGAGCAGGCGTCGCGCGTCGTCGCCGGACACCCGGTCCGCGCGATGATCGATCCGCAACGCCAGCTCCCGTCCCGGCGTGACCATCAGGCTGACCGGATAGTGCGTCGTGTCGCGCACGTCCATTCCCGCCAGCACCACGCCGTCGATCTCGCTCTGCGTGCGCGCGGCGGGATAGTTCTCGAACACCACGAGCGTGTCGAACAGTTCGCCGTGTCCGACGAGCGCCTGCACCTCCGTCAGGCCGATGTGCTGATGCGGCAGCAGCGCGGACTGGTCGCGCTGGATGCGTTCGAGCAGTTGCGCGACCGTCTCGCCGGCGCGCAGTGTCGCGCGCAGCGGAAGCGTGTTGATGAAGAGGCCGACGCGCCGCTCGACATCCTGCAACTCGGCCGGTCGTCCGGCCGCCGTGACGCCGAACACGACATCGCGCCGCCCGGTCCGGTGGCCGAGCAGAATCGCCCACGCGCCCTGCGCGAAGGTCGCGAGCGTCAGCCCGCGATGGCGCGCGCATTCCTGCAGGCGCGCGGTCGTTTCCGCATCCAGACTTCCGGTGACGGAGTCCTGCCGCGCGGCATGCGTGGCCGGTTCCGCGCTCGCGACTAGACGTGTCGGACCGTCCAGTCCGGCGAGCGCCGCTTCCCATGCCCGGCGCGCGCGCTCGCGATCCTGCTTCGCCAGCCAGCCGAACTGATCGCGCAACGGCGGCGCGTGGCCGGGCAACTCGCCGCCGTAAGCCTGCATCAGCTCGGACACGATGACGGGCATCGACCAGCCATCGATCAATAGATGATGAAGGCTCAGCACCAGCCGATGATCGCCGTGGTCCAGCCGCAGCAGGGCGGCGCGCAGCAACGGCGCCGCGCCCAGTTCGAAGCGCTGCTCGCGGTCCTCGCGCAGCCAGACCGCGAGCGCTTCCTGCGGACTCGCGGCGTCCGAGAGATCGATCTCGCGCCAGCGCGTGTCGACGGCAGGGCGCAGCGCCTGCACGACGCGTCCGTCGACGGCATGAAAACTGACCCGCAGCGCTTCATGCCGCGCGACGAGCCTGTCGACGGCGGCGCGCAGCCTGTCTCGCTGCAGCTTGCCTTCGAACGCCAGCACCAGTTGCACGATGTACGGATCGGGACCGGACGCATCGTACATCGCATGGAACAGCAGCCCTTCCTGCAGCGGCGCGAGCGGGAGAATCTCCGTCGCATCGGGAACCTCGGCTCGCAGCGCCGCCGCGACGGCCGCGGGCAGACCCGGCCACGATGCATCGGCGCTCTGCGGTTCGGCGGCCAGCTCGCGCGCGACGACAGCGAGCGCAGCCGGCGTCTTTTCCCGAAAGACATCCGCCGGCGTCAGCACGAGCCCCGCCTTGCGCGCGCGGCTCACGAGCTGAATCGACAGGATGCTGTCGCCGCCGAGCGCGAAGAAGCCATCGTCCGCACCGACGGATGGAAGATCGAGCACGTCCGCAAAGAGCTTCGCGAGCGCCGTTTCACGCGCGGTCGCGGGCGCACGCGTCGCCATTGTCTGCGGCTGAAAGGCGGGCAGCGCCTTGCGGTCGAGCTTGCCGTTGCGCGTGATGGGCAGCCGCTCCAGCCTGACGAAGCCCACCGGCACCATGTAGTCGGGCAGGCGCTGTCTGAGCGCCGCGCGCACCCGCTCTTCGTCGTAATGCTCGTTGGCGACGACATAAGCCACCAGACGGCTGCCCGCCGCACCATCGACCTGCGCCAGCACCGCGCAGGCGCGAATCGATGGCTCGTCGGACAGCACGGTTTCGATTTCGCCGGGTTCGACACGCAGTCCGCGCACCTTCACCTGCTGATCGGCGCGCCCGGCGAACTCCAGCTCGCCCCGTTCGTTCCAGCGCGCGAGATCGCCGGTGCGATACATGCGCGCGCCGGGCCGGCCGTGAGGATCGGCCACGAAGCGCTCCGCCGTGATGCCCGTCTGCCCGACGTAACCGCGCGCGAGGACATCGCCGGCGATGTAGAGATCGCCCGCGACGCCGATCGGACAGACATTCAGGAAATCATCGAGCACGCGAATCTGAGCAGACGCGCGCGGTGCGCCGATCGGAACCGGATGCTGCAGGCGCCGGTCGGGTGTCGCCGGAAAGCTCGTGACGAACACGCTGGTCTCGGTCGGGCCGTAACAGTTCAGCAGCGTGATCTCCGGGAAACGCCGCAAGACGCGCTGAAAGGTCGCGACCGAAGCCGTGTCGCCGCCGGTGAGAATCGTGCGCAATCCGTTCAGGCACTCCAGGTCTTCGGTGACCAGCAGATTGAAGAGACTCGTCGTCAGGAGCAGATTGTTCGCGCCGTGGCTCGCGATTTCGCGACGCAGATCCGCGGGCGTCAACTGCTCGCACGAGGCCACGACGAGCTCGTCGCCGCGCAATAACGCGCTCCAGATTTCGTAGCTGCTGGCGTCGAACGCATAGGACGACTGGAACAGCACGCATTGCGGCGGAAAGTCGAGCAGGTCCATCGCCATATCGACGATGCCCTCGTGCGTCAGCTCGATGCCCTTGGGCAGCCCGGAAGAACCGGACGTGTACATGACGTTGATCAGCGACTGCGGCGGGATGTCCATCGCGACGGGGCTATCGTCGCCTTCGTCGAGCATCGTGGCGTCGATGCGCAGCGCGGCCACCGGGCCGTAGGCGGCGTCGGTGTCGTGCAGCACGAGCGCGGTGCGCGTGTCGTCCAGCATGCGCTGCCGGCGCTCCGGAGGCTGGCCGCGATAGAGCGGCAGATAGCAACCGCCCGCCTTTACGATGGCGAGCGTCGCGACGATCAGTTCCAGCGAACGCGTCATGTCGACGGCCACGCGTGTCTCGTGCGCCACGCCCCGCGCCCTGAGCCGATGCGCGAGCCGGTTCGACATCCGGTCGAGCTGCCGGTACGTCAGTGCGCGCGTGCCGCAGCGCACCGCGATGGCGTGAGGCTGGCGCGCGACGATCCGCGCGAATCGTTGCGGGATCGACTGCGCTTGCCGTTGGCGCTGCGGCGATGGCGCGCCGAAAGCCAGCAGCGCCGCGCGTTCATCGGACGCGAGCACGGCATGACGACCGATGCTCGCGTCGGGATCGGCGATGGCGTGATCGAGCAGGCCTTCGAACGCGGCCGCCAAGCGGCGCGCCGTGGCGGGCTCGAACAGATCGGCGGCGAATTCGAGGCTGCCTTCGA
The DNA here is from genome assembly GCA_001580565.1 of Caballeronia megalochromosomata. Lineage (GTDB taxonomy): Bacteria > Pseudomonadota > Gammaproteobacteria > Burkholderiales > Burkholderiaceae > Caballeronia > Caballeronia megalochromosomata. The sequence continues at coordinate 7,629 of LRBF01000052.1, read as the reverse complement.
TGACGCCGTAACCGTCGTCACCGCCGCCGTGAGCGATGAACTCGAAGGCGAGATCGAACTTCGCCGCCGCATTGCCGATGGCGCGCGGCAGCGCCGTCACGCCTTGCAGCGCGAGGGGCGCATCATCGCCATATTCGAGCGTCAGCGCAACCTGGAACAGCGGATGACGCGCGACGCCGCGCTCGGGATTGAGCATCTCCACGATGCCCGAAAACGGCACGTCCTGATGGGCATAGGCGGCGAGATCGGCCGCGCGCACGCGCGCGAGCAGTTCGCGAAAGGTGGGATGACCGCTCGCATCGACGCGCAGCACCAGACTGCTTACGAAGTAGCCGACGAGGTCCTTGAGCTGCTCGTCGAAGCGCCCCTCGCCCGGCGTGCCGATAAACACGTCCGTGCCGGCTCCGAAGCGCCGCAGCACCGCGACCAGCGCGCCATGCAGGACCATGAAGAGCGTGGCGTGGTGGGCCTGGGCGAAGTGCGCCGCGCGCCGATGCAGCGCCGCATCGAACCGGAACGCAATGCGTTCGGCGCGGCCCAGCCCGTCGGCCGGTCGCGCGCGCACGCGCGGCAGCGGCAATTCGTCCGGAAGGTCGGCGAGCGCGCCGCGCCAGTAGGCGAGTTGCCGTTGCGCGAGACTGCCTGCTTCGTGGGGCGAGCCGAGCAGCTTGCGTTGCCAGTGCGCGAAATCGGCGTACTGCACCGGCAGCGGCGGCAAGTCCGGTTGTGCGCCGTGACGCCGCGCCGCATAGGCCGCCGACAGGTCGCGCAGAAACGGCACGAGCGACGCGCCATCGAAGGCGATGTGGTGAAAGTTGAAAACCAGCACGGCGCGATCGTGCGCCCAGCGCAGAAGGCGGGCCCTGAAGGGAATCCGGCTTTCCAGCTCGAAAGGCGTGCCGACCTCGGCGGCGATATGGCGGTCGAGGTCGACGGGCGTCACATCCGTCACGGCGAGCGGATCATCGAGCTCGCTGGCGTGCAAGACGTGCTGATACAGGCCCTCGTCCGCGTGACGAAAGAGCGTGCGCAGGCTCTCGTGCCGGGCGGCGACATCGAGCAGCGCGAGGCGCAGCGCGTGCGCGTCGCATGGACCGGACAGGTCGAAGGCGTAGGGCAGGTTGTAGGCGGCGGCCGCCGTGTCCTTTCCCAGCCGCGCCAGGAACCACAGTCCCTGCTGACCCGCCGACAGACCCGCGTGCTCACGCGACGCTTGCGCCGCCAACTGCGGGTGCCGCGTGACGCCGGCTTCGAGCAGCGTCGCGAGCTGCGCGACGGTCGGCGCGCTGAACACGTCGCTGACACTCGCGTCGATTTTGAGTACGGCCCGTATCCGGTTCGCGAGCTGCGCGGCAAGCAGCGAATGGCCGCCGGATGCGAAGAAGTCATCGTGGATACCGATGTGATCCAGCCGCAGGACATCGGCGAACAGGCGCGCGAGCCCGATCTCGACAGGCGTGCGGCCCGCGGGGCCACGAACGGTATCGCGCTTCGCACGGGGCAGCGCCGCACGATCGAGCTTGCCGTTGGGAAGCAGCGGCAGCGCCGGCAGCGCGACGAATGACGACGGCAACATGTAGTCCGGCATCCGCCGCGCGAGCGCATCGCGCACGGCGGCTTCTTCATGGCCGGCGGCCGGCACGAGATAGGCGACGAGGCGTCCCTCGCCCGCTGCATCCTCCTCCAGCACGACGGCCGCCGCGGCAACGTGCGGGTGCGCGAGCAGCGCCGCTTCGACTTCCCCGGGCTCGACGCGAAAGCCGCGTATCTTGACCTGCCTGTCGGCGCGGCCGAGATATTCGATTTCGTCGTCGCTGCGCCGCCGCGCCCGGTCTCCCGTGCGATACATCCGCGCGCCGGGCGGGCCGTACGGATCGGCCAGAAAACGCTCTGCCGTGAGGCCCGGCTGCCCGAGATATCCTCGCGCGAGCCCCGCGCCCGCCAGGTAGAGCTCGCCGGCCTCGCCCGTGGCGCAGGGCCGCAGGCATTCATCGAGCACATAAGCCGAGGTGTTCCAGATCTCGTGGCCGATCGGCGCGCCGTTCGCCCGCGAGGCGATGGCATGCAGACTGTCGCCGCTCGCTTCCGAAGACCCGTAGAAATTGACGAGACACGCATCCGGCACGCACGCCGCGAAGCGTTCCGCCAGCGCGGGCGGCAGCGTTTCGCCGCTGCATATCCAGAGTGGGCAACGGTTGAGCGCGGCGTGATCGGGCTGATCGAGCAGGGCGGCGAGCAGGCTCGGCACCACCGTGATGCGGCCGATGTCGAGACGGGCGATCTCGGCCGCCAGTTGCGCGGGGTCTCTTGCCACTTGCGCATCGGCGAGCGCGACGGTGGCGCCGGCGATGAGCGGTGCGAGCAGTTCGGTTGCGCCATCGATGAAGCTCACCGAACTTTTGGCGAGCACCGTTTCGCCGGGCGCGAATGCATAGGTATCGGCGACCCAGCACAGGCGATTGACAAGACCGGCGTGCAGGCCGACCACCCCTTTGGGACGGCCCGTGGAGCCCGAGGTATAGATGACATAGGCCGCATCGAGCGGCTGCGCCGCGCTGCGAACAGCTATTTCTCCGTGCACATTGTGATCGGTGCCGGGGAGATCGACCATATGCAGTATCGGGATCTCCTCCACGATGTCGGCCAGTTCGGCGGCGAGACCGGTATGGGTCAGCATGCACGACGGCCGTGCATCGCGCGCCATGAAGGCGAGCCGGTCCGCTGGATAGGCAGGATCGAGCGGCAGGTAAGCCGCGCCGCTTCTGAGAACGCCGAGCATGGCCAGCACCATGTCGAACGAACGCGGCAGCGCGATCGCGACGATGTCGCCCGGCCCGAGCCCATGCGACATGAGCAGATCGGCGAGCCGGTTCGCGCGCACGCTCAGTTCGGCATAGGTCATCTGGCGCGCGCCCTGCAGCAATGCCGGGGCTGTCGGCGTGCGCGCGGCCTGGCGCTCCAGGAGGTCGCATACGGTCAGCGTCGTCAACTCTTCAGCGGACCAGCGCGCTGCGTCGTGGCCGCCTCCGATCTGATCGGTCAACGCGTCCATTCCGTCAGTCATCCTGATGATGAGCGGCCGTCAATCCACGCGCGCGAAGCTCGGGAATCACGGCGCGGCCAAATTCCTCGAAGGTACCCGGAAAATGCGTCGGCGTGATGACGAAGCCGTCGCAGCAGTCCTCGAACAACGCCTGCAGTTGATCGGCGATGTCTGACGCCGTGCCGACGAGACGCGGCGTGCCCGTGCTTCCCGACAGCCCGATGGCGGCCTCATCGACGCGAAGGTCCGGTCTCGAATCGAGCAGTTTCGCAAGCCACGCCAGCGTGCCGCCGGCGTCGACCGCGGGGCGCCTGTGCTGCCTTTCGAGAATCGGCTGCAGGGGAGCATCGCCGCAAATGCCCGACAGATCGAGGCCCAGCATCGCGGCCAGATAGCTTCGGGCCGCGTCCGGTTCCACGAGCGAGTCGAGATGCGCGGCGCGGGCCGCGGCGATGTCGCGCGTTTCGCCGATCACGGGTTGCACCGCCGCCATCAGACGGATGTCCTGCGGTGAGCGTCCCATGCGCACGGCGCGCGCGCGGACGTCGTCGCGCAGTTCGCGCATGGCGGCGGGCTCGCTCTGTATCGCGAAGATGACTTCCGCCCAGCGCGCGGCGAAATCCCGGCCACGCGGCGAGACGCCCGCGGCCATCAAGGTCGGCGCGCCACCATACGGCAGAGTGAGCGGGCCGCGTATGTCGAAGTGACGGCCCTTGTGATTGATCTCGTGAATCTTGTCGGCGCGGACGTAGACGCCGGACTTCTTGTCGGCGACGAGCGCGCCTTCGTCCCAGGAAGTCCAGAGCTCGTGACAGACCGTCAGCACTTCTTCCGCACGGTCGTAAAGATCGCGGTGATCGAGCGAGGTCAGATGCGCGAAGTTGATGCCATTGCTCGGTCCGGCCGAAGTCACCACATTCCATGCCATGCGGCCATGACTGAAATGATTCAGTGTACTAAGCGTTCTGGCGAGATGATAAGGTTCCATATAGGTGGTCGAAAGGGTGACCGTGAACCTCAGGCGGCGCGTGACCCCGATCATCGGCGTAACGAGCAGGGCGGGATCGTGACGGATCGCGCCGCTCGCGCCGCGCCCCGTCATGGTTTCCCAGACACCGTCTTCGCCCATGGGAACCGCGAGCGATTCCGGCACGAACGCATAGTCATAACCGTAACGATCGAGACTGCGCGCAAGATTTTCATAGAGCTTGCGATCGCAGAAATCGGTTTCGCTGTAGGGGTGGCGCCACATTGCGCCGAAGTGGCTGCCGGGCACGAGCACGTATGCCGAAAGCAGCATGTGCCGGCGCGTCACGATGCGACTCCGCCCGCAGTGTCACACGTTTGTGATGCCTTGATGGAATCATTTCCGCCAGGGTTTCTTACGAACATGGACACCACCTTTTTACTGGTAGTCACCGGAATTTCTGCGTATATTGTTCTAGTGTGGTTGAAGTTGTCAATTAAGTTGACCTGAGGGCACAGGACATGAAAGACAACATTGCAGTCGCCGAAACTCCTCATACGGAAAGACTTACCAGCGAAACCGAGCCTGTCGTACGCAGCACGAGTCCGGCCACCAATGGCGTGAAGCTCGTGGGCGAAGCATTCGTTCCAGGCGCGAGTCTTTTGATGGATGGAAATGTCGTCAATGGCGCCGCGCATGTCGCCGCGGGCATCGGCATCAAGATGCTGTTCGGGCCGGTAGGTCTGCTGCTGGCGGCGGCCGATTCCTATTCGAAATCGGTGACCGATAAATACCTCTGGAACCACGTCAACGACCTGGTCACGAAGGCGAAGGAAACCCGGAAGGCCAGGACCGAAGCGGCGAGCCCGCCCGTGGAGTAACGCCTGATCGGCTTTGCGTCGAAACGACTGCCAGCCTCAACCGAGCATCACTTGTCAGATGCGCCCGAAGCATTCGCCGCGCATCTGAAAGAACACGTACGCTCGTTTCAATGCTCGGGTCGCTGAAACACCCGAAGCTCGTGCCCATAGATCAGGCGGGGAATGAATTCATCATGCACGAGAGCGAGCCGGTGATCGCCGGCCCAGGTTTCCACGGCGCCTTCGGGGACTTGCTCCACCCACTCGCGCGTGAAAATGTAATCGTCGATATTGTGAGCCAGCCGGCGCCCGCCCGGGCGCGCGGTCATGTCCTTGTAGAGAAAGATGCCGCCCGGTCTGACGCGCTTCGCCGCGGCGGAAAATACGTCGCTCCTGTTTCCCGGGGGCACGTGATGCAGGACGTCCACCATTGCAACGATATCGAACGGCCCTTCCGGCGCCTCGGCGACGGACCCCACATGCTCGAAGCTCAGGATGCCTTGCGCGCCGAGACGCGCTGCGGCGGCGCGCGCCGATTGCAGCGGCGCGGCCATGACGTCGCAACCGACGCCACGGCGAATCTTCTTCGTCGCTGCAAGCAGCGTGAGGAAGGATCCTGCGCCGCAGCCCACGTCGAGCACTTCGGCGCCGTCGCGCACGAATTGCAGCAGCTTGTCGAAAGGACAGACGTAAGGGCGAAGGGCGCCGAGCAACCGGAATGGCGTGGGTGTATCGCAGTAGGCGGCATAGAAGAAACGCCGCAGTTGCGCGGGCGTTGCAGAGGCGTTGACCGAGGGAATGGAAGCCGATGCGGGAGCGAGCATTTCTGTCCGGAGGTGTCGTCCGATCTTGCGCTTGATGTTACTATGCAAAAACTTTTTGCGCCGCGAAATTCTTCGAATTCTTCGTTCTCCGCACGAGTCGATGCCAGATGAGCCCAGCGGATCCAGTCGACGACGAGGCTTCCGAACCTCAGAAACACCGCATCGTCAGACACGTCCGGTATCGGATGAGCCGGAGCGAAAAGTTCATTGCGGTGTCGCTCGTCGTCGGCGTCATCGTGCTCCTGTTGATTCCCTTCACGTTCATCATCGTTCCGGCGGGCCACGTCGGCGTGCTTTATCGCTTGCTGAGACACGGCACGGAAACGAACTTCGTCTATCACGAAGGGCTGAACATCAAGTGGCCGTTCGACCGGATCTATACCTACGAAGTCAGGACGAAAACGCTCGACGAAAGCGTGCACGCGCTCGCCCGCGACGGCCTCAGCGTTCAGGTGCAGATTTCCGTGCTGTATCGCCCGGTGCCGGACAATGCGGGCAAGCTGCATCAGGAAGTCGGCTATGACTACGTCGATCGTGTGGTGCGGCCGATATCGCTCGGTGCGGTGCGCGACATCATCGGCAAATGCGATCCGCATGATCTGTATCGGATCAATGTGGAAGATCTGGAAAGCCGCATACTCGACAAGATGCACGGCTCGCCGGCTGCGAAGGGGCTCATTTTCTTCGAGCGCGTCGTCGTGCGCGATCTCGATCTGCCCACCACGGTGAACGACTCGATCAACCGAAAGCTCACGGAAGAGCAGAATGCGCAGGCCTATAAATTCCTGATCGCGCAGGCGCAGGACGAAGCGGAGCGCAAACGGATCGAGGCCATCGGCATACAGACTTTCTATTCCATCGTCGCCAATTCCCTGACGCCTCAGCTGCTGACATGGCGAGGCATCGAAGCGACGGTTCAGCTGTCGAACTCGAGTAACTCGAAGATCGTCGTGGTCGGTGGCGGGAAAGATCAGCTTCCGCTGATTCTCGGGAGCGACATCGCGAAGCAACCGGATCTTCCCGCGCCGACGGTGATCGACCCGCAGTCGCATCCGCTTCCGCAATGGCGCGACCTTCCCAGGCTCTTTCCGAAAGCGGGCGAGAAGGAAGGTTCCGGCAACGACAGCAACGTGTCCCGGGCTGCCAATCCGGGCGTAAAGAAACCTTGATTGCCTGTGATGCTAAGCTGTTAGCTCATCGCAGCCGCGACGATCACGGGAGGCCGTCATGATTGTCATCCCCAGTCTCGTTTATATCGTTCTCAGCCTGCTCGTCGCTTATCGCGGGCGGCGTACGCATCTTGGCTATCTTGGGACCTTTCTTCTGAGTCTGTTCATCACGCCGGTGATTGTCTTTGTCGGGTTGTTGCTGCTCACGCCTTCGCCGGAGAATGTCGAGATTATCTATCGGGGGGACAGGCAGAAGATTTAGGCGGTTTTTTTCGCTACTCCGCGGGGCTCTGGGAGAGGATTTCTTCAGGGTTTCGCTGGATCCCGTTATCGTGTTGGTCTATTAGCACTGCCCCTGTGCGGGGCGGCAGTCACTTTCTTTGCTGCTGCAAAGAAAGTAACCAAAGAAACAGCTTGTTCCATCCAAAGTGCTTCATGCCGGCCGCGGCACAGGCGATTGGTTGAATGGCCCGGCAGTAGCGAGTGCCCCCACAAAACTCAGCGGGCTTGGATCGCGCACGGTCTGACTCATCGCGCCACACAAGTAACTGGTTCAGCACGAAAGTGCGCCAGCCCGCTTCGCGGCCGACTGGTCAATCGGGTGTGCGTGTGCTTCTGCACTTCTCCTGCTTCGTCGGTTTCCCTCGCATACCCCACAGCAGCGCGTAGCGCTGTGCCGAAGCTATTTCGTGCTGAACCAGCGCGCTGAACGTTACGGCTCGTCGGACCGTGCGCGGTCCAAGCCGCGCAAGACCTGTGAGGGCAC
>LRBF01000051.1 GCA_001580565.1 Caballeronia megalochromosomata | reverse complement strand
ATGTATAATGTTTGGCTGGTCGGATGCGTCGGATGTGTATAAGGTCGAGCCTTTAGCGATGCGATTCGGCCGCAGTTCGAGAATATCGCGCATCATCCGGCGCGGCCCTACGATCCGCGGACTGGGCTCTGATGTGATGACGTTTCGGGGTTTTCGCTGGATCCCGTTTTCGCGGTGGTCTATTGGCACTGCCCCTGTGCGGGGCGGCAGTCACTTTCTTTGCTGCTGCAAAGAAAGTAACCAAAGAAACAGCTTGTCCCATCCAAAGTGCCTCACGCCGGCCGCGGCACAGGCGATAGACCTAATGGCCCGGCAATAGCGAGTGCCCTCACAAAACTCACCGGGCTTGGATCGCGCACGGTCTGACTCATCGCACCACACAATAAACTGGTTCAGCACGAAAGAGCGCCAGCCCGCTTCGCGGCCGACGGGTCAATCGGGTCCGCATGTGCTTCTTCTCCGTTGGTTTCCTTCGCATTCCCAACGGCAGCGCGTAGCGCTGTGCCGGAGCAATTTTGTGCTGAACCAGCGCCCTAAAGGCCCTAGCTCGGCAGACCGTGCGCGGTCCAAGCCCGGTTAGGCCTGTGAGGGCACTCGCTACTGCCGGGCCATTAGGTCAATCGCCTGTGCCGCGGCCGGTGTGAGGCACTTTGGATGGACAAGCTGCTTTCTTTGCCTACTTTCTTTGCAGCAGCAAAGAAAGTAGGTGCCGCCCCGCACAGGGGCAGTGCTAATAGACCGACACGAATACGGGATCCAGCGAATCGTACCCCCACGCTACCGAAAACCTAAACCCCGCCCGTAAAAATCGGCCCTTGCCCACCCGGCACGAACGCAAGCGGCGCATGGTCGAGAGTAGCGCCAGGCTGACCGCGCGCTGCCGATGCCGCCGGCGCAGGATCACGCAAGGTGACCGCCGTCTCCGACGTGATCGGCACGCTCGGTTGTGCAAGCAGCTCGGTCTTGCGCATCGAGCCCGCCGAAGTCCCGAAGTAATACCCGATGATGCTGATCCACGCAGTCCCGAGCGCGCCGACCACGACGTTCACAAGATCGCGATTCGCCTCGGGCAACGCCCGCAGCGCCATCAGCAGCAGGATGCCGAAGAAGCCGGCCGTGACGCTCATCGCGAGCACCTTCGGCACCCAGTCCTTGTTGGCGATGCCCATTGCGCGCGCATCGGCGCGGTCGCCCGCCGCGATGCGCGCCATGTCCGCTTCGAACGACAGGCGCGCCTGCGCCGCCGCCACCACGAGTTGTTGCAACTGCAACGAGTTCGCGCTCTCCGCCTGACCGATCTTGTCCAGCGCCGCGGGATCGTTGAGCGCGGTCTCGACGACATCCGGATCGCTCGGCGTGCCGAGCGCATGCGAGATGATTGCGGCCGCCGTGCTCACGCCGAGACCGACCGGCCCGCCAATGAGACCCGCCAGAAGAGGCGCCTTCGCGCCGATGGTTGCCGCCACTTTCGACCAGTCCATCATGCTGCTCCCAGAAGAAGATTCGTCGCCATGCGATCGGTCCAGCCGCGGCTGAACGTCGGCCAGGCATGCAGGCCCTTCAGATAACGCAACCGATATGCGATGAAACGCAGGACGAAGCGCATCGGATCGGCGGCTTTCACGGCATCGACGGTGTCGGGGCCGAACTTGCCGTCTTCCTTCGCGCCCGACGCCTTCTGCATCCACAGCACGACGAGACCGCCGTTGTAGTTCGCATCGAAGATCTGGAAGGAGACGCGCGGATCGAATTCGTCGAGATGCAGCGGGTCCCAGTACTTCTGCTTGGCGATGCGTTTCGCGAGTTCGAGCGGCAGGTCCTTCATCGCGCCCGCATAGCCGTAGCCGCGCGCGACGCGTGCCGTTACGCCCCACATCGTTTCGCCGCCCGGGTCCGCCGGATTGAATGAGTAGCCGCCTTCGCTGCCGATCAGCGCTTCGAAGGCGTCATCGAAACTGTTCATGGTGATCTCCTTGGCGCCTGCGCGTGCCGCCGGAATCTCGCGATATGACCCGCGGCGCCGGAAGAAACGGGCCGGCGCGCGAGGCGACCGGCCCGGTCGCGTCAAACAGTGGCAGGCAGTCATGACGCGACGGCACAGCCTTATGCATGGGCTGTGCCAGTCGCAGCGCGAAACGCGTGCAGCCTTGTGGAATAAGGCTCGGACGGTGCAAGGAGAAGCGGGTAGAAAAACGAACTGTCGTGCGCTGGCCGACGCTTCTCAGCGTGAGTGTTCGGCCGGCGCGTACATCGGTCAGTGTGAGGCGGTGGCGAGTGAGGTATCGGCCTCGGATTCGTTCGTGCGGATGGCGATGACGGCAAGGAGCGCGGCCGCGAGCGGCACGGCGAGCGTCAGATAGAAGCCGCCCGGCCCGCCCATGTTCAGGAACGTGCCGCCGAGCGCCGATCCCGCGATCGCGCCCACGCGCCCCATGCCGATGGCCCAGCCGGTGGCCGTTGCGCGCAGCGTCGTCGGATACGCGCCGACCACGAGGTAGTTGAGCGCGATCTGCTGTCCGCCGATGCCGAGTCCCGCCGCGCCCGCGAGCGTGAACACGAGTCCCCACGATGTGCCCGCATACGCAAGGCCGACGGCGATCGCGATGCCGAGCACGAGCAACCCGACGAGAAGGCGCCGCGTGCCGACCTTCGGCAACACGAAGGAAAGCCCGATCGCGCAGACGATGAACACCGCGTTCACGACGACCGTGCCCAGCGGTGCCTGAGCAGCGGGCAGTCCGGCGGCCTTCAGCACGGTCGGCAGCCACGAGAGGAACATGAACCACGCGATCCAGTTGAAGAAATAGACGGCCCAGATCGCGACCGTGTTGCGCGCGTTGCCTTCGCGAAACAGCGCGGCGACGCTCGCGCGCGCGGCGGCTTCATGCACGGTGAAGCGCGCGTCATCGGCGAGCGGCCATGTCACGATGCGCGCCAGCACGTCACGCACGGCGCGGTGACCGTCGCGCGAGCGCGCCACGAGGTAATGCAGGGATTCCGGCAGCTTGAAGTAGAGCAGCACGAGCAACGCGAGCGGCGCGGCGCCGCCTACGACGAAGACGCCCTGCCAGCCGATCACGGGCATCATGCGCGCGGCGAGCAGGCCGCCGAGCATCGCGCCGGCGGGCAGGCCGAGCAGCACGCCCGTCATGATCGCGCCGCGATGCCGCGCGGGTCCGAACTCCGCCGCGAGCGCGAGCAGGACCGGCGTGCAGCCGCCCATGCCCAGTCCCGCGAAGAAACGCAGCGCGAGAATCTGTCCCGTGCTGTTCGCGAAAGCGGTGGCGAGCGATGCGATGCTGAACACCGCGACGCCGCCGAGCAGCGCGGGACGCCGCCCCGCGCGATCGCCGAGGAGTCCGAGCGTCATCGCGCCGATGGTCATGCCGAGCGTCCCCGCGATGAGAATCGGCGCGAGATCGCCGGGCGCCAGACCGAACGCCGCGACGATCGCGGGTCCCGTGTAGGCGATGGCTTGCGTGTCGAAGCCGTCGAAGAGCGTGGTCGCAAAGCAGAGCAGGAAGATCGACCATTGAAATGGCCGGATGCGTTCCTTGTCGATCAGCGAGGCGATATCGAGAGGCGTGCTCATGGTTTCTCCGTTATGGGTATCCGTCGGAGAGTAAGAGGGCGGCGCGCGCCACGTCCAATACCGATGCGGACTGGACCCATACCGTGCGGGTATGACGCGCTCATTCGATGCTCATTCTCCCCGCCTACGATGCGAAGCATCCGGGCGGCGCGGTCTCGATCGAACCCATCGCACTGCCTTTCGTTGACGAGGTTTCATCGAGGAGAAATGCCATGCGTCACTATCCATCGGACAGTCCCCGCGCGGCCGCGCGCATCGTCGTGATGTCGCTGATCGCGGACGGGCATATCGGCAGTGCGGAAATCGAAGAGCTCGAACGGCGCGGCTTCTATGCGCGGCTCGGGCTTCATGCGGGCGAGTTGCATGAGGTCGTGCGAGAAGTCTGCGAAGACCTCACGCGTTGCTCCTATCTCACGTGGGACGAGGCATGCCGGGTCGATGCAGGCGTCGTGCAACAGCTCGCGCACGAGGTGCGCGACGAGCGCATGAGACGCGACGTGCTCACGCTCTGCGAGTCGGCGGTCGTCGCGGACGGCATGATGACCTGCACCGAAGCCGCCGTGATCGATGCCGTGAAGCGCGCGTGGCGCATGCACTGACGGAGACGACACCATGAAACAGCACATACTGGTCGCGGTGGGGCCGGGCGGCAGTCATGCCGCGCTCGCGCTCGGCATCGCGCGGGCCCGCGAATGCAATGCGCGCCTCACCGCGCTTCACGTGGTGGACCGTGCGCCGTTCTGGGCGATATCGTCCGTGCAGTACGACTTCGGCGCGGCGCTCGCGCACGTCGACGTGCTCGCGCGCGAAGTCGAAAAGCGTACGCTGCAGGCGATACGCGCATCGAGCATCAACGGCGTGTGCGTGACGATGGACCTGCCAGGCGGCACGACGCTCGCGCGCGTGATCGCGCAGGCGGCGCGCGAGTTCGACGCGGACCTCATCGTGATCGGCCGCACGAAGGGCACGAACTGGCGCTTCTGGGAAGAGCGCGTGTCCGATGCGGTGAGCCGTCACAGCAATCGTCGCGTGCTCATTGCATCGAATCGGGCGGACAATGAAGCGCCCGTTGAAACAAAAGCGACACCGTTACGTTTTACCATCGTCGATTCGACGCAGCGTGTAACTGCCCCATCGTACAGTTCGAGAGGAAGCTCGCCATGCCGGATCGCATCGTCAAACCGTCACGACGCACCTTGCTGAAGGGTCTCGTTTCCGGCACGGGGCTCGCGCTCACGGGCGCAGGTCTTGCCGATGCCCTCGCGCAAGGCGTCGCGCCCGCCGTCGTCACCGCCGACAAGTTGCGTCCGCAACTACCCGGCGGCGTGATGAGCGGCGATGTCACCGCGACGAGCGGCATCGTCTGGAGCCGCGCGGACCGGCCTTCGCGCATGATCGTCGAGTATTCGACGAGCGAGCGCTTCGATACTTACCAGCGACGCATCGGCCCGGCCGCGCTCGACAGCAGCGACTTCACGGCGCGCGTGGACCTGACCGGTCTGCCGCCGGGCGCCGACGTGTTCTATCGCGTGCGCTTTCAGGATCTCGTCGATGGCAAGGCCTACAGCGAGCCGGTGACGGCACGCCTGCGCACGGCCTCGCTCGATGCCAGCAAGCCGGTGTGCTTCGTGTTCTCCGGCGATGAAGCGGGACAGGGCTGGGGCATCAACGAACGCTTCGGCGGCTATCGCATCTATGAAGCGATGCGCCGAGAGGCGCCGGACTTCTTCATCCATCAGGGCGACCAGATCTACGCGGACAACGTGATCGAATCTGATGTGCGTTTGCCCGACGGCACGATGTGGACCAACCTCGTCACCGAAGGCAAGTCGCATGTGGCGCAGACGCTCGACGATTACCGCGCCGCGTTTGCCTACAACCAGCTCGACAGGAACAAGCGCCGCTTCGCCGCCGAAGTGCCGTTCCTCGTGCAGTGGGACGATCACGAAGTGCGCAACAACTGGTATCCGGGCCAGAGAATCGGCGACGCGGAAAAGCGCTATCAGACGCGCGCGATCAACCTGCTCGAAGCGCGCGCGAAGCAGGCGATGTTCGAATACAACCCGTATCGCATCAATCAGCTCGATCCGGAGCAGGTCTATCGCGGGTTTCAGTTCGGACCGCTGCTCGATGTGTTCATGCTCGACGAGCGTTCGTATCGCGGCGCGAACTCGCCGAACAGGCAGACGCGTCTCGATGCGGATTCGGCTTTCCTCGGTTCGCAGCAGACGGCGTGGCTGAAGGCATCGCTGAAGGCGTCGCGCGCGACGTGGAAAGTGATCGCGAGCGACATGCCGATCTCGCTCGTCGTCCCCGATCTGAATCCCGACGTGCCGAAGGGCACGTTCGAAGCATGGGCCAACGCCGAAAATGGCGTGCCGCTCGGACGCGAACTGGAGCTCGCGGAAATCCTGCGCTTCATCAAGCAGGAGGACATCAGGAACGTCGTGTGGATCACGGCGGACGTGCACTACGCGCAGGCGACGCATTACGATCCGTCGCGCGCGAAGTTCACCGAGTTCAAGCCGTTCTGGGAATTCGTCGGCGGGCCGATCAACGCGGGCACGTTCGGGCCCAACGATCTCGACATGACGTTCGGTCCGGAACTGCGCTATGTGAGCGTACCGAAGGACAATCCGCAGAACCGCTCGCCCGCGGCGCTGCAACAGTTCTATGGCCGCGCGAAGATCGATCCCGTGAGCCGCGCAATGACGGTCTCGCTGCACGATCTGAACGGCCGGTCGCTCTACGAAGTGAAGCTGGACGTCGAAGCCTGAGCGTCGATGCAGCCGAGGCCGGCGAGCGTCGCTTCGATTGCTTCATCGAGCGGTGTGTGCGGTTCGCGGCCGAGCGTCGCGACGAGGCGCGCGTTGTCCATGCGAATCGGCGTGCGCCATAGGTAACGCATCTCGCGCATTTCGCGCAGCGTCGCATTGAATGGCGATGCGAGCATCAGCAGCCACCACGGGAACGCGCCGATACCGGGCGCGCGTCCAGTGCGGCGTTCGATCACCCGGCGAATCGCGGCGGCGAACTGCGTGCCGTCATCGTCCCAGTGGCCGCGCATGTGATAGCACGCGAAGGGTTCGAGCGCATGGCGGCGCGCGAGCAGATCGACCATCGTGTGCGCGACATCGGGCAGATACGACCATGCGTGCCCGACGCCGCGCGCACCCGGATAACTGATCCTGCCGACCGGCTGGCCAGGCTTCACGAGTCCTTGCGAGAACCAGTTGTTGCCCGCTTGCGGTCCGAAAAAATCGCCCGCGCGCACGATCACGACGCGTGCGCCGTCATCGGCTGCACGTTTCAGGCGCGCTTCCATCTCGACACGGATCGCGCCCTTGCGCGTGAGCGGATGTTGCGGCGAGTCTTCGCGCAACACCGGGAATGCGTCCGGGCCGAAGTTGTAGATCGTGCCCGGCAACACGATGGTTGCGCGTTCACTCTTCGCCGCTGCGATCGTGTTGTCGAGCATCGGCAGAACGAGCTCTGCCCAGCGTCGGTAGCCCGGCGGATTCACCGCATGCACGATCACGGCGCAATTACGCGCGGCGCGTGCGACGTCGGCGCGATTCATCGCATCGCCTTCGATCCACTCGACACCCCTTTCGCGTTCACCCGACGCCATCGCGCGACGCAGGCCACGCAAGTTCCAGCCCGCACCGCGCAACTGCCGCGCGACTTCCCCACCGATACCGCCCGTCGCGCCGAGTACCAGAACGGATTCTCCGTGTGCCATGCCGTGCTCCCGTCGTTATGTCGATCAGCCGATTCTCCGCGCTTTCGCGTTGCAATAAAATTGCTGAACTCCGTTGATCAGATATACAAATTCGTATGGCGGAAAACATCGGCTGGGAGCTGTATCGGACCTTTCTCGCGGTGCTTCAGGAGGGCTCGCTCTCCGGCGCCGCACGCTCGCTCGGCATCACGCAGCCGACTGCGGGGCGTCATGTCGAAGCGCTCGAACAGGCGTTGAACCTGCGCCTTTTCACGCGCTCGCAACTCGGCTTGCAACCGACCGACGTCGCGCTCGCCTTGCGTTCCTATGCGCAAGCGCTGCAGCACGCCGCCGCATCGCTCGAACGCGCGGCAAGCGGCCATGCCGATGGCGCCGGCGTGCAGGGCGTCGTGCGTGTTTCGGCGAGCGAGGTCGTCGGCGTGGAAGTGCTGCCGCCGATCATCGCGGCGTTGCGCGAGCGGCATCCGCGGCTCGTCGTCGAACTCGTGCTGAGCAATCTCGTGCAGGATCTTCTGCAGCGCGAGGCCGATATCGCCGTGCGCATGGTGCGGCCGAGCCAGGCGCAACTGGTGGCGCGTCGCGTGGGGCGCATCGAGGTGGGACTGCACGCGCGCCGCGATTATCTGGAGAAGCACGGCGCGCCGCGCAACGCGAAGGCGCTGTGGGAGCACACGGTGATCGGCTACGACAAGCCCACCGCATTCCTGCGCGGGGCGAGCAAGGCGCTGCCCGGCTTCACGCGCGAAGCCTTCGCGCTGCGCGCCGACAGCGACCTCGCGCAACTCGCGCTGGTTCGCGCGGGCGCGGGCATCGGCGTGTGTCAGGTCGCGCTCGCACGGCGCGATGCGCTGGTGCGCGTGCTCCCGAAAGCATTCGCGTTTCAGCTCGAAACCTGGGTGACGATGCACGAGGACTTGCGCGCGAGTCCTCGCTGCCGCGCGACCTTCGACGCGCTGGCCGAAGGTCTCGAAGGCTATGCGCGATAGTGCGTCTATCCGGCGAGCTTCATCGCCAGTTCGGCGACATGCTTGCCCTGGTAGCGCGCGATGTCGAGTTCGTTCTGCGTGGGCTGGCGGCTGCCGTCGGCGGAGGCCATCGTGGTCGCGCCGTAAGGCGTGCCGCCTGAAATCTCGCTCATGTTCGTGAGCCCGGCGCATGCATACGGCACGCCGACGATCACCATGCCGTGATGCAACAGCGTGTTATGAAACGAGGTGATCGTGGTTTCCTGCCCGCCGTGCTGTGAAGCGGTCGACGAAAACACGCTGCCGATCTTGCCGACGAGCGCGCCCTTCATCCACAGTCCGCCGGTCTGGTCGAGGAAGGTGCGCATCTGGCCCGCCATGTTGCCGAAGCGCGTCGGCGTGCCGAAGATGATCGCGTCGTAATCCGCGAGTTCGTCGACGCTGGCGACGCTCGCCTGCTGATCGAGCTTCACGCCGATCTTCGCGGCCTGGTCGGCGGGAATCGTTTCGGGCACGCGTTTGACCGTGACTTCCGCGCCCGCGACGCCACGCGCGCCTTCGGAGATCGCCTGCGCCATCGTCTCGACGTGGCCGTACATCGAGTAGTAGAGAACCAATACTTTCGCCATGATGAGTCCTGGTGTGAGGGTGCATCGGATGGAGGCGCGCGGTTCCTCGCGCGCATTCAAAGATAGCACCGCCGCCGGCATTCGCAAGGAACTGGCCTGCCCGCGCAAACACGAAGCGTTCATGGACGCGCGCGCCTTTTGCCAGCCACAATTTCGGCATTCGAAACGAAAGACGCCCACGCCATGAACGGCCACGCCTTGCTCAGCGCGAATCTGCTTATCGCTTACTCGGCGTATTTCGTCGGCACGGCGAGTCCCGGGCCGAGCAATCTCGCGATCATGTCGATCGCCAGCACGTCGGGCCGGCGCGCGGCGTTTGCGTTCGCGGCGGGCGTCATATCCGGCTCGTTCTTCTGGGCGATGCTCGCGGCGCTCGGCCTCTCCGCCGCGCTGACCGCGTACTCGGGCTTTCTCGTCGGCGTGAAGATTTGCGGCGGGCTTTATCTGCTGTGGCTCGCGTTCAAGTCGGGGCGCGCGGCGTTCAGGCCGACGGCGCGCGCGTCGTCGGCGGATGCGCCGGGGCAAAGCGGCCGCAGGCTCTACGCGCGCGGCGCGCTTTTGCATCTCACGAACCCGAAGGCAATTCTCGTGTGGATGTCGGTCGCGGCGCTCGGATCGTCGGCGGGAGAAGGGCCGGCGCATATGCTCGTCGTCGTCGCGGGATGTCTGTGCATCGGCGCGTGCGTGTTCGGCGGCTATGCCGCGCTTTTCTCGATGGCCTCCGCGCGGCGCATCTACACGCGCATCCAGCGCGGCCTCGATGTGTGCCTCGCGCTCGCGTTCGGCGCGGCTGGCCTTCGTTTGCTGACTTCGCGCGTGTAGCGGATTTGCCGCATCTTTTGCGGTTCGGCTTTGCATCCGGGCGATCGGCGGCTACGCTCAAGCCAGACGCCTGAATTCGCCAGAACGATGCCGACCGACGATTCTCCCCGCAGCGCCCGCCCGATGCCGCCCGAAAGCGCCGTAGCCGTGGGCGCGTTCGTGCTCATCGTCCGCGACGCATTTGCCGCGCTCGGGCGCGAACTCATCGCGATCAGACCGACGCCGGCCCGCGCGCTCTTCGCGACCCAGGCGATGCTCTCGGTCGGGCTCGCCGTCGCGCTCGCCTATGCTTTTCACCTGAGCAACATCTGGTGGGCGGCCATCAGCGGCTTCGCGGTGATGCAGTCGAAGTTTTCCGCGTGCGCGCAGCGCGGCGTGCAGCGGGTGGTCGGCACGGTCGCGGGCGCGATCATCGGCGCGGTGGCGGGCGCCACCATCGGCGACGTGCCGTGGCTGTTCGTGCCGCTGCTCGGCGCCATCGTGGGCGTGTCGGTGCATCGCGCGCTCGTCTCCGATGCGGGCTACGCGTGGGTGCTGGGCGCGGTGACGTCGCTGATGGTGACGTTCGAGGCGCACAGGCTTGTGACCGCTGCGGCGACGGCGTCGTTCGCGCTGTTGCGGGTCGCGGAAGTGGTGGTCGGGACGGTGGCGTGCGTCGCTGTGTCGGCGCTCTTTCATGCGGGCGTGCAGCACTATCGCAAGTCGCGCGGCGCGCCGCCGGTGCCGCGCGCGCAGGCCGCATCCACGGTGGATCGCGTCGACGGCGTCAACGCGCAAGCCGTCACCGTCATGCCCTCCGACGCGGCGCAGGCTGTGCAGGCGCTCGATGCGACGCACGTCGCGCGCGCCGAGCAGATCGCGCTCACCATGCGCAGGCGCCTCGCGTGGCAAAGCGCGTGGTCGGTGATGATCCTGGCATCGCTCGCGTACGCGTGGAACCTGCCCGGCTTCGCGCAGGCAATGGTGACGGCGGTCGCCGTGCTGATCCTGCCCGCGTCGGCGCTCGGCAAGCCCACGCACAAGCCGATCGCCGAGCGCATGATTCAGCGTTTCATCGGCTGCCTGCTGGCGGGCGCGGTGAGTCTCGCGCTCCTGCCGTTATTGGGCGACAACGCCTTCGCCTGCATGGTCGCGCTGTGCGCGGGCGTGTGGATCGGCTGTCATGTGCAGACCGGCTCGCAAGGCGCGAGCTATGTCGGGCGGCAGTTCGGCATCGCGTTCATCATGGTGTTCGTGCAGGATCATCACTGGTCGTCGGACCCGATGCCCGCGCTGATGCGGCTCGTGGGGATTCTGGGCGGGATCGTGGTGCTGTCGGGGGTGATGGCATTAGGCACGGCTTGGGCCGCGAGACGAACATCGCATGTCGCGATGCGGTGAACGAAGGTCACCGCATCGCGCGATGACTTAAGCCTCTTCAGCCCAAGCCTGATTTTCCCGCGCCATCAGCGCGCTCGACGCCGCCGGTCCGAACGTCCCCGCGGTGTATCCGCGCGGGCGATCGCCCAGTTCCTTCCAGCCACTGAGAATCGGCTCGACCCACGTCCATGCCGCTTCGAGTTCGTCGCGCCGCATGAAGTGCGTGAGCCTGCCGCGAATCACGTCGATCAGCAAGCGCTCGTAGGCCTCCGCGCGCCGCTGCGTCATGGCCTGCTGCAGATCGAGATTGAGCGTGACCGGCTGCATGTGCATGCCGCTGCCCGGCTCCTTCGCCAGCATCTGCAACTGGATCGACTCTTCCGGCTGCAGCGTGATCGTCAGCCGGTTGCCGTAGTGACGCGGGCCATCCGGGATGATCGAGAACGGCAGATCCGCGAAATCGATGACGATCTCCGAGCGGCGATTCTGCATGCGCTTGCCGGTGCGCAGGAAGAACGGCACATTCGCCCAGCGCCAGTTGTTGATATGCGCGCGCAATGCGACGAACGTTTCCGCGCGACTGTCGGCCGGCACGTTCGGTTCTTCGAGATAACCCTTCACCGCCTCTCCGCCCACCGCGCCCGCCGTGTACTGGCCGCGCACGGTGTCGCGCGCGGTATCGGCGACGGTCATCGGCCGCAGCGATTTCAGCACCTTCAGCTTTTCGTCGCGCACGGCGTCCGGATCGAGCGATACGGGCGGTTCCATCGCGACGATGCACAGCAGTTGCAGCAAGTGGTTCTGCACCATGTCGCGCAACGCGCCGGTGTGATCGTAGAAGCCCGCGCGGCTGCCGACACCGACCGTCTCCGACACCGTGATCTGCACGCTCTTGATATACGGCGCCTGCCACAGCGGCCCGAAGATCGCATTGCCGAAGCGCAGCACCATCAGGTTCTGCACGGTTTCCTTGCCGAGATAATGGTCGATGCGATAAATCTGCTCTTCCTTGAAATGCTTGCCGACGGCGTCGTTGATCGCGCGCGCGGAGGCGAGATCGTGGCCGAGCGGCTTTTCCAGCACGACGCGCGCGTGGTCATCGAGAATGCCGGCGTTGTCGAGGTTTTCGCAGATGGTCACGAAGAGTTCGGGCGACGTCGACAGATAAAGCACGCGCTGCGAGCCGGGGCGCACGGCCTGCGCGAGACGCTGGAAGTCGCCGGGATTCTCCACGTCGATGCGCACGTAGTCGAAGAGCGCGAGGAATTTGTCCCACGACTGCGCATCGAACGCCTTCGCGTCGATGAACGGGCGCGCCTGTTCTTCCATGAAATTCTTGAGGTAGTCCTCGCGCGCCCAGTCCTTGCGGCCGATCGCGAGAATGCGTGTCTCGGCGGGCAGGTTGCAGTGCATGTGCGCCATGTAGAGCGCCGGCAGCAGCTTGCGCGCCGCCAGGTCTCCGCCGCCGCCGAAGATGATCATGTCGAGCGGGCGTTCGTTCGAGGGAGAAGTTGAATTCGTCATGGTGCGTGAGCCGGTAAAGGTTCAGGAGAGCCGAAAGCGCGGCGATCGGTGCGATCGTTCGAGACAGCTATGTTGCATGTTTTGCCGGCATTTTGCACGGCAGTCGTGCTAACGGCCGTTCGATTCGCCATCCGATGCACGAAATGTCACGCGCGGCGCGTATGTTTAGCGCGATTCAGCGCAACGAATCGTCCGCGCGCAGCGTGGTCACGGCGAGATCGAGGAATGCGCGCACCTTTTGCGTGACGTGGCGTCCCTCGCGATGCACGAGATGGATCGGCAAGGGTGGCGGCTCGAATTCGGGCAGCACGATCACGAGACGCCCTTCGCTCACATGCTGCGCGACCTGATACGACAGAAGCCGCGCGATGCCGAAATCCGCGAGCGCGGCGGCAATCGCGGCGTCGTTGGTGGTCGTCGTGAGACGCGGATGAGCGCGCACGAGAAACTGCCGTTCGCCGTCGTGCAGACGCCATTCCGGCGGCGAGGACGAGCCCGTCGACGCGATGATCACATGTTCCGCGAGGTCGTCGGGATGGCGCGGCGTGCCGTGCGCCTCCAGATAAGCGGGCGATGCGCACAGCACGCGCCGCACGCGCCCGACGCTGATCGCCTGCAGCGACGAATCCGGCAGTTGCGCGATGCGCACCGCCACGTCGATGCCCTCATCGACGAGATTCACCACACGGTCGACGAACCAGCAGCTTGCATCGGCTTCGGGATAACGGCGCAGATAGTCGAGCACGACCGGCGTGACGTGCAGCCGGCCGAACATCACCGGCGCGGTGATCGAGAGCAGGCCGCGCGGCGACGAGTGCGTGCCGGTCGCGGAGAGTTCGGCGGTATCGATTTCGCCGAGGATGCGCCGGCAATCCTCGAAATAGCCGCTGCCGGCGTCGGTGAGACGCACGACGCGCGTCGTGCGCGTGAGCAGGCGCACGCCGAGATGCTCTTCGAGCTCCGTCACTACGCGGCTCACGACCGAGGGCGAGACGTCGAGCTTGCGCGCGGCCGAGGCGAAGCCACCGGTCTCGACCACCGTGACGAAGGTCGTCATTGCCTGTAAACGGTCCATTGGAAAGCACGAGCCACGCTGGCTTGAAGGATGCCGTGCATTCTCGGGGATATGTGCGCGGGGCACAATCCACGACCGCTTCACAACGCGATCAAAGCTCCAGTTCCAGCTTGCCGCTCTCATCCGCCGCCGGTACCGCGCAGCAGATCAGCGCCTCATCATCGCCGACGTGGAACGCCGGTTCGCTTTCATACGACACCGCGCCGTGCACGATACGCGTGCGGCACGTGCCGCAGGTGCCACCGCGGCAATTGAATTCCGGCGAAAGACCGCTCGCTTCCGCGAGTTCCAGCAAGGTCCCGCCGCCGGGTTTCCACTGCGCGCTCGTGCCCGACTTCAGGAATTCGATCTTCACCGGCTCGATTGCGGCAGGAACCATCGGTTTCACGTCCGCGCCGCGATCCGCTGTGCGCTTGAGCGCCGAAGGACCGAACGCTTCTGCGTGAATGCGCGTATCGGAGACATTGAGCCCGCGCAGGCCGTCGTAGATCGTCTGCATGAACGCGCCCGGACCGCACATATAGAAGTCGTAGTCGTTGAAGGGCAGGCGGCTCGTCAGCAGGTCGAGGTCGATGCGCCCCGAGACGTCGTAGTCGCGCTCGAACTGCGCGCCGTTCGTGTCGCTCAGCACGCGGATCACGTTCACCGCGCCGCCCGCGCTTTGCGCGAGCGCATCGATTTCCCGTGCGAACGCGCGGTTCGCGAGCGAATGCGCCGACACGATCATCCACACCGGACGCACGCGCCGCTTGCGCAGGCCTTCGTAGACGATGTGCCTCAGCATCGCGAGCATCGGCGTAATGCCGACGCCCGCCGCCATCAGCACCGCCGGACGGTGCTCGAACGGATCGATCGTGAAATCGCCGGCGGGCGCGCGCGCTTCGATGATGCCGCCGACCTTCAACGTCTCGTGCAGATGCGTGGATACGCGTCCGTCGCGCTTCACGCTGATGCGATACACGCCGTCCGATGGCGCGACCGAAAGCGTGTACGTGCGAATCAGCGGCTTCGCATCGCCCGGCGGCGTGACGCGAATCGGCAGATGCTGGCCGGCCTTGTGCGGCACGATGCCCGCGCCGTCGGCCGGTTCGAGATGGAAGGAGCGGATCGTATCGCTCTCATCGACGATCTTGCTCACGCGGAACGTGCGCCACACGTTGGCGAGCGCGGCCGCCTTGAGGCGCTCGGCCACTTGCGCCCAGTCGCCGGTCATCAGCGAATTGGGCGACGCGCCCTCGCGCTGCGCCTTCCACCGCAACGGCAGCGCGCCCGCGCGATACACGATGCGGCGCGGCGTGAAACGCCACAGCCGTTCCGCGCCCTGGAATGCGGCGGTTTCGGGCGAATCGAGCAGCACTTGCGCTTCGCCCGCGAGCTGTAGCACGTCGCCGCTTTCGAAGTCGGCGAACACGAGCCCCGCACGGCCGTTCACGAGAATGTTGCCGAGCGTGTTGAAGAAGAGGTTGCCCGCGAAATCCGGGATGGTGAGCGCGCCGTCGTCCGAAAGGCGCACGAAGCCCGGCTTGCCGCCGCGATGCGACACGTCCACTTGCCGATGCCCGTCTTCCCGATCGAAATACGACGCGACGAAAAACGTGTCCGCGCCCGTGATCATCGCCGTGGCGCGCGGCGAAAGGGCGTCGAGCAGGACCGGTTGCATGGGCGACGGCACGGCCGGATCGCGCACGAATTCAAAATCGCGCAACTGGATGTACTGCGGGCAGTTGCCGAAGCTTTGCTCGACGGCCACCTCGAATGCCATGTTCGCGCCATCGCGACGGATCACGCCGTTCATGCGGTTGCGGCGGCGCGTGTGCAACTCGATGCCGAGCAGGCCGATCGACGCGCCATCGTTCATGCCGGCGTCGGCGGGATCGAGCGGATCGCGCGCGCGGCTCATCGACAGGGTTTTCGCGTCGGGCGCGCGCATGAAGCCGGGATGCCCGGCGAGCAGCGTCGCCCACGGATCGCCGTGCTCGTCGACCGCGCCCGCCACCACGAACGGCAGTTGCGCGAAGAACTGGCGATGCTGATCCGGCATGTGATCGCGCACGACGCGCCGCCCGACGCCGTCCATGCGCTGGTCGACACCGAAGGCCTTCTGAATGGCGATTTCGCCGGGATGCCACGGCGAGGGCGTGGCGACCGATGGAACATCGGCGAGCGCGGAAGTGGACATGATCGTATGCCTCTTCGATTCGGGCGCGGCGGCGGAAGCCGCCGCGCTTACTTTACGCCGCGAGACCCGCGGCTGTCTTTTGAAACGGAAGGAAGCCGGGCAGCGCCTCGACGCGCGCGAGCCACGCGTTCACGTTCGCGTAGGCGGAAGTGTCGACATTGCCTTCGGGCGCGCTCGCGATGTAGCTGTAGAGCGCGACATCCGCGATGGTCGGATGCGTGCTGCCGATATCCGCGATCCATTCGCGATTCGCCAGTTCCGAATCGATCACTTTCAGCACGCCATGCGCGCGGGCGATGACTTCTTCCGCATCGAATTTCGCGCCGAACACGGTGATGAGACGCGCGGCGGCGGGGCCGAACGCGATCTGGCCGGCCGCGACCGAGAGCCAGCGCTGCACGGCGGCGGCTTGCGCGGGCGTGTCGGGCAGCCACTTCGTGTCGCCCGCTTTCTTCGCGAGATAGACGAGGATCGCATTCGAATCGGCGATGACGGTATCGCCGTCGACCAGCACCGGAATCTGGCCGAAGCGGTTCAGCTTCAGGTATTCAGGCGTCTTGTGCGCGGCGGCCGCGAGATCGACGAATGCTTCTTCGTGCTGGATCCCGAGCAGATTCAGAAAGAGACGCGCGCGATGCGAATGACCGGATAGCGGATGGAAGTAAATCTTCACGGCGAGTTCCCTGGTTCGGTTGGCGGCCGGGAGAAGTCCCGTCCTGTGAACCCAGTATGGCTATGCGCGCGAAGAAGTTGAATAGCAGGCAAATTCAAATCACTGTTCTCGAAACGAGAACAGTGATGCGGTACTTACCGAAATCGGGTTGCGGACAGACTCTGCCCTCAGTTCGGCACAGGCACGTTCGCCTTGTTGCCCGCGAGCGGCGAGCCATAGCCGCCGCTGTTGGCATTGTTCGGCAGGCCGTTGACGAGTTGAGCGCGCGGATCGCTCGGATTGAGATTGAGCTCGCCGGCCTGCGCGTTGCCGTGCGTCGGATACTGACTGCCGAGCGGCGCGTCAGGCATGAGCTTCGTGCTGTTCTGCGGCGCGTACATGTCGGTCTCGACGCTCGGATGAAGCTGCGCGAAAGCCGACATAGAGGTAAAGGCAAAGGCCGAGGCGAAAACGAATGCTGCACAGGTCACTTTCATGGCGGACTCCCTGCAAGGTCTCATTCAGTGTAGTCCGCAAGCGCGATGAAAATCGCCATCACCCTTTCACCAACCAGTCCAGCGTTTGTTCGTTCGCGAGGCCTACTTCCGGTGCTTCTTGAGCTTCGCCTTACGCCTCGGCCTTTCGTCGATGATGCGCGCGCGATGCTTGTCCTTCATTTTCTTCCACTGCTTGCATTCGTCTTTCGTGCGAAGGCAGCCGATGCACAAGCCGGTCTTCTCGTCGAACTTGCAGATGCTGATGCAGGGTGAATCGACTGCCATGATGTCCTTCTCGATGGATTGACGCCGTCGTCAGATGCTGATGCAGGGTGAATCGACTGCCATGATGTCCTTTTCGATGGATTGACGCCGTCGTCACTGTCGCACGCGCCGTACCACGCATCCAGCCGATCGTTTCAATCGCTCCCGTACTTCCTCACCGTTGCAACGAATGCAGTAAAATTCGGCTCCCGAATAGTCTCACCTCTTGGGCGACGGACGCTGTCCCGACGGCACGCGCCTTGCTTGAGCGTCCCTGCTCCCCGCACACAAAGCTGGCCGCCCACGGCCGACTTCACACTAAAAGCGAGCCGTTCCCCATGCCGCAAGCACCCGGGCCGCGCCGGCCACCCGCGAAAATCCTGCCGCCCGAAGCGCCCGGCGTGCGCGCGCTGGCGTCCCTGGTGACGGGCGTCGTCGTCATTTGCGCGCTGTACTTCGGCCGCGCGGTGATGATTCCGATCATCCTCGCGATTCTGCTGAGCTTTCTGCTCGCGCCCTTCGTCGACTTCCTGCGGCGCCTGCGTTTCGGGCAGGTGCCGTCGGTGATCGTCGCGGTGGTGATCGCGCTGTCGGTGCTGACCGCCGTCGGTGCGCTGATCGGCGCGCAGGTCGCGCAGCTCGCGGGCGATCTGCCGAAGTATCAGGTCGCGGTCGAGCGCAAGATCGAAAACGTGCAGCGCATGACGGTCGGCCGCGCAGACGAGTTTCTCGGCCGCGCATCGCGCGCGCTGAAGCGGCTTTCGCCCGCGCGCGAGCAGGAGCAGAAGAACGAGGACAACCCGGCCGCATCGCCGATCGATCAGCCGATGCCCGTCGAAGTCCACGAGCCCACGCCGACTCCGCTGGAACTGGCGCAGCGATTCTTGTCGCCCGTCATCAGTCCGCTGGAAACCACGGGCATCGTGCTCGTCGTCGCGGTGTTCATCCTGTTGCAGCGCGAGGATCTGCGCGACCGCCTGATACGGCTTTTCGGTTCGCGCGATCTGCATCGCGCCACCACGGCGATGGACGAGGCCGCGCGGCGTCTGTCGCGCTATTTCCTCGCGCAACTCGGCATCAACGCGGGCGTGGGCATCGTCATCGCGATCGGGCTGGCGATCATCGGCGTGCCGGGCGCGCTGCTGTTCGGCGTGACCACCGCGCTCCTGCGCTTCGTGCCGTATGTCGGGACGTGGATCGCGGCGATCGTCGCGGTCGTGTTCGCGGCGGCGGTCGGTCCCGGCTGGGCGATGCTCGTCTGGACCATCGTCCTGTTCGGCGTGACCGACATCCTCGCCGGTCAGGTCATCGAGCCGCTGCTGTACGGGCATAGCACGGGGCTGTCGCCGTTCGCCGTGATCGTCGCGGCGATCTTCTGGAGCTGGATCTGGGGGCCGGTCGGCCTCGTGCTCTCGACGCCGCTCACGCTGTGCCTCGTGATTCTCGGGCGCCATGTCGATCGCCTCGAATTTCTCGACGTGCTGTTCGGCGACCGGCCCGCGCTCACGCCCGCCGAGAATTTCTACCAGCGCCTGCTCGCGAACGATCCCGACGAAGCGCTCGTGCAGGCCGAATCGCTGCTCAAGGAGCGCTCGCTGATCGCGTATTACGACGAAGTCGCGCTGCAAGGTCTGCGCTACGCCCACAACGATGTGCTGCGCGGCGTCGTGACGGCGGATCAGTTGAGGCGCATCAACGAGTCCGCGCTCGACATCATCGAGGGACTGGAAGACGCGGACGATATCGCCGTGACCGTCGAGCGCCGCGAAGTGCCGCCCGCGAGCCTCGATTCTCCCGACGATGCACCGGTGCTGGCGCACGAAACCCCGCCCGCGCGCTTCGATGCGCAGCAGGAAGGGCACACGGCGTCGGTGCTGTGCATCGCGGGGAGAAGCGAGCTGGACGATCTCGCGGCGACCATCGCCGTGCAGCTCTTTCGCAAGCACGGCCTGTACGCGGACCTCGCGGGCTACGAGCGCTTTTCGCGCGGACGCTTCGGCGAAGTCGATCTCGCGGGCGTGACGATCATTTGCGTGGTGTCGTTCGATGCCGCCGAGTCGCCGCCGTATCTGCGCAATCTGCTGCGGCGCCTGCACCAGCGTGCGTCGTCGGCCGAGCTGATCGTCGGGCTGGTGTTCCCCGAAAGCCCGCTGCCGGGCGAAGTGCTGGTGCGCACGAGCTCGGCGGCGGTGTCGTTCCGGGAACTGGTCGAGGCGTGCGTGGCGGCCGCGCGCCGTCAGTCCAGCGACGGCGTGCCATGGGCGGGTCTGACCGACACGGACGGCGAGGCCGCGCTGAACGGCCCGAGTGAGAACGTGCCCGAGCTGCGCAACGCGTAGGGCGTGACGCGCCTAGCGGTTGCCGTCGAACAGGTCGTTGAGCATGGTGTCGAAGGCGGCCTGGGCGTCTTCGAGTTCCTGGAGCGCGGCGTCGAAAGTCTGCAGCGCGATCTGCGACGGGCGGGCGTCGCCTTCAGGCGGGAAATGCTTTTGCAGCGCCAGGAAAGCGGACTGGACCTGGCGCGTTGCGTTCACGATACGTTCCATCGCTCGCGCTTCTTCCGCGCGATTGTTCTCAGCGGTCATCGGACACACTCCTCGTTGGCAATGTCCCGATAGTACCAAGCGACGCGCCTTTCGACGCTGCCCGATCTCAAGCTTTCGCAACCGTGAAGAGCCGCACGGCTTCGTCGAGCACCACGGCGCGTTCGGCGAGACGCTTCGCCGTGGCTGCCGCCTGTTCGACGAGCGCGGCGTTCTGCTGGGTCG
This sequence comes from Caballeronia megalochromosomata, assembly GCA_001580565.1. Lineage (GTDB taxonomy): Bacteria > Pseudomonadota > Gammaproteobacteria > Burkholderiales > Burkholderiaceae > Caballeronia > Caballeronia megalochromosomata. The sequence goes on along the minus strand of LRBF01000051.1, from coordinate 36,746 downwards.
AATCGTCGAGATGCGCGACCGCCTGATTCACCTGCGCGATGCCCTCGGCCTGCTCGCCGCTCGCCTTCGCGACTTCCATGATGATGGTCGACACGCGGTTCACCGCTTCGTCGATGGCGCGCATCTGGCGCGTCGTGCGCGTGACGAGGCGCGTGCCGTCCTCGATCTGCGCGACGCTCGTCGCCACCACGCCTTCGATTTCCTTCGCCGAAGCCGCGCAGCGCTGCGCCAGATTGCGCACTTCGGTCGCGACCACCGCGAACGAGCGGCCCGCCTCGCCCGCGCGCGCCGCCTCGACGGCCGCGTTCAACGCGAGGATGTTGGTCTGAAACGCGATGCCGTCGATGACATCGGTGATGTCCGCGATGCGCCGCGAAGCCGCCGTGATGCCCGCCATCGTCTGCTCGACCTGGCTCGCGATGCGCCCGCCGTCGTCCGCCGCGGCCTGCGCTTCCTTCACGAGTTCCAGCGCGCGCACGGTGGCGTCGGCGTTGCCCTGCACGGTGGTGGTCAGTTGATCCATCGTTGCGGCAGTCTGTTCGAGCGATGCCGCCTGCATCTCCGTGCGGCGCGACAGGTCCGTGTTGCCGCTCGAAATTTCGTTGGCGGCGTCGAGCATGCCGCCGATCTGCCCGCGCACGTCGAAGACGATCGCCGCGAGATTCGCCTTCAACTGGGCGAGCGCGCGCTGCACGTCGCCGAGATCGTCGTGGCGCGCATCGGGCATGTCGACGGTCAGATCGCCCGCGGCCATGCGCGCGGCGAAGCCGGACATGGTCCGCACGGGTGCATCGACCTGACGCGAGAGCGCGAGCCAGCTCGCGAAGCTCGCCGCCGAACTCGCGCCGAACGCGATCCAGAAGGGCAGCGGCGGCGCGCCCTGCCATCCGGCCAGCGCCGCGATCAACATGCTCGCGGGCACGGCCGCGAACGCAGCGGCGAGACGCGCGCTCACCGGCATGTTCGCGATCGCCGCGAGCCTGCCGGCGATGCCGTCCTTCACGAGCGCGCCGCGCACGAGCTTGTGCGAGGCGTTGCCGGCCTTCATCTGCGCATAGAGCGCGCTCGCGTCGCGCACTTCCTCGTGCGTCGGCTTCACGCGCACGGAGAGATAACCGACGACCTTGCCGTGCTCCATCACCGGCGTGACGTTCGCGCGCACCCAGTAGTGATCGCCGTTCTTGCGGCGATTCTTGACGAGCGCCGTCCACGAGCGGCCGGCGCGGACCGTCGCCCAGAGATCGGCGAAGGCTTCGCGCGGCATGTCTGGGTGGCGGATGATGTTGTGCGGCTGACCGATCAGCTCCTCGCGCGAGAAGCCGGACACCGACACGAACGCCGGATTGCAGTACTGGATGTTGCCGGAGAGATCGGTGGCGGAGACGAGCATCTCCGAGGCGGGGAATTCGAACGCTTGCTGGGTGACGGGCTGGTTATTGCGCATGATGTCCTTGCTTCTTCCGAATCACGCGCCGCCTTTGGGAAGGCGGCGCGCGCCTGATTACAAGGACATAACGGACGAAACCCCCACGATCTTTAGGGGATTCCGAGTGAAACGCTCAAGTGTGGCGGAATGTCGCCGATAGGCGCGCATCGCTTACTGCGCGCTCCATCCTCCGTCGATCTGCAGCGCCGAGCCGCGCATTTCGCTTGCGGCGTCGGAGCAGAGAAACACGGTCATGTCGCCGATCTGCTGCGCCGTCACGAACTGCGCGGACGGCTGCTTTTCGCCGAGCAGCTTCGCGCGGGCGGCGTCGGGCGTGAGCGAATCGCGCGCGGCGAGATCGTCGATCTGCTTCTGCACGAGCGGCGTGAGCACGAAGCCCGGGCAGATCGCGTTGACGGTCACGCCGGTGCGGGCGTTTTCGAGCGCGGCGACTTTGGTGAGCCCGAGAATGCCGTGCTTGGCGGCGACATAGGCCGACTTGCCCGCCGAGCCGACGAGCCCGTGCACCGACGCGATGTTGATCACGCGGCCCCAGTTGCGCGCGCGCATCTGCGGGAGCGCGACGCGCATGGTGTGGAAGGCCGAGCTCAGATTGATGGCGATGATCGCGTCCCAGCGGTCGATCGGGAATTCGTCGATGGTCGCGACATGCTGGATGCCCGCGTTGTTCACGAGGACGTCGACGGCGCCGAATTGATCGTTCGCGAACGAGATCATCGCTTCGATTTCTTGCGGCTTGGTCATGTCGGCGGGGTGGTGCACGGCTTTCACGCCGGTCGCTTCGATCTGCTTCAGCGCGCCTTCGATATCGCCGAAACCATTGAGGACGAGGTTCGCGCCGGATTGCGCGAGCGCCGTGGCGATGGCGAGGCCGATGCCGCTCGTCGAGCCGGTGACCAGTGCCGTTTTCCCGGCGAGCGATTTGTTCGATGCGGTTTGAGTCATCTGTTTTTTCTTTCCGGTTTTGGGTTTTTGGGATCTTCTTTCTGGGAGTTTGGGGTGCTGTTTGGGTGGGTGGATATTAGGGTTGGCGATGGGTTTGGGGTTTTGTCGCTGGATCCCGTTTTCGCGGTGGTCTATTAGCGTTGCCCCTGTGCGGGGCGGCACCTACTTTCTTTGCTGCTGCAAAGAAAGTAGGCAAAGAAAGCAGCTTTTCCGATCCAAAGTGCTTCACACCGGCCGCGGCACAGGCGATTGACCTAATGGCCCGGCAGTAGCGAGTGCCCCCACAAAACTCGCGCGGCTTGGATCGCGCACGGTCTGACACATCGCGCCGCACGCGTGGCTGGTTCAGCACGAAATAGCTCCGGCCCGCTGCGCGGCCGATGGGTCAATCGGGTCTGCGTGCGCTTCTTCTCCGACGGTTTCCCTCGCATACCCAACGGCAGCGCGTAGCGCTGTGCCGGAACTCTTTCGTGCTGAACCAGCGCGCTAAAAGTTATGGCTTGTCAGACCGTGCGCGGTCCAAGCCCGGTGAGTTTTGTGGTGGCACTCGCTACAGCCGGGCCATTCAGCCAATCGCCTGTGCCGCGGCCGGTGTGAAGTGCTTAGGCTGGGGAGAGCTGTTTCTTTGCAGCAGCAAAGAAAGTGACTGCCGCCCCGCACAGGGGCAGTGCTAATAGACCGACACGAAATCAGGCTTTCGCGCCGAAAAAACCCCATCAGCACCGCCCCAAAAAAACCGTCAAACAATCCCCGTCAAGTAATACACCGCGATAACAAAAAACACAGCCAGCGTCTTAATAACCGTCACAGCGAAAATATCGCGATACGACTCCCGATGCGTAAGCCCGGTCACCGCGAGCAGCGTAATGACGGCCCCGTTATGCGGCAGCGTATCCATGCCGCCGGAGGCCATCGCCACAACCCGATGCAGCACCTCGAGCGGAATATGCGCCGCCTGCGCACCGGCGATAAACGTATCGGACATCGCGGCAAGCGCGATACTCATCCCGCCCGACGCCGATCCGGTAATCCCCGCAAGCGAACTCACGGAAATGGCCGCATTGACGAGCGGATTCGGGATGCTCTTCAGCGCATCGCTGACCACGAGAAAGCCCGGCAACGCCGCGATCACACCGCCGAAGCCATACTCCGAAGCCGTGTTCATCGCCGCGAGCAGCGCGCCCGCGACCGCCGCCCGCGTGCCCACCGCGAACCGCTCCTTCACGCGCGGGAACGCCGTCAGCAAGACGAGCACGATACCCAGCAACAACGCACCCTCAACCGCCCAGATCGCCACGACGGTCTTCACAGCCGTGGTCACCGGCGCATGCACGCCCGGCAGCACTTCCGGCGGCACCGTGTAACTCGCGCCGTACCACGTCGGAATCCACTTGGTCAGCGCGAAATTCGCCACGCCGACGAGAATCAGCGGCGCGATCGCGAGCAGCGGATTCGGGAGCGACGTCGATTCCACACGCTCTGGCTCGTTCACAAGCGACGTGCCGTAACCTTCGCCCTTGGCCATCGCCGAACGGCGACGCCATTCGAGGAACGTCAGACCGACCACGATGATGAACACCGAACCGATCACGCCCAGCCACGGCGCGGCCCAGCCGGTCGTCTTGAAGAACGTCGTCGGAATGATGTTCTGAATCTGCGGCGTGCCCGGCAGCGAATCCATCGTGAACGAGAATGCGCCCAGCGCGATCGCGCCCGGCATCAGGCGCTTCGGAATATTGCTCTGGCGATACATCTCCGCCGCGAACGGATACACCGCGAACACCACGACGAACAGCGACACGCCGCCATAGGTGAGCAACGCGCACACCGCGACGATCACCGCATTCACGCGCGACTTGCCGATATAGCGAATGGCGGCGGCGACGATCGACTCGGAGAAGCCCGACAACTCGATGACCTTGCCGAATACCGCGCCGAGCAGGAACACCGGGAAATAGAGCTTCACGAAGCCGACCATCTTCTCCATGAAGATGCCGGAGAACACCGGCGCGACGGCGGCGGGGTCAGTGAGGAGGACGGCTGCGAGCGCCGCGATCGGCGCAAATAGAATGACGCTGTAGCCGCGGTAAGCGGCGAGCATCAGGAACGCCAGGGCGGCGAGCACGATGATGAACGACATTGAGTCTCCGTGAGTGGTTTGTTCTTTGAAACAGTGTCAGCGCGCTTCTTCTGAAAGCGCTACCGGCGCGTCGATATGCACCGCGCGGGCAAAAGCAGGTTTCGTGCCATTGCGCCAGCATGCAGCCGCGGCGGGCATTGCCCCAGAATGGCACCGTAACGTTTCAGCCCGATGTCTCCGGATCGAGACATTCGCACGGTCCCGCACGGCATTGCAACTTGTCAAGACTAGTACAGATGCGGATTGCCGGGGCGTCTCTATATTGAGATATTTGTCTCGATATGGAGATAACGGAGACTTTGGGCGCCATGCGCAACGACTGGATCAACGTACCACTGGATTACAGCGACGTGATGCGCCGCGCGATGGAGTCGCTGTTCAAGACCTTCGAGAACCTGAGCGAAGGTACTTTCATCGTCGATGCGGATGCGCGCGTCGTGTGGATCAACAAGCGCTACGCCGCGCGTTTCGGATTCGACGATCCGCTCGACGCGGTCGGCCTCGACTGCGAAGCGGTGATTCCGAACAGCCTGATGCGCGAAGTTGTCGCGACCGGCAAGCCGATCCTGCTCGACGTGCTGGAGACGGACCGCGAGCCGCTCGTCGTCACGCGTCTGCCGCTCAGGGACGAGTCGGGCGCGATCATCGGCGGGATCGGTTTCGCGCTGTTCGACGAAATGAAGGCGCTCACGCCGCTTTTCGCGCATTACTCGCGCGTGCAGCAGGAACTGATCGCGACGCGCCAGTCGCTCGCGCAGGCGCGTCGCGCGAAGTACACGTTCTCGAGTTTCGTCGGCACGAGTCCGGTCAGTCTCGAAGTGAAGCGCCAGGCGCGGCGCGCGGCGCTCGTCGATTCGCCCGTGCTCCTGCTCGGCGAAACCGGCACCGGCAAGGAACTGCTCGCGCACTCGATCCACGGGGCATCGACGCGCGCGGGCAAGCCGCTTGTGACGGTCAATGTCGCGGCGATTCCCGACACGCTGCTCGAAGTCGAATTTTTCGGCGCGGCGGCGGGCGCGTACACGGGCGCGGAGAGAAAGGGCCGCGTCGGCAAGTTCGAGCTGGCCGACGGCGGCACGCTCTTTCTCGACGAAATCGGCGACATGCCGCTGCCGCTCCAGGGCAAGCTCCTGCGCGTCCTGCAGGACAAGGAGTTCGAGCCGCTCGGCTCGAATCGCATCGTGCGCGCGGATGTGCGCATCATCGCGGCGACTTCTGCTGATCTGCCCGCGCTCGTCGCGGCGGGACGCTTTCGCGCGGATCTGTTTTATCGCCTGAACGTGCTGACGATTCACGCGCCGCCGTTGCGCGACCGGCTCGGCGATATCGAGGCGCTCGCGTACGCGATTCTCGAAGATCTGTCGGCCGATACGCGTCCGGGACACGTCGGTCATTTCGTGTTGCACAAGGACGGCTTGCGGCTGCTCGAAGCGTATTCCTGGCCCGGCAATGTCCGCGAACTGCGCAACACGCTCGAGCGCGCGTTGATGCTCTCGGAGACCGAGCACATCGACGCCCGCGCGTTGAGCGCATTCATCGACGCGGGGCGCGTCGCCATCGCGGCGCAGGCGGAACCGGCCGCGCAGGAAGCCGGCGATCCGCCCGCCATGTCCTATGCGGACGCGATGGTCGATTTCGAACGGCGCTTTCTCTCCGACGCATTGCGCGCGAGCGGTGGGCGCGTCGCGGATGCGGCGGAGCAGATCGGCATTGGGCGAGCGACGTTGTACAAAAAGATCGCGGCGCTCGGGATCGCCGTCTGACGGGCGTTTGCGACCGGCCGGACCGGTGCGGAAGCCGCGCGTGGCATACTCCCGAAATCGAAAAATAACGACCAGGAATCAAAGGGGTACGGGATGAAGCGCGGGATGAAACTCGGCAGGGCAGTGGGTCTTACAGTCATGCTTGCGGGCAGCGCATGGGCGCTTGCCGGATGCAGCAGCGCGCCGCCGCTTTTTTCCGCCGATGGCCGTCCGACGCAGCAGATCCAGTGTCCCGCTTACGGCGGCTGGAGCAACTGCACGGACAACGCGAAGGTGCTCTGTCCGGGCGGCTACGACGTGCTCGGGCAGTCCACCGAGAACAATCAGAACGCACTGCTCATCGCCTGCAAGGGGCGCTAGCCGCTCAGCCTTGCTGCGTCTCGCGCAGCATCGTGACGTCGTAACCGAGCGAACGCGCGCGCTCGATCAGCGAGCGGCGCAACTCGGCCGAAGGTTTCGCTTCGCGCGTCAGGATCCACAGATAACGCCCGCTCGGCTCGCCTACGATGGACCATGTGTAATCGTCGGCGTGATCGAGAATCCAGTAGTCGCCGACATAGAACGGTCCGAAGAACGACACCTTCAGTTTCGTCCCGTTCGATCCGGGGACGATCTTCGCGCGTCCCTCCGCCGACCGATATCGACCGTTCAGCCCGCCTTGCCTGCACGCATTGACGACGGAGACGAGTCCGTCCTCGCGACGCGCGTAGTTCGCCGTGACGGCTTCGCAGTTGCGCTCGAAGCGGTTTTCGTAGCGCGCGAACTCGTGCCAGTGGCCGAGATAGCGATCCAGATCGACGGCTTTCGACGGTTCGGGCACGTCGTCGTTGCCGCTCTTGCGCGCTCCGTTCGATGCGCACGCGGCCAGCGTGACGATGCCGCCGATCAAGGCCAGCGCCGCGGCGCCGTATGCCCAGGGTCTTCTGATGTTCATGTTGCGCGGTTGAGTGAGAAGTGCGAAGGCAGAACGATCAGCAAGCTTCGTTCCGTCCGCGCGCGGCTCCCGGATTTCCTCACCTTCAGGCCCATTCGATGACGTCCGCAAAGCGCGGCGCGAGGCGCAAGTGGCTGTCCCGACAGGGTTTTATTCTGTAGCTGCATCCCGGCGACACAGCATTCGCCCGACTCCCGAATCACCTCACCTTAACCGCCGCACGCCGATTCGAGGCCGGGGCGGCGAATCGCGAATGACCTGACGCACGGTGCGCCTCACATGACGCGCCGCAGCAGTCCGGAAAGTCGAATGCGTTAAAGAACAACGGCTTGCATCGTCCATTTAACACTGTGAGTGAAATCGCGAAAATGCTTCGCGTTCCCTATGATCCGGTTAAGAGTGAGTTGCGCGTCCATTGGGCGGCTCACCGTCGCGGCACTCCCGCAACGTCTCACCTTTCGTCCCGGAGTATCCTCTCGCTCTTCCACCTCATACCCAAAGCAGCTGTCTCATGCCATTCGCGTCACTGCCTTCGCTGCTTACTCCGCTTTTCACGATCATCCTGCCGGTCTTCGGTCTCATCTTTGCGGGCTACGCCTGCCGCAAGCTCAACAGGCTCGGACCGACCGCCGCATCCGAGCTGAACCGCTTCGTGGTTTATCTGGCGTTACCCGCGCTGCTCTTCGACATCATGGCGAAGACGCCGTGGAGCATGCTCGATCAGCCTGCGTTCATCGCCGCGTTCGGCATCGGCTCGGCGGTGATCTTTCTGCTGACGCTCATCGTCCGCCTGATGCAGTCGCGTCATCTCGCCGATGCGAGCATCGACGGATTGAACGCGGCGTATCCGAACACCGGTTTCGTCGGCCTGCCGCTGTGCCTGCTCGCGTTCGGCAAGGAAAGCCTCGCGCCCGCCGTGATCGCGACGATCATCACCGTCTGCGTGCTGTTCGGGGTGGCGATCGTATTGATCGAACTCGGACTGCAGACGGAGAAGCACATCGTCGCCACGCTCGGGCATGTGGCGAAGTCGCTCGCGAAGAATCCGTTGCTGATCGCGCCCGTCGCGGGTGCGTTGCTGAGCGGCTCGGGCGCGCATGTGCCCGAAGGCGCCGAGGCGTTGCTCAAATTACTGGGCGGCGCGGCGAGTCCTTGCGCGCTCGTCGCGCTCGGTCTTTTTCTCGGCGCGAAAGGCGAGGCGCGCGCCGTCGGCACGACGAGCGCGCTCGTGATGCTCAAGCTGGTCGCGCAACCGCTGCTGACTTGGTGGCTGGCCTTCCATGTGTTCGGCTTGCCGCCGTTGTGGGCGAAGACGGCCGTGATCCTGAGCGCGCTGCCGACTGGCACCGGTCCCTTCATGCTTGCCGAGTTTTATCGGCGCGAGGGCGGCGTGACGTCGAGCGCGATTCTCTTTTCGACGGTGGTTTCTCTCGTCACGGTCACGTTCTATCTGACCTTGATGCTCTGAGCGCGCAAAAAAACGCCCGGTGCGCGTGCACCGGGCAAAACCACCTTCTGTTCGACGGTGGAGGAGGGCCAGTTCAGACTGCTTCCTCTGATTTTTCCGAGCCGCTGCTGCTTACCGCGTGCCGACGTTGCGGTCATCGCCGCGAAGTTGCGCATGCCGTTCCTGATAGGGCCGCAACTGCGGATAGCTCAGCGAATTGACGGCGTCGAGATCGCCCGCGCGACGTGCGCTCGCGAGTTCCGCCTTCACTTCCGCGCGCGACTTCGCAACGGACGTCGATTGCGCAAAAGCGGGCGCGGTGGCGAGAAGCGCGGACAGAACGAGACCGCCGATCAATGCGTTTTTCATTTAAAGCCTCCTGGATGCGTGTGCGTCGGGGCCGACGCTTGAGATGCAGTCTAGGAGGATTCCTATTGGACAAAAATACCGATTGAGCCAACACATTGTTGTCGAGAGTGGTTGAATGCTGGCCCGGCAATGTATTTTTCGGACAAATTGGCGGCGCTCGAATATGCAAAGTGCACGGCAGGAGGGCGCCCTGTTTCGTTTATGAACCAAAAACTAAACGGAATGGAAGTTACGCCCGACTTATCCACAGTTTCTGTGGATAACCATGGGGATAGCTCACTGCGAACCGCACGGTGTCTAGGCCGAAGGTAGATTGCTCAATTCGTCGCAAAAATAGTCCGTAGCGCGTCGGCGGGCATTGAAGACGATTGCCGCCCGATGCGCCTATCATGTGCACGCGCGTCGTCTCGAAGACGGCGTTTCGGACCGGTTGATTGTCCGGTCATCCGCCTTTTCATCCTTTCACGGGGAAGAACTCATGGCCTTAAAGATCGCGGTGGTCGTCGGCAGCCTGCGGCGGGATTCGTTCAACAAGCAGCTCGCGCACGCGCTCGTGTCGCTTGCGCCGGGCGATTTCTCCTTCGAGTTTCTCGACATCAGCACGCTGCCGCTCTATAGCCAGGACTACGACAGCGACTTTCCCGAAGTCGCGCGCGCGTTCAAGCAGAAGATCGCCGACGCGAACGGCTTGCTGATCGTCACGCCGGAATACAACCGCTCGATTCCGGGCGTGCTGAAGAACGCGCTCGACTGGGCCTCGCGTCCGTGGGGGCACAGCGTGTGGGGCGGCAAGCCGGGCGCGATCATCGGAACGTCGGTCGGGGCGATCGGCACGGCGATCGCGCAGTCGCATCTGCGCGGCGTATGCGCGTATCTCGACATCGTGCTGATGAATCAGCCGGAGATGTACATCAAGCACGACGAATCGCGCATCGACGCGGGCGGCAACATCGTGAGCGAGGACACGCGCAAGTATCTCCAGACGTTCATGGACAAGTACGCCGCATGGGTGCGTGACCGGGCGGCGTGAGCGCGGCGCTTTTTCCATGCAAATACGGCCCGCTGAGCGGGCCGTATTCGTTTACTGCAACCTCCAGGACGCAAATCAAACGTGATGATGTCCCGTCACGCGATCCCAGCCGTGGCGGATCGCCGCCTTGAAGCGTTCCCACGTATCGCCTTCGGGATGCTTGGCTTCCCAGTCGCGGCGCGTCTCGTATTCCATCTGCTCGTCCCACGCGCGGCTGCGGAAACGGTCGTCGTTGCCGAGCGTCGCGCCGTAGCGATACGCACCCTGATAGTCCTCATAGGGCTCGCCCGTGGCCGAATACTTCGATTCGTAGTCGGCGCGGAAGTCCTCTTCATACTCCATGTACTCGTTGGGCACGGTCGCCGGGCCCGCGGTGGGCGCAGGGCCGACCGGTCCCGCGGCCTGCGTCCCCGCGGAAGCAATGACCGGATCGGGCGACGATCCCACCGCGCGCGACGCGCCCGCCTGATACGGCGCCGCCGGTTCGTCGAGCGGTCCGAGCGGCTCCACCGAACGCCACTCGGAAGCCATGTCGGTGCGCACGCCGGGCAGCGGATCACGTTCGGACGCGCTCAGCGGATCGCGGCCCGCAAGCGCGTCGCGCTCGGACAGTGATTCGCCCGTGAGCCCGGTGCGCGTCGTGAGCGGATCGGCGGGCATGCCGCCGAGCGGATCGGCGAGTGGATCGATGCCGGTCGTCGCGTACGGATCGCGGCCCGTGACCGGATCGCGTCCGGCGAGCGGATCGCGTGCGGTGCGTTCGGCCTCGCTCATCATCGATTGAGACTGCGATTGCGACTGCATGCCGCCGCGCGGCATCAGCAGATCGTCGGCGGGGTCGCTGACGTAATCACGCGGCGTGACCGCGGCCGGATCGCCGACGTCGGCGCGCGGATAAGCCCGTGCGCGCGCCGGTGTCATGGTCGGGTCGTTCACCGGCTCGCGTCCCGGCACGGCGCTGCCGCGTCCGAGGCCCAGTTCGTCCATCACCGAATGATCGCGGTCGTCGGCGGCCGTGGCGGGCATGTCGGGCGCGCCGTGTTCGAGCGTCGTCCAGCTTGCCGCACGTTCATCGATATCGATCGCGCCCTGGGCGCTGAGCGTTGCGCGCGCAATGTCCGATTGCTCGACGCTCGGCGTATCGACGGCAACGAGAATCGCGCCGCGCCGCACGGCTTCCGAATAGTGCGCGACTTCCGGCGGCTGGTCGCGCCCGCCGAAAAGCATGCTGAAGAAGCGCTCGATGTTCGCGAGCATGCCCGGCTCCTGATGCGTGACGGCGTCGGGCATCTCGGACGGCGCGGCTGCGTCGTCGCGCTTGGGATTGGCCTGCAACTCGATATCCGCGCGCGGGAAGCCGGCGGCGATCAGCGCCGCGCGCGCGTCCTCGGCCTGCGCATAAGTATCGAATACCCCGATGACGGTGTGTCGCATTGTCGCCTCCTGGTGGGCGGATTCCGGAAATCGGCGACGTTCGGGTCGCCGTGCATGCGAGTCTTCTCGCAACTCGCGTGCCGGATACGCGCAGACCGACGCACGCAGGAGGATGTGTCGAAAGATGGCGGCGCTTTTACAAACGCGCGTGCAAAAGTCGATCGGCTTGCACGCGATTGCGATTCAATGGCCGGCGGAGCGCGTCGCTTTGCCCACGCGTTCGCTGATCGCGCGCAGGAGTGAATCGAGCAGCGCGATGTCGAACGGTTTCGACAGCACGCGCGCGCCGACCTGCCGCGCGCGGTCGAGCTCTTCCGCGTAGCCCGTTACGAGAATCACCGGAATGCGCGGCTCGAAGCGCTGCAGCATCTCGGCGAGATCGATGCCGTTCATCTGCCCCGGCATGTGGATGTCGGACAGCACAACGTCGAACGGGAAGCCGGTGGCGGCGTCGGCGCGCGCGGCTTCGAGCACGGTGGCGGCGGTATCGGCGTTGAAGACGTAGGTGACGTGGTGGCCCATCATCGTGAGCAACGCCTCGGTGCCGGCGGCGACTTCCTCGTTGTCTTCGACGAGCAGCACGCGCAAGCCGTCCTCCTCCCTCGCCGCGGCCTGTTCTTCCGACACGGCGGTGCTCGCCGCGCCCGCCGCCGCGCGCGGCAGATACAGGCGCACGGACGTGCCCGCGCCGATCGCGCTGTCGATGGTCGCGAGCCCACCCGCGCGCTCGCAGAAGGCGAACACCTGCGGCAGTCCGAGGCCCGTGCCCATGCCCTTCGGCTTGGTCGTGAAAAGCGGTTCGAACGCCCGCCCGAGCACCTCGGAACTCATGCCGATGCCGTTGTCCTCCAGGCTGATCTGCACGAATTCGCCGGTGATCGGAAAGCCGTCTTCGTGGCGAAAGCGCACGTTGTCGGCGCGCACGGTGAAGGTGCCACCGTTGGGCATCGCGTCGCGCGCGTTCACCGCGACGTTGATGAGCGCGAGCTCCAGCTCCGCCGGATCGACGCGGATCGCCCACACGTCCGGCGCGACCTCGACATTGAGCGCCACCTTCGCGCCGAGCGACGCGCGCAGCAGCTCGCGTCCCGCCGGCACCCATTTGCCGATGCCGATGATCTCGCTTCGCAACGGCTGCTTGCGCGCGACGCCGAGCAACTGGCGCGTCAGCGACTGTCCGCTCTTCAACGCGCGCTCCATCGCCGTCAATTCGCGGTCGAGGCCGGGCGCGCCGCGCCGCCGGGCGATCTGCACGTTGGTCGAGACGATCATCAGCAGATTGTTGAAATCGTGCGCGACGCTGCCGACGAGATTGCCGAGCGCCTCCATCTTGCGCGCCTGGCGATACGCGGATTCGATCGAGCGGCGCATCGACGCTTCCGCCTGCCAACGCTCCCAGGCTTCTTCCTCGATCGCGAGCCGCCGCAACGACTGCGTGATCACGCCCCACAGCACGACGCACGGCGCGAAGATCGAGAGCGCGAGCACGCTCAGATGCTTCCACCAGGCGGACCAGATCGTCGCGATCGGATAGCCGCTCGACACGTAGACCGGATACGTGCCGACGCGCCGGAACGCGACGATCTTCAACTGATTGTCGAGCCCGGAGACCATGTCCACGACGCCGCTCCTGCGCCCCGCGCCGTATGCCTCGCGCAGCGGCGAACTGGCCGCGAGCGCCATGCGATTCAGCGGGCGCGGCGGATACCACGCGAGCACTTCGCCGTCCGAGCGCGACAGGCCGAGCGAGACGCTCGGGTTGTCGCCGATCAGCTCGCGATAGAACGCACCGAAATACGCCGGCCGCAGCGCGATGGACACGATGCCGTCGAACTTGCCCGACGCCGTGCGCCGCGCGACCGCCGTGTTGAACACCTGCTCGCCGGCCACCCGGCCGATCATCACGCGGGAAATCTGCTCGAGCTGCTGACCGTTGCGCAAGCCGCCAAAGTCGTCGCGGTCCGCGACCGAGATGTCGGGCGTGGGCCACGTGCGGCTCGTCGCGAGCAGTGTCCCGTCGGCGGCGAACACCGAGGCCGCCGCGACCTGCTGATAGGTGTTGCTGATGGTCTTGAGGCGCTCGTGAAGCGTTGCGCCCTCGCGGCGGATCGCGGCGGTGTCGAGGTCGTCGAGCAGATCGACGATGCGCTCGTTGAGCGTCACGTTCAGATCGAAGACCTTGAGCGCGTGCTCTTCGGCGACGCGGGCGTTGCGCGCGACGAGCTCGGTGGCATCGGTGACGCGCGCGTGGTAATCGGTAAACGCGGTCACCGCGACATACACGCACGGCAGCACGATTGCGGCGACGAGCAGCGCGTAGAGCGTGAGGCGCTGCGCGGCGAAGTTGCGCTCGGGAACCACCGGAAAAGGCGGTTCTTCCTGCCATGATTCCGCGGCAGGATCGGCGTCGGACTCCTCACGTTGCAGCGTCATTTTTGGCAGCGAATTGGAAAACTTACTCGAAGTCCGAACCTGTCGCACGCCCTGGCCGAGAGTGAACGGTGCAACCGCAAATAGAACGCACGAAGCATGCCGGTCGAAAGGTTGTGCCGCGCGCGTCGCGTGGAGGAAAACCTCGGTCGCGACGCGCAGTTAGCGAGATTATCGGAAGCGCAAACGTACACAAAAGTATGACAACGTATCACATCAGAAGACATCGAGTGAAACGTACCTGATTGCGCGATATTTTGGTCAGATTAATTCCCGCTTGACGCTCTGGCGAGTTGCTTTGACATTCTGATAGTCCGACAATGCAATCCTCCGACCTAATACGCCGACGAGAGCGCGGGTCGGAGGCACAAGCAGCCTCGCGGCGCGCGCCGGGGAGAAGTACCGCTTGTCCGGCAGACGCCGGCAGGCAAGCGCGACCGAACGAGGAGAAGAAGGCCACGGTCCGGAACCGCCGGATCACGCACGGGGCAGTCAACATGACGCCGAACGAGAGCCAACATGCATCGCGCGCCGCAGGCACGCTGAACATTCAGCGCACGCCAACCGGATGGCGCGCCTATGCCCACAGGCGCCGCGCCTGGCTCATCGCCGCCGAGCTAAATCTCGGACAGCGTCCGCATTCCCGCCGGGCGCGAGGGCTCACGCCGGTTCTGCCGTGACGATCGCCATAAAGATCGCCGCGCGGATGCCGTAATCCATACGAGAGCGCGTCGTGTCTGCCGCCACGACTGTCCTCAGCCCGCAAACAGCCTAAAAGATCCTGCCGACCATGCCGTTGCCGATTGTCATTGCCGATGATTCCCTGCTCGCGCGCAAGGTGCTGACGCGCGCGCTGCCCCCGGAGTGGGACGTCGAGATCTCCTACGCGACCAACGGGCACGAGGCGCTCGCGCACTATCGGGCGGGCCGCGCCTCGGTGATGTTCCTCGATCTCACGATGCCCGACATGACGGGCTATCAGGTGCTCGATGCCTTGCAGCACGAGGACCTGAACACGTTCGTGATCGTCGTGTCCGCCGACGTGCAGCCGATGGCCCAGGAACGGGTCCGCGCGCTCGGCGCGATTGCGTTTTTGCCGAAGCCGGTGACCCCCGAGGCGCTGCGTCCCGTTTTGAAGGAGTACGGACTCCATGGTTGAACCCGCCCTGAACGAAGATCAGCGCGACGCGCTGCAGGAAGTCGCCAACATGGCGATGGGCCAGGCCGCGACGCGCCTCTCGAAGCTGCTCGGCACGTTCATCGAGCTGTCGGTGCCGCGCGTGCGCGTGGTGAGCGTGGCCGAGGCGTCCGCGGCGCTCGCCGAGATGACCGGCATCACCGATACGGTCACGGCCGTGCGCCAGGGCTTTCGCTCGGACATCAAGGGTGAGGCGATCGTGCTGTGCAAGAGCGGCAGCGTCGATCAGCTCTGCGCGCTCGTCGACGATCCGTACACCAAGTCCACCTACGAGGCGACGACGCGCACGGAACTCGTCTTCGACGTCGCCACCGTGCTGATGGGCGCGTGCGTGTCGTGCATTCTCGACCGCCTCGGCCGCTCGCCGATCTTTTCGCCGCCGGGCATGCTCGGCTCGGAAATCGGTCTCGACGAGGTTTTTCAGCCCGCGATGCTCGCGTGGAAGACGGCGCTCCTGCTCGAAGTGAATTTCGCGCTCGAAGACCACAGCTTCCGCGCGCATCTCGTGATGCTGATGGCCGAAGACGCCATCGCGCATCTGAACGAGGCGCTCGATGCGCTTCTGTCGAGCCTCTGAACGGGACGCCATCGTGAGCATGGACGAACTGCGCCACGCACTCTCCGAACTCGTGATCGAGCGTGTGGGCTTCGGGATTTTCGTGCTCGATCGCGATCTGAACGTGCTGATGTGGAACCGGTTCATGCAGGACCACAGCGGCAGGACGGCCGAACAGGTGACGGGCAAGTCGATTTTTGCGAGCTTCCCGGAACTGCCGCGCGTGTGGTTCACGCGCAAGGTCGAAAGCGTGTTCCAGCTCGGCAGTTTCGCGTTCAGCTCGTGGGAGCAGCGGCCGTATCTCTTCAAGTTCGATCACGACCGGCCGATCACCGGCGGCGTCGATTTCATGCAGCAGGACTGCACCTTCATGCCGCTCATGCTGGAGCGCGAAGTGCGCGCCGTGTGCGTGACGATTTCCGATGCGACGCACGCGAGCATGATGCAGCGCGCCCGCGACGAAGCGGTGGCGAAGCTGCAGGAATTCGCGGACCGCGACGGCCTGACCGGCATCGCGAACCGGCGCTACTTCGAATTGCGCCTGCGCGACGAGTTTTCGCGCTGGCAGCGCTACGGCGGCGAGCTGTCCATGCTGCTGTTCGATCTCGACCACTTCAAGCGCATCAACGACGATCTCGGCCACCTCGTCGGCGACACGGTGCTGCGCGTGATGGCCGAGCGCGTCGCGAAGAGCGTGCGCGTGCAGGACGTGTTCGGGCGCTTCGGCGGCGAGGAATTCGCGCTGCTGCTGCCGTGCACGCCTTTCGAGGACGCGATGATCGTCGCGGAGAAGGTGCGCCGCGCGATCTGCGAGACGCCCATCGACGTGCAGGGCGCGCGCGTGCCGGTCACGGCGAGCGTCGGGGCGGCGCGTGCGCGCACCGGCGTGACGTCGTCGTACGAGGCGCTCATCAACGAGGCCGATGCGGCGCTTTATACGGCCAAGCGCGAGGGGCGCAATCGCGCGGTGGGCTTCGCCTGAAGCGTCGTCCGACGCACTGGCCGGAGCGCCGCGCCTTGCCCCGCACGGCTGCGGCGCAATCAGGCAAAGTATTGATATACTCTTTGCCGCTTCCGGCGCAGTCGCTGCCGGCTCGCGCCGGCTTTTCTCTTCGATCGTCCCGCTCAGCGCCAGGTGGTTCCGCGCGCGTCGGGTTGCATCGAGACTGGCGCCTGATCTCTTAATTTGCCCTTGGGGGCGCCACAGCGGAGTTCGTCTTGGCTGTTTCCAACATCATCGCTGACGATCCTGCGCCCGACGCCGCGAAAACGTCGTCGGGAAGCTCGTTCTATCTCGCGATGCGCATCCTTCCCGCCGAGCAGCGGGACGCGATGTACCAGATTTACGCGTTCTGCCGCGCGGTCGACGATATCGCCGACGAAGGCACCTTGCCGCGCCGCGAGCGCGCGCTCGCGCTCGACCGGTGGCGCGAGGACATCGACGCGTGCTATGCCGGCAAGCCGAAGCAGTCGCTCGAAGCGCTCACGCGCCACATCCAGGCTTTCCAGCTTTCGCGCGACGACTTCCAGGCCGTGATCGACGGCATGGCGATGGACGCCGCCGGCGATATCGTCGCCCCCGACGAAGCCACGCTCGACCTGTATTGCGACCGCGTGGCGAGCGCGGTCGGGCGGCTGTCGGTGAGAATTTTCGGGATGCACGAAGACGCGGGACGGCGCCTCGCGCATCATCTCGGCCGCGCGCTGCAACTGACCAACATCCTGCGCGACATCGACGAGGACGCGGAAATCGGCCGCGTGTATCTGCCGCGCGAACTGCTCGCGCGCGAAGGCATTTCGACGAGCGATCCGGCGACCATCGTCGGCGATGCGCGCCTGCCGCGCGTGTGCGCCGTGCTCGCCGAGCGCGCGAAGGGCCATTACGCCCAGTCCGACGCGATCATGGCGGCGTCGCCGCGCGCTCAGGTGCGCGCGCCGCGCATCATGTCGGCGGCGTATCGCACCGTGCTCGACGCCAATCTGAAACGCGGCTTCGACCTGCCGCGCACGCGCGTGCGCACGCCGCGTGCGCGTCTGCTGTGGATCGTGGCGCGCCACCTGATCTGATGTCCCGGCGGGTCTTCGTCGTCGGAGCGGGCGTGGCCGGCCTCGCCGCCGCGGTCGAGGCGCAACGCCGCGGCGCGCGCGTCGTGCTGCACGACGCGGCGCCGCACGCGGGCGGCCGTTGCCGCTCCTATTTCGATGCGAAACTCGGTGTCACGCTCGATAACGGCAATCATCTGCTGCTATCAGGCAATCAATCGACGATGGCCTATCTGCGCGCCATCGGCGCAACGGATACGCTGATCGGCCCGACGCAGCCCGAGTATCCGTTCTTCGATGCCGCGACCGGCGACGCCTGGACGATCCGCATGTCGCCGGGGCGACTGCCGCGCTGGATCTTCGACGCCGACGCGCGCGTGCCCGGCACGCAGCCCGCCGACTATCTGCCGTTCCTGCCGCTCTTCTGGGCGAAGCCGGGCCGCACGATCGAGGAATCGGTGCGGCGCAAGGATCGCGTCTGGAATCTGCTCGCGCGTCCGCTGCTGCGCGCCATGCTCAACGCCGATCCATCCGAGGCGAGCGCGGAACTCGCGGCCGGCCTGCTGCGCGAGACCGTCGCGCAGGGCGGGCAGGCGTGCCGGCCGCTCGTCGCGCGAAGCGGGTTGTCGCATGCGTTCGTCGAGCCCGCGCTGCGGCTTCTGCAGTACGGCGGCGCGGAAATCCGGCTCGGCTCGCGCGTCGTGGGCATCGGTGTATCGGGCACGGATTCGAAGGAGCGTGTAAGCTCGCTGGCTTTCGACGGTGCGGAGCCTGTCGCGCTCGGAGCCGCCGATGGCGTCGTGCTCGCCGTGCCGCCCGACGCGGCGCGCCGTCTGGTGCCGGATCTGATTGCGCCGGATGCATCGCGCGCGATCATCACCGTGCATTTCGCCGTGGATACGCCCATCGGCTTCGAGCCGCTGACGTGCGTCGTCAACGGCATGTCGGACTGGATTCGCGCGGCCGACGGCCGGCTCTCGGTCACGCTCGCGAGCGCCGGCCGATGGCTTTCGACGCCGCACGAAGCACTCGCGCAGGCGGTTTGGCAGGAAGCGGCGAAGGCGATGCGCATGCCCGCCGTGCCGTTGCCGCCCTGGCAAGTCGTCGTCGAGGAACACGCGACGTTTGCCGCCGTGCCCGCGCAGGAAGGCCTTCGGCCCGCCACGCGCACGCGCTGGCACAATTTCACCCTCGCGGGCGACTGGACGGCGACCGGCCTGCCCGCGACGATCGAAGGCGCGATCCGCTCCGGCCAGATGGCCGCGCACGCGCTGTTGAACCCATCGATGGAACGCTGATGAACGATTTATCCCTGTCGGCCATGGGCGCGCAGGTTTCGGGCGCCTCGCTCGATTCCGCGGTCAACCACGCCACCGACGCGCTGCTCGCGGCGCAACATTCCGAGGGCTACTGGCTCTACGAACTCGAAGCAGACGCAACCATTCCGGCTGAATACGTGCTGCTCGTTCACTATCTCGGCGAGACCGCGAACGAGACGCTCGAAGCGAAGATCGGCCGCTATTTGCGGCGCATTCAACGCGAGGACGGCGGCTGGCCGCTCTTCACCGATGGCGCGATGGACGTCTCCGCGACCGTCAAAGCGTATTTCGCACTGAAGATGATCGGCGATTCGCCCGACGCGGAGCACATGCAACGCGCCCGCCGCGCGATTCTCGCCGTGGGCGGCGCGGAGAAGGTGAACGTGTTCACGCGCATCCTGCTTGCGCTCTTCGGCGTCGTGTCGTGGCGCGCGGTGCCGATGATGCCCGTCGAAATCATGCGCCTGCCGATGTGGTTTCCGTTCCACTTGTCGAAGGTGTCGTACTGGGCGCGCACGGTGATCGTGCCGATGCTCGTGCTCAACGCGAAGCGCCCGCGCGCGCGCAATCCGCGCGGCGTGCGCATCGACGAGGTCTTCACGAATCCGCCGGTCAACACCGGCATGCCGACGCGCTCGGGGCATCAGAGCCGCGGCTGGTTCGCGTTCTTCCGGGTGGTCGATTCGATCCTGCGGGTCGCCGATCCGCTGTTGCCGAAAGCCGGCCGCGAGCGCGCGATCGATGAAGCGGTGCGTTTCGTCGACGAGCGCCTGAACGGCGAGGACGGTCTCGGCGCGATTTTCCCGGCGATGGCCAACTCGGTCATGATGTACGACGTGCTCGGCTACCCGCCGGAGCATCCGAACCGCGCGATCGCGCGCAAGTCGCTCGACAAGCTCCTCGTCATCGACGAAGCCGAGGATGGCGAAGCGTATTGTCAGCCGTGCCTGTCGCCGGTGTGGGATACGTCGCTGGCGGCGCATGCGCTGCTCGAAACCGGCATGCCGAAGGCGCGCTCGGCGGTGGCGCGCGGTCTCGACTGGCTCGTGCCGCTGCAGATTCTCGATGTGCGCGGCGACTGGATTTCGCGCCGTCCGAACGTGCGGCCGGGCGGCTGGGCGTTCCAGTTCGCGAACCCGCATTACCCCGATGTCGACGACACCGCCGTCGTCGCCATGGCGATGGAGCGCGCCGATCGCGAGAATGGCACCGCGATGTACGGCGAGTCGATCGCGCGGGCGCGCGAATGGGTCGTCGGCATGCAGAGCAGCGACGGCGGCTGGGGCGCATTTGAGCCCGAAAACACGCAGTATTACCTGAACAACATCCCGTTCTCGGATCACGGCGCGCTGCTCGACCCGCCGACGGTCGATGTGTCCGCGCGCTGTCTGTCGATGCTCGCGCAACTCGGCGAGAACGCGCTCAACAGCGAGCCCGCGCGCCGCGCGTTCGACTACATCGTGCGCGGTCAGGAGCGCGACGGAAGCTGGTACGGACGCTGGGGCCTGAACTACGTCTACGGCACCTGGTCGGCGATGTGCGCGCTGAACGCGGCCGGCGTCGCGCCGACGGACCCGCGCATGACGCGCGCGGCGGACTGGCTCATCGGCATCCAGAACAGCGACGGCGGCTGGGGCGAGGACGGCGAGAGCTACAAGCTCGACTATCGCGGCTACGAGCAGGCTGCGAGCACGGCGTCACAGACCGCGTGGGCGCTGCTCGGGCTGATGGCGGCGGGTCTCGTCGAGCATCCGGCGGTTGCGCGCGGCGTCGGCTATCTGCTGAAGACGCAACAGGCACACGGCCTGTGGGACGAAACGCGATTCACGGCGACGGGTTTCCCGCGCGTCTTCTATCTGCGCTACCACGGGTATCGCAAGTTCTTCCCACTGTGGGCGCTCGCGCGCTATCGCAACCTGACGCGCGAGGGACTCACGCGCGTGACGGCGGCGATGTGAACGCGCCCGTCGTCGCCGTGACCGGCATGGCGTTCGAGGCGAAAATCGTGCGCGGGCGGGGTGTCGATGTGGTCTTCGCGGCGCGCGCCGACTGGCTAGAGCGCGCGTTGTCCGATGCGATCGCGCGCGGCTGCTCGGGCGTCATCAGCTTCGGCACGGCGGGCGGGCTCGCGCCGGACCTCGCGCCGGGCGCGCTGATCGTCGCCGAGAGCGTGTGCGGGCCGCTCGGCCAACTGCATACCGACGCGGCGTGGTCCGCCCGCATCGTCGACGCGTTCGCGGGCACGCCCGTCGCGCGCGTCATGCGGCGCGGCACGATGGCGGGCGTCACCGCGCCCGTCAAGAGCGAGGCGGAAAAGCGCTCGCTGCATTCGTCGACGGGCGCGCTGGCCGTCGATATGGAATCGCATATCGCCGGGGCGATCGCGACAGCGCGCGGCTTGCCGTTCGCGGTGTGCCGGGCGGTCGTCGATCCTGCGTGGCGGACCCTGCCGCCCGCCGCGACGGCGGGTTTGCGCGACGACGGCACGACGGCCATCGGCCCGATTTTGCGGGAACTGATGCGCGATCCGGCGCAACTGGGCGCGTTGCTGCGACTCGCGTCGGATGCTCGCGAAGCCCGCGCGACGCTCGTGCAGGCACGGCACGCGATGGAATCCGCGCGGGCGCTGGTGTTTGATTGAGCCAATCTGCTTCGCCCTTGCTTTCTGCGGGTTTACCCTCATGTCGGTATAATCAGGGAAAACCCTTATCTAACGTGCGTCCTTATTCAGTGACGCGCGGCACAGAAAGCGAGGTACCGTAAATGAATTTCCACACCCGCAAATGGGTCAAGCCCGAAGATCTGAATCCGAACGGATCCTTGTTCGGCGGCAGTCTTCTGCGCTGGATCGACGAAGAAGCCGCGATTTACGCGATTTCCCAGCTGGGCAACCAGCGCGTCGTGACCAAGTTCATGTCCGAGATCAATTTCGTGAGCTCGGCGCGTCAGGGCGACATCATCGAACTGGGCATCACCGCGACGCATTTCGGCCGCACGTCGGTCACGCTGCGCGCGGAAGTGCGCAACAAGATCACGCGCAAAAGCATTCTGACCGTCGAGAAGATGGTCTTCGTGAACCTGAACGAGCAGGGCGAGCCCGCGCAGCACGGCCGCACGCAGATCCGCTACGCCGACGAATTGTTCGAGGCGTATCGCCGCGATCAGGGCGTGGTCGAGGCACCGAAGATGTCGGGCGATGATCTCGTCGAGGAAGAGGCAGTAGAAGCCGCACATTGAAGCCGCTCCTTCGCAAGATCGGCGTGTAAAATAGGTCGAAATTTCGACCTATTTCCGGTGCCGTCATGGAACGAATTCATAGCGTGTTGTCCGTCAGCATTTCCGAGTTCAAGCAGAACCCGGGGAAAGTGATCGAGGAGGCGGGCGGCGAACCTGTCGCCGTGCTCAATCACAATCGCCCGGCCTTCTACACGGTATCCCCGGAGTTGATGGCCGAAATGGCGGAACTCTATGACGAACGTCAGTTGGCGAACGTGGCCCAGTCTCGTCTGAAGTCCGTGAAACGCGCGATCAAGGTCAACATCGACGATCTGTGATGGCTTATGAACTCCTGTTCGTGCCCGAGGCACTGGAGGATTGGGCGGAACTGGATGGCTCGCTCAAGGCGCTTTTCAAGCAGGCATTGAGCAAACGCCTGAAGACGCCACGGGTGCCGGGCTCCGAGCTTCGTTCGCCCCTTTCAGACTGCTACAAAATCAAGCTGCGGGGTGTGGGCTATCGGCTCGTCTATCTCGTCCGCGACGACGAAGTTCAGCCGGATATCGTCGTTCTGGCGGTTGGTCGCCGCGATGGCGGCATTTACGAGGCGGCGGCCGCAGCGTGGGATCGAGGTCAGAGTCTCTGATTCACGAACCCCTCGCGGCGTACAAACGCCGCACACTAAAACCAAAACGGGCGCCCAGGCGCCCGTTTCCTTTTCCGCAGCCTCAAAACCGGCTCACTTGCCCGCAGGCTGCGCCGCCGGATCCTCATACTGCGGCAACCCCTGAGCCTTGCTCGAACTCGGCGACGGCTGGCCCTTCGGCGCATTCTCTTGCGGTGCAGGCGACTTGCCGCCGACACCACCCGCAGGCGATGCCGCCGCTCCCGGATCGACATACGTAGGCAGCCCTTGCTCCTTGCTGCTTCCGCCGCCTGCGCCCGGCGCGCTGGCGCCTTCCGGCGCGCTCGCGCCTTCGGGCGAAGATGCGCCTTCGTCGCCGTAATCGGGCAGCGTGCTCGCGCCGCCGCCCGTCAGCAGATATTGACGCCGCTGCGTATACGCGTCGCGTACGAAGGCATATTTGTCGAGCGCGGCCGCCGAAAGCAGATCGGTCGCGCCGATCAGGTCCGCGCGCGCGCTCACGAAGTTCACGCCAAACAACGGCCAGCGTATTTCCGGTTCCGAATAACTCAAGGGGTTCACGCGCCAGTCGACGAGCCAGGTCGTCGAATCGCGGAACGAACTCGGACCGAGCAGCGGCAGCACCAGATACGGTCCCGACGGCATGCCGTAATGCCCGAGCGTCAGGCCGAAGTCCTGATGGTGCTTCGGCAGGCCCGCCGGCGACGCGATATCGATCAGGCCGCCGATGCCGAACAGCGAGTTCATCGCGATACGCATCAGATCCTGCGTCGCGTCGGTGATCTTCAACTGCAGCAGGTTGTTCGCGAAGTTGGAGAAATCGCCGAGGTTCGAGAAGAAATTGCTCACCGCCGTGCGGAACGGGCTCGGCGTGTAATCGACATAGAACTGGGCGACGGGCTTCGCGACGTAGGTATCGATCGTGTCGTTGAACGTGAAGATCTTGCGGTTCATCGGCTCGAGCGGGTCTTTCGGATTGCGGTCCGGGCCGGTCGCGCAGCCCGCTGTTGCGAGTGCGCCCGCAATCACCAGACTCATCCCCAATTTGCGCACTGCACGAGCGGTCAAAGCCGTCGATCCCGACATCATTCTTCAATTCCTCTTAGGTTGTCATGTCGCCGCGCCGCCCGGAGTTTCGCGCGGGCCGCCGCGCGCACCTTGCGCGGCTTGCCCATCAGAACGGGCTGGAAAACGACCGCGCCGATCAGCGTGCAAAAGAGCGACAGCGCCAGCAGCCGTCCCATGCTGGACGTGCCCGGATGATGCGAAAACCACAGGCTGCCGAAAGCGGTCGCCGTCGTGGCCGCACTGAACATAACGGCATGCGTGAGGCTGGACTGTAGCAGCCGCGTCTGTCCGGAACGCCACGCCATCACGAAATAGATCTTGAACGCGACCCCGACGCCCAGCATGAGCGGCAGCGCGATGATGTTCGCGAAGTTGAGCGGCATTCTGAAGACGACGCACAGCTCCAGCGTGACGAGCGCGGAAACGAGCAACGGTACCAAAGTTCTGAGAACGTCGCCAAAACGGCGAAGCGCGATCCACAGCAGCACCGCGATCGCGATGAGCGAGTAGAGCGCCGCCTGCTCGAACGCCTTGATGATCGTCTCCGCCGAATGGCGCACGGAAATCGGCCCGCCGATCGCGTCGGGCGCAGCCTTCTGCACCGCGTCGGCGAAGCGGGCGAGCAGCGCGTCGTCGTTGGGATCGACGCCGGGCGGAATTTTCGGAGCGATGTCGACGAGCGCCTGACCCTGCGGCGTCACGAACGACGCGACCATCTGCGGCGGCAGGGTTTCGCGCGTGATCTGCGTCGGCGTGAGGAGCGCGCGCAATTGCGCGAGCGCGAGGCGCAAGGGCTCGGCCATCGCGCGCTCGGCGCGCTCGCGTGTCGCGGTGTCGGTTTGCGCCAGTTTCGCGAGCGTCTGCGACAG
This sequence comes from Caballeronia megalochromosomata, assembly GCA_001580565.1. Taxonomy (GTDB): domain Bacteria; phylum Pseudomonadota; class Gammaproteobacteria; order Burkholderiales; family Burkholderiaceae; genus Caballeronia; species Caballeronia megalochromosomata. The sequence continues at coordinate 11,892 of LRBF01000051.1, read as the reverse complement.
ATGCTTCGCTTCCTTTTCGCCGGGGCCGGGATGCTCGTCGGCGGCGAGCGAGAGCTGGTTCGACACGCGTTTGAGCGCCGCGACGCGCACGGCGTCCGTCACCGGCGACGCCGTCTGCTGATCGAGCGCGGGCAGCAGCTGATCGGCGGCGGCCTTGATGAGTTCGAGCTTCTTCGGCTGATCGGCGGGGATGAGCGAGGAGAGCGTCGTCGCGCTCCCGACTTCGGGCAGCTTTTGCAGCTTCGCGGCGATGTTGTCGGCTTGGGCGAGCGAGGGCGCGAGCACGGCGACATCGTTCACCGCGCCCTCCGGCGAGTCCTTGAGCGCGATGAGCGTCGCCATCGACTCGGTGTGCGGGTCTTTCAGATGCAGCGGGTTGAAGTCGAAGCGCAGATCGAAGAGCAGCGGCAGCGCGCCGATCACGACCACGAGTGTGCCGATCAGCACCGGCTTGCGATGCCTGTCGAGGAATTCATCGACCGGCGCGAGCACCGGAAAGCCCGGCGAATGCGCTTCGCCCGGCGGCGCGAACACCTTGATGAGCGCGGGCAGGAGCGTCATGTTGGTTGCGTACGCGACGAACATGCCGACGCCCGCGATCAGCCCCAGCTCCGACACGCCCCGATACGCGGTCGGCAAAAACGAGAAGAAGCTCGCGGCCGTCGCGGCGGCGGCGAGCGTGAGCGGCACGGCGACATGGCGCGCGGTTTCCGCGAGCGCCACGTCGAGCCGCTTGTGCCGGTATCGCTCCTCGCGATACTTCACGCCGAACTGGATGCCGAAGTCCACGCCCAGTCCGACGAACAGCACCATGAACGCGACCGAAATCATGTTGAGCGCGTGGACCATCATGAGGCCGAGCGCGGCGGTGATCGCGAGCCCGACGAAGAGCGTGACGAACACCGCGAAGATCATGCGCTTCGAGCGCAGCGCGACCCAGAGGATCATCAGCACGACGAGGAAGGTCAGCACGCCGTTGAGCGCGGCGCCGTCCTGCACGGACGCGAATTCCTCGTCGGCGAGCGGTTGCGCGCCGGTCAGATGCAGGGTCGCGCCGTATTTTTTGTCGAGGCCCAGCTCGGCGGCCTTGGCGCGAATCTCTTCCGAGGTGCCCGCCGCCGCCTTCAGCGCATTGAAGTTCAGTTCCGGCAGCACAGTGACGAACGCGCGCCCGGGCGCGTCGGCGTTAGTCGAATCGGCGAGGCCGCGCCACGAAAACGCGGCGGGCTCGTTCGCCAGCACGCGGTCGAGCACGGTCGCGCTTCTGCCGAGCAGACCCGCCATCTGGCCGAGATTGACCTGTCCCAGCGTCAGCGGCAGATTGAGCGTGGTGTTGAGCGTCTGCGCGAGGCCGGTGAGCGTCGGGTCGTGGGCGAGCGTATTGATGAGCGGGCGCGCCTGCACGAGCTGTTTCGTGACCTGTTCCACCTTGTCCGTCGGCAGATAGAGCAGGCCGTTGTGCTCGAAGAACGCGCCGCCCGCGGGCTGCGATACCGACTTGAAGCGCTCCGGCTCCTTCGCGAGCGCGGCGGCGAGCTCGTTCGCGGCGGCGTCGGCGAATTCCTGCGCGGGCGCCTGAACTACTATCAGCAAGGTCGCGCCGCGCTGCGGAAACGCCTCGTCGATGGCATTGCTGCGCGCAGCCCACTCGGGCTCGGTTTCGATGAGCTGGCTGACGTCGGTGCTGATTCTGAAGTGCTGGACGACATAAATCGTGGAGAGCACGCCGAGCAGAAGCGAAACGGCGATAATCCACGCCGGCCGGCGGATGGCGAGAGTGACGAAGCGAGTAATGTTGGACGTCAGCATGAAGACGCTACCTGGGGTGCCCTGTTATCTTTTGTGCTGCGAACGCGCGAATTGCCTGATGCCGACCGCTGGAATCCGGATCGTTTCCATGAAACGACGCGGGGAGTCGCGCAAGTATACCGGGCGCACCGGAACACTCGCGCCTTGAACTGTTGCGTCGCGGCGGAGTCGATATACTGACCCCGCAGCCATCCGGCCGCTCCCGCAACGTCCGAAGTCCGCACGACCCGCGCCACCAAACCTGATTAGAGAACGGGTGCCATGAAACGCTATCTGTCTTTTTGCTTCGCTTTCCTCCTTGTCTCGCTGTCCTTCGCAGGCGAGGCAACCGCACAAACGAGTCCCGAAGCCGTCGTGAAGAGCGCCGTCGAAGGCACCGTCGACGCGATGAAAGCCGACCCGCAGGCGCGCGGCGGCGACATGGCGAAGATCACGCAGCTCGTAGAAACGCGCTTCCTGCCCGCCACCGACTTCCAGCGCACTACGCGCATCGCGGTCGGCAAGGCCTGGGCGAGCGCCACGCCCGAGCAGCAAAAGCAGCTTTACGACCAGTTCCAGACGCTTCTGGTTCGCACGTATGCGGCATCGCTGTCGCAATTGCGCGACCAGGACGTGAAGTTCAAGTTCGACCCCCCCAACCTCGACGCCAACGCGAAAGACGCCGTCGTCGAATCGCACGTTGTTTCCACCGGCGGCGACAACCCGGTGCGCTATCGCCTGGAGAAGACCCCGCAGGGCTGGAAAATCTACGACATCGACATGATGGGCGCCTGGCTCATCCAGGTCTATCAGCAACAATTCGCGGGTCAGTTGCAAAAGGGCGGCGTCGACGGCCTCATCAAATTCCTTTCCGAGCACAACGCCCGTTCGGCGGGCTGAGCTTCGTCTTCCGGCGCGGCCGGGCGTCACGTTCGACGGTGCTCCACCGCGAACTTGATCAGCTCGGCCTGTCCGTCTATATCCAGTTTGCGCTTCAAATTCAGCCGATGCGTTTCCACCGTGCGCACCGACAACCCATGCTGCTGCGCGATCTGCTTGCTCGATAAACCCTCGGCCAGCGCATCGAGAATGTCGAGCTCGCGCGGCGTCAGGCGTTCGAGCGGTGTCTGCATCGACTGTGCCTGGATCATGCGCACCGCCAGCCCGGCGCTGAAGAAGGTCTTGCCGGCGAGCACGGCGTCGATCGCCTGAATGATCTCGGCGGCGGGCGAGTCCTTCAGCACGTAGCCGCTCGCGCCCGCGCGCACCGCCTGTTTCACGTACTCCACGTTGTCGTGCATCGACAGCATCAGCACGCGGATGCCCGGATGCCGCTCGTGAAAAAGCGCTGCCAGCTCGATGCCGCTCATGCCGGCCATGCCGACGTCCATCAGCGCGAGATCGGGCGGGTTCGATTCGTCGGCGGCGAGCGCGAGCGCTTCCTTTGCGTTGCCCGCTTCGCCGATCACGGCAAGACGCGGCACGGAGTCGAGTCGCGCGCGCAAGCCGTCGCGCACGAGCGGGTGATCGTCCACGAGAATGATGCGGGCGGGTTCAGCGCTCATCGGTATGTCCTTGAAAATTCGGTGCGGCGAGCGGCAGCGGCACGCGCGCCGCGATCGACGTGCGGCCGAGCTGCGAGCTGACCGTCAGTGTGCCGCCAAGCGTGTCGAGCCGCTCGCGCATGTTGCGCAGGCCGACGCCGCTCGCCGGATCGGAGAACGCGTTGTGCGCGTCGAAGCCGCGGCCATTGTCGGTGATGTCGAGCGTGACGGCGTGCGTGTCGATATCGAGCGTGAGCGCCGCGCGCGACGCATGCGCGTGCCGCGCGATATTGGTCAGCGCCTCCTGCGCGATGCGAAAAAGCACGGTGTTGACGGGATCGGGCAAGGTCGCGCGCTGCGTCGCACAAGGCTTGCCGTGGTCCATCGATTCGAAGCGCGCTTCGATGCCGTCCTGCCCGTCGAATTCGCGCGCGAGTTGCTCCAGCGCGGCGGCGAGGCCGAGATCGTCGAGCATCGCGGGACGCAGGGCGTGCGAAATGCGCCGCACTTCGCGCAGCGTGCCGGAGAGGCGTCCGAGGCTCGTCGCGAGCGCGGCCTCCGCGGTCGGCTCGCGCGCCGCGCCACGCTCGAAACGCGCGAGCGCCGATTCGAGCAGCAGCTTCACCGAGACGAGCATCTGGCTGATGCCGTCGTGCAACTCGCGCGACAACCGCGCGCGTTCCTGTTCCTGCGAGTCCACCACTTGCCGCGCGAGCAGTTTCAGCTTCGCATCGGCGCTGCGATGCTCGCTGATGTTGAGCACCGCGCCGCACACGGCGATGATCGCGAGCGCGGCGAGCGCGATCGCGCCGATCCACATCAGCGTGTGATCGATGTTCGCGGCTGCCTGCGAATCGATGCGCGCAAGCGTCGTTTCGACATCCTCCAGATAGATGCCCGTGCCCATCATCCAGCCCCAGCGTTCGAGCGGCACCACGTAGCCGAGCTTCGGCGCGAGCAGGCCGGTGGACGGCCGCCGCCACACGTAGCGCACGTAGCCGCCTCCTTTCGATGCCTGTTCGATGAGCTCCTGAATGGTCAGCGCGCCCTTCGGGTCGCGCATCAGCCAGAGATCGCGGCCGACGAGATCCGGCTGACGCGGATGCATGAGCGACGTGCCGTGCATCGTGTAGACGAAAAAGTAGCCGTCCTGCCCGAAGTCGAGCCGCTGAAGCGCGTCGAGCGCGAGGCGGCGGCGTTCGTCGTCGCTGCGCGGATCGTTCGCGGGTGCGTCGTAGTATGGCGCGATCGCGCTCTTTGCGATCTCGACGTAGTGCCGCAGCTCGATTTCCTTGCTCGACATGTACGCGGCCTGCGTGGTGTCGTGCTGTGCCTGCGCGAGCGATTGCGCCTGCTGGCGTACACCGTAGGTGATGGCGCCGATCGCCAGCGCGAACGGCACGATCGCCAACAGGAAAATCTTGGCCTTGAGATTCATTGGGGTTTTCCGCTACGTGAAGCCACGTAGCGCGCGTACGTATTTATGCGCTTGTAAGCGCCCGGGCGAAAGCGAATACTACCGCCCAATGCGCTGTCACGGCGCATCCATCGACCTGACGGGTCAATAACTAAGGAGACGCCATGAATCGGGCTTCCGGATTCCTGGTCTGGATCGCGCTCGCGCTCTTGGGCGCGTTCGCATTCGGCACCATCGCACTCGCGCACGGCGAGCGCATCAGCGCACTATGGATCGTCATCGCGGCGGTCTGCGTGTATCTCATCGCTTACCGGTTCTACTCGCGCTTCCTCGCGGCAAAAGTCTTGCAGCTCGACGGCCTGCGCATGACGCCGGCCGTGCGTCATAACGATGGCCTCGATTACGTGCCGACCAACAAGTTCGTGCTCTTCGGCCATCACTTCGCGGCGATCGCGGGCGCGGGACCGCTCGTCGGCCCGGTGCTGGCGGCGCAGATGGGCTATACGCCCGGCATGCTGTGGATTCTCGGCGGCGTGGTGTTCGCGGGCGCGGTGCAGGATTTCGTCGTGCTGTTCATCTCGACGCGCCGCGACGGCCGCTCGCTCGGCGATCTCATCAAGATGGAGCTCGGCACCGTGCCCGGCGTGATCGCGCTCTTCGGCACGTTCCTCATCATGGTGATCATTCTCGCGGTGCTCGCGCTGATCGTCGTGAAGGCGCTGACGAATTCGCCGTGGGGTACGTTCACCGTCGCGGCGACCATCCCGATCGCGCTCTTCATGGGCATCTATACACGCTACATCCGTCCGGGGCGCATCGGCGAGGTGTCGATCATCGGCTTCATCGGCCTGATGCTCGCGATCGTGTACGGTGGGCAAGTGGCCGGATCGGCGACGCTCGCGCCGTACTTCACCTTCACCGGCGTGCAGCTCGTGTGGATCCTGATCGGCTACGGTTTCGTCGCCTCGGTGCTGCCGGTGTGGCTGCTGCTCGCGCCGCGCGACTATCTTTCGACTTTCCTCAAGATCGGCACGATTCTCGGACTCGCGATCGGCATTCTGATCGTCGCGCCCGAGCTCAAGATGCCGGCCTTCACGAAGTTCGTGGATGGCAGCGGGCCGGTGTGGTCGGGCAACCTGTTCCCGTTCCTCTTCATCACGATCGCATGCGGCGCGGTGTCGGGCTTTCACGCGCTGATCTCGTCGGGCACGACGCCCAAGATGATCGACAACGAAGTCAACATGCGCTTCATCGGCTATGGCGCGATGCTGATGGAATCGTTCGTCGCGATGATGGCGCTCGTCGCCGCCTGCGTGATCGAGCCGGGCGTGTACTTCGCGATGAACAGCCCCGCCGCGCTGCTCGGCTCGACGCCCGAAGCGGTCGCGCAGACCGTGTCGAGCTGGGGCTTCCTGCTGACGCCGGACATGCTAACGTCGACGGCGAAGGCGGTCGGCGAAACGACCATCATCGCGCGTGCCGGCGGCGCGCCGACGCTCGCGGTCGGCATGGCGCACATCCTGCATCAGGTGATTGGCGGCCCGGCGATGATGGCGTTCTGGTATCACTTCGCCATTCTGTTCGAGGCGCTCTTCATCCTGACCGCCGTCGATGCCGGCACGCGCGCCGGCCGCTTCATGCTGCAGGACTTGCTCGGCACGTTCCATCCGGCGCTGCGTCGCACGGAGTCGCTGCCGGCCAACCTCGTCGCGACGGGACTGTGCGTCGCCGCGTGGGGCTATTTCCTGTATCAGGGCGTGGTCGACCCGTTCGGCGGCATCAACACGCTGTGGCCGCTCTTCGGCATCTCGAACCAGATGCTCGCGGGCATCGCGCTGATGCTCGGCACCGTCGTGCTGTTCAAGATGAAGCGCGAGCGCTATGCGTGGGTCACGATGGTGCCGACGATCTGGCTGCTCATCTGCACCTTGACGGCCGGCTGGCAGAAAATTTTCGATGCGAATCCGAAGGTCGGTTTCCTCGCGCACGCGGGCAAGCTGAAGGACGCGTATGACGCGGGCAAGGTGATGGCGCCGGCGAAGTCGCTCGCGGAGATGCAGCGCATCATCTTCAACGATTACGTCGATGCGGCGCTTTCAGGGTTATTCATCTTCGTGGTCTTGAGTGTCGCGGTGTATGGTGTGCTGGTGGTGCTGCGCGCGCGTCGCGAGGCAAACCCGACCGTGCGCGAGACGCCGTTCGAGGCGATGCCCGCGGGTGCGAGCGCGGCGGTCCGTTCGGGTCACTAGGGGCGCACGATGTTCAGCGATCTTCGGCAGGCAGGACGGTATCTCGGCCAGACGATGCGTCTGATGGTCGGCATGCCGGATTACGATGCATACGTCACGCATATGCAGACGACGCATCCCGACAAACCGGTCATGAGTTATGCGGAGTTTTTCCGCGAGCGGCAGGAAGCGCGGTATGGGTCGGGGGCGGGGAAGTGCTGCTGAGTTGATGCCTGGCGGCAGTTGAGGAGAACGCGACGGTGAGAGCCGTCGCGTTTTTTTGTGCGTGCGGAATTGGCAATCTTTGACAACTTTGGTCGCGCCTTACGGAAACGCACCAATCAAAAGGTGTTCAAAGCAATATCTCTTTTGCACTGAGGACTTCAACATGACAGATCATCAAAAGCCGACATCTGATCTGCAACCATCGGACAATGAAACCCTTTCGCCGCTCGAAGCGTTGCGCGGGAGTGTGCTGTTCTACATCGACCCGATGGAACCCATCGGCGTAGATGATTGGGAGGCCCTCAAAGATTAAGGCAGCGAACATCCCAAACAAAAAGGGCGGATGACCCAAGTCACCCGCCCTTCGCATTCCTACGACGCCAACGCGCGACTCAGTTCACCGCCGCCGCCGTTTTCGCGCCCTTGTTCTTCTGCGTGCGGCCGATCTCTTCCAGCTTGATCTCGACGTGCTTCGAGAACACGTACTCGGCCGGACGCTGCTTGTCGATAGGCAGATCCTTCGCGAATGCGCCCGTCGTGCGCGGGCCGGAAAGGGCGATCTTCGCGGCCTTCAGCGGATGCGCCACCGTGTCCATCACGGCGGTCGCCTCGAAGCCGCAGTGCACCATGCAGTCCGCGCACTTTTCGTACTTGCCCGTGCCGTACTTGTCCCAGTCGGTGGTTTCCATCAGTTCCTTGAAGGTCTTCACATAACCTTCGCCGACGAGATAGCAGGGCTTTTGCCAGCCGAACACCGTACGCGCCGGGTTGCCCCACGGCGTGCACTGGTACGTCTGGTTGCCCGCCAGGAAGTCGAGGAACAGGCTCGACTGGCTGAACGACCACTTCTTGCCATTGTCGCCGCGCTTGAAAATCTCGCGGAACAGGTTCTTCGTCTTCTCGCGATTCAGGAAGTGCTGCTGGTCCGGCGCGCGCTCATAGGCATAACCCGGCGAAACCGTGATGCCATCGACACCGATCTCGCCGACCGTGTCGAAGAACTTCGCCACGCGTTCGGGTTGAGCGTCGTTGAACAGCGTGCAGTTGATGTTCACGCGGAAACCGCGGCGCTTCGCTTCCTTGATGGCCGCGACGGCCTTGTCGTAGACGCCTTCCTGCGAAACCGAGTGATCGTGCGCCTCGCGGTCGCCGTCGAGGTGCACCGACCAGACGAAGTACGGGCTCGGCTCGTAGTCGTCCATTTTCTTTTCCATCAGGAGCGCGTTCGTGCAGAGATACACGAACTTCTTGCGCGCCATGATGCCGCGCACGATCTGCGGCATTTCCTTATGCAGCAAGGGCTCGCCGCCCGCGATCGATACGACCGGCGCGCCGCACTCGTCGACGGCGCCGAGACACTCTTCCAGCGACAGGCGCTGGTTCAGGATCGGATCCGGATAATCGATCTTGCCGCAGCCGTTACAGGCGAGATTGCAGCGAAACAGCGGTTCCAGCATCAGCGCGAGCGGATAACGCTTGGTGCCCGACAGGTGCTGCTTGAATATGTAGGCGCCTACGCGGGCCTTCTGGAGCATCGGGATAGACAATTGCGTCCTCTCCTTATTCTTCGCGAATCGCGGTTGCCGCAATGGCGGCGACCGGCTGAGTGAGTTTCGCGGGGAGTTTGAATTCGACCTTTTCCTCGCGGCCGTTCATCGTCGTGACTTCGACGGTTCCGAACGCGCGCAGGGCATCGATCACATGTTTGACCATTTCCTCGGGTGCCGAGGCGCCCGCCGTGATGCCGACCGTCTGCACATTCGCAAACCACTCCGGCCTGATCTCCGAACCGTCCGCAACGAGGTAGCTCGGAACGCCGGTCTCGGCGCCGATTTCCCGCAGGCGGTTCGAATTGGAACTATTGGTCGCGCCGACCACGAGCAGCACATCCACCTGGCTCGACAACTCGCGCACGGCCGCCTGGCGGTTTTGCGTCGCGTAGCAGATGTCGCGCGTGTCCGGGCCGACGATATCCGTGAAGCGGCGCTGCAACGCGTCGATGATGCCGCGTGTGTCATCGACCGAAAGCGTGGTCTGCGTGACGTAGGCGACGGGCGTGTCGGGCGCGAGTGTCATCTTCTGCACTTCGGCTTCGCTTTGCACCAGCACGACCACGCCCGGAATCTGCCCGATCGTGCCTTCGACTTCCGGGTGGCCCGCGTGACCGATCAGGATCAGCGTGCGTCCCTGCGATACGTACTGACGGCCTTGCACATGCACTTTCGTGACGAGCGGGCAGGTTGCGTCCAGCACATCGAGCCCGCGCGTCTGGGCATCCTTCTCGACGCTCTGCGCGACGCCGTGCGCGCTGAAGATCGCGACCGCGCCGTGCGGCACTTCATCCAGTTCTTCGACGAAACGCGCACCCTTGCTGCGCAGGTTGTCGACGACATGACGGTTATGAACGATCTCGTGACGCACATAGACGGGTGCGCCATGCCGTTCGAGGGCCCGATCGACGATTTCGATCGCACGGACCACACCCGCACAAAAGCCGCGGGGTTGAGCAAGGATGATACGCATATTCGAACGAACTCCGACTGACGCGGGTTTCGGGGTTAGCCGGCGCGAAGCTCGCGCTTTCCGTTGTTTCGGCCTTCACGACGCCTCGGAAACGTCCGGAGAAGTGCCGGGAAGAGCAGACCGGAAAAAAAGACACGGTGGATTCGGTCTGCGCGCCGAAGTTGACCGCGTATTCTAACGCGTTCCCTTTTTGGGTGCTCAATGCCCGCTTCACCGCGCGGGGCGGCGCGGCGTGCGCAAATACGGCAATTTTCAGAACCCAGTAAACTGTCGGACGCTTCGGGCCGCATGGCGGCGCGACTTGCGCCGTTCCGGCTTGCCGGGCGGTCCTCCGGCCGTGCTTCGGGCGCCGTTTCACGGGTGTATTTTTCGCGCAACGCCCGTCGACCGCCATCCGGCTGCGCCACTGTTTCCAAGCTAATCGTTATTTTTCATGCTACTGATCGCCTGGCTGTCATTTTTGATCTGGATCGTGCTGCTATTTGCCCGCGGCGGCTTCTGGCGCGCGCAACCCGCGCCGGCGCTGTCCGAAACGACGGTCCATGCAGTCGGCAACGCGGAGATCGCGCGGCGCGGCGCGTGGCCCGCGCTCGTGGCCGTCGTGCCGGCGCGCAACGAGGCCGACGTCATCGGGCGCGCGGTCGGCTCGCTCCTGAAGCAGGACTACGCGGGCGCGTTCCATGTGATCGTCGTCGATGACCACAGCACCGACGGCACCGCCGGCGTCGCGCTCGCCGCCGCCCGCGATCTCGGGCTCGAAGACCGTCTGACCGTGCTGACCGCGCAGCCGCTGCCGCCGGGCTGGTCCGGCAAGGTGTGGGCGCAGTCGCAGGGCATCGGCGCGATCGATTCGCTCGGCCTGCCCGCCGAATTCCTGTTGCTGACCGACGCGGACATCCACCATCCGGCCGATGCCGCGGCCCAGCTCGTCGCGCGCACGATTCTCGAAGACCGCGATCTGGTCTCGCTCATGGTGCGTCTGCGTTGCGATTCGCTCTGGGAAAAGGCGCTGATTCCGGCGTTCGTGTTTTTCTTCGCAAAGCTCTATCCGTTCGCATGGGTCAACGACGTGAAGAGGCCGACGGCGGGCGCGGCGGGCGGCTGCATGCTCGTGCGCCGCTCGGCGCTCGTGGAGGCGGGTGGGATCGAATCGATCCGTCAGGAACTGATCGACGATTGCAGTCTCGCCGCGCGCATCAAGCATCGCGCGGGGCGCAACGACGCGCGTCCGATCCGCCTCGATCTCGCCGAGCGCAGCGAATCGCTGCGTCCTTACGATAGCTGGCGCGATATCTGGAACATGATCGCCCGGACGGCCTTCACGCAGTTGCGCTATTCGCCGCTGCTTCTTGCCGGCACCGTGCTCGGGATGGCGGTGATCTATCTCGCGCCGCCGGTGCTCGCGCTGACGTACGGCGCGAGGGCGTGGCCCGCATGCGCGGCGTGGGCGTTCATGTGCATCGCTTATGGTCCGATGTTGCGCCACTATCGTAGGTCGCTTTTGTGGGCGCCGGTTTTGCCGCTCGTTGCGTTGTTTTATGTGAGCGCGACGATTGGCTCGGCGGTGCGGTATTGGAGCGGGAAAGGCGGGCAGTGGAAGGCGCGGGTGCAGGCGCCGACGCAGGAGGGGTCTTAGGCGGGGTTTTGGTCGCTGGATCCCGATTTCGCGGTGGTCTATTAGCGTTGCCCCTGTGCGGGGCGGCACCTACTTTCTTTGCTGCTGCAAAGAAAGTAGGCAAAGAAAGCAGCTTTTCCATCCAAAGTGCCTCACACCGGCCGCGGCACAGGCGATTGACCTAATGGCCCGGCTGTAGCGAGTGCCCACACAAGCAGAACCGGGATTGGATCGCGCACGGTCTGACAAGCTAGTACCCCAAAGGCGCTGGTTCAGCGCGAAAGAGTTCCGGCACAGCGCTACGCGCTGCCGTGGAGTATGCGAGGGAAACCGTCGGAAAAGAAGCACACGCAGACCCGATTGACCGGTCGGCCGCGAAGCGGGCCGGAGCTATATTTGCTGAACCCGTTTGTCATGCGGCGCGATGTGTCAGACCGTGCGCGATCCAAGTCCTATTCTGCTTGTGAGGGCACTCTCTATTGCCGGGCCATCCAGCCAATCGCCTGTGCCGCGGCCGGCATGAAGCACTTTGGATGGAACAAGCTGTTTCTT
>LRBF01000050.1 GCA_001580565.1 Caballeronia megalochromosomata | reverse complement strand
TTCTCTTTTCTCGTTGGTTTCCTTCGCATACCCAACGGCAGCGCGTAGCGCTGTGCCGAAGCCATTTCGTGCTGAACCAGCGCCCTAAAGGTACTAGCTTGTCAGACCGTGCGCGGTCCAAGCCCGGCGAGTTTTGTGGGGGCACTCGCTACTGCCGGGCCATTCAGCCAATCGCCTGTGCCGCGGCCGGTGTGAGGCACTTTGGATGGGGAAAGCTGCTTTCTTTGCCTACTTTCTTTGCAGCAGCAAAGAAAGTAGGTGCCGCCCCGCACAGGGGCAGTGCTAATAGACCGACACGAAATCGGGATCCGGCGAAAAGAAAAGGCTCAAGCGCCAGCGTTCACTTCGTAAGCCGCAGCACCCCCAAATTACCAGCAATCTGCTGAAAGATATTGTCGAGCGTCGTGTTATCCGGCGCATGGTAATAGTTGCCCGGACTCGCGCAGCTCTGCATGGTGGTCTGCGCGGTCGAACTCGATGCGGATGCACCGAACGTAATCGAATAGATCGTGATCCCCGCCGCCTTGATCGCCGAGCAGATCGCCAACTGGTACGTGTTGGCATCATCCGGGTAGCCCGCGTTGTTGCCGCTCGAAGCGTCGATCGGACTGCCACCATGCAACTCCGACGAGTCCGTGAGGCCGTTCGACATCTTGGTGCCGTCGGCACGAATCACCGTCGGCGCCGACAGGCTGTTGGTCCCCACGCCCGACAGGCCGTTGAAATACAGCGTGTTGGGAATCGAGCCCGCCGCGCCGATCTGGTTCAGGCCGTCGGTGAGCACGATCATCACGCGTTGCAGGTTCTGCACGGAGCCGTCCGTGGGCTTCGGCAGGCTCGGGTCGGTTGAGGTCCAGCCATTCGTCGCGCCTGCGGCGTTCTGCGACCACGACGGCTCCAGCATCCGCCAGCCCCACAGGAGACCGACCGGAATGATCGTCGACCCCGACGGCGTCATCTTGTTGACAGCCGTGGTGAGGGTGGTGGCGTTCTGCGTGAGGAAGGTCATCGAGGTGGCGAGACAGCCCGAATTCTGCGTCAGGTTCTGCCCCGTCGTGTTGGACTCGTCGAACTGGGTGCCGATGCCGGTGCCCGTGCCGCCGCTCGGGCTGTTGCACCTGTTCGCCGAGCCCGACGAGCCGACGGTGAACGGCACGTTCGAGACGCTCGACGACGTACTGCCCGACGTATTGCACGAGCTATACCGGCTCGACGAGCTATACGTGACCACCTTCAGCTTGCTCGTCGGCACGTTGTAGTAGTAGCGCTGGAACTTGCGCGTATCCGAAGGCGAGTAGGCTTCGGGCGAGAGATTGCCGCCGGTGCGCGGCTCGATCACGCAGCCGTTCCACGCGCCCGTCGTCACGTTGCTGGTGTTGTAGGACGGCAGCGTCGCGCTGAGCCAGCTTCCGCTGGACGGCAGCGCGCCCGTCGTGTTGACGGTGCTCGCGAACGGCACCAGCCCGATGAAGTTCTTGCTGGTGGAGGTGCTTCCGCTCGGCAGCAGGTCGCCGATCAGCGAATTGGCCGCGGTCTGCAGGCCGCTCATCTTGGTCGCGCCGGACACGCCGTTCGCGGGGTCTTTCATCGAACCGGTATTGTCCAGCACCATCACGAGTTCGAGCGTGCTCTGCGGCAGCCGCAGTGCGGTGTTGTTCGCCGATACCGTCGATGTATCCGGCGATGTTCCGCCGCTACCGGAACCCGTGCCGGAGCCGCTACCCGATGTGTTGCTGAAAACCTGCGGCGCGAGCAAAGGCAGCGATCCCGACGCCTGCAGCGAGATGGTCTGCCCCGTGGCGGGCGCGCCCGATACGCTCGCGCTGAAGCTCGCGTCGGGCATGGTGAAGCCCAGTATGCCGGAAGGACTGTTCGCGTCGTAGTACGCGCGCGCGTCTTTCTGCCAGTTCGAAAGGCTGGTGCCGGTCGGCGTGTTGCCGTAGCGCTGGAGATCGACGCCCGCCGACAGCGTGGCGGCATCGAGCGCCATCTGCATGCGGCCCTGCGTCATCACGTAGTCGATCGAGTCCAGCGACACGCACATGGAGCCGATCATGATGCTCGCGCACATCGCGAACAGCATCGCGACGCTGCCGCCGGCGTCTTTCGACAACCGGCTGCATGCGCGGAGCGTCGACGTATTCGTCATGAGGCTGAACCCTTTCCGTTTGATCTGCATGTGAGCGTCCGTGATCCGCAAGCGTCAGTAGAACGCTCGCGGCGCACGCGGCCGCACATACACGCGGCGGTACACGGTCTGCTGACCCGGCAGCCCCGAGATTAAATTCGAGGTCATGGTGAACGGGTTGTACGACAAAAACACTTCCACGACGATCGCCGAGTCTCCCGTGCGAAAAGGCCATGAAGAGGGCAGCGGACTCGTGCTCGAAACCTGCGATGCCATGCCCGAAGTCTTGCTGTTGGTCCATGAAGACGGAGATGCCGTCCACTGGACCTTCGGCGTAACCGCCGTCATGGAGTTATCCATGTCCTTGCATTTGCCGGTGGAATCCGGATCGCACATGAAGGTCACGTACACCATGCCGTTCGCCTTCAACTGATACGGCGCGGCGATCAGCACCGCGTCCTGCCATAGCGAGCCGTAGCTGTTCGCATCTGTGGTGTCGTTGTTGTCGGCGATGATCGAGGTCATCTGACCGATGGTGTTGGCAAGCGTGAAGGCCGTGCGATCGACCGCGCTGACCGCGCGCATGTACAGGTAGACCTCGGTGAAACCGAGCAGCACGAGCAGCATCATCGGCACGATGATCACGAACTCGATGGACACGCTGCCGCGATCCGAGCGCAGCATGCGCGTGAGCTTGCGGCAGATCGATCGCACCGTTTCGCTGTTCGTCGTCATTTCTCGTTCTGCACGATGAAGTTGCGCTCGAAGGTCAGTTCGTTGATGCCGAACATCGCCGGAATGCCGGTGATGCCGGGCATCTTGAGCTGTATGTTGTAGGCGACCACGTCGCCGTATCCGCCCATGTCCTGCGTCGGCGTGTAGGTCGAGCTGGCGACATTGCCGTAGCCGTAGTTGCCGTAGTTCAGTTCGGTGACCGTGATGGTCCCGCTGACGTTCGTCCATCCGCTGAGGATCGTTTGGACGATCGTCTGCGCCTGCTGCGCCCGTGTGCCCGTGCTCGGCGCGGTCGTCGTCAGTCCCACGCGCGACGCCTCCTGCGCGGCGGCCTGCACCGATGCATCGGCGATCATCTCCAGCGCGATCTCGACCGTGCCGAGGAAGAGGATGACCGCGAAGATCGCGACGAACGCGAATTCGATCGACGCGATGCCGCGCTCGTCGCGCAGGATTCGCGTGACGACGGCTGGCAGTCGGAGGCGGCGCGCGGAGGCTTTCATTTGAGGCGCGTCGTCTGCACCAGGGCGGTCGGAATCGCGGCCGGCGCCGCGGGCGGCGCGGACGAAATGGTCGATGCCGGCGCCGTGCGCCGCGACATCAGGTCGCGCTGAATGTCGTAGTAACGGAGATTGTCTTCGACCGATGCCTTCGGCAGATCGCGCGACAGGATTTCGGCCGCCGCTTCGCGATTGCCGAGCAGCCCGTAGGCGAGGGCGAGATCCTGGCGCGCCTGCGGCGGCGCGGCGGGAAAGCGCGTCACGTCGAGCAGCACGTTCGCGCCTTCGCGCGGATCGCCGGAGAGCGTGAGCGACAGGCCGAGATTCACGGAGAGCAGCGGATCGCCGACATTCTTCCTGAGCGCCTGGCGCAGCACGGCCTGCGCGCCCTTGTGATCGCCGTTCATGTCGAGCGCGGCGCCGAGCCCGGCCGAGGCGAGTGGCTCGTCGGGCGTCAGCGCGAGCAGACGCCGGTAGGTCACGATGGCGTCATCGAAGCGGCGCTGGCGCATCGCGACGCGCGCGAGTCCGATGAGCGGCGCGGTCGCGCTCGCGTCGGACTTGCTGGCGCGCGCATAGTAGACGCCCGCGCGCGTGAAGTCGCCGACGGCGTAGAGCGTGTTGCCGAGTCCCGTGAGGCCCGCGACCGATTGCGGGTCCGCCTGCACGGCTTTTTCGTAGAGCGAGGTGGCGAGTTCGATATTGCCCGAATCGAGGGCCGTGTCGGCGATGCGCAACTCGCTCATCGTGCTGGGCGCGGAATTGCGCATGACGGGACGGCTGTCGACGCTCTGGCGGGTGGTCGTCGTGCATGCGCCGAGTGCGACCACGAGCGTCGCACAACAGGCCGCGAGGCCGAAAAGGCGCATGCCGGGAAGTGGGATCTGTGTGGACTTCATTTCTTTGCGAAGACGCTTATGAGTTGAATGACGGCCGGGCCCGCTGCGATCAGCATCACCGCGGGAAGAATGAAGAGCATCATCGGCACGGCCATCTTGGGTGCGAGCTTGGCCGCCTTTTCTTCGAGCGACACGATGTGCGCAAGCCGTTCGGTGTGCGAGAGCGTGCGCAGCGCCTGCGTGATCGGCGTGCCGTAGCGCATCGATTGCGTGAGCGTGGCGATCAGCGCGCGGATCGACGGCAGGTCGATACGCTCGGCGAGCGCCTGCAGCGCGCGCGTGCTGTCGCCGGACAGCTTCAGTTCGTCGGCGGTCAGCGAGAACTCGCCGGAGAGCGGCGGGCAGATTGTCTTCAGCTCGTCGGCGACGCGCCGGATCGAGACGCCGAGGCTGTTGCCCGCGTTCGTGCAGATGACGAGCAGATCGAGCGCATCGGGCAGGCACGACGCCATGGCCTTGCGCCGCCGCGCCGCGAAAAAGGCGAGCACGTATTCCGGCAGGATCATGCCGACCACGAAGACCAGCAGCATCATGACGCCGCGCGCCGCCGGATAGCCGCCGACCACGGGAATGTGCGAGCCGAGCATCACCGCGAACGCGGCGCAGATGAGGCCGATGACGAACTTGATCGCGAGCAGCACGGACACCGCCGACTGGCTGCGATAACCGCTGCGGACCATCTGCGCGCGCAGCTTCGCGCGGTACTTCGCATCGAAGAGCGGCAACCGGTCGCCGAGGCGCGCGAGGCGGTGCGTGACGCGCGCCATGGAGCTTTCGTCCTCGTCTTCTTCGGCGAGCGCGCTTTCATTGCGCTGCACGACGGCGGCCTGCCGCGTGCGCTCGGCGATGCGGCCGCGAATGCCGCCATGTTTGGTCGCCCACCAGATGAAGATCGCGACGACGAGCGCGAGCAGCATCAGCAGGTTGATGAGTGTTTCGATGTTGTCCTGACTCATCGCGCGGTATCCAGTTTCGACATCTTGTGAACGATGCCCAGTCCCATCGCGAGCGAAATCGCGGCGCACGTCAGCACTTTCTGGCCGCCCGACGTCTCGAACAGCACCATCAGATACGCGCGGTTGAGCATGAACATGCTGCCCAGAATGAAGAAGGGCACCGACGCGAGAATCTTGGTCGTGATGCGCGCCTCGCCCGTGAGCGCCTTCGTTTTCTGACGGATCTCGCGGCGCCTGCGCACGATGCCCGCGAGGTTTTCCAGCGTCTCGCCGAGCTGTCCGCCGGTCTCGCGCTGCAGCAGCAGACATACGCAGAAGAAGGAGAAATCCGGGATGCCGATGCGCGTGACCGCGGTGGCGAGCACTTCTTCCAGGTCGAGACCCACCTTGAGCCCGTCGCCCATCAACTGGAATTCGCTCTTGAGCGGCTCGGCGCATTCGCTGGACGCGACGCCCATCACGTGCGTCACCGGGACGCCCGCGCGCACGGCGCGCACGATCAGGTCGATGAGATCGGGAAAGCCATCCAGAAAGCGGCGCTTGAAACGTTCGACCAGAAACCGGTACGCCTGCATCGCGCCGAGCACCGGCAGGCCGAAGACGAGCGCCGGCGTCGCGAACGCGGGCAGCGGCAGCAGCTTCGACATCGCGAGCGCGAGGACCTCGGCGACGACCGCCGTGATGATCACCGCGCGGAGTCCACCCGCACCGGCCACCGTCTTGAGGCGGGCGATCTTCGGCGCAAACCAGCGGCTGAACACGTTGTCGTTGCGGCTGAAGGTGAAGAGGTCGGAGTCTTCATGGCGCGTCTCGCGTCCGTTCGAGCCGGTCGCGGGGAAGGCGGCCTGCACCCGCGCCTGGATGCGCGCGTCGGGGCGCTGGCGGCGCATGTCCTGCACCACGAGCAGCATGACGCCGAGCAGCAAGGCGACTGCGAAGGTGCCGAAGGTGACGAGGTCGACGGTACTCATGGCCGCATCGCCTCCAGCAGCGCGTCTTCGAGACCGTAATACGCGGCGCGCGCGGCGAAGGCCGGCCGCACGGCGCCCGTTTCGAACACGCCTTTCACTTCCTCGCTGTACGCGCTCGCGTCGTAGCGGAACGTGAACAGATCCTGCGTGATGATGACCTCGCCTTCCATGCCCACCAGTTCGGTGATGCGCGTGACGCGCCGCATGCCGTCGCGCATCCGCTCGATCTGCACGATCATGTGCACCGCGCTCGCGATCTGCCGTCGGATCGACAGGAGCGGCAGGTTGCCGTTCGCCATCATCACCATCGACTCCAGACGCGTGATGCCGTCGCGCGGCGTGTTCGCGTGGATGGTGGTCATCGAGCCGTCGTGGCCCGTGTTCATCGCCTGCAGCACGTCGAAGGCTTCGGAGCCGCGCGTTTCACCGAGAATGATGCGGTCCGGGCGCATCCGCAGCGCGTTGCGCACGAGATCGCGCTGCGTGACGGCGCCGAGCCCTTCGGCATTCTCGGGGCGCGTTTCCAGACTGACGACGTGCGGCTGCACGAGCTGCAGTTCGGCCGCATCCTCGATCGTCACGGTTCGCTCGCCGTGCCCGATGAAGTGCGACAGCGCATTGAGCAGCGTCGTCTTGCCCGAGCCCGTGCCGCCCGAGACGATCACGTTCAGCCGGCAGGTGCTCGCGAGCTTGAGCACGGTGGCCATCGCGCCCGACAAGTTGCCCTGCTGCGACATGCGATGCAGCGTGATGTTGCGCTTCGAGAATTTACGAATCGAGATCGATGCGCCGTGGATCGCGAGCGGCGGCAGCACGACGTTCACGCGGCTGCCGTCGGCGAGACGCGCATCGACCATCGGACTGCTTTCGTCGACACGCCGCCCGACGCCCGCCGCGATGCGCTGCGCGACGTTGGTCACGTGCGTGTTGTCGCGGAACTTGCAGTTGGTGAGCTCCAGCCGCCCGTGCCGCTCGACCCATACCTGATCGGGACCGTTGACGAGCACGTCGGTGATGGTGTCGTCGGCGAGCAGCGGTTCGATCGGACCGAGGCCGAACATATCGTTCAGCAACTCGCCGACGATCTGCCCCTGCTCGGCGATCGTGATGTTCAGCCGCTCGCGCTCCGCCACGTCGAGCACGAGCTGCTCGACGCCCGGCTTCATCTGTTCGCGTGTCTTGCCGACGGCGGCCGAGGCGTTCATCGCCGCGAACACGCCGTTGCGGATCACCCTGAAGAGGTCCGAGCGCACCAGCACTTCACCGCCTTCCGGCGCGTGCGGGCGCGCGACCGGCGCGACCGGAGGCGGCGCCTCGGCGACCTGCGTGGCTTCGGCGCCGGGCGGGGCGTCCGGATCGGGCTCGGGGCGGGGAACCTGCTTCTGTCCGAACATCAACCTCTCCTGAGCCGGAGCTTCTGGAAGAACGAGCGCTCGGCGTTCATCTGCTGACCGGTGAGGTCGCCGCCGATGCGCGTGATCATCTGATTGAAGCCGTTCGCGCCTTTTTCCCGGGGCGCTTCGCCGAGGTTCTCGGCGGTCGCGAGCGACTTCGCCTCGAACGGAATCTCGTACAGCACGTTGCGGCCGATCGCTGTCATGAAGTCGTTCGCCTGCACCTTGCCGCCCGACACGGCGTTCGGGTTGTTCAGGAGCAGCGAGGTCGGCGGATTGTTGTCGCGATCCTCGATATGGCGCAGCAGGCGGATCGTCTCGCGCGTCGAATGCACCGAGCGGTCCGCGACCACATAGACGCGCGCGGCGTGATCGAAGGCTTCCTGCGCGAGCGGGTCCGTCACCGTGCCGACGTCCAGAATCACGTAGTGGAAGCTGTCGCACAGCAGTTCGAGCACGCGCGGCAATGCGCCCGGGCCGAACGGACGCGCGGCGCCGTATTCGTGTTCCGCCGACAGCATGAAGAGCCGGGTGCCCTTGGCGACGAGCGTGCGCTCCACGTACTGCGGATCGAGCCGGTGCACGTTCTGCAGCACGTCGATGAGCCCGTTGTTGCTCTGCAGGCCGAGCATGGAGTTGGCCGCGCCGCCGTGCAGGTTCAGGTCGACATAGGCGACGCGTCGATGCGTGTCTTCCGACAGATGGCGCGCGACGTTGAGCGCGAGCGTGGTCACCCCGACGCCGCCGCGCGAGCCCGCGAACGCGATCGTCTTGCCGGCCCGCGCGAGCATCACCGGGCTTACCTTGCCCTCGGAGACGTTGACCGTGCGCTTGAGCAGCTCGACCGTGATCGGCTTCACGAGGTAATCGCGCACGCCGATCTTGAGCAGGCTGCGGAACAGGCCGACGTCGTTACGCTCGCCGAGCGCCACGACCTGCACCGACGGCTCGCACACTTCGGCGAGGCGGCCGAGGTCGGACAGCGGCATCACCGAGTCCTGCAGATCGACCAGCAGGAAGAGCGGCGAGCGGTCGACGCGGGCGAGATACCCGATCGCGTCGTCGACGTTGCCGACGACGATGTGCGCGTGCGGCATCGCCTGTTCGAGCACGAAGCTTTTCACGATCTGCTCGGTCTTGCGGTCGGACACGAAAGCGATGAAATCCGCGTTGCGCGCGCCGGACTTGGTCTTCGAAAAGGAGAACTCTGTGCTCATGGCTGGCCTTGTGTGCTTCTGGCTGTATTGCGTCGCATCACTTGCTGTCGCGCGAGGTCGATTTGTCGAGCGGAATCACGTGGCCGGTCTCGTAGCGCCGTACCGCGCTCGCCGCCACCGCCGCGTTCGCCGGGCCGAGCGTCTGCGGATGCACGGCGTCTTCGGGGTGCGCGAGCTGCGCGGCCAGATTCGTGTACGTCGCGCAGCCCCATTGCATGCTCGGGCGGCGGATGCCGGCGTCGGTCAGGAGCGATGGCCGCGCGAGGCTCTCGCAATCGGGCGGCACGGCCGAGGCGCCGTCGAAGCCGATCACCGATTCGTTCGGCATGTTGATCGGCGGCTTGAAGCAGCCGCCAGCGGCGACGGCGAACGTGCCGGCGAGAAGAAGCGAAAGCAGTCGTGTGTGTTTCATGACGGGCTCAATAGACGTAGCCGGCCGCGCCGACGAGACGCGGTTGTCCGGCCTGTGCCGGCGCTCCGCCGTTCTGGCGCCGGAAGCTGTATTCGACATCGCTCGACGGCGAGATCAGCGAATCGAGCGGCGTGCGCAGTTTCGACGGATCCGTCGGCTCGACGAGATACGGCGTGACCATGATCACGAGCTCCGTCTTGTTGTTCTGGTAGTTCGTCGACGAGAACAGCTTGCCGAGGATCGGGATCGAGCCCAGGCCCGGCACCTGCGAAACGACGTCGCTGGTATTGCTCTGCAGCAGCCCGCCGATCGCGAAGCTCTGACCGCTCGCGAGTTCGACGGTCGTGTCCGCGCGACGAACCGAAAGGCCCGGCACGGTGACGCCGCCGGTGGTCACGCTCGCGGTCGTGTCGATCTGGCTGACTTCCGGGCGTACCTTCAGGCTGATGCGCCGATCCGTGAGCACGGTCGGCGTGAAATCGAGCTTGACGCCGAACTGCTTGAACTCGACGGTGATCGCGCCGTTGGTCTGCGAGACGGGAATCGGGAACTCGCCGCCCGCGAGAAAGCTCGCCGTCTGGCCCGACAGCGCGACGAGATTCGGCTCGGCGAGCACCGTCAGCAGGCCTTCCTGATTCAGCGCGTCGACGAGCGCGCGGATGTCCACGTTGTTCGTCTTGAAGGCGCCGAGGATCGAGTAGGCGTTGTTGGTCGGCAGATTGACCGGATAGCTCACGGCGCCGTTGGCGGCGGTGATCGGCTGGCTCAGGTTGTAGATCGGGCGGCCGCTGAAGATGCCGCCATAGAAGTTGCCGACCGCGCTGCCCATCGCCTGCCAGTTGATGCCGAGCTGCTGCGTGATATTGCGATCCACTTCGGTGATGCGCACGCGCAGTTGGACTTGCAGCGGACGGTCGATCGTCATGCGATTGACGAGCACTTCCTTCTCGCCGAGAAAGGGCGTCACCGCCTGAACGATGGCGTCGGCATCCGCCGAGTTCGACGCCTGCCCGCTCAGCATCAGCGAGCCCTGTCCCGTCGCGACCTGCACGTTCGTGTTCGGAAAGCGCGCGGCGAGCATGCCCCGCAAGGTGATCATGTCGCGCGAGACGACGATCGTGCGCTGCACGAGCGGCCGGTTGTTGGCGCCGAGCACGTAGAGCGTCGTCGTGCCGGTTTTCTTGCCGAGCACGAAGACCGCCTTGGGCGAGGGCACATGCACGTCGGCAATCGCGGGATCGGCGACGAAGACCGACACGACGTTTTCATTGAGCTGCAACATCGTGCCCTTGCCCGCGTCGAGCACGAGCGCGCCTTGCGCACTGGCCGGGGCCATCGCGTCCGTCATGCCGGGGCGCGCGACGGTCGCGGTGCGCACGGGCGAGGCCGCGCCGGCGTACGGCGGCATCTTCGCCGGGGGAGCGGCATGCGCGGCGGCGCACACGAGCAGCGCCGCGCACACCAGAACCCGGGCGACTGGCGCTCCATGCGCACGACCCGTGGTGCGATTCGAACTGAACTGCGTTTTCATGAATGTGAATCCTGGCGATGGCACGCTTTCGAACGGGGGCACGGTGTCAACGCTCCGCGGGCACGGAGGGCAGCGGCGGAACGCCCTGGCCCGCACCGCCCGCCTGGGCAACGCTCGACGTATCCGACTTCTCGGAGCCGCGGTAGATGGTCACGGTGCGCGGCATGGCCGGCGCGGCGCTCGGCGCGCCCGACTGAGCGGGGCGCGTGCGCGGCAGGTCGCGCACGGCGCGGGAGATGTCGCCGGCCCAGATGGGCTTGCGCTCGGGCGCCGACGCCCCCGCGGGCGCCGCCGGGTCGCGGCTGACCGTCGCGAAGCTGCGCAGCGCGAGCGACAGGCTGCCGAGCCGCGCCGCGACCGCGACGACTTCGCCCATGCGCGGCGTGACTTCGAGCGTCACGGTGCGGGCGCGGGCCACGGCGACGTCGTTGTCGCCATCGTTTTTTGGCCGCTTGATTTCCGAGCCGACGGCGAGCACGCGCACATGTTCGACCACCGTCTCGCTCGATACCGCGAGATCCGGGGATTCGGTGCGCCGGTCCATTTGCTGGGTGAGCAGCAGGTCCACATAATCGCCCGGCTGGATCAGGCCGGCGTTGCCGGACACGTCGTCGACGGCGACCGAGACCGCGCGCATGTCGGGCTTGAGCGTCGCGGCGAGAAAGCCCGGGGCGCTCGGCAGAAAGACATCGTCGGACACGAGGACGGTGCCGCTCGCGACCGGATGGCGCAGCAGCGCGCCCTTCAGGTCGGGCGCACTCGCGACGCCCGCGACGATCGCGTTGGCGGGCATATCCGTCTTGGGGATATCCTTCCAGGCGAGATCCTCGTCGCGCAGCAGCAAGCCCTGCGGCAGGCTGGCGGCGCTGACCAGCACCTTCTCGCTCGTCACGGCGGGCTTTGCCGTGTGCGACGCGCTCGCAAGGACGACGCGCACGATCAGAGCGATCAGAAGTGCGCCAACCAGCAGCACGGCAAATTTGATGATGTTGGACATGGAGACGTCGTCCTATTGCGTCGAGATGAGGTGCAGCAGGGCAGGCAGCACGATGACGAGACCGCCGCCGAAGGCGAGCGCCACGCCGTACGGAACGCCGCGCGCCGCGGAGAACATCGCGAGCGCGCGCAGCGGCACGAAGCGCTGAGACGGATTCATGTTGCGGGTGGCGAGACTCACGAGCGACACCACGGTCCCGATCACCGAGACGAGCGTCAGCGTGGCGAGCGAAAGACCGAATCCCACCCACAGAAAGATGACGGAAGCGAGCTTGGCGTCGCCGCCGCCGAGCATGCGCGCGGCGAACAGGACGGCGCAGGCCAGAAACACGACGACCGCGAGCAGCAGATGCGAGATGACATCGTCGAGCGGCATGCCGGCGATGAGCGCATCGGCAAAAAAGAGTGCGCCGATCGTGAGGACGATGCTCGTCGGCAGACGTCGGGTGCGCACGTCGGTGATCGCGAGCCAGAGCAAAGCGCCCAGCACGACAAGACGAATGACGAGAGACAGTACGGTCACGATGGGCTCGAATCGGGTGAGGTCAGATCGCGGTCCGGGCGGTTGAAGGCCCGGACCTGGGGCGCTACTGCTTAGCCCGCAGCGGCCTTGACCTTGGTGGTCAGGTTCGAAAATACGTCTTGCATGTTGGTGCTGAAAGCGGAGCCGACGGCCACCAGCGCGACCACGACGATGCCCGCGAGAATCGCGTACTCCATGGCGCTGACGCCACGTTCGTCGCGCACGAAGGCTTTCAGAAGTTTTTGCATGTTGCTTCCTTGATGAGAGAGAGTTGGGTTTGCAGTGCCAGAGGGAAGTGCTTACCGGTTTGGATCATATCCATGGCCGCCCGGGGCCAAACGCGAGAACACAAGGCAGAACAGGCCTCAAATTGAAGCGACCCGGGTGGTATGGATAAGCGCGTTAACGGCAAGGCCTTAACGGGCTTTAACCGATTCGAAGAAATATTCCCGAGTTCGAAGGCTTCGCGTAAAGCGCCGTCTTTCGCATGGTCAAGCGTTTGCGCGGCATCCCGGATAGCGAGGCAAACGCTTGCGTGAGCGCTGTCGTCGTGATCCCAAACGTTTGCGTCAGGCGGATCTGGGCACGCACGTTGCTCGCGTGCCAGGGGCAAGTCCACTTCATATGGAGGTCCGACATGCCCGAGAAGAAAACCATCGAACGCGCGAAGCAGGCGAAGCGCGCAGGGAAGTCCGCAAGCACGCAGGCGGGCTCGTTCGTGAAGGAACAAATCGATCACATCCGCGAGGGCAAGCACGGTGCGAAATCGGCGAAGCAGGCCATCGCGATCGGGCTGTCCGAAGCGCGCCGCGCGGGCGTGAAAATGAAGCCGCCGAAGAAGGGCACGACGTCCGAGGCGACGCGCAAGAAGGCCGCGCAGGATACGAAGGCCGCGCATCGGACGACGAAGAGCCCGAGCACCGAATCGAAGTCGAAGCGCTCGGCGGTGTCGACGCGCGTGCTCAAGCGTGAAAGCACCAAGGCCGCTTCGCACAAGGCGCTCTCGCGTCAGTCGCATGCGGCGGCGAGCCGGCGCTCGGCGGCGGACCGGTCAGCCGCTGCGAAGAAGGGCTGGGCGACGCGCCGCGCCAACGCAGCGAAGGGTTCGCGCGCGCGTCACGCGTCGCGCTGAGCGGGGAGCATCCGCGCGAACGAAACGGCCATCGTCGCGAGTTCCTGCGCGGCGGGCGTGAGCGGCACACCCGCGCGGCGCAGCAGACACACCGGCGTTTTCGCGGCACGCTCGGCGATCGGCACGATCTCGACGTGCTGGCGAAAGAACGGATGCCCGGCGAGGCTCGCGGGCTCGAGACCGAGGTAATCGCTCGACGCGATGCAGTGCAGCGTGTCGAAGACCGCCTCGGTCGTCGCGGCGATGCGCGGCGGCGCGAGCTTCCCTTCGTCGAAGAGCGCCGACAACTTGTTGCCGCTCGCACCGCCACCGCGCTGCCGCGTGCTGACCCATTGCGCGTCCTGCAAGGCGGCGAGCGTGCGCGAACGTCCGAGCGGATGACCGCGTCGCGCGATCACAGCGGCTTCGGAATCGAACAGCGGCGTGCTGTCCATGTCGTGGATGTCGGCATCGGGGGCGATCAGCGCGAGCGCGAAGTCGAGGCTGCCGTCGCGCACCCAAGATGTCAGCATGCGCGAGGTCGCGCTCGTCAGATGCACGTCGATGCGCGGACAGCGCTCCCGATAGCTTTCGAGCAGCGCGGGAAAGAGGCGCATCGTCGCTTCCGCCGCGAGTCCGAGCGCGACGCGGCCCGTCAGTTCGCCGCGCAACTGGCGCATCTCCTCTTCGGTTTTTCTGCATTCGCCAAGAATCAGCTCGGCGCGTACGCGCAATCGCTCGCCGATCGGCGTCAGGCGCGCGCCGCGCACGTCGCGCTCGAAGAGCGGACCGCCCGCCAGCGCTTCGAGCTTGTGCAACTGCTGCGTGACACCGCTTTGCGCGATATCGAGCCTGCGCGCGGCGGCGCGCACGCTGCCCGCATCGGCGACAGCGACGAACATGCGCAACTGCGTCAGCGTCAGATCCACGTTCGGCCTCTTCGTCGGGTGATCTCGAAAAGTGATCATGATAAGCAACACGTCTCTTTTTGTGAGCGTTTTGCGGCCGTACCATCGGTGGCACCTATTCGGAGACACCGCATTCATGTTCAGACTCAGTTCTCTCCTGCTCGCCGCCGCGCTCGTCGCGGCCGCACCGGTTCACGCGAAAGACGCCGACGCCTTGCGCCTCGGCATCGATCCCGGCTATCCGCCGATGGACGTGAAGACGCCCGACGGCCACGTCGCGGGCTTCGACGTCGATCTCGGCGATGAAATCTGCCGGCGCATCGCGATGCGCTGCCAATGGGTCGAGCTCGAATTCTCGGGGATGATTCCCGCGCTGCAGGCCCGCAAGATCGACGGGATCATGTCGTCGATGGCGATCACCGATAAGCGCATGAAGCAGATCGCGTTTTCCACCAAGCTCTTTCAGTTCCGCTCGCGCCTGATCGCGAAGCAGGGCACGCCGCTCACGGCGAGCGCGCAGGGCTTGCGCGGCAAGCGCGTCGGCGTGCAGAGCGGCAGCCAGTTCGAAACCTACGCGATGAAGAACTGGCAGCCGGCGGGCGTCGAGGTGGTGCCTTACCAAAGCATGGAAGGCGTGCTGAACGACCTGACGGCGGGACGCCTCGACGCCGCGCTGCTCGGCTCCGTGGAAGCGGAGCACGGCTTTCTGAAGACGCCGCGCGGCGCAGGTTTCGCGTTCGTCGGCGAGCCGCTTTCGATGGGCGATCACGGCGTCGGCATGGGCTTGCGGCAGGACGACACGGCGCTCAAGGCGAAGGTCGACAAGGCCGTTGCCGATATGCGCGCCGACGGCACGTATCAGAAGATCGCGCGCAAGTATTTCGACTTCGACGTGTACGGCGACTAAGGACTTTTCGATGCAAACGAAACGCCATTCACTCGTTTCCACGACGCTCGGCACCTCGCGCGAGCTCGTCAGCTTTCATTTCGGCGACGCCGGTCGCGGCGGCGAAACCATCTATATTCAGGCGTCGCTGCACGCCGATGAAACGCCCGCCATGCTCACTGCATGGACGTTGAAGAAGCGCCTCGCCGGGCTCGAAGCCGAAGGCCGCGTGCGCGGCGAAATCGTGCTCGTGCCGGTGGCCAATCCGATCGGCCTGTCGCAACACGTGCTCGGGCAGTTTCTCGGGCGCTTCGAGGCGAACAGCGGCCACAATTTCAACCGCAGCTTTCCGATGCCGCCCGCCGCGGCGCTCATCGAGCGCGTGGGCGCGCGCTTTTCGTCCGCCGATGCCGCGCACAACGCGCGTCTCGTGCGCGGCGCGCTCGTCGAGATGCTCGGCGAAATGCGCGCGAAGAACGAGTTCGAATCGCTGCGGCTCGCGCTGCTCACGCTGGCTTCGTGCGCGGATGTGGTGCTCGACCTGCATTGCTCGCTCGAAGCGACGATGCACATCTACACGAGCCCCGCGAGCTGGCCCGCGATCGAACCGCTCGCGCGCTTTCTCGGTGCGAACGGCGTGCTGCTCGCGACGGATTCCGGCGGGCAGTCATTCGACGAGGTTCACGCGCTCTTGTGGAACGAGATCCGCGAGCGCCTCGGTGACAAGACGCCGCTGGGCGCACCGAATATCGCGGCGACGATCGAGCATCGCGGGCAGCGCGATGTCGATTACGACACCGCTGCGCAGGATGCCGATGCCATCGTCGATTATCTGATCGCGCGCGGCGTGATCGAGGGCGGCACGAAAGATGCGCCGCCGCTCGCGCAGTCCGCGACGCCGCTCGCGGGCAGCCAGCAACTGACGGCGCCCGTGAGCGGGATCGTCGTGTATCGGGCGAAGGTGGGCGCTGCATTGAAGGCGGGCGATGCCGTGTTCGATATCGTCGATCCGATCACCGATGAAGTGACGACCGTCACCACGAACAACGACGGTGTGTTTTACATGCGCCGCGCGATTCGCTTCGTCTACGCGGGCGCGCCGATGGGGCGGGTGACGGGGGAAAAGGCCATCAGAAGCGGGGTGCTGATCGGGGCGTGAGACGCTTTCGCTAGTGGCGTCACGAGCGTGTCGAGCGAGCGTTCGCCTTGCTCGCTAGAATGCCTTTTTCCTCCCGCGTTCCCCTTCGAGGAGTCTTGCCATGCTGGACTTCGGACGCCACGCCCGCACGCCCACGCTCGATATCGCCTACGCCGATTCCGGTCCCGCCGATGGTCCCGTCGTCATCCTGATCCACGGCTGGCCGGACGCGGCGCGCGCATGGAACGCGGTCGCGACGCGGCTCAACGAGGCCGGCTATCGCGCCGTCGTCCCGGAGTTGCGCGGCGCGGGCGGCACGCGCTTCCTGCGCGACGACACCGTGCGCGACGGCTCGGGCGTCGCGCTCGCGAAAGACGCCGTCGATCTCGCCGATGCGCTCGGCATCGCGCAATTCGATGTCGTCGGCCACGACTGGGGCGCGCGCGCCGCGTACACCATTTCCGCACTGTTTCCGGAGCGCGTGCGCCGCATGGCCGCGCTCGCGCTCGCGTATCAGCCGCGCGGCGTGTTCAGCTTGCCGGATTTCTCTCAGGCGCGGCGCTTCTGGTATCAATGGTTCATGTCGCTCGATGGCGGCCCGGATGCCGTCGCCGCCGATCCCAAAGGCTTCGCGCGCATCCAGTGGGACACGTGGTCGCCGCCCGGCTGGTTCGACGAAGCCGAATTCGCGACGACGGCGCGCGCCTTCGAGAATCCCGACTGGGTACCGATCACGCTGAACGCGTATCGCCGGCGCTGGCGCAGCGACCAGCCGTCCGACCCCGCGCTCGCCGAACTGTATGCGCGGCTCGGGACGATCGAGCACATCGGCGTGCCCGCGCTGATGATTCAGGGCGGCGCGGACGCGTGCGACGAACCGGCGAGTTCGGAAGGACAGGACAAGTATTTTCCGGCGGGGTATCGCCGCGTCGTAGTGGATGGCGCGGGGCATTTTCCGCTGCGCGAGGCGCCGGACGCCGTCGCGGATGCCGTCATCGCGCATCTGAAGTGAGGTGTCGATCAGGCGAGCGTCTTGCGCAGACAAGCGAACACGCCTGACACATTTGGCGACAAATACTGTATGCGTGTACAGTACTGTTCGCTATGGCAGGCACGCACTTCCGAACACTCGTGCGACCTCGCTCAAGGCTTTCAGAGAGCCGCCTAACCTATTGAACCGGTTGAAAAATTGGCATCGAACAACGCAATCCGCATTCGCGGCGCACGTCAGCACAACCTCAAGAATCTCGATCTCGACCTGCACACCGGCCAGATGACGGTCGTGACCGGGCCGTCCGGCTCCGGCAAGTCGAGCCTCGTGTTCGATACGCTCTACGCGGAAGGCCAGCGGCGCTACGTCGAAACCTTCAGCGCCTACGCGCGCCAGTTTCTCGACCGGATGGACCGCCCGCAGGTCGATCGCGTGGACGGCGTGCCGCCCGCCATCGCCATCGACCAGACGAATCCGGTGCGTAGCTCGCGCTCGACTGTCGGCACAATGACCGAGCTGAACGATCACCTGAAGCTGTTCTACGCGCGCGCCGCCGAACTCTTCGACAGGAAGACTTCGCAGCGCGTGCGCCACGACACGCCCGAAACGATCTACGCCGAGCTGCTCGAACGCACGCGCGCCGACGATCCGCGTCTTGCGATCACGTTTCCGGTCGAACTGCCCGACACCGCGAGCGACGAAGAAGTCGAGCAATGGCTGTCCGCGAGCGGCTACACGCGCGTGCAGGCGAAGCGCCGCGTGCAGACGGAATCCGGCGCACGGCAGTTGCTCGATGTCGTCGCGGACCGCTTCCGCCTGCAGAACACGGAACGTTCGCGCGCGCTGGAGGCGATCGAAAGCGCGCTGCTGCGCGGCACGGGCCGTGTGGACGTCTATGTGCTGAAGGACGACGGCGAGCCGGACATCTGGCGCTTCTCCACCGGTCTGCATAGTCCGGAAAGCGATCTGCGCTACGCGGACCCGCAACCGGCGCTGTTCTCGTTCAATTCGGCCTATGGCGCGTGCGAAACGTGCCGCGGCTTCGGCCGTGTGATCGGCGTCGATTACGGGCTCGTCATTCCGGACGAGAAAAAGACGCTGCGCGAAGGCGCGGTCAAGACGCTGCAGACGCCCGCGTGGAAAGAGAATCAGGACGATCTCGTGAAGTACGGCGCGAAGGCGGGCATCCGTCTCGGCGTGCCCTGGAATGAGCTGACGCAGCAGGAACGCGACTGGGTCATCAAGGGCTCGCCCGACTGGACCGGCAAATGGCAGAACCAGTGGTACGGCGTGCAGCGCTTCTTCGACTATCTGGAGTCGAAGGCGTACAAGATGCACATCCGCGTGCTGCTGTCGAAATATCGCAGCTATACGACGTGCCCGGTGTGTGCCGGCGCGCGCCTGAAAACCGAGTCGCTGCTGTGGCGTCTCGGCACGAAGGAACAGGCCGATGCCGTGTTGCCGCCATCGGCTCGCTTCATGCCGGAAGGCGTCGACTGGACGCGCGCGCAACTCGAGGCGCTGCCGGGCCTCACGGTTCACGATCTGATGTTGATGCCGATCGAGCGCATCCGCCGCTTCTTCGATTCGCTGACACTACCTTCGACGCTGCTCGACGAAGCGCTCAAGCTGCTGCACGCGGAAGTGCGCACGCGCCTGAAATATCTCTGCGATGTCGGCCTCGGTTATCTGACGCTCGATCGCCAGAGCCGCACGCTGTCTGGCGGCGAGGTGCAGCGCATCAACCTGACGACCGCGCTCGGCACGTCGCTCGTGAACACGCTTTTCGTGCTCGATGAACCGAGCATCGGTCTGCATCCGCGCGATCTGAACCGCATCGTCGAGGCCATGCACCGGCTGCGCGACGCGGGCAATACGCTCGTCGTCGTGGAGCACGATCCTTCGGTGATGCTCGCGGCGGATCGTCTTATCGACATGGGACCGGGGCCGGGCGAGCGCGGCGGCCAGATCGTCTACGACGGCGCGCCCGACGACATTCAGGTTACCGACACATTGACCGGCGCGTATCTCGGCGGCCGCAAGCATGTCGCGCATGCGTCGAACTGGAATCGGCGCGTCGTGGATGCGAACACGCCGCGCCTCACGCTCGAAGGCGCGAGCGATCACAACCTGCGCGACGTGACGGTCGATATTCCGCTGCAACGTCTCGTCTGCGTGACGGGCGTCTCCGGCTCGGGTAAATCGACGCTGATTCAGGACGTGCTCGCGCCGGCGCTGATGCGTCACTTCGGCAAGGCGACGGAAGCGCCCGGCGCGTTTCGCGCATTGAAGGGCGCGGAGCATCTGAGCGATGTCGTGTTCGTGGACCAGTCGCCGATCGGGCGCACGGCGCGTTCGAACCCGGCGAGCTACGTCGGCGCGTTCGATGAAATACGCAAGCTCTACGCGAAGGCGCCGCTCGCCTTGCAGCGCGGTTATAGCGCGAGCATGTTCAGCTTCAACTCGGGCGACGGACGCTGCCCGACGTGCGGCGGCTCGGGCTTCGAGCACGTCGAGATGCAGTTCCTGAGCGATGTCTATCTGCGTTGCCCGGATTGCGATGGAAGGCGTTATCGCGC
Source organism: Caballeronia megalochromosomata (assembly GCA_001580565.1). Classification (GTDB taxonomy): domain Bacteria; phylum Pseudomonadota; class Gammaproteobacteria; order Burkholderiales; family Burkholderiaceae; genus Caballeronia; species Caballeronia megalochromosomata. Next base: position 5,641 of record LRBF01000050.1, on the reverse strand, counting down.
GGAAGTGCTCGAAGTGAAGATCGAGCGTGGCGATCGTCAGCTGAGCGTCGCCGATGTGCTCGAACTGACAGTCAGCGAAGCGGTCGCGCTCTTCGTCGAGGACAAGGAAGTGCTGCGCGTGCTGCAGCCGATCGTCGACGTGGGTCTCGAATACGTGAAGCTCGGCCAGCCGGTGCCGACGCTTTCCGGCGGCGAGGCGCAGCGTCTCAAGCTCGCGGGTTATCTCGCGGAAACATCGCAAGCCAAGGCGAGCGAGAGCCGCCTCTTCATGTTCGACGAGCCGACTACCGGCCTGCATTTCGACGACATCGCCAAGCTGATGCAGGCGCTGCGCCGACTGCTCGAGCGCGGACATTCGCTGATCGTCATCGAACATAATCTCGATGTGATTCGCGCGGCCGACTGGATCATCGATCTCGGTCCCGAAGGCGGCGATGGCGGCGGGCAGGTCGTGTGCGTCGGCACGCCGGATGACGTGGCCGCTTGCGAGCAATCGCATACGGGCCGCGCGCTGATCGAGTACGAAGAAGCGATGGCGCCCGGCGCGGCGGAAAAGCGCGCGGGCGTGCCCCTGCAACTCGCGGCGGAAGTCGCGAGCGCGCGCCGCGCATTGCAGGGCGAGGACGTCGTGCGCATCGTCAACGCGCGCGAGCACAACCTGAAATCGCTCGATGTCGATATCCCGCACAACAAGTTCAACGTCGTGACCGGCGTGTCCGGCTCGGGCAAGTCGACGCTCGCGTTCGACATCCTCTTTCACGAAGGCCAGCGACGTTACCTCGAATCGCTTAACGCGTATGCGCGCTCCATCGTGCAGCCTGCGGGACGTCCCGAAGTCGATGCCGTCTATGGCATTCCGCCGACCGTCGCGATCGAGCAGCGCCTGTCGCGCGGCGGGCGCAAGTCGACGGTGGCGACCACATCGGAAGTCTGGCACTTCCTGCGTCTCCTGTACGTGAAGCTCGGCATCCAGCATTGCATCCACGACGGCACGCCGGTGCAGTCGCAAAGCTCGGAATCGATCGCCGCGCAGATCATGCGCGATTTCAAGGGGCAGCATGTTGGTTTGCTCGCGCCGCTCGTCGTGAATCGCAAGGGCGTGTACACCGATCTCGCGAAATGGGCGAAGGCGCGCGGCAATACCCATCTGCGTGTGGATGGCGAATTCCTGCCGGTGAGCCCGTGGCCGAAGCTCGACCGTTTCCGCGAACATACGATCGAATTGCCGGTCGCGGATCTGGTCGTATCGGCGGACAACGAAGCCGATTTGCGCCGCCTGCTCGACCAGACGCTCGAGATCGGCAAGGGCGTGATGCATCTGTGCGCGCCGCTCGACGATCTGCACGGCTCGTGGCAGGACGGCGCGCGTCGTGGCAAGGAGGAAACGCGCGTGTTCTCGACGAAGCGCGCCTGTCCCGTTTGCGGCACGAGCTATCCCGAGCTCGATCCGCGCATGTTCTCGTACAACAGCAAGCACGGCTGGTGCAATACATGCGTCGGCACGGGCGTGAAGCTCACGCGCGAACAGCGCGCCGCGTTCGATGACACGTTGTTCGCGCAGGACGATCGCGGGCGCGAGCAAAGCATCGGCTCGGTGGATCAGGAACCGGACGATATCGGCGATCAGCCGTGCCCGGATTGCGAAGGCACGCGTCTGAACGAGGTCGCGCGCGCCGTGACCTTCGGCAATTATCCGATCACGGAAGTCGGACGCTGGACCGTGAGCGATACCCGCGAATGGATCGCCGCGCTCAGGCTGAAAGGCCGCGAGGCGGATATCGCGCGTGACGTGGTCAGCGAAATCGAAGGCCGTTTGCAATTTCTCGAAGAAGTCGGGCTCGGCTATCTCAGCCTCGATCGCGCCGCGCCGACGCTGTCCGGCGGCGAAGCGCAACGCATCCGTCTCGCCGCGCAGCTCGGCAGCAATCTGCAAGGCGTGTGTTATGTGCTCGACGAGCCGACCATCGGTCTGCACCCGCGCGACAACCTCATCCTGCTTTCAGCGCTGAAGAAGCTGAACGACAAGGGCAATACGCTCGTCGTCGTCGAACACGATGAAGACACGATTCGCCGCGCGGATCACATCATCGATATCGGGCCGGGCGCGGGCAAGCGCGGCGGCACGGTGGTCGCGCAGGGCAACGTGACCGATCTCGCGGCGCACAAGGCGTCGCTGACGGGGCAGTACCTCGCGAACCCGATAGTGCATCCGCTGCAGCCGCGCCGCGAAGTGCGTGCCGCGACCGCGAAACGTCCGGCGACGCCCGAGCAATGGCTCACCGTCGAAGGCGCGACGCTGCATAACCTGCGCAACGTGACGGCGAGCATGCCGTTGAATCGCCTCGTCGCGATCACGGGCGTGTCGGGTTCGGGCAAGTCGACGCTCGCGCGCGACGTGCTGATGACCAATCTGCTCGATGCCGTCGGCCGCTCGGTGCTGTCGTCGCCCGCGGTGCGGCGTGCGCGCAAGGCGGCGCAGGCCTCGGACACCGCCAGGCCCGCCGCGAAGTCGCGCGCCAGCGTGCTCGCGCGCGAGGCGCCGCGTCCGAAGTTCGACGTCGCGCACGCGTGGCAGGGCTGTCGCGGCGTGACCGGTTTCGAGGCGATCGACCGCGTGCTCGAAGTCGATCAGACGCCGATCGGCAAGACGCCGCGCTCGTGTCCGGCGACGTACATCGGCATGTGGGACACCATCCGCAAACTGTTCGCCGATACGCTCGAAGCCCGCGCGCGCGGCTACACGCCGTCGCGCTTTTCGTTCAACACGGGCGAAGGGCGTTGTCCGGCGTGCGAGGGCCAGGGCGTGCGCACCATCGCGATGAGCTTCCTGCCCGACGTGAAGGTGCCGTGCGACGTGTGTCACGGCCAGCGCTTCAATCCGGAGACGCTCGCGGTGACGTGGCGCGGCAAGAACATCGGCGAAGTGCTGACGATGGAGATCGACGAGGCCGTCGAGTTCTTCGCCTCGATGCAGAGCATCGCGCATCCGTTGCAATTGCTGCGCGATGTCGGGCTCGGTTATCTGACGCTCGGCCAGCCGTCGCCGACGCTGTCGGGTGGCGAGGCGCAGCGCATCAAGCTCGTCACCGAGTTGTCGAAAGTGCGCGACGACATCACGCGGCGCGGCCAGAAGCCGCCGCACACGCTCTACGTGCTGGACGAACCGACCGTCGGCCTGCACATGGCGGACGTCGCGAAGCTGATCCGTGTGCTGCATCGGCTGGTGGATGGCGGCCATAGCGTGATCGTCATCGAGCACGATCTCGATGTGATCGCCGAAGCCGACTGGGTGCTCGATCTCGGTCCGGAAGGCGGCGTGAACGGCGGCACGATCGTCGCGGCGGCGGACCCGGACACGCTCGCGACGCATCCGCGCAGCCACACGGGCGCGGCGCTGCGGCCGGTATTGGGGCGCTCGCGGGAGGCCGAGAATGCTGCGTGATCTCGATACGCTGATCGCGTCGATGCGACCGGAGCTGCAGCCGGGCGTCTACGTGTTCGCAGCGCTGCCGCACGATGCGGTGGCGAGCGGCGCGGACATCGTCGCGACGTTTCGCGAGCGCGAAGGCTTGACGGTCGTGATGGAGGAAAGCGCGGCGCAGGCGGCGGGCATCGCGCCGCTGTTTCGCGCGGCGTGGATCACGCTGACCGTTCACTCGGACCTGAACGCGGTCGGTCTGACGGCGGCGTTCGCGCGTGCGCTCGGCGAGGCGAATATCAGTTGCAATGTGATCGCGGCGGCGTATCACGATCACATCTTCGTTCCCGTCGAGGATGGCGAGCGCGCCGTCGATGTCCTTCGGGATTTGCAGCGCACTGCTGGTAAGCTTTCGGCCTCACCAAAACCATGAAATCGACATAGATGGAAACGCAGGACAAAGCCGTCGCGCTCAAAAGAATGAAATGGTTCGCCGCCGCGTTGCTCGTCGCGGCCGGATGCCTGTTCGCGCTCGCCAAGAGCCAGCACGACGCGGGCGTGTGGGCGTGGGTATCGTCGTTCGCGGAAGCCGCGATGGTCGGCGCGCTCGCCGACTGGTTCGCGGTCGTCGCGCTGTTTCGGCATCCGCTCGGCGTGCCGATTCCGCACACGGCGATCCTGCCCGCGAACAAGGCGCGTGTCGCGGACAATCTGGCCGTCTTCGTGCGCGACCGCTTTCTCGGCACGGATGCGCTCGTCGCGCGCGTGAACGCGTTCGATCCGGCGAGCCGTCTGTCGACGTGGCTCGCGGAACCGAAGAACTCGGAACTGCTCGGCAGGAAGGCGGTGACGGCGGTCGGCCAGTTGCTGTCTTTCGTCGACGACGAACGCGTCAAGACCATGCTCTACGAAACGCTGCGCCGCCGTGCGGACTCGTTCGATCTCGCGAGCGCGGCGGGCAGCGTGTTGTCGACGCTCACGTCCGATCGGCGTCATCAGTTGTTGCTCGATGAAGGCCTGAAGCAGCTTGCCGGATGGCTCGACAAACCCGAGGTGCAGGAGATGCTGGCGACGCGCATCGTCGCGGTGGCGGGCGAGGAATATCCGAAACTCATCGGCATGCTGGGTTTCGTCGGATTGAACGCCGAGGACCTCGGCAACAAGTTCGCGGCCGGTCTGGTGCGCGGTGCGAATCAATGGCTGCACGATGTGAGCAGCGATCCGGAGCACGAGCGCCGCAAGGCTTTCGATGCGGCGGTGGAGCGATTCGTCGAGCGGTTGAAGACGGATCCGTCGTTCAGGGCGCGTATCGACGAGCACAAGCGTGAGTGGCTCGAGCGGCCCGAGTTGCGCGGTTATGTGAACGGACTGTGGGATGAGTTCATCGCGTGGCTCGATGCGGATATCAAGCGGCCGGATTCGGCGCTGCACGCGAAGGTGGTGGCGATGGCGGGTGGTTTCGCTGAAGCGCTCGGCAGTGATCCGGCGTTGCGTGATTCGATCAACGAGCATATGCGCGATGCGTTGAAGGCGTTAGCGCCGGAGTTGCGCGATGGCATCGCGAAGCATATTGCGGCTACTGTCAAGCAGTGGGACGATGCGACGTTGGTGCGGGATGTCGAGCTTAATATCGGGCGGGATTTGCAGTTTATTCGCGTGAATGGGACGTTGGTTGGAGGGGCTGTGGGGATTCTTATTCACGCTGTGACGGTTTGGGTGGGGTGAGGGTTTTTTTCTCTTCGCCGGATCCCGTTGGCGTGTTGGTTTATTAGCGTTGCCCCTGTGCGGGGCGGCAGTGTAGTGGTCTAACAATCTTGGACACATCGAAAGGTAGACTTTGATCGACCAGCGAGGTGTCAAATGGGCAGAAGAGAGTTATCAGAGGAATTCAAGCGCGAGGCGGTGGCGCTCGTCCTGGAGCGGGGCTACACAGTGACGAAGGCCGCGAAGGCGCTGGGCATTGGAGAGACGGCGTTGCGGCGCTGGATCGGCAATCGCCGTCCGGTTGCGGGTGCACCTGTGAACGCAGTCGAGAGTGGCAGCGCTGAACAGGTAAGGATTCAAGCACTTGAGAAGCGCGTGATGGGGGTTGAACGGGAGAGCGACATTCTAAAAAAGTCCACGTCATTCTTTGTCATGGAATTGGATAGCGACGCGAAGTGTTTCTGTAGGCAGAGAAGGCGTCTGGGGTAGTGAGGCCGTTGCGCGTAGTTGGTGTAGTGG
>LRBF01000049.1 GCA_001580565.1 Caballeronia megalochromosomata | reverse complement strand
GGCGTAGCGCTGTGCCGATGCTATTTCGTGCTGAACCAGCGCGCTAAAAGTTATGGCTTGTCAGACCGTGCGCGGTCCAAGCCCCGTGAGTTTTGTGTGGGCACTCGCTATTGCCGGTCCATTCAGCCAATCGCCTGTGCCGCGGCCGGCATGAAGCACTTTGGATGGGGAAAGCTGTTTCTTTGGTTACTTTCTTTGCAGCAGCAAAGAAAGTGACTGCCGCCCCGCACAGGGGCAGTGCTAATAGACCACCGCGAAAACGGGATCCAACGAAAAAAAAACCGCAACCTCACCCCATCTCCCGACGCAAAAACCCACGCACAACCGGCGCGACCTCACGCGCCCGCGTGATCAAAAACAGATGACCATCATCGATCACATACAGCATCGAATGCCGTATACGCGCCGCGAGAATCTTCGCATTGGACAAAGGCACGATCGGATCATCGTTACCGTGCATGACGAGCGTCGTCTGCCGCAACGTGCATAACCAGTGCAAACTGGTCCAGCCCCACGCGGCCATCAGCTGATACAGATACCCACGCCCGCGCGGCGGCTGAATATGACGGCTGTGCGCCCTGAGCAAATCAGGATCACGCCGGTATGCGCCGCCATAAATCTCAGGCCCGACACGCTGCATATAGGCAGGATCGGTGTAACGTCGCGGGCCGATCAGCTTCGACAAAACGGAGAGCCTCGCCGGCATCATGAGCACGCCCGGCGATGTCGCCGCGAGAATCAGTCTGCGGCAGCGTTCCGGATATTGCCGCGCGAACTGCTGCGCGAGCGCGCCGCCCCACGAAACGCCGAGCACATCGACCGGCCCGTCATGTCCGAGCCGCCGCAACAGCTTGTCGGTGAGCACAGAGAGCGTCGAGAAACGGTAAGGCGCGAGCGGCACGGGCGAACCGCCGACGCCGGGAATATCGAAGATGATGACGCCGACATCCCCCAGCGCTTCGACGAACGGCTCGACGAGCTCCAGATTCGCGCCGATGCCGTTGAAGATCAGAAGCGGCGGCGACGCGTCGCTGCCATGCCGCACGCCGACGCGCACGAGCTGACCGTCGAGATCGACGGTCTGGATTTCCATGATGCTGACGGACTCGGAAGTGTTATTCATCGCTGTCATCGGAAATCGCGCGGAACGCGTCACTTGCGGGGTTGCAACAGCGACCTGAACTCTTCGACGTTCTCCGCCACGCGCTTCGAAATCACCGCGACGCTGTCGGCCTGGACGCGATACGCGTCGCCGGCGAGTGCCTGCATGTCCGAGAGCGCGGCACGCAACGCCTGTTGCAGCGCTTCACCCGCAGCCGGCTTGCTTTCCTGTCCCGGCACCCTGCCGAACAGCGAATGGAGCCGCGACATCGATCCGGAGAGGATTTCCATCTGCTTCTGGCCGAGCGACTGCACGCCGGTCAGCGCGGTCGTGCCTGCGTTCGCCAGCGCCTCGACGTCCTTGCGGCGCGATTCCAGAATGGCGCTCGCATCGAAGCCGGGTAGCCTGAACTGTTTGATGAGCTTGAAGTAGTCGCCAAAGAGGCTGTTTTGCTTCGTCGATTCCATGATCGGTTCTCCAATTGATAAATGTTGCGTCAGACCTGCATGACATAGGTTCCCGGCGCGGCCGCGATGGACCGATGCCGCTTGTTGCCGAGCGCCGCCGGCGCCGCGCGCCGCTCGCCGGAACGCGCGGCCAGCCAGTCGCGCCAGTTGCCCCACCACGAATCCTTTTCGGCCTGCGCACGGGCAAGCCATGCGTCGGCGCTCGCGGGCAACTCGGCATTGAGATAGAACTTCGCCTTCGGATTGCCCGGCGGATTGATGAGGCTCTGGATATGGCCGCTCGAACTCAGCACGAAGCGGGTGTTGCCGCCGAAGAGACGCGCCGTGTTGTAGACGCCCTTCCACGGCGTGATGTGATCCGTGATGCCCGCCACCACGTATTTGTCGCACGTCACTTCGTTCAGGTCGACTGGCGTGCCGAGCACGCTCAGCGCGCGCGGCGTCGTGAAAAGATTGTCGGTGAAGATGTCGAGCAACTGGCCGTGCAGCTTGGCGGGCAGGCGCGTGGTGTCGTTGTTCCAGTACAGGATGTCGAAGGCGGGCGGCGTGTTGCCCATCAGGTAGTTGTTGACCCAGTAGTTCCAGACGAGATCGTTGGGTCTCATCCACGCGAACACGCGACCCATCTCCTCGCCGGCGAGCACGCCGCGCGCCGTGCTCGCCTGCTTCGCCGCCGCGACGGCCTCGGGTGTCGCGAACAGACCGAGCTGGGAATCCGCCGTGTTGTCGAGCACGGCCACCATCAGCGTGGCCGCATGAACGGACTTGTCGCCACGGCTCGCGAGATGGCCGAGCAACGCCGAGATGGTCATCGCGCCCGAGCATGCGCCGTGCAGGTTGACGTCATCGCTGCCCGTGATGTCGCGCACCGCCGCGACTGCTTCGAGCAGCGCCGTGACATAGGTGTCGAGATCCCAGTCGGCTTGCGCCGCGGTGGGATTGCGCCAGCTCACGACGAATACCTGAAACTCGCTCTTCAGCAGATAGTCGACGATGCTCTTGCCCGCCGAAAGGTCGAACACATAAAACTTGTTGATCTGCGGTGGCACGATCAATTGCGGCCGGCTGTGAACCTGCGCGGTCAGGGGCGTGTACTGGATCAGCTCGAGCACTTCGTTGCGAAATACCACCGCGCCGTTGGACGTGCCGAGATTCTCTCCGACCTCGAATGCCGTCTTGTCGACCTGGGCGGGCATGCCCTGGTTCTTCAGCATGTCCGTCACGATATTCCTCAAGCCGCCGAGCAGGCTCGCGCCGCCCGAATCGACGATTCGCTTGAGCGCGGCAGGATTGCCGGGCAGCGTGTTGGTCGGCGACATCGCATCGGTGAAGAGCGACAGCACGAACTGCGCGCGTTCCTTGGTCTTCGGACCGAGCGCGGAGCGATCGACGAATCCGGAAAGCGCGTCGCGCCACGCGAAATAAGCCTGCATCGTCCCGCGATAAAACGCGTTCTCGCGCCACGCGGCATCGGCGAAACGCCGGTCGCCCTGCGGCGGCGTGCCCGGCGCGTTGCCGCTCAGCACGGCGATCAGATCGCGCGCCAGCGCGGCTTCCTGCTCGACGAGCAGCGCGGGTTGCCGCCACGCCTGCAGGCCGATCTGCTGCGCCGTGGCGAGCACGTCGCATGGACGCAGCCCCACGAACGGATTCGGGCCCAGCATGCCTTCCGTTGCCGACGCCGCGAGATCGTCCGCCTGCCCGTTTCGCGACGGATTGTCAGTGCTTACCGCCATCTTGATGCTCCTCAAACTTCCTCTCAGGTTCTTCGATATGCCGGTCAGCCGACCAGCATCGCCAGCGTCTCGGCGACGAGCGCCGGCTTGTCCTCGCCTTCGATCTGCAACTCGTTCATCGTCTTGACGATGACCCGCCCGCCGTCCTTTCTCTGCACCGACAGCAAGGTCACGCGATTGCGCACGCGCGCGCCGGCCGCAACGGGCGTCATGAAGCGCACCTTGTCCAGCCCGTAGTTGAGACCGGCGGACGCGTCCTCGGGAATCACGCCGATCTCCATCGCCAGCGGCGCCAGCAGCGACAACGTCAGATAGCCGTGCGCGATGGTTCCGCCAAACGGGCTCTCACGCTTCGCGCGCTCGACGTCGACGTGAATCCATTGCGTGTCGCCCGTGCATTGCGCGAATGCGTCGATGCGCGCCTGATCCACGACCGTCCATTCCGACACACCCAGTTCCCGACCGATGAAGTCCTCGATCGTCGCGATGCGGTATTCCTTGTTGCTCGACATGGCCTGGCTCCCGTTGACCGATCAGACGAACTGCGCGCGCAGCCACTTCTTGTCCAACTTGCCGACACTCGTCTTTTCGAGTCCCTGCACGAACTTGACGATCTGCGGCACCGCGTACTTCGAGATGCGTCCCGATGCGCTGAAGCTCGTCACATGCGCCTTGATCTCATCCTCCGTGATCGTCGCATCCGCATGGAGCACGACCAGCGCCACCGGGCGCTCGCCCCATTTCTCGTCGCTGACGCCGATCACCGCGACTTCGGCGACGCCCGGATGCATCGAGATCAGGCTCTCGATTTCCAGCGACGAGATCCATTCGCCTCCCGACTTGATCACGTCCTTCATGCGGTCCGTGATCTGGAGACTGCCGCCCGCGTCGATGCTCGCGATGTCCTGCGTGTGCAGATAGCCGCCGCGCCAGAGTTCGGCGGATGCCTCCGGGTTGTTCAGATAGCCCTGCGTGAGCCACGGTGCGCGGGCGACGATTTCTCCGTTCGCCCGGCCGTCGTGCGCGACCTCTTCCATGTCCGCATTCACGATGCGCACATCCACGAGCGGGATCGGCGAGCCGGTCTTGCAGCGCAGACGCACTTGCTCATCGAGGTCGAGCGACGCGTCGCCGGGTTTCAGTTGCGCGAGGCTCAGCACCGGACACGTCTCCGACATCCCGTAGCCCGTGAAGACATCGATGCCGCGATCGAGCGCCGCGCGCGCGAGCCCGTGCGTCAGCGCCCCGCCGCCGATGACCACCTTCCACTTGCTGAAGTCGGCGGATTTCGCCTCCTTGCAGGTGAGCAGCATGTGCAGGATCGTGCCGACGCAATGCGAGAACGTGACGCCTTCTTCGCGCACCAGCTGCACGAGGCGGTCCGGCACATAGCGGCCCGGGTAGACCTGCTTCACGCCCAGCATCGTCGCGATGTAGGGCATACCCCATGCGTGCACATGGAACATCGGCGTGAGCGGCATATACACGTCGCCGCGATGAAAGCGCTGCCCCGACTCCGGGCTCGCCAGCGCCGCCATCACGGTGATGGTGTGCAACACCAGTTGACGGTGCGAGAAATAGACGCCCTTGGGCAAGCCGGTCGTGCCGGTCGTGTAGAAGGTCGTGGCGCGCGTGTTTTCGTCGAAATCCGGGAAATCGTAATGATCGGGCGCGGCGGCGAGCATCGCTTCGTATTCGGCCGCGAACGCAATGGTGTGCGGGCAAATCTCGCTGTCCTTCTCGTCGATCCAGATGAACGTGCGCACGGTTTCGAGCTGATCCTTGATGGCTTCGAGCACCGGCAGGAAATCGGTATGGACGACGAGCACATCCGCGCCCGCATGATTGATCGTGTACGCGATCTCCGACTGCGACAGGCGAATGTTGACCGTCTGAAGAATGGCGCCCATCATCGGCACCGCGAAATAGCTTTCGAGGTAACGGTGACTGTCCCAGTCCATGACGGCGACGGTGCTGCCGTGACGCACGCCGAGCCGGCTCAGGCCGTTCGCGAGCCGGGCGATGCGCTCGCGCAGCGTCGTATAGGTCATGCGCATCTGACCCCGGTAGACGATCTCCTCGTCGGGCGCCTGAACGAATGGCGTGTGCAGCAATTGCTTGATCAGCAATGGATAGGCGTAGGCCGACGGTGCGGCGGCCTGTACGTCGTCCCGCATCTTTGTCTCCTTGGGTCTCGAACTGTAAGGTGGACGGACATCGCGGGTGCGCCGCGGTGTCGTTCCGGTGAATGAATGATCGAAGGGAATGAGCGCCGGGAACATCCCCTGAACGGGGGAGCGAGGGTGATCAGATCAGCGCTTCGATGAGCATCGGGCCGGTGCGCTGGAACGGGACGCCGTCTGAGTCGAAGCGGAGCGGCGTATACTCGGTGAGCTCCGCTGTTTCCTGACACAAGTCGCGCCACGGGCGGTGAAGTCGCCCATCCTCCAAGGAATGCGCCGCGTCTGGAGAAAACATGTCCTTGTCCCCGAAAGCGCCGGTGCTGTCCGGGCTGTACCGGAACTGCCTGTTCCGGTCCGACTCGCGCGACGAGACGCACGAGCTCGTCGCCCGGGAGCTATCGGATCACGTGCTGCGATGGAAACAGGGCGCACCGGACGCCGCGCTCTTCAAGGGCGAACTGAACGACTTGCGAATCTACGCCCTGCGCTATGGCGCGCAGGTGGAAGTCTCGCCACGGCCGTTCGAGGGATTTACGCTGGTGCATACGTCGCTTGTCGGCGGAGCGGAATTCGAGTGCGACGGGCAGTCGATGCATCTCGCCGAAGGCCGCACGGCGGTGCTCGCGCCACGGCGGCGCTGCCGCCTGCGCTGGCTGCCCGGTACTCAGCAACTGATCGTGCGCGTGCCCGACGCGCTGCTGAAGGACGTCTCAGGTCAGCCGGCGGAAGATGCGCCGCGCCTCGCGCCGGGACTGCTCCCGCGCGCGCTCGCTTCGCAGTGGGATTTCATCACGCAGTCGCTGCTCAACATCCTGTCGATGCCCGACGACGGCACCCTGCGTCCCGAGTGGCTCGCTCACTTCGAGCGTAACCTCGCGCTCTTCCTGCTCCATCATCCGCTCGATTCCGAGCCGCTTCCCGATGGCCACGCACGCCCCGGCGCGGCCCCGGAAGACGGTGTGCAAGGCGGCGGCATCCGGCACATGGACGCGCTGATCGAATACATCGAATCGAGGTTGTGCGCTCCGATCGCGCTGGAGGATCTGGCGCGCGCGGCTGGCGTGAGCGTTCGCACGCTCAATGCGCTGTGCCATCGCCACCATGGCGTGACGCCGATGGAGCTGCTGCGCAACATGCGTCTCGACGCCGTGCGTGCCCGGCTTCTGACCGACGCCGCCGCGAGCATCACCGAAACCGCGCTCACGTTCGGCTTCGGGCACCTCGGCCGCTTTTCCGCCTACTACTTCGCGCGCTTTCACGAACTGCCCCGCGATACGCAGAAGAATCGCGAGGCCTGAACCGGTCATACGTGGTAGAAATCGAGAACCGAATCGATCGTGTCGTTGAGCAGCACGACGTGCTTCTTCATGATGACCCAGCTCGCGCCCGCCGGCCTCAGGCGGTAGGTTGCATCGCCATAGAAGTACGACGATTGCGCGAAGCGGTACACATGCGTCACCCACTTCGCCTCGACTTCCAGTTCGCCGCCGTCGAGCGGTTGAATCATCACATTGCTCACCTGATGCAGCGTGCGCGGCATCGGCGTCGAAGCGGCCGACTTGCCGGTCCCGAGGCGGAAGACGCGGTCTTCGAGACCGGCGCGCGTCGCGTAGTACATGAGCGACATGCCCCGCTTCGGGTCAGTGGTGTAGACATGCTCCGAATCCCACTGGGGAATGTGGAACTCCGAGTCCGGGTCGAAGAGCTCCAGATAATCCACCCACTGACGCCGGTCGCACAGCGCCGCCTTGCGATACAGGAACTGCTCCACGCTTTGCTGGATGTCCGTCGTCATTGCTGCTCTCCTTGTGCATGTCCCTCGGACTGGCGAATTCGCGCATCGAGCCCTTTGACGAGCGCATCGCGCCACGCGCCGTGCTGGTTCGCATACAGCCCTTCGTGCGTCAGCTCGGCGCCCGTGATGAGCGGCCTGATGCCGAGCGTTTCGGCATTCGGCGTGCTGCCCGTGATCCACTTGTCGCAGCCGCGCGAAATGTCGTTCCACTTCTCCATGCGGCCCTGAAAGCCACGCTGCGCTTCGCGAAACTCCGTCAGGTCGTCCGGCGTGCCCATGCCCGAGACGTTGAAGAAGTCCTCGAACTGGCGGATGCGGTTCTCGCGGTCCGTATCCGACTCGCCCTTGATGCCGATGCACTGGCTGATGATCTCCGTCTTGTTCCAGGCAACGGGACGGATGATGCGCAATTGCGAGCTGATCTGGTCCATGAAGAACAGGCTCGGATAGAGGTTCAGGTTGCGCAGCCGCTTCATCATCCATTCGGCCTTTCTTTCACCGTGCTCTTCGATCAGACGCGGCATGATGCTCGCGTAGCCCGGGCGCACCTCGGGGTTCGGCATCTCGCTGAAGAGCACGCTGTGGCCGTTCGCGAACGAGAACCAGCCGTCGTCGGTCTGCGCGTCGCCCGCGCCGAGCTTGCGATAGTCGAGCGTGCTGTTGACGTCCGCGCCCTCCTTCGCGTTGATCTCCATGCGATGCGTGACGGTTGCGACATAGTTGTAGTGGACAGTGCTCACGTGATAGCCATCGAGCCCGTTCTCGTTCTGCAGCTTCCAGTTGCCCGCGTATGTGTAGTGGCCTTTGCCCGGCAGGACTTCGAGTTCGCCGGTCGGCGACTGCGCGACCATCAGATCGAGGAAGACCCGGGCGTCGCCGAGATGGTCTTCGAGCGACACGGTGCTCTCGGTATCGAGGTTCACAAAAACGAAGCCCTTGTAGCTCGCGACGCGTGCCTTCTTCAGGTCGCGCTGGGAAAGGTCGAAGCCCTGCGGATACTCGGAAGGCGCCTTCACCTTGAGCAGCTTGCCGTCCGAGCGAAACGTCCAGGAATGGAACGAGCACGTGAAGGCCGACTGATGCCCTCTGGAAAGACGCGTGAGCGTGGCGCCGCGATGCGCGCAGGCATTGATGAGCGCGTTGATCCCGCCCTTGGCGTCTCGCGTGATGATGAGCGGCTGGCGCCCTGCCTGCATCGTGACGTAGTCGTGCGGCTTGCTGATCTCGCTTTCATGGCACGCGTAGATCCAGGTCTTCTCGAAGATCATTTCCATTTCGAGATCGAAAAGCTCGGGCTCGGTGAACATCGCGCGTGCCACGCGATAGACGTGTTCGTCCGGGCGGAAGTCGAGACAACCCGTGACGAAATCGCGCCACTGCTGCTCCGTTCGTTTGATCGACATCATGTCTCCTTTGTGCTTGCGGCGATCGCCATACGATCGACCGGGTTCGTTTCAGTGATTGCTTGCCTGCAAGGCAGGCTTGAAGCGGCGCAGCACCAGCGGCGCGCCGCCCGCCGTCTTCTTCACGACCCATGCGGCCAGGGCCGAATCCATGTAGTCGGAATGACCGGGAAACCAGTCGACGAGCGCGTGCGCCAGTTCGACGGCCACCTCCGTTGCGCCCGTCGCGACGAGTGCGCGCACCTCGCGCACCGAGGCCAGCACTTTCTCGTGCTCTTCGACGTGACATTCCCGTGCCGGAAACGCGTATTGCTCCATCAGGCGCTCCTCCAGCGCGAAGTGCGCCTCGACGTGGCGGGCGAGCGCCTCCATCGTCGCGGGGATCGCCGCCGGATCGGCGTCGATCATCGTGTTCAGGATTTCCACGAACTCACGATGCGTATCGTCGATGAGCCCATGCCCCACCAGATAGCGGTCGTCCCAGTTGAAAGCCGTGATTGCGTTCATGCGCGCTCCCTGATTGTGCTCGAATCCTCGATTGTTCGCATTGCAAATCAACTGATGCTCGGGGCGAACTTCTCGAAGTGAAACGATGCGGCGTTCACGCCGGCCTCGCGCAGATGCTGGGCGACGGCCTCGACCATCGGCGGCGGACCGCAGAGATAGATGTCCACGTCGCCGTCGTTAAGGTGTGCCGGCTCGATGTGGTGTGTGACGTAGCCCTTCTTCGGATAGCCGCTGTTCGCATCGACGACGCAGATCGAATACGTGAAGTTCGGGATCGTGCGCGTGAATGCTTCGAGGCGTTCGGTCTCGACCACGTCGCGATCGGTATTCACGCCGTAGATGAGATGAACGGGATGCGGGCTGCCGCCTGCCGCCACGATCTTGTCGAGCATGGCGAGAAACGGTGCGAGTCCGGTGCCTCCCGCGAGCATGAGGACGGGCCGCGAGACCGGCCGCAAATAAAAGCTGCCGAACGGACCGTTCATGACGAGTTCGACGCCCGGTGCGGCCCGCTCGCTCAGGAAGCCGCTCATCAGGCCACCGGGAACATTGCGGATGAGGAACGAGACGCCGCCGCGATCCGCGGTGATCGAGCTGAACGAATAGGCGCGATGACGATGCGCTTCGCCCGGCACCTGAAGGTTCGCGTACTGTCCGGGGAGAAAATCGAGCGCGCCGAGGCCGTCACCTTCCAGCTCCAGCGCGAACGTGCTGTCCGATAGCCGCCGCACGTCCCTGATGCGCGTGACGTAGCTTTCCTGCCGCGTGCCGCACGCCCCGGAGCCGGTGGGGATCAGCACGACGCAATCGGACGTCGGGCGCAACTGGCACGCGAGCGCGTAGCCGGTGTCGGCCTCCTCATGAGAAAGCGCGTCCTCGATATACTCGCCGAGCGAATAGCTGCCGGATTCCACGCGGCACTTGCAGGTGGCGCATGCGCCTTCGCGGCAATCCATCGGGATGTTGATCCCCTGGCGGTACGCTGCGTCCACCACGGACTCCGCACCGTTGCAGTCGATGAAGCGGGTGACACCGTCTTCGAAGTTGAGCGCGACGTTGTAGCTCATTCACTTGTCTCCGTTCCTGCCGCGCAGACCGCCGCCGGGATCGGGGCGGTGCACGGACATGGCTTTGCTATGGAGACGATTCTAGGAATGTGCCTGTGGCCACGCTATCCGGAATCTGCGGAGCGTGGGCCCCGGTTTATCCGTTTTTTGCGCGCAATGCGAAGTGCCGCTGGATGCTTCTCAGAACCTGTGCCGCACGCCCACCGTCGTCGCGACCTGATACCGCGAGTTGGTCCCGCTCGGTCCGCCGACATTCACGATTGCAGCAGTCAGCGCCCCGTTCAGCGCCTTCTGATACACGAGCGCACCGTATACGTCCGTGCGCTTGCTAAGCGAATAGATCAGACCGGCGTTGAACTGCAGCCAGTGCGGATGCGGCCCGTCGCTGATATTGGCGATCGAGGACGCGCCGCCCACATCGCCGATGCTGTAGATGGCCGCGATGCCCGCCACCAGCGCCGGCGTGAAGCGGTATCGCGCGTTGGCCTCGTAGTTGGACATCGAAAAGCTGGTGTGATCCGCGTAAGAGAGGTGAGCGTAGGTATAGGCGCCGCCCAGCGTGAACGCGCCGAGCGCGTAGGCCGCGCCCACCGCCGTCACTTCATGCGACGTCACCGGCCGCGTATAAAAGATGGCCGTGGGATTCGAATAGTCCCCGACCACCGCGCCCGACGTGTTGTTGCCGTCCGTCCCGCCCGCCGACGGGTTGCTCAGATGAAAATGCCCGACGCCGAACGAGAACGCATCGTGCGTATAGCTGCCGCCGACACTCCACGCGCGATTATTCGCGAAGCCCGTTCCGCCCGGCCCCGCCGCCTGATTGCTGAACGCGTACAGGCCGCCGAGCGTGATGCCCGAAAGCGTCGGGCTCTGATATTTGACTGCGTTGTTGATACGAAACGTCGTGTAGAGATTGTCGATATCGCCGACATGCGCGCCGTATTGCGTGCCCCATTGCCGCGAGGACACGAACGGGCCGACGAAGTCGACGACAGATTCGTATTGACGCCCGAGCGTGACCGTCCCCAGTTGCCTGTTGGCGAGACCGACATACGCCTGCCTTCCGAAGAGGCGCGAGCCTTGCAGCATCGTGCCGTTTGCGACGCTGAAGCCGTTCTCCAGCACGAACACCGCCGTATTCCCGCCGCCCAGTTCCTCGACGCCGCGCAAGCCCCAGCGTGACGGCACGCCGACGCCGCTCGTCTCCTGGATCTTGCGTCCGCCGATGGCGCCGGCCTTCGGCGCGACATTGTTGGCATAGCTGATGCCCGCATCGACGAGGCCGTAGAGCGTGACGCTGCTTTGAGCGAACGCGACGACAGGCGTCAACGCAACGAGCGTGCACGCGAGCCACACGGATTTCCGCATTTCTATCTCCATTGATTCGTATATCTAATTATTTTGGATTGTGGTCGTCCTCAGCCGGACGACCTTGCCGATGAATCAGGCGGGCTCTTGTCCCGGCGTCGCTGAGCGCGCGTTTCGCCGGCGCGAGGCGATCGGCACGCCGATAACCAGCACGATCGCGGCAAGCGACTGAACGACGGCGGCGGTCACGAACCCGCTCGTGTAGCTGCCGGACACGTCGCGCACATAGCCTGTGAGCCAGGGTGTCAGGAAGCCCGCGAGATTCGCCACCGAACTGATGAACGGCACGCCCAGCGTCATCGCATTGCCTTGCAGGTAGCGCACGGGGATCTGCCAGAACAGCGAGATGCCTGCACCCGTTCCGGCGAGCGCGAGCACCAGCGTGACGAACGTGACCGGCCGGCTGCTATGCCACACGAAGACGAGCACCAGCAGACTCGCCACGCTGATCAGCGACGCGACCGCGCAATGTCCCCGGACATCGCGGTAGCGGCTGGCGAACGTCGAAAGCGCGATATTCCCCAGCGCGCCGAGCACGCAGATCGCGGCGATGGCATTGCCGATCGCGCTGTAGCCGCCGAATCCGGCTTCGTGAAGAATCGTCGGGATGAAAAAGCTCAGCGCCGAGTTCGCGGTCAGGATGCAGAAGTACGCGGCGGACAGCGTCCAGACCAGCGGATTCGCGAGCAACGAGCCGGGCAGTTCACTCGCCGGATGCGCGTCGCCACGATCGCGTTCGAGGTCCGCCTGCACGAGACGCCGTTGCTGCGGCGACAGCCAGCGCGCGCTGCCAGGACCGTCCGGCAGCACGGCGAACGCGATACATCCCGTCAGGACCGTGGGCACGGCCTGGATCAGGAACATCCATCGCCAGCCGGCGACGCCGAGAAGGCCGCTCATGTGCTCGAGCACGAAGCCACCGGTCAGGCCGACCGCCACGGTCGAACAGATCGCCGCGGAATGGAAGATGCTGAAGTTGCGCGTGCGGCGCTTCGACGGGAACCACTGGTTCATGTACAGAATGACGCCCGGATAGAAGCCCGCCTCGAATGCACCGAGCAGAAAGCGCAGCATGTAGAACGTGGTCGTGTCATGAACGAACATCATCGCGACGCTGGTCACGCCCCAGCCCAGCGCGATCGCCGAAATGGTCGTGCGGGCGCCTACGCGTTGCTGGATCATCGAGCTCGGCACGCCGAGCAAGAGGTAGCCGAGGAAAAACAATCCCGCGCCGAGGCCATACACGGTTTCGCTGAAGCGCAGGTCCGAGAGCATCTGCAGCTTGGCGAACGCGACGTTTGCGCGATCGACCCACGCGAGCAGCCATAGAGCAAAGAGAATTGGCATGATGCGCCATTCCGTGGCGCGATAGGCATCGCGCAAGGCCCGGTCCGCATCCTGGTCGGCAAGCGCCGCGTCTGTTTCGAATACCGCGTTCATCGTGTGTCTCCTGATTTGCAGATCCGTTCCGTTGCCCGGAGCCGGTCAGTCCCAATTCGCCGGCAGCACTTCGGCGCGGTTCTCGCCGAAGCCGATGCGCGCGTAACCGGGACGCTCGCACCATCCGCTCATCACGACGGCATCGCCGTCTTCGAGAAATGCGCGGGTCTCGCCCGTCGGCAGACGTATCGGCGCGTGACCGGCTTGCGTCAGCTCGATCAACGCGCCTGCCTCGTCGCGCGTCGGGCCCGAGATCGTTCCGCTTCCCAGCAGATCGCCGCTCTGAAGATTGCAGCCCGCGATCGTGTGATGCGCGACCATCTGCGCGAGCGTCCAGTATTGATGGCGAAAGCTGGTGCGCGAGACGCGCGTGAGCGGCATGCCATCGCGCCGATGGATTGCGGTTTCGAGCGCGACTTCGAGCCGGATATCGATTGCGCCGCTTTCGCGCGCCGCAGGCGCCGACAAATACGGAAGCGGCTGCGGATCGTCGGACGGCCGCGTCCATGCGGTGCGATAGGGTACGAGCGCATCCATCGTCACGATCCACGGCGACAGGGTCGTCGCGAAACTCTTCGCGAGAAACGGTCCGAGCGGCGCCGATTCCCACGCCTGGATATCGCGCGCGGACCAGTCGTTGAGCAGACAGAGCCCGAACACGTGTTCCTCGGCCGACGCGACGGGAATGTGCTCGCCCTGCGCGTTGCCTACCCCGATGAAGATGCCCAGTTCGAGCTCGTAGTCGAGCCGCGTGCACGGCCCGACCTTCGGCGCGCGCGCGCCCGCCGTCATGTGTTGACCGACGGGGCGCCGCACCTTCTGCCCGGAAAGCCCGATGCTCGACACGCGCCCGTGATACGCGACGGGCATCCACTGAAAGTTTGGCGACACCGCGCCGTCCGGACGCAGCAGCTTCACGATGTTGCGCGCGTGATCGATCGACGTATAGAAGTCCGTGTAGTCGCCGATGCGCGCGGGGATGCCGTGTTCCACGCTGGCTTGCGGCACGAGACAGTGTTCGCCGGAACCCGCGCCTTCGCGTCGCGCATCGAACAGTGCGAAGAGCGCATGGCGAAGCGCGCGCCACGCGTCGGGGCCCATGTCGAAAAACGCGTTTAGCGACGGCTGCGCGCAGGCGCGCGCGGCATCGGCCGCAAGCCCCGAGAACGCACCCGCTTCGCTCAACGCGCCGAGGTCGATCACCTGGTCGCCCAACGCGACCCCGCCGCGAAACGCCTCGTTCGTCCCCGCGCGCCGAAAGACGCCGAACGGCAGGTTCTGCAGCGGGAACGGCGTGATTCCGTCATTGGCCGAGGCGAGCCAGCTTCTCGCATCGATGTCGTGCGTATGGTCAGACTTCATCGAACTCACCGCGCAGGCTCTTGCGGCTCAGCAGGATCTTGCGCTGTCTGAGTTCGTGGATCATCGCCGGGTCCATGTTGCGCTCCGTGAGCAGCTCGATGTTGTGCTCGCCCTGAAACGCCGGAATTCCCGGCTGCGGCAAGGTCGCGCCGCTGAAGCGCCAGGGCGGCCCGGGCATGCGCATCGTGCCGCCCGTGCGGTCGTCGACATGGACGATCGCGCCCCAGTCGGCGGCCCATTCGGACTCGGCCAGCTCGCGGGTGCTGCGCACCACGCCGATCGCCAGTCCCTGCTCGCTGACCTGAGCCTGAAGCTCTTCGAGATCGTTGAAGGTGAGGATCCACGCACGCACTTCGGCAAGCAGCGCGTCGAGATTCTCACGGCGCAGCGGCGCGCTCGCGAAGCGCGGATCGCCCAGGAGGTCCGTGCGGCGCATCATCGAACAGAAGCGCACGAACATCGGCGAATAGATGGGGCTCGCCGCGATCGTCACCTGCCGTCCGTCGGGCAGCGCGAAGATGTGCGATTCCGGCGCGCTCAGCGCGGGCGGCTCGCCGTGGGTGTCGACGCCGGAAAGCTGCGCGCCGGCGCGCTCGTTGACGGCGAGCATGGTCGCCGCCATCGACACATCGACATGCTGCCCCTCGCCGGTGCGATCGCGTTGCGCGAGCGCGGCGAGCACGGCGATCGCGCCATGCAGGCCCGTGTAGACGTCCGCGTGGCTGCACGCGTCGTTCCTGAGCGCGTCGGACGCATGACCGTAGTGCTCGCGCAGGATATCCGTGAGGCCGGTTTCCGCCTGCACGGTCGGCGCGAACGCCGGCCGGTTGCGCCACGGGCCGGATTGACCGTAGCCGCTCATCGACACATAGACGACGCCCGGGTTGAACTCGCGCACCTGCTCGTAGCCGAGGCCGAAGCGCGCGAGCGTGCCGGGCCGGAAGTTTTCGACGATGACATCCGCTTCGCGGCACAGCTCGGTCACGATCGCGCGCGCCTCGGGCCAGTTGAGGTCGAGGCTGAGATTGCGCTTGCCCGCGTTCTGCTGCGCGTAATAGACCGACATCGTGCCGATGTGCGGCACGCCGCCGCGTCCCGAATCGCCGCCGGGCGGCTCGATCTTGGTGACTTCGGCGCCCAGGTCGCGCAGCGTCTTGGTGCACAGGGGGCCCGCCAGAACACGCGTGAAGTCGATGACTTTCAGTCCGTCAAGAGGCGCGCCCATATCAGTTCCCCTCGAAAACGGCCGAACCGGGGCCGGTTTTGGCAAACGCGGCGAGCCCGCGCTTTTGATCCGCGCTCGCCCACATCATGTTGTTCACGTCGGTCTGCTGCGCATCCGCGCCTGCAATGCCGTGACGCGCCGACAGATTCGCCAGCGTCTTGATGCCGCGCAGCGCGACCGTCGGGCCACACGCCAGTTGCCGCGCCCACGACATCGATACGGCGGGCAGTTCCGCTTCCGCCGCGACGAGGTTGACGACGCCCCAGCGTTCGAGCGCCGCGGGGTCGTGGCGGCGGCCGAACATCGCCATTTCCTTCGCGCGCGCCGGACCGACGCGCTGCACCACACGCTGCACGCCGCCGAGCAGCGGCAGCAGGCCGAGCGAGGCCTCGGCCATGCCGAAGAAGGCCGTATCGGCGGCGACGATCATGTCGCAGGTCAGCGCGAGCTCGAAGCCGCCGCCGAGCGCGCCGCCATGAACCGCGGCAACGGAAGGCAGCGGCACGTTTTCGAGTGCATCGAGCAGCGCTTCGAGGCTGGCCTGATCGCGTCGACGGCCGCCACCGGCGAAGCCCGCGACATCCGCGCCGGCGCAGAAATGGCGCATGCCGCTGCGCAACAGGATCGACCGGCATCCCGACTCGACCGCCTTGCCGTAGGCATCGAGCAAATCTCTGAGGAATGCATCCTCGATCAGATTGTGAGGCGGCTTCGACATCGTGACGACGCCGACCGCGCCGTCCTTTTCAAACACGACAGTGCTCATGTGTCTTCCTGCATGTGGGCCTGACTTCACGTCAGACGAACGGATTGAAACGATCCTAATACCCGATAGGATTCCAAACGATCGTCTCGCCAGCCGGACGCGATGTTCGCTGACTCGGTACTGCATCCGTGTAAACCGGCTCGATCTGGATGTGATGATAACAGTGTTAACTTATAAGCAAATCAGGGTAATCCCGCGATATTTGCCGCGCTCGCCGCGCGTTGCCGGCAGCGAAGCCGCCCGCCTATAATTTCCTTCCTACGAACGATATGCCGACGAATCGTGAGCCCGAAACCTTCCGCCGATGTGCCCTACCACCACGGAAACCTGCGTGAAGCCCTGATCGCCGAAGGCCGGCGCGCGCTGGAAGACGTCGGCGCGCATGAGCTGAGCCTGCGCTATCTCGCCCGCGCGGTCGGCGTGTCGGAGGCAGCCCCGTCCCGGCATTTCGCCGGCAAGGAAGGACTGCTGGCCGCCATCGCCGCCGACGGCTGGCGGGATCTCGCCGATTTGCGCCGCGCCATCCTCGGCGCCGACGATACCGCGATGACCGTGGCTTACCGCATGCTGCGCGTGTATGTCGAGTTCGCGCAGAGCCACAAGGGGCTGTTCGATCTGATGGTGGGACCGCGCATCGTCGCGCGCGACGCCTATCCCGAACTCACGGAGGAAGGCTCGATTTCGTTCGGGCTGTTCGCATCGTCGGTGGAGCGGGCCGCACTCGAGAACGGCTGGCCCGAGCGCACGCTGACGCTCGTCACGCACGCGGCGTGGAGCATCGAACACGGGCTCGCCACGCTCATTCTTTCCGATCGCGTGCCGCGCACGGATCGTCCCCTGCAGATCGATCACATGATTCACTTCTCGATCGGCATGTTCCTGAGCGCGGTCGCGGCGGGGCCCGCGCATCTCGAAGCCATGCTCGCCCGGCTTCCCGCGATGAACGGCGACGCCCGCGCCAGCGCGTAAGGCGCGTGCAACGCGTGTAGCGTTCACCATCTCGGCGAAATATCGATCCGTCCGTTCGGGAAGCACGTTTTGTCAAAAGCGGGAATACTTCAACTACGACCCGAAACGGATCGTCGATCGAGCGCGATCGATCGGACACCCGGAGCCCACGCGATGACCGAACCCCTGTATCTGGACGACCTGAAGACGGGTATGCAGTTCGACTCGCCGACGTTCCTCGTGAGCGAGGGGGACATTCGCCGCTTCGCGTCGGAATTCGATCCCCAGCCGTTCCATCTCGACGAAACCGCCGCGAAAGCGTCCGTGTTTCGTGGCCTCGCCGCAAGCGGCTGGCATACGGCTGCGCTCACGATGCGTCTGCTCGTGTCGGGCGGATTGCCGCTCGCGGGCGGCATCGTCGGCATGAGCGTGGAGCTTGCGTGGGTCAGGCCGGTGCGTCCCGGCGATGTGCTTCGGGTCGTCAGCACCGTGCAGGACGTGCAGCGATCGAAATCCCGGCCATCGCAAGGCATCGCGACCGTGTCGTCGGAAACGATGGACGAGTCCGGTGAAGTCGTGCAGCGCCTCGTGTCGAAACTGCTCGTGACGGCGCGCGACGCCTGAGCGCGTGGCCTAGATCACGCCGTTGCGCCGCAGCGCTTCGCGTTCCTGCCCGGACATGTCCAGCCAGGTGTCGAGCACCTCGTCGGTATGCGCGCCGAGCGTCGGCGGAACATGACGGTATTGCACGGGTGACTCGGACAGGCGGATCGGATTCGCGACGAGCGGCACACTCTCCGCTAACGGATGCGCCATCTCGATGCGCATTTCGCGCGACTGCACATGCGCGTCCGCGAATACCTTGTCGATGCTGTTGACCGGCCCGCACGGCACGCCCGCCGCTTCCATGATGCCGATCCACTCGCTCGTCGTGCGGCTCAGCGTGCGCTCACGCATCAGCGCGATCAGCGCGTCCCTGTGCTCGACGCGTTGCGGATTGCGCGAGAAGCGCTCGTCGCGGCTCCATTCGGGTCTGCCCAGCGCTTCGCAACATCGGGCGAACTGACCGTCGTTGCCGACTGCGATGATCATGTAGCCATCGGCAGTCGGGAAATCCTGATACGGCACGATGCTCGGATGCGCATTGCCCATGCGCTGCGGCACCACGCCGCCGATCAGATAGTTGGCAGCCTGATTCGCGAGGCACGCGATCTGCACGTCCAGCAATGCGAGGTCGATGTGCTGCCCCTTGCCCGTGCGTTCGCGATGCGCCAGCGCCGCCTGGACCGCCACGGTCGCGTAGAGGCCGGTCATGATGTCCGTCAGCGCGACGCCCACTTTGAGCGGCCCTTCACCGGCGGAGCCAGCGGCGCGGCCCGTGAGACTCATCAGCCCGCCCATGCCCTGCATCAAAAAGTCGTAACCCGCGCGCGCGGCATAGGGGCCGGTCTGTCCGAAGCCCGTGATCGAGCAATAGACGAGGCGCGGATTCACGGCGATGAGGCTCGCGTAGTCCAGCCCGTATTGCGCGAGGCCGCCGACCTTGAAGTTCTCGATGAGCACATCGGCCTTGGCCGCCAGCCGGCGGATCAGCGCCTGTCCCTCTGGCTGGCCGAGGTCGACCGTCACGGAGCGCTTGTTGCGATTCGCGGCGAGGTAGTACGCCGATTCGCCCGTGGGTTCGCCATCGGCATCGGTGAGCCAGGGCGGTCCCCAGGCGCGCGTGTCGTCGCCGGTTTTCGGGCGCTCTACCTTGATCACGTCCGCGCCGAGATCGGCTAGCAACTGGCCGGCCCACGGCCCGGCGAGCACACGAGAGAGATCGAGAACGCGCAGTCCTGCGAGCGCGCCTTCCTGCAAGGATGGATTCATGGCGTGATCCGGCGGCAGATGTCGAATGTTCTTGAACTCACGTTTCCGATCTGTGCCGAAAACGCAAGTCACGTGCGGCCGATCGGAAGTCATGCCGGCAATTTAGCGAGCATCCGCGCGTATCACAACCGACTTGTTTGCAGGGACCTGTGCGAAGATCGCACAATTCAACGAATACCATAGACGGGCCGCGATCATGCGTCGAAAGATCCCTTCCACCGCTGCGCTATCCGCGTTCGAGACGGCGGCGCGCCATCAAAGCTTCACCAAGGCCGCCGATGAACTCGCGGTGACGCAAAGCGCGATATGCCGGCAAATCGCTTCACTCGAAGATTTTCTCGGGCTCAGGCTGTTTCGCCGGGACCGGCGCGGCGTCGCGCTGACGGAGGCGGGACTGGCCTACAGCCGCAAGGTGACGGCGCTGCTCGACGAAGCCGAGCGGGACACGCTGGAGCTCATGGCCAGAGGCGGTCAGGGCGGCACGCTCGAACTCGCGGTCGTGCCGACGTTCGCGACGAAATGGCTCCTTCCACGGTTGCCCGGCTTTGTCGACGAGCATCCCGACATCACGATCAACCTCGCTTCGCGCACACGGCCGTTTCTTTTCGCCGAGACAGCGTTCGACGCGGCGATCCATCCGGGCGTCGCGCCGTGGCCGGGAACGGAAGGCGAGTGGCTCATGCAGGAAACGCTGATCGCGGTGTGCAGTCCGCACCTCATCGCGCCGCGAAAGAAGCTGGCGGCCGCCGACTGGCAACGCCATACGCTATTGCAACAGAGCACGCGCCCGTACGCGTGGCGCGAATGGTTCGCCTCGCGCGGCATGTCGGTCGATGGCGACATGTCGGGTCCGCGGTTCGAACTCTTCTCCATGCTCACGGAAGCGGCTGTTCAAGGCATGGGCATCGCGCTCATTCCCCGGCTCCTCATCGAAGATGAGTTGCGTCGCGGCGTGCTTGTTCAGGCCGCCGCGCATGAAATGCCGAGCGATCGCGCGTACTACCTCATCGTTCCCGAAAGCAAGGTCCACAATTCCGCGCTGCTTGTGTTCCGTGAGTGGATCGCGCGGCAGGCGGCGGGTTCGGGAAAAAACAGATGACCGTTGAGCGCGGCGGTCAGAGGCTCAACGCTTGCCGAGCGCGAAGTTCCTGAGAAGCGTCTGCCGGCTCGCCTCCAGTACTTCCTCGCCGAGCGCCGGATTCGCGCCGCCGATTGCCCGCGAAAGGATGAGCGCGCCGACCATCTCGCTATAGAACGCGAGTGCCTCGCGGCGCGCTTCGTCGCTCGCCGCGCCTTCGCCACGCTGTTCGGCGACGAGCGCGGTCAACGTTTCGATCATCGTTTCGAAGCCGCTCGCAAAGTGTGATTGCGCCTCGGGACCGAGCCGGCGCACGTCCGCGGTCAGTCCGGCCACCGCGCAACCCTGCTCGATGTCGCCGCAGTGCGAGCCGGACAGGTAGAAGTCCACCTGCCGCTTCAGGCGATTGCCGCCGCGCTTGACAGGCGCGTCGATCGCTTCCTTCAGGTCGCGATTGGCCTTGTCCATCGCGCTCGCCACGACCGCGGCGGCCAGCGCTTCCTTCGATTCGAAGTGATTGTAGAAGCCGCCCTGGGTAAAGCCTGCCGCCTTCATCAACGCGCTCAGCCCCACGCCGTCGATCCCGTGTTCACGGAACAACTTCTCCGACGCCGCAATGATCGCCTTGCGGTTTTCCACCGCCTGCTGTTTCGAGACACCCATCGTTCAATGCTCCGCACCGTTCTCCGGCCGATTATAACGCCCTTTGAAAAATACAATGGCGATCACCATTGACAGGTCGGCGCGGATTCACCAAACTCAATGTCAATCACCATCGTGTTAGGTGAATCCTTCAAAACGTCTCTGGAAAATGCCATGACTTCTTCCACCGAAGCCGCCAACAAGTCCCTCGTACTCAAGGCATTCGACACGCTCTTCAACCAGCGCGACTACGCCGCCGCCGAGCGCTTCTGGTCGCCCGATTACATTCAGCACAGCGCGCATATCGAACCGGGGCGCGACGGCCTGTTCGACCTGATCCGGACCCTGCCGCCGAGCCTGCGATACGAACCCGGCGTGATCGTGGCGGACGGCGATTACGTGATCGTCCACGGACGCTTTTCGGGCCACGGGCGTCCCGCCGCCTGGATCGCCGCCGATATCCTGCGCATCGAGAACGGCGTGCTCGCCGAGCATTGGGATGTGCTGCAGGACGAGGCAACCGAGGCTGAATCGAAAAGCGGCCTGCCGATGTTCGGCAACCGCTTCCCGCGCTAATTCCACTGTCATTTCATAGCGAGTCCATCATGAAACTCACGGGCAACACGATCTTCATCACCGGCGGCGGCTCGGGCATCGGCCGGGGTCTTGCAGAGGCGCTTCACCAGCGCGGCAATCAGGTGATCATCTCCGGACGCCGCGCCGACCGGTTGCAGGCGACCATCGATGCGAACCCGGGCATGCGTGCGGTGTCGCTGGATATCACCGACGCGACGGACATTCAGGCGGTCGCTGCGAAGCTGATCGCCGAGTATCCCGGTCTGAACGTGCTGATCAACAACGCGGGCGTCATGTATCCGGATGGCGCGCAAGGCCCCGTCGACGACGACCTGCTGCGCACCACCGTCGACACCAATCTGCTCGGTCCGATCCGCATGACGTCGGCGCTGATCGAGCATCTGAAGAGCCGGGAGGACGCGGTCGTCGCGAACGTCACATCGGTGCTCGGCTTCGTGCCGCTCGCCGTCGCGGCCGTGTATAGCGCGACCAAGGCCGCGCTGCATTCGTACACGCTGTCGCAGCGCTATCTGCTTCGGGACAGCAAGGTCTCGTTCATCGAGATCGCACCGCCCTGGGTGCGTACCGAACTGATGAACAGCAGCGAAGAGCAACGCGCCATGCCGCTCGACGCGTTCATCACGGAGGCGATCGCGCAACTGGGTACCTCGGCCAACGAGATTCTCGTGGGTCCGGCGGTCGACATGCGCGCCAATCCGGGGCCGGGCGAGCACGCGTTCATCGAAGCGTTCAATGACGGGTTTGCCGCCGGTTGACATTGCGATAGCCAGCCCGAAGCACGACGCGAAATGCCTTCGCCACGGCGAAGGCATTTCCGTTAGAGTTGTTGAAATCGACGCGTCGATCTCGCGCCGCCGCCGAGTGTATCCATGACAATTTTTTGAATGTAATGCTCGCCGGCAGTACGATCGTCGGGCATCTGACAGAAAGGAGTGTTCATGGAAGACTTCCTGGTTGCCTTCGGCGCGTTGTGGGTCGTGATCTGCGTTTATTCGATCATTGCGTACCACTTCAGGACATCCGGGTCCGACGCGGCCCCGCCCTCCGTGCCTGCTCCATGGTTCAAAAGCGAGCCATCCTCCGCGCCTGCACACGCCGTCTCCGCCTCCGGGACGTTGTATCCTCGCGAGTCGAGAAGAAATTCGAGGCGACGACTGCTGCATTGCGCAGGCAGGTCACCGGAGCGCGTTCGGTCTTCGCGCAGGTGACGCTCCCCGGCTGCGCGTGTGGTCGCGCCTGCGATTCTGTCTAGCGCCGACCGATCTCCCTACGCCAGGATTCCATGTCATCTGCCGCAGCCCCCTTGCCGCGCGTCGGCCTGCTCTTCACCCTTGCGCCCTTCCTGCGTCCGTATGCCGGGCGCTGGGCGCTCGCGTTTCTGGCGCTCGTGACATCGGCGGGTGCGACGCTGGCCTTGCCGATGGCCTTCAGATATCTGATCGATCGCGGATTCGCCAGTGGCGACCGCACGCATATCGATCGCTATTTCATCGCCCTGTTCGTCGTCTCCCTCGTTCTCGCGGGCGCAACGGCGCTGCGCTTCTACTGGGTATCGTGGCTGGGTGAGCGGGTGACCGCCGACCTGCGGCGCGCGGTCTACGACCACATCATGGGCATGAGCCCGCAGTTCTTCGAGACGACCCAGACGGGCGAAGTCCTGTCGCGTCTCACCGCCGACACGACCCTGATCCAGACGGTGGTGGGCACGAGCCTCTCGCTCGGATTGCGCAACGCCTTGCTGACCGTGGGAGGCATCGCGATGCTGGTGACGACGAGCCCCGTGCTGTCCGGCTACATCATCGCGGTGCTGATCGTGGTGGTCGCGCCGATCGTCTTCTTCGGACGGCGCGTCCGGCGGCTGTCGCGCGCCAGCCAGGACAAGGTCGCGAACGCGAGCGCGCTGGCGGGCGAGGTGCTCAACGCCATGCCGACGGTGCAGTCATACACGCAGGAAGCATTCGAGGCACGGCGCTTCGGCGCAGCGGTGGAATCCGCCTTCGAGACCGCGCTCACGCGAATCCGCGCCCGCGCCGGGCTGACGGCCGTGGTCATCGTGTTCGTGTTCGCCGCCGTCGTCTTCGTACTCTGGCTCGGCGCGCAGGCCGTTCTGGCGAAGCAGATGACGGCGGGCCAGTTGTCGCAGTTCATCCTCTATGCGGTGTTCACGGCGGGCGCCGTCGGCACGCTTGCGGAGGTATGGGGCGATCTGCAGCGCGCCGCCGGCGCAACGGAGCGCCTCATGCAGCTTCTGGCCGCGCGCTCGCCTGTCATGGAGGCCGCGACAACGATGCCGATGCCGGCCGCCGGCGAAGGCATCCGCTTCGACAATGTCGGCTTTTCGTACCCTTCCCGCGACGGCATCGCGACACTCTCCGGGTTCTCGCTCGATGTCCGTCCGGGTGAGCATGTCGCGCTCGTCGGGCCATCGGGAGCGGGCAAGACCACCCTGTTTCAGTTGCTGCTCCGGTTTTACGACCCGCAATCTGGCAGCATTCTGATCAACGGTGTCGCGACACGGCACATGTCGCTCGGCACGTTGCGCCGGACGGTCGGCGTCGTGTTGCAGGACTCGGTGATTTTTTCGGGAAGCGTATTCGACAACATCCGCTACGGCATGCCCGAGGCAACGCTCGCGCAGGTGCAGCGCGCCGCCGGCATGGCCGCTGCCGCAGGCTTCATCGAGCAGCTTCCGGGAGGCTACGACACGTTTCTCGGCGAGCGCGGCGTGCGGCTCTCGGGCGGGCAGCGTCAGCGCATCGCGATTGCGCGGGCGATCCTGCGTGACCCGCCCATTCTGCTGCTCGACGAAGCCACCAGTGCGCTCGACGCAGCAAGCGAGCGGCTCGTGCAAACAGCATTGGACAATGCCGCGCAGAACCGCACCACGCTCGTCATCGCGCATCGGCTGGCGACCGTGCAGCAGGCCGACCGCATCGTGGTCATGGAACAGGGCCGCATCGTCGCGCAAGGCCGTCACGCCGAGTTGCTGCAAAGCTCGCCGCTCTATGCCCAGCTCGCAGCCCTGCAGTTCGGCGAACCGGCGGCCAAGCCTGTCGCGCGTCGCGGCTTCAATGCTTCGCGTTGAGCCTTCGCCATAGTGTCGTCTTGCTGATGCCGAGCGCCTTGCAGACCGCGTCCCGATCGCCGCCGAACGCCGCGAGCGTTGCACGGACCTGATCGGCTTCGACCGAACGGCTCAGGTCGCGAAGGTTGGCTTCGGATCTGGTTTCGAACACCTCGGGGGCAATCGCCTGCAAGTCGTCCGGCGTCAACGTGAGGGGATGTTCCCCGTCCACGTCCATCTCCGGAATCTCCACGGCAATGCGCTCGACGATGTTCTGCAACTCGCGAACATTTCCGGGCCACGGATAGCGGCGCAGCCCCTGCTCCAGCGGCGCGAGCAGGCGCGCCGCCGCGTCGCGGCCGGGCACGCGCAGCGCGAGCGCCTTGTCGCGCCGCGCGGCCTGCAACAGCAGCTCGGTGGCCAGCGGCAGGATGTCGGTGGACCGCGCGCGCAAGGGCGGCAACGCGACGCTCAGAATATTGATGCGATAAAAAAGGTCCGCCCGAAACGATCCGTCGGCGACGCCCTCGGCAAGCGTGCGATGCGTCGCTGCGATCACGCGGATGTCGACGCGCGTCGGCTCCGTCGATCCGAGGCGGATGACTTCCCGTTCCTGCAGCACACGCAGCAAGCGGCTTTGCAGCGAGGGCGGCATTTCGCCGATTTCATCGAGAAACAACGTGCCGCGATGCGCCGCCTCGATCAACCCGGCCTTGCCGCCCTTGCGCGCGCCCGTGAATGCGCCCTCCTCGTAGCCGAACAGCTCGCTTTCGAGCAGCGCTTCGGGAAAGGCGCCGCAATTCATCGCGACGAACGGAAAGTCCTTGCGACGGCTCAGGCGATGCATGCTCTGCGCGACCATTTCCTTGCCCGTGCCGCTTTCGCCGAGAATCAGCACGGTGGCGTCGGATTTCGCGTAACGGCGCACGAGCGCCCGCACGCGCTCGATCGGCTCCGACTCGCCGACGACATCCTCCAGCCGATAGCGCGCGACGAATTCCTGCGCGCCCTGCCGTGATCGCAGCGTCCGGTCGAGACGCTCGACCGCGCGCGATTCCTGAAACGTGAAGATCGTGCCGCCCGCCGCGCCTTCGCTCGCGAGCGGTCCGCGATGAATCGCGTAGCTCACGCCGCGCACGGCGCCGAATACGTCGCCGTCGGCGGCGGGCAATACGCCGTCGAGTTCGGGCGCGACATCGAGCAGCGCCCGGCCCACGGCGCGCGATGCATCGGCGATGCCGAGCGCGGCGACGAGCCGGCGATTGATCGCTTCGATGCGACCGCCCGCATCGACCGCGACGACGCCATCGCGCAGATGCTGCAGCAGGTTGTCGAGCCGGTTGCGCCGCGCGACTTCATGGCGCATCGCCTGAGCGACTTCCAGCGCGGTCTCGAACGCGGCGACGACGGATGTCCGCGAGTAGAGGAACACCGAGCTCATGCCCGCGTCGGCCGCCAGATCCGCGACGAGGCCGGGGCCGACCACCACATCGACGCCGCGATCGCGCAGATCGAGCACGAGGCTCTCCGCGTCCTGCGCCGAGCGATACGATTCGCAGATCACGTCGATGCCGTAGGCGGCGAGGAACCGGCGTATTTCGGCGGGCGTGTCGCCGTGCGTGACGAGCGCGACGCTCGCGCCCTCGCGCCGCGCCTTGGTAAGCGCGTGCATCACGTCGAAACCAGTCGGGCTGATCACGACGACCGGCACCGAGACGCGACCCTTGAGATAGGCGCCATTGGAGCCGCCCGCCACGACGACATCCGGCCGCTCGTCGCGCGCGGATTCGATGCTGTTCGCGGCGTCCTCGTAGCCGAGCGGGACGACGTCGAGTTCGGCGCGA
Source organism: Caballeronia megalochromosomata (assembly GCA_001580565.1). GTDB lineage: Bacteria > Pseudomonadota > Gammaproteobacteria > Burkholderiales > Burkholderiaceae > Caballeronia > Caballeronia megalochromosomata. Next base: position 40,313 of record LRBF01000049.1, on the reverse strand, counting down.
TCGGCATAGGCGCCGGCGATATCGATGAATAACGCCCTGAGCCGGCTGATACCGACGGCCCAGATGCGCGGGCGAGACGCGGTTTCCGTTTGCATGATCTTCTGCCTTGAATGACTCGAACGAAGCGCGTTCAGTATGCAACATTCATTTCAGAGTTGAAATCTGAAATTCAACTCTGAAAACAACGGCGAACGATCGTAATTTTCTTGTCCTGCAAAATCAACAACTTACACGCGCCACGCGACCTGGCAAGCAACTTGCATTAACGGGCGGACTTCATCAGGAGACGAAACGTGAGTTCCGAATACCAGTCCGCACAGACCGCAGGCGCGCGGTTCCGCCAGGCCGTGAGCGAGGAATCCCCTCTGCAAGTCGTGGGCGCGATCACCGCGTACGCCGCGAAAATGGCCGAAGCCGTCGGTTTCAAGGCGCTCTATCTGTCCGGCGGCGGCGTGGCCGCCAATTCGCTCGGCATGCCCGACCTCGGCATCAGCACGATGGAAGACGTGCTCATCGACGCGCGCCGCATCACCGACGCGTCCTCCCTGCCGCTGATGGTCGACATCGACACCGGCTGGGGCGGCGCCTTCAACATCGCGCGCACGATCCGTTCGTTCATCAAGGCGGGCGTGGCTGCCGTGCACATCGAAGATCAGGTCGGGCAGAAGCGCTGCGGGCATCGGCCGGGCAAGGAAGTCGTGCCGACGAGCGAAATGGTCGATCGCGTGAAGGCCGCCGTCGATGCGCGCACGGACGAGTCGTTCGTCATCATGGCGCGCACCGACGCCGCGGGCGCCGAAGGCATCGACGCGGCGATCGAGCGCGCGGTCGCGTATGTCGAAGCGGGCGCCGACATGATCTTCCCCGAAGCGATGAAAACGCTTGACGACTATCGCCGCTTCAAGGCCGCCGTGCGCGTGCCGATCCTCGCGAACCTGACCGAGTTCGGCTCGACGCCGTTCTTCACCGTCGATGAACTGAAGGACGCGAACGTCGATATCGCGTTGTATTGCTGCGGCGCGTATCGCGCGATGAACGCCGCCGCGCTCAACTTCTACGAGACCGTGAAGCGCGACGGCACGCAAAAGGCCGCCGTCGAAACGATGCAGACGCGCGCCGATCTGTACAAGTATCTCGGCTATCACGCCTATGAAGACAAGCTCGATCAGCTTTTTGCAGCAAAGAAATAACCCTTGTGAAGGAGACGAACTCGATGAGCGAAGCAGACAACAGCACCGCAGGCGCATTCAAGCCGAAGAAATCCGTCGCGCTGTCCGGCGTGACGGCGGGCAATACCGCGCTGTGCACGGTCGGCAAGACCGGCAACGACTTGCACTATCGCGGCTACGACATTCTCGATGTCGCGACCACTTCCGAATTCGAAGAGATCGCGCATCTGCTCGTGCATGGCAAGTTGCCGAATGTTTCCGAACTGAAAGCGTACAAGACGAAGCTCAAGGCGTTACGCGGTTTGCCCGCGAACCTGAAGGCCGCGCTCGAATGGATTCCCGCCTCCGCGCATCCGATGGACGTGATGCGCACCGGCGTCTCCGTGCTCGGCACCATCCTGCCCGAGAAGGACGATCACAACGTCGCGGGCGCGAAGGATATCGCCGACAAGCTGATGGCTTCGCTCGGCTCGATGCTGCTCTACTGGTATCACTACTCGCACAACGGCAAGCGCATCGAAGTCGAAACCGATGACGATTCCATCGGCGGACACTTCCTGCATCTGCTGCATGGCGTGGCGCCGTCGAAATCGTGGGTCGATGCGATGCACGTATCGCTCAACCTGTACGCCGAGCACGAATTCAACGCATCGACGTTCACCGCACGTGTGATCGCGGGCACCGGCACCGACATGTACTCGGCGATCACCGGCGCGATCGGCGCGCTGCGCGGCCCGAAGCACGGCGGCGCGAACGAAGCGGCCTTCGACATTCAATCGCGCTACGAGACGGCCGATGCAGCCGAAGCCGACATCAAGCGCCGCGTTGAGAACAAGGAAGTCGTGATCGGCTTCGGCCATCCGGTGTACACGATCTCCGATCCGCGCAACAAGGTCATCAAGGAAGTCGCGAAGAAGCTATCGAAGGAAGCCGGCGACACCAAGCTGTTCGATATCGCCGAGCGCCTCGAATCGGTGATGTGGGACGCGAAGAAGATGTTCCCCAACCTCGACTGGTTCAGCGCGGTCTCGTATCACATGATGGGCGTGCCCACGGCCATGTTCACGCCGCTTTTCGTGATCTCGCGCACGTCGGGGTGGGCGGCGCACATCATCGAGCAACGCATCGACAACAAGATCATCCGGCCGAGCGCGAATTACACCGGTCCGGAAAACCTCGATTTCGTCCCGCTGGCCAAGCGCGCCTGAGGCGCATCGAACCCCCTTGACGTTGATACGCGAGATACGTGAGGGCTTCGGGCTCCGCTGCCGCACCCGGCAGCGGGCCCTTTTTTTACCGCAATCGATGCAAAAGCCGGTGATGACCGATACGCGAGTTGAGCGTAATCTCCCCTCGAACCGTAACGCCAGCGGCGCCTACAATAGACCGAATTTTTAGACGAAGGGGTCTCCCCACAGTACCCTTCGAGCGTGGCATCTGAAAGACCATGCAATGACCGAGACACCGCGATGAATACTGCAAACCGCAAACCCCTGCCCGGCTCCTCGCTCGATTACTTCGACGCGCGCGCAGCCGTCGAAGCCATCGCGCCGGGCGCCTATGACACACTGCCCTATACCTCGCGCGTGCTCGCGGAGAATCTCGTGCGCCGCTGCGATCCAGCGATCCTCGAACAATCGCTGATGCAGCTCGTCGAAAGAAAGCGGGAACGCGATTTCCCGTGGTTCCCGGCGCGCGTCGTGTGTCACGACATTCTCGGGCAGACCGCGCTCGTCGATCTCGCGGGCCTGCGCGATGCGATCGCGGACCAGGGCGGCGATCCTGCGAAAGTGAATCCCGTGGTGCCCGTGCAGCTCATCGTCGATCATTCGCTCGCGGTGGAATGCGGCGGCTTCGATCCGGACGCGTTCGCGAAGAACCGCGCGATCGAGGACCGGCGCAACGAGGATCGCTTCGATTTCATCAACTGGACCAAGAAGGCGTTCAAGAACGTCGACGTGATTCCGCCGGGCAACGGGATCATGCATCAGATCAATCTGGAGCGCATGTCGCCGGTCATTCACGCGGCCGATGGCATCGCGTATCCGGACACGCTCGTCGGCACGGACAGCCACACGCCGCACGTCGATGCGCTCGGCGTGATCGCGATCGGCGTGGGCGGCCTCGAAGCCGAGAACGTGATGCTCGGCCGCGCGTCGTGGATGCGCCTGCCGGATATCGTCGGCGTCGAGCTCTCCGGCAAGCGCCAGCCTGGCATCACCGCGACCGATATCGTGCTCGCGCTCACCGAATTCCTGCGCAAGGAAAAAGTCGTCGGCGCGTATCTCGAGTTCTATGGCGAAGGCACATCGAGCCTGACGCTCGGCGACCGCGCGACGATCTCGAACATGGCGCCCGAATATGGTGCGACCGCCGCGATGTTCTATATCGACGAGCAGACGATCGAGTATTTGCGTCTGACCGGCCGCGAAGACAAGCAAGTGAGCCTCGTCGAGCACTATGCAAAAACCGCCGGCCTTTGGGCCGATTCGCTGAAGCACGCCGAATATGAGCGCGTGCTGCGCTTCGATCTGTCGAGTGTCGTGCGCAACATGGCGGGACCGTCGAATCCGCACAAACGCCTGCCCGTTTCCGAACTCGCGACGCGCGGCATCGCGGGCAAGTGGGACGACACGCCCGGACAGATGCCGGATGGCGCCGTGATCATCGCCGCGATCACGAGCTGCACCAACACGAGCAATCCGCGCAACGTGATCGCCGCGGCGCTGCTCGCGCGCAACGCGAATGCGCAAGGTCTCACGCGCAAGCCGTGGGTGAAGTCGTCGTTGGCGCCGGGCTCGAAAGCAGTCGAACTGTATTTGCAGGAAGCGGGATTGCTGCCGGATCTGGAACAGCTCGGCTTCGGCATCGTCGCGTTCGCCTGCACGACGTGCAACGGCATGTCCGGTGCGCTCGACCCCGTGATCCAGCAGGAAATCATCGATCGCGATCTGTACGCGACGGCCGTGCTCTCCGGCAACCGCAACTTCGACGGCCGCATTCATCCGTATGCGAAGCAGGCGTTTCTCGCGTCGCCGCCGCTCGTCGTCGCGTATGCGATCGCGGGCACGATCCGCTTCGACATCGAACGCGATGCGCTCGGCATCGGTGCGAACGGCCAGCCCGTGTATCTGAAAGACATCTGGCCGAGCGACGAGGAAATCGACGCCATCGTCAAACAGAGCGTGAAGCCGGAGCAGTTCCGCAAGGTCTATGAGCCGATGTTCGCGTTGACCCCGGCGAGCGGCGAAGCCATCAGCCCGCTCTACGACTGGCGCGCGCAAAGCACGTACATTCGCCGCCCGCCGTATTGGGAAGGCGCGCTCGCGGGTGAACGCACGCTCACGGGAATGCGCCCGCTCGCCGTGCTCGGCGACAACATCACGACAGACCATCTCTCGCCGTCCAACGCGATCCTCGCGAACAGCGCGGCCGGCGAATATCTCACGAAGATGGGCTTGCCCGAGGAAGACTTCAACTCGTACGCGACGCATCGCGGCGATCACCTGACGGCGCAGCGCGCGACCTTCGCTAATCCGACGCTCATCAACGAAATGGCGGTCGTCGACGGTCAGCAGAAGAAAGGCTCGCTCGCGCGCATCGAACCGGAAGGCAAGGTCACGCGCATGTGGGAAGCGATCGAAACGTACATGACGCGCAAGCAGCCGCTCATCATCGTCGCGGGTGCGGACTACGGGCAAGGCTCATCGCGCGACTGGGCCGCGAAAGGCGTGCGGCTCGCAGGCGTCGAAGCGATCGTCGCGGAAGGGTTCGAGCGTATTCACCGCACGAACCTGATCGGCATGGGCGTGCTGCCGCTCGAATTCAAGCCGGGCGCGAATCGCCAGACGTTCGGCATCGACGGCACCGAGACCTATGACGTGATCGGCGAGCGCAAGCCGCGCGCGGATCTCACGCTCATCATCCATCGCAGGAACGGCGAGCGTGTCGAAGTGCCGGTGACGTGCCGGCTCGACACGGCCGAGGAAGTCTCGATCTACGAAGCCGGCGGCGTGCTGCAACGCTTCGCACAGGACTTTCTCGAATCGTCGAAAGAAGCGGCGTGACAACGTACGGAGACTGGAACCACATGGCACACGCACCACAGATCAAGATCGCCGCGACTTACATGCGCGGCGGCACCAGCAAGGGCGTTTTCTTTCGCCTGAACGACTTGCCCGAAGCGGCGCGCGTGCCCGGCCTCGCGCGCGACGCGCTCTTTTTGCGCGTCATCGGCAGCCCGGACCCGTATGGCAAGCAGATCGACGGCATGGGCGGCGCGACATCGAGCACGAGCAAGACGGTCATCGTCTCGAAGAGCGCGCGGCCCGGTCATGACGTCGATTATCTCTTCGGCCAGGTGTCCATCGACAAGCCGTTCGTCGACTGGAGCGGCAATTGCGGCAATCTCTCCGCGGCGGTGGGACCGTTCGCGATCGCAGGCGGCCTCGTCGATCCGGAACGCGTGCCGGACAACGGCATCGCGACCGTGCGCATCTGGCAGGCGAATATCGGCAAGACGATCATCGCGCATGTGCCGATGACGAGCGGCGCAGTGCAGGAAACCGGCGACTTCGAACTGGACGGCGTGACTTTCCCGGCCGCCGAAGTGCAGCTCGAATTCCTCGATCCGGCAGCGGAGGAAGAAGGCGCACAAGGCGCGATGTTCCCGACGGGCAATGTCGTCGACGATCTCGACGTGCCGGGTGTCGGCACCTTCAAGGCGACGATGATCAACGCGGGCATTCCGACGATCTTCGTGAACGCGGATGACATCGGCTACAAGGGCACCGAGCTTCAGGACGCCATCAACGGCGACGACGCGGCGTTGAAGCGCTTCGAAACCATTCGCGCATACGGCGCGCTGCGCATGGGGCTGATCAGGAGCCTCGATGAAATCGCCACGCGTCAGCACACGCCGAAGATCGCGTTCGTCGCGCGTCCGGCGGACTATGTCGCATCGAGCGGCAAGCGCATCGGCGCGGACGATGTCGATGTGCTCGTGCGCGCGATGTCGATGGGCAAGCTGCATCACGCGATGATGGGCACGGCTGCCGTCGCCATCGGCACGGCGGCGGCGATTCCGGGCACGCTCGTCAACCTCGCGGCGGGCGGCGGCGAGCGGCAGTCGGTGCGCTTCGGCCATCCTTCGGGCACGTTGCGCGTGGGTGCGGAGGCGGTCGAATCGAACGGCGAGTGGCAGGTGAAGAAGGCCATCATGAGCCGCAGCGCGCGCGTGCTGATGGAAGGCCGCGTGTACGTTCCCGACGTGTCGCCGGACTGAGTCGAGACGCTCACGCGAGCCGGTACACCTTCGCCACCGTCCCTCTGAATAGCGCCTCCCGCTCGCCATCACCGGCCTGAGCGGTCAGGCGCTTGAACGCGTTCCAGCCGTTGCTGAACGGATACGAGCCTTTGTCGACGGGGAAATTGCTCTCGAACATGCAGCGATCCGCGCCGAAGGCCTCGATACAGGTGTGCATCCAGGGCTTCCACGCATCAGCGAGTTGTGTCGATGAAGGCGGGCGCTCGCCTCTTTCGAAGTCGAAGCCGTTGATACGCATGCCCAGGCCGCCGACCTTGACATACACGTTGGGTAGTTGCGCGAGTTCGCGCATGGCGCGCGACCATGCATCGAATACTTCCTTGCGTTGATCCGCATAACTGGCGATGCGCACCACGCCACCGCAGTGATTGACGATGACAGGCGTATCCGGAAAAGCCCTGGCGAGATCGAATAGCTCGGGCAGTTGCGGGAAGAAGAGCCACGCATCGTATGAGAGGCCCAACGTTCCGAGTTGCGCCACGCCCGCGCGATAGGTGGGATCGAGCAACAGTCCGCGCGCCGCGGCCGAGAGAGGATTCACGAGGGTGGTGTCCGCGTCCCACGTCACGAGGTGCCGTACGCCGCGCAAACGTCCGTCGCCGGCTTGAAGCTCCGCCTCCAGCACTTCGCGCACGGCCGCGCCACGACGAAGATCCGCATATCCGACGATACCCTTCGCGACCTGAGGCCCGCCACGTTGCAACGGGGCCGTCACGCCCGTCACGTACTCGATTTCTCCGACCGGCCGCAACTGCTCCGCGCCGGACGTCCGATAGCGCGTCAGCGCCTGCATGTACACCGACGCGGTGATGTTGTGCCCCGAGCGCGCGTCCTGAAGATACTCGTCGAGCAGATAGGTCCAGCCGGTGCGTTCATAAAAATGATGATGCGCATCGATGATCGGCATGTCCGGTTCGAGCGCGGCTTCGGTGCCGGACGCGAGCCATTGCGCGCGAACGGGCAGGTAGTTGCTGGTCGTGCTCATGGTGCGTGTTTCCTCTTTTGCCAGCGCCTGACGCGCAGCGATGGCCGGAATCATGATGGATGCCGCGGCCGCGCCGAGAAGCCGGCGTCGCCGGGATGAACGAAGTGTGTCCATGTTCATTCCCCCCGGTTGAACGCGTACAGCGAAAGCGTCAGCAAGGTCGTGATGGCCAGCACGACGGACAGGCCGATCATGCCCGCCGTGAAGGTGCCGAAGCTGTCCTTGAGATAGCCGACGAGATACGGTCCGGCAAATCCCCCCAGCGCGCCGATGGAGTTGATGAGCGCCAGCCCGCCGGCGGCGGCCTGTCCGGACAGAAATCTTGCCGGCAACGTGTAGAAGATCGTGCGGCCCGCGATGGTGCCGATGAGCGCCAGCGTGATGCCGGTCATGGCCGGAACCAGTTGCTCAAAGTACGTCGATACCCCGAGCGCCACGGCGCCGATCAAGAGACCCGCAGCCAGATTCGCAATGTGTCCGCCACGACGATCCACACGTCTGGCCCACCAGAGCAGTGCGATCGTTGCGAAGAAATACGGTACCGCGGACACCCAGCCGGTCTGCGTCACGCTCATGCCGTGCGCCTTGAGCATCTGCGGCAGCCAGATGCCGATGCCGTAGGAGCCCATCGTGAAGCCGAAGGAGATCATCGCGAGGACGTACATGCGCGCATCCTTCAACGCGGCGCCGAAGTTCTTTTTCTTCTGGCTGGCCGAACCTTCGCGGTCGAAGGCGCGCTGAAGCGCCTGACGTTCAGCCGGCGAGAGCCACTTCGCATCCGCGGGTTTGTCCGCGAGCATCTTCAACACGAGGAAGCCCAGCAGACACGCGGGCAAGCCTTCGACGATGAACATCCATTTCCAGCCTGCCAGACCGAGGACGCCGTCCATCTTGAGGAGCCACGCGGAAAGCGGACCGCCGACGAGCGACGAAAGCGGCGTGGAGACGGTGAACCACGCGAGCACGCGCGTGCGATAGCTCGCCGGAAACCAGACGGCGAGAAAGAAGATCACGCCCGGAAAGAAGCCCGCTTCGCCGATGCCCAGCAGCAGCCGGATCGCATAGAAGCTCGTCGGTCCCACGGCGAGCGCCGTCGCCGCCGCGAAGAATCCCCACGTAATCATGATGCGGGCAAGCCAGCGCCGTGCACCGAAGCGATACAACGCGAGATTGCTCGGCACCTCGCAGATGCAGTAGCCCGCGAACATGATGCCCGCGCCCCAGCCGAACTGAGTCGCGGTGAGGCCGAGATCGCGGTTCATCGTCAGCGCGGCAAAGCCCACGCTGGTGCGATCCAGATAGTTGAAAAAATACGCGAGCGCGAGTAGCGGAATGAAGCGCCACGCGGCTTTCCTCACCGCCTGCTGTTCAAGCGTGGAATCGACGGGACTATCGGCCGTCAGATTCGAGGGAATGGATGTCATGGTTCGTCTCCGGACGAATCACTGGCCGAGCGAGGCCATGCCGTGCGCGCGGCCCAGTGATTCTTATGTGCTTTACAGTTTCAGGCGCTGGCGAGTTCGTTGTCCGAAGGATGCGATGCATCGCCCGGCCCACGGTTCTGGCATTTCACGACGCCGGCCTCGCTCAACTGCCGGAGGTCTTCGGACGTGTAACCAAGCTGCATGAGAAGCGCCTGCGTGTCCTGTCCGAGCGAAGGCGGCGCCGCACGCAGATGCAGACGCTCGCCATCGAGCGTCAGGGGCAGCAACGCGGTCTTCGTCGATACCGGCTGACCCGCGCCGCTCGCGTCGGGCGGCAAGATCACGTCGGCGAGTCCGCCGGTTGCCAGCAGGTGAGGATCGTCGAAGAGATCCTGAGGCTTCGTAATCGGCGCATACGGCAATCCGCAGCGTTCGAAGATGGCGCTGATTTCGGCGGCGGTGAACGCCTCCATGTGCCTGCGAAGTTCGGGCAACAACCACTCGCGGGCCTGCACACGCTGATTGTTGGTGGCGATCCGCTCGTCGGACTTGAGCGCGGTCAGTCCGAATGCGTCGCAGAACAGCGCCCACTGCGTATCCGATACGACCGCCAGGAAAATCTGCTCGCCGTTTTTGACCGAGAACACGTCGTAGACGGCCCAGGCTGAAATGCGGCTCGGCATCGGCGCAGCGGCCTTGCCTGTCACGGCGAATTGCATCATGTGCTGAGCCACGAGAAAAACGTTGTTCTCGAAAAGCGCGCTCTGCACTTCCTGACCCCGGCCGGTGCGCTCGCGTTGGGCAAGCGCGGCCATCGCGCCGATCGCGCCGAACATGCCGCCCATGATGTCGTTGACGCTCGTGCCTGCACGCAACGGCCGGCCTTCCGGTCCCGTCATGTAAGCGAGTCCGCCCATCATCTGCACGACTTCATCGAGCGCGGTGCGGTGATCGTATGGACCGGGCAGAAAGCCCTTGTGCGACACGTAGATCAAACGCGGATTAAGCGTCGACAGCGCGGCATAACCGAGGCCGAGCTTGTTCATCGTGCCGCTCTTGAAGTTCTCGCTGAAGACATCGGCGCCCGCGAGCAACTTGTGGACGATCTCGATGCCGCGTGGATCTTTCACATCCACCGCAATGCTTTTCTTGTTGCGGTTGAACGTGCTGAAGAAGCCCGCGCCGGACCCCCGAAGGGCGCGCGTGCTGTCGCCGGCGATCGGTTCGATCTTGATGACTTCCGCTCCCAGATCCGCCAGCACCATGCCGCATGTCGGACCCATGACCATATGCGTCATCTCGACGACGCGCACACCGCTGTACGGCAACGACTGGTTCACTTGTGCTTCGCTCATTGCGCGACTCCCAGCAGACAGCCTTCCGGTTGCGGCGCGCTCGGTGCGCGCCCGTTCGCGTATGTGAATCCTCTGGGAAGTCCGGCGTCCTGCACATGGCCGTAGAGCGCTTCGCCCGTCAGCGCCTCGGCGAGGATCGTGCGCGCGGCAATGAGTCTGTCGATGTCCACGCCCGTGTCGTAGCCCATCGCCTCGAGCAGGAAGGCAAGATCTTCCGTGACGATATTGCCGGTCGCGCCCGGCGCGTACGGACAGCCACCGAGACCGGCCTGACTCGAATCGATCGTGGTGACGCCCGCATCGAGCGCCGCGACGACATTCGCCAGTCCCTGGCCGCGCGTATTGTGAAAGTGCGCGCCGCCGGCCTTGTCGCCGACTTCGGCCTGCAGGCGGCGGAACATGCGCCGAACCTGAGCCGGATTGGCGTATCCGCTGGTATCCGAAAGACCGATCTCGTCGACGCCGCACTCGGCCATCGCGAGGCACATCTGCATCGTCTGGTCGTCGGAAACGAAGCCCGCGATGGTGCAGCCAAACGCGACCGATACGCCCGCCTCGATCTGCACGCCCTGAAACCGTTCGTCGCGCAAGGCGACGATGTCGCGAACCTCTTCGATCATCTGCCCGGTCGTCTTGCGGATGTTGGCCATCGAGTGCTCGTCGGTCACCGAGACAGGCAGTGTGATCTTGTGTACGCCTGCTTCGAATGCGCTTTGCGCGCCCTGCAAATTGGGCGCAAGAACGGCCACATGCAGACCGGGAATCGAGCGCGCGTGACGCACGACCTCGCGGATGTCCGCCATCTGCGGCAGCAACTTCGGCGGCACGAATGAACCCACTTCGATCTCCTTCAGGCCAGCCGCGGCCAGCGCCGAAATCCATCGCAGTTTGGCCGCTGTCGGCATGACGCTGCTGATGCTCTGCAGACCGTCGCGCGGCCCGACCTCGCTGATCAAAACTTTTCGATTGGAAGTGGTCAAAATCGGCTCCTTTGTTCTATCTGACAGACCTGTGTTCTATGAGAAAGAACTATAAGCCTGCGACAAGGCGCGGTTAAGGTGGGTAAACCCCGAAATTCACGCTTTTTTAGAACTTGAGTTCTGTCTGGTGAAACAGTAGAGTGTCGAGACGAAAGCTGACCAGGAATGAAACCGTGGCCGTAGACGCAGATCCGACACCCGGCGCCCCGCCCGACACACCCGATACATCGAGCGGCGTCGCGGTCCTCGATCGGGCGTTCGCGATTCTCAACGCGTTCGGACTAAGCGACGACCGCCTGACGCTGACCGAACTCTCACGCCGGACCGGCCTCTACAAGAGCACGGTCTTGCGCCTGCTCGGCGCGCTGGAGCACGGAGGGTATATACGCAAGCTGAGCGACGGGCAGTATGCGATCGGCCACCAGCCGCTACGCCTTGCCACGCTCTATCAGCGATCTTTCCAGGTCGGCCCTGCTATCGAACCGCTGCTTCAGCAACTGAGCCGCGACCTCGGCGAGACCGCTTCTTTCTATGTGAGGCAAGGGGATCACCGCCTCGTGCTGTATCGCGTCGAACCTTCGAGAAGCGTCAGGGTGTCGATCCGCGTCGGCGAGGAGTTCGCGATCGATAAAGGCGCGTCTGGCAAAGTCCTGCTCGCCTTCACGGAGACGCAGGACCCGCGCTGGGACGAGGTTCGCGAGCGGCTCTGGGCGGTCTCATACGGTGAACGCGATCCCGAGACTGCCTCGACGTCCGTGCCCGTGTTCGATTCGACGGGCACGCTGGTGGGCGCCCTTACCTTGTCGGGACCGAAAGGTCGATTCGATGCGCCTGCGACCATCGACGCCGCACTGGCGAGTCTGCTCGACAGCGCAAAGCGCGCGACCATCGCGCTCGGCGGCAACGGGGCGCGGTACGATGCGAGCATCGCGAAGCTAAAGGAATCAGACCAGCGCGCGTAAAATGAAATCGCCTATTCCGGGCTTCGTCTCCGTGCAACAGGACATCCCATGCTGCAGCCCTTTGCGTCATCAGATCCGTTCACGATTGGCGTCGAACTCGAAGTTCAGGTCGTCAATACCCACGACTACAATCTGACGAAGGCGACAACGGAGCTACTGAATCGCGTCAAGGAAGAGACCTTTGCCGGAGCGATCAATCCGGAGACGACAGAAGGGATGATCGAGTTGTCGACCGGCATATGTCGAGACTTTGATCAGGCAAGAAACGAATTGCAGGTGCTTCGCGATACGCTCGTCCGGGCAGCCGACTTTCTCAACGTCGGCGTGTGCGGTGGAGGGACCAACTTCTTCCAGAACTGGTACGACCAGCGTTCGGACGGGCGCGAGCGCTCGGAATACCTCATGGGGCTTTACGGAGCGCTGTACCAGCAATTCACCATCTTCGGGCAGCACGTGCATGTAGGCTGTCCGGATCCCGACTCGGCGCTGGTTCTGCTGCATTCGTTTTCGCGCTATATCCCGCACTTCATCGCTTTGGCCGCTTCTTCTCCGTTTGTTCAGGGAAGCGACACGCAGTTTCAATGCGCCCGGCTGAATTCGGTCGCCCCATTTCCCTTGTCGGGGCAAGCGCCTTTCATGACGACCTGGGCCGAATTCGAAGAGTACTTTGAACGCATGACGAATACGGGTCTCGTCAAAAGTCTCAAGGACTTCTACTGGGACATTCGCCCAAGCCCGGGGTATGGCACGATCGAAATACGCGTCATGGACACGCCGCTGCGCGTCGAATGGGCCGCGGCGATAGCCGCCTATATCCAGGCGCTCGCGCGCTATCTGCTGGTTGACAAGCCTGTGCGCCTGAGTGAGCGGGATTATGAAGTGTATCGAACCAACCGCTTCATGGCCTGCCGCTTCGGGCTGGATGGGATGTGCGTAAATCCGGAAACCGGGCATAGCGGTCCGATTGGGGCCGAGATCCTCGCCACGCTGGACGCGATCGCCTCGCATGCAAAAGTGCTGGGCGCGGAAGAAGGCCTCGATATCATCAGGCGTACCGTGACTTCCGGCCTGAGCGATGCACTGTGGCTGCGCCGGATTTACGGCGCGCACGATTCATTGCATGAGGTTGTCCGTCAACAGTGCCGGGTATGGCGTGGCGCGCAGGCGCTGGAATAGAGATCGCGCGTCCTCTACATCAGGCTTCCCCACTCATAATCCACCCTGTCCGGCCGCAGCGGAAACATGCCCGCGCCGGGTGTGAATGTTAGCTCCCCGAAGTAGATGGCATCGTTCGAATCGTACAGATCGACGCGCACGAATTCGAAGTCGCTGGCCAGGGTGCGTGCAACGGACAGCAGCTCGTCGAGGTTTTCGGGCCGGGGATCCGGAGTCGTGCTGCGGGCGTAATGGCCCATCGAGATGTCGAGAAGGTTCCAGTCCGCGTCGTACATGTCGCCGCGCGGATGCGCTCCGAAGCGGTCCGAGATGACGAGGATGAAGATCTTGGGCTCGCCCGATTGCTTGTTGAAGACGTGAAATTTCAGATCGGGCGGCACTTTTCCGTCTTGTCCCGTCAGAAGGGCTTCGAAGAAAATGCGCCGTTCGATCGTGCGGTAATGCCGTTCGCGCGCGACTGCATAGAAGTCGGTCGATAACCAGCTTTGCGCCATCGCATCGAGCTTTTCGAACGAGGTTTCGCTTTTGTTCTTGACGAGGTGTACGAAGCCACTGCCGTGATTCGCCTTCATGACGAAGGACGGCGGAAGCGCGTCGAAAACGTCCCTCGTGAATGCCGACGGCTCGGCCACGAGCGGCACGAGATAGTCTTCGCCGATCTTCTCGGCAACGTATTCGCGCACCTTCAGCTTGTCGCTGAGATCGCCAAAGCGCGGATCGGGCTCGAGGCAGCGCCGCAGGATCTTTTCATTGAACGTCGTCGGATTCCGCATCTTCGGAAAGCGCCCTATCCTGCGCCGATGATAAATGCTCAGGTACAGGTTGTCCGGCAACCAGTCCCTTACGCTGTGGATCAGCGTCTTCGAGAGAGTCATTCACTCGCCTCCAGTATCTTTTACGTCAGACGAAATTATTTCCGCCCGTGTTTCGGCTGCGCCTTTTGAGCGTACCGCGTTTATCGAGGCATCGCTTCTTGCCGGAATACACTTCGATCACCGACTTAATTTTCGTCTGAATCCTCGACCCTGCGTATGTGCGAGAGCGCACACACGCGCAAATCACGCTATCCAAACACGTATCAGACGGTAGTTCTGCTTGCGATGGCGACACATCGACGTTAAATTGCCTGTGGCCGGCGCGTCGGATAGCCGGACCGGTTTCTCTTGCTTTCGATGAGTCGCTGAACTCCAGTAGCGTGCCCCCGACCGGAAGGCATTCGGTCGATCAACCGGACGTCGCAGCGACAGGCGTCAACACTTGCGTCAATCGCATCGAGACCGTCTCGACGGGCAAGCATCGTCTTGCGCCACGAGTGGTTTGCGATGCTTCCGATGCCGGATGCGCGTCACGCATGCATCGCGCATGCGCCTTCAGTGCAGCCCGCAGCACCTTCAGAAAATCTTCAAAGGGGCGGAGACGACACATGCTCAAAGAGAAACATAGACACGTTCGCTGGATGACCGGCGTAGTCTGCGCGACGGCGCTCGCCCTACTCTCCGCTTGCGGTGGCGGCGGTGGCGGCAGTGACAGCAGTTCGAGCAACGGCTCGAGTTCGCCCTCTAACTCGGGCGGTACCGGCACGAACACACCCGCAACGCCGACGACCACAACGAGCACCACGCCGACGCTCGCCGCGGCGACCCCGGTCCTCGACGGCACCACGCTCGGCGCCGCGCAATGGAGCGACGGCTCGACATCCACCGGCGGCACCGGCCAGGCGGTCAGCAGCCTCAACTGCGCGGTCGCCGGTAACAAGTACAGCTATGCGCATCTGTCGGTGTATCAGGACGGCAAGCAACTCGCGTTGCCCGCGAACATCGGCACCGTGGCGCCGACCATGGCCCTGCAACGTGGCTGCGTCTATCCGGTCCACACGGTCGATGCGTCGGGCAAGATCCGCATGGACGTGACCTCGAACGCGTCGTACACGCTCGGTCAATTTTTCGCCGTCTGGGGTCAGCCGCTCAGCTCGACCAACGTGGCCGGTCTCAGTGGCACCGTGACCGCCTGGGTGAACACGGGCGGCACGATCGCGAAATACACCGGTGATCTCGCGAGCCTCGTGTTGCCGCAGCACGGCGAAGTGACGCTCGTCGTCGGCTCACCACCGGCTCAGATTGCGACGTACACCTGGACCGACCCGCCGCCCTTCACGTCGACTGTCACGACGCTCGTCTATGGCGGCGTCGTGGGAAGCGCGTTCTGGGCGGACGGCAATACGTCGACCGGCGGAAACGGCTCGCCGGTGGATGGCGTGGTCTGCGGGGCGGGCATGGCCGAGACCTTCCACGTGCACTCGCATGTCGCGATCTTCAAGGACGGTCAGTGGCTCGCGTTTCCGAAGACCGTCGGTATCCTGCCGCAGTGCAACTACGAGATGCATACGCACGACAACACCGGCATCGTTCATATCGAAACCCCGAACGTGAAGACCTTCACGCTCGGAGAGGTGTTCGATATCTGGGGTCAGCCGCTCTCCAGTACGAACGTGGCGGGTATTACGGGCAACATCGTGATCTATATCAACGATAACGGCGATGTCCGGCGCTACATGGGCGACCCGCGCAATATCGTGCTGACTTCGCTGCGAGATATCACGTTTCAGATCGGCACGCCGTTGACGACGCTGCCAACGTATTCCTGGTACGAACCGCAGTAAATCTTTAGGCGAGCGCCGCGGTGCAAGCCGCGGCGCTCGCATCTCCACGGGTTCGCGGCGCTCGTCCGCGGCTCGCCCGCTGTCGCTCTCGGACACTCTCTCTGTGCGGCGCCGCATTGAACGCCTGTGCGCAAGCTGTTATGTTTGTTGCATCGCAGTCGTCGCGAGTCGTTCACCGCACGTCGAGTATGGTAATTTCACTTTCTGCCCGGATTCCCGGGGTCCTTCAATCGTCTCCTCGACTGCCGGACCCTGAAATCACTTCGCACCGCCGTGTTTCTGAATAGGTCTTTGAAGGAGACTTCGACGTCGTGAAGATACTGATCGCGAACACACTCTATTTTCCGGATGAACCCGGAGGCGCTGAAGTATCGACACGTCTGCTCGCCGAAGGCCTGGTCAGGGCGGGCATCGAAGTCTGCGTGGTCTGCGCGACGGGAACGGGCGCCGACCGCGTGGACGATGTGAACGGCGTGAAGGTCTATCGGCTACGCTCGGTCAATCTGTACTGGCCGCATCTGCGGGAGAAGCACGGCCGCGTGGCCAAGCTCATCTGGCATGCCATCGATGTCTATAACGTCATCATGTCGCGCAAGCTGTCCAGCATCATCGCGCGTGAAAAGCCGGACGTGATCAGCACCAGCAACCTGTCCTGTCTGTCCGTCGATATCTGGCGCCTCGCCCGTAATGCGGGCGTGCCGATCGTGCACACGGCGCGCGACTATTATCTGATGTGTCCCACGGCGATCATGTTCTCTCATGCGAAGCCGTGCCAGCGACAGTGCGGCGTCTGCGCCGTGTATGCGCAGCCCAAGCGGGTCGCGTCGGGGCGGGTCGCCGCCGCCGTCGGTGTGAGCCGCTTCGTGTTGCAAAAGCACCTCGAAAGCGGCTATTTTTCGCGCGCGACGCGCACGGCGGTTATCTACAACTCCTGCGACGCACTCGAAGACGACGCGACCTCGCCGCGACGCATGCGCCGCTACAAGGGTGGTCCGGTGCGGCTCGGCCTGCTCGGGCGCGTATCGCGAGAGAAGGGACTGGAAGTACTACTGGAGCAACTGCTCGCGGACGATACGCTGCAATGGACGCTCGCTGTCGGCGGCCATGCGGATGCCGATTACCTCCAGTCGATCAAGGCGAAGTATGACGATCCGCGCGTCGAGTATCTCGGCCGCGTGGAACCCGGCAAATTTTTCGACAGCATCGATATTCTCGTGGTGCCTTCGATCTGGAACGAACCGTTCGGGCGCGTGACGGTCGAAGCGTATTCGCACGGCGTGCCTGTTGTCGGTGCAAACACCGGTGGCATTCCCGAAGTCATCGAGCCGCGCACGAACCTCGTCTTCGACATGGCGCGTCCGTCGACGATCATCGGCAAGTTGCACGAGGCGGTTGCGATGCTCGAAGACCCGGGCGTGCACGACCGTTTGCGCGAATACGCAGGGCGCTTCAATGTGGATGCAATGGTCGATTCGTATCGTGCGTTGTACGAAAGCGTGCTCGCTGAACAGGCGATCCCGCGCGTCGTGTGCCCGTAACCGCTTTGATGGCACGCTGTTGGCCGAATAGCTAGTTTTTGTCCAGTATCGATTCTCAAACAGGCAGGAACGTAAGCAGCAGCACGCAAATTGAAAAACTGCAATGCCTCTTGCTTTGATGGAGTAAACTGACCCGCGCATCTTGCAGGAAGTTTGATCAGTTGGACCGATCGTTTTCGATGCCTCTCTCGCTGCAGATCGGGTCGAGTTGACGCGGCGCCGGCTGATCACCGTCAGCCCGACGCTGCAATACCGGAGCCGCGATACATGAAGGGATACACGACCCGTCGATCGATCGGGAACCGCTCATCAAGCTGCCGCGCGCGCGGAGACGTCCAGACCGCCAGGCCGCAGGCTCGCGTTGATCCGCACCATCTCCATACGCCGTGAAAGTACTGATCGCGAACACGTTATATTTTCCAGACGAGGTCGGCGGCGCCGAAGTGGCGACGCGACTCCTTGCCGAAGGGCTGGTCAAGGCAGGCATGGAGGTTTGCGTGGT
This sequence comes from Caballeronia megalochromosomata, assembly GCA_001580565.1. Classification (GTDB taxonomy): domain Bacteria; phylum Pseudomonadota; class Gammaproteobacteria; order Burkholderiales; family Burkholderiaceae; genus Caballeronia; species Caballeronia megalochromosomata. The sequence goes on along the minus strand of LRBF01000049.1, from coordinate 22,237 downwards.
CTGCGCCACCGGCGTGGGCGACGACCGCAGTGAAGAAGTCAACGGCACGAAGGTCTATCGTCTGCGATCGAGCAATCTCTACTGGCCGCATGCGCCCGGCGAGCATTCCCGCGTAGCCAAACTGATATGGCACGCGATCGACGTGCGTAACACGACCATGTCACGAAAACTCGCCGACATCATCAGGCGCGAGAAACCGGACATCGTCAATACGGCCAACCTCTCCTGTCTTTCCGTGGATGTATGGCGCGTCGCGAACAACGCGGGCGTGCCGATCGTGCACACCATCCACGACTACTATCTGCTGTGCCCGACGGCGACGATGCTGGCCGGCGGCAAGCCGTGCGCGAGTCAGTGCGGCGTGTGCTCGCTGTATGCGAAGCCGAAGCAGATCGCGTCGGCTCAGGTCAACGTGGCGGTGGGTGTGAGCGGCTTCGTGCTGCAAAAGCACCTTGAAAGCGGCTTTTTTTCGCGCGCCGCGAAAACCACGGTCATCAACAATTGCTACCAGCCCACCAAGGATTCAATTGGATCACAACGTTCGAGGCAGGTTGAGAACACGCCATTGAGACTCGGCATGCTCGGGCGTGTTCTGCCCGAAAAAGGGCTCGAACTTCTGCTGGAACAACTGCTCGCGGACCAGACGCTCGACTGGACACTCGCCGTGGGCGGATCCGGCGATCACGACTATGTCGAATCCATCAAGACGAAATACGCCGACCCGCGCGTCAATTTCCTTGGGCGCGTAGACCCCTCCGATTTCCTGAGCAGCATCGATATTCTGGTGGTGCCGTCCGTCTGGAACGAACCGTTCGGGCTCGTGGTCCTCGAAGCGTACTCACATGGCGTGCCCGTCGTGGGATCGAGCACGGGCGGTATTCCTGAAATCATCGAACCGCGTTCGAATCTCCTTTTCGACGTGGCTCAGCCCGAGACCGTCATCAGCAAGATTCACGAGGCGAGCGCCCTGCTCGACGACCCATCGGTGCATGAACGGCTGCGCCAGCATGCCAGGCAGTTCAGCCTCGATGCGATGATCAATGCCTACGTCGAACTGTACGAAGGGATGGTCTGCCTCGAAGAGCGAAAGCCGTGGCTGGCGGCGCGACGAGAAGCGAATTGAAGCGCCAGCCCGCTGCCTGAGATGCGCAGCGGATCAATCCCCGTGAACGGGCTTCGGATGAGCGGCGAGCAGCTTCAGATGGCGTGCTTCGGTTTCGTCATCGGCGGGAAACATGCATTCCAGACGTAGTTCCTGTGCCGCGACGTTCTGCGGCGCGCCCACGATCGTGACCATCGAGAAATAGCGAAGCACGACGCCTTCACTGACGAAACCAATCGGAATGACAGGCATCGTGGACGCGGCAGACCGCCCGTGATGCGTCTTCCAGTCGCGCGGCACGTCCGGATAGGCCAGCAGTTCATCGAGCAGACGCCGCGTCCCGGCGTCGACCATATGCCCGACCGATTCCCGATACACCCGTTGCAGCAGACTTCGTGAGACGGTGTCCCAGTCGGCCACGAATGGGCGCATCCCTTGGGGATCGAAGATCAGATGCAGCATGTTGCGCGGGCCTTCACGCGCGGCCATGTCGATGAAGCAGTCGAAGAAGCGCGGCGCGGCGTCGTTGATCATGAGCACGTTCCAGTAACGATCCATCACGATCGCCGGAAACGGTTCATGCTGTCGAACGACTCTTTCGAGCGCGCGAACAACGCCATGCATCTCCTGCGCGCTCCACGGCGCCTCCGAATACACGGGCGCATAGCCCGCAGCGAGCAGCAGGGCATTGCGTTCGCGCAGCGGCACGTCGAGGGTCTGGGCGAGCGTCAGCAGCGTCTCCCGGCCCGGCACGCTGCGCCCGCTTTCGATAAAGCTGATCTGGCGTTGCGAGACGCCGGCCTCCAGTGACAGATCGAGCTGGCTCATGCCACGCACATCGCGCCAGTAGCGTAGCAGATCGCCGAGTTCGCCCGGCGGAGCATTCGGATCGGGACGCATGGCGTTCATCGTATCTCCCGGATCGGGTGCAGTGAATGAAAAAACTCAGGCTGCCGGCGCATGCCAGGCGAACGCCTCGAACTGCGTTTCGAGCGGTGGCCGCGTCACGCTGCTCGTGTAGTTCGTGATCGTCGATGCGGCCACCACCGCGATGACCTCGAGTATCTGCCCGGCGTCGAAGCCCGCTTCCAGAAAATGCCTCTGGTCGGACTCGGCGAGGCGGCCGCGCTTGCCGATCAACGCGCGCGCCAATGCCGACAGCGCGGCCAGTCCGGGATCCGCGGGCAAGCCGCCGTTCCGGATCGCGTCGACATCGGCGGGCGTCACGCCCTCCTTCAACGCGAGCGCCGTGTGAAACGCGACCGGCCATTCGCTCGCGTTCGCGACCGCGTTCGTCAACAACAGGGTCTGAATCTGCGGCTCGGTCAGACTGCTCGCATGCACGCGCTCGAACACGCCGATGAACGCGTTGATCAGCACCGGCGATCCGGCCATCGTGCCCGCGATGTTCGGGATCTGCCCGAACGCCTGCTGCAGTTGCCGGAGCACGGGCCTGGATTGCGCGGGTGCGGTTTCGATCGTGTAAACAGGATAGCTGGACATGGTATCTCCCTGACGGTGAGCGCCGCCGGAATGGAAGCGCTTAAGACGTAGGGTAGAGGCGGTCGTGCGTCGCGCCAATTACATCGCATGTAATCGGCTTGTGGTTTCTACTTGCTCAGTTGCTTCGCTACCGCGCTGTAGAACACAGAGGCTTCGAGAGGCAAGGTATCGAACGAAGGCTCTGCCTCGGACCAGGTCGACCATTGCACGATGACGAGATGCGTAGCGCGGTTCACCATGATCACCTGCCCAAAAATGCCCAGCGCCCAGAGCGAATGCCGGAGCGATTGCGCAGGCGCGGGACTCACGTTTTTCGTGCCGACCGGCTCGGCGTTGTTCCACCACTGATAGCCATATAGGCCATCCGGATGGCCTGCCGAAACCGATCCCTTCGCGCGCGTCCAGTTCGACGCTTCATCGAACCAGCCTTCAGGAAGCGTCTGCGTGCCATCGGGAAGCCGCCCGCCGTCGAGCACGAATTCGCCAAAACGGCCATAGTCGTCGAGCGTCGCGTTGAAACCGTGTGCGCCTACGTCGTGCTGTCCCGGCGTATAGGCATGCCAGACGCCATCGCTCGCCATACCGTAATGTATCCATATTTTCTGCTGAAGATACGCTGCCAGGGGCATGCCCGTCGCGCGTTCGAGCACGTCACCGAGGAGCCACGCGCCGCCGGAGCTGTACGACCACACTTCGCCGGGCTCATGCGCGCGCTTCAGGTGCGTGACGAGCGTGCGCACGCAGTCGTACGTGCCGGGTCGCGCCTCGCATTGCGTCAGCTTCGAGAAATCGGATTCGGGGTTCTTGTAGTCTTCATTCCATGCCACGCCCGACGTGTGCTGGATCAACTGCCTGAGCGTCACGCCGTCCCACGCGGTGCCCTTCAGATCAGGATCGTAATCTGTCACGGGGTCATTGAGCGACTTGATCCTGCCTTCGTGCAACGCGATGCCCACGAGCGTCGAGACCACCGATTTGCCCACCGAGCGCGATGTCCAGAGCGTGCTGCCCGTGTTTCCGTCAGCGAGATATTTGTAGGCGATTTTGCCGTCCTTCAGTACGAGCAGACCCGCGACGTTCTGATGCCGGAGATAGTCGTCGAGCGTGAATCGCTTTCCGTTCATCACATATGACACGCGCTGCAATTGCCGCGATGAGCGTTGCAGCGGTCTTGCATCGCCGTGATGAAAGACGTCGCCGGCATAGTTGCGGTAGTCGTTGCGAAAGCCGATGACGCGCTCGGCCGGATTCCACGTCAGCATCTGCTTCGGGTCCGGCAGTGTGGCGTCGAAAGGCGCCGGGCAGTGCGCGAGTGCGAGACCCGCGCATCCGTCGGCGGTTGCGGCGTGAGCGGTCGATAAACCCGACGTTGCGATAACCAGTGCGAGCGCGACGCTCAGCGTCGCTTGAGGCTTGAATTTCATGGGCGTGTCGATCGTGTTGGACAGGTTTCGAGCGAGGGACGCTGCAGCCTTCCTCCTCGAGACCGAGTATCGTGCCGGGCGAAAGTCGGGGCAAAGCTAGACCCGTGGGAAAATCCCACGCAATGCAAAAAAGGGGAGCCGCCATGGGTGCATTGAGTTATTCGCTGGCGCAGATCGAAGCGTTCGCGAGCGTCGCCGAGCATGGCACCATCACCAGGGCCGCGCAGCGCCTCGCCAAGGACCGCTCGACGGTGAGCGAGCTGGTGGAGTTTCTCGAAGCGGATCTCGGCTTCGCGCTCTTCACGCGTGCGGGCCGCTCGCTCGCACTGACGCCCGAGGGCAGGCGCCTGCAGCGGCAGGCGCGCCTGCTGCTGCGCCAGGCGCAGGCATTCGGCGCGGCTGCGCGGGACATCCCCAACGAGATCACCGATGAGATCAGCGTCGTGTACGACCCGTTCGTACCGCGCCCGTATGTGCACGCACTCGTCGACAGGCTGGCGTCGCTCGGCATTCGCCTGAGCGCCTGGAGCGGATCACGCGAAGAAGCCGAAGCGGCGCTCGTCGCGGGTACGGCGCAACTTGCCGTCAGCCTCGCGCGCAATCAAAGCGTGCGTACCGACCTGGAATGGCGCTCCGTGGGAAGCATAGAAATGGGTATCTATGCGAGCAGCGCGTTGTTCGCCCCGGGCGATTCACCGACCACGCTGCTGGAACTCAGCGCCAGGCCGCAGATCGTCATGCATCGCACGCTCGACGAACAGTTTGCCCGTCAGCTTCAGATCTCGGACCGCGTCATCTTCGCCAACGAACTGGACATGGTTCGTCACCTGCTCCACGGCGCATACGGCTGGGGCTTCCTGCCGACACACTTCAACGCCGATCGATGGCCCGGCGTTCAGGCGATCGACACCGAAGTGGGCCGCAACGGCCTCACGCATGCCGTGGTCGCCGTCTGGCGGCCGGGCGCGGGCAGCCGCGCGGCGATCGCAGACACGCTCGACGTGCTGGCGAGCGTCTGGAATGACGTCATGCCATGATCGGCAACGACGCGTTCAGACCTTGTCGTAAATCGAACTGCCCAGTGTCAGGGTCGTGCCGCTCGCCGACCCGAAGCGGATTTCATAGAGGTCGCGACCGAAATTGCCGGGCACCTTGACCGACATGCCGCCGCGGTCATCCGCAAGCGGCACGAACAGCTGATAGCGAAGGTCTTCGTTGCCGTACAGCACGTAGCCCGGCAGTTCGGCCAGTGTGGCGAGGTAGGCCGGCGGGTTGCCCAGGATGACGATCGGCACGGCCGTCGGCGAATCGTTCGTCAAGGTCCATTGCGTGCCGACACGCTGCTGCCACGCGTTGTCGAGCGGCGCCAGCGGGGCGAGTTGCTGGCCGATCGGCAGCGTGAGATAGGCGTAGCCCGCGCCCGGCACGACGCGCTTCATCACATAGCGGTAGCTGAACGCGTTGCCGCTGCCATCGGTTCCGGAAACGACCGTGAAACGATACGACGCGGTATCGCTGTTGCTCCACCACCATCCGTCGCTGCGGTACTGGTATGCGCCGACCTGCTTCCACGCACGCGTGGGACCGTTCCACTGGTTCAACTGCAGACTGCCGTCCGGGTTGGCGATCACCTGCAGCGGCGAGTCGGAGTTGCCGTAGATGCCGGCGGCATTCGCGATGCTCGGCGCCGACGCGGCCGGCGGCGCCGTCGTGCTGACCTTCGTCGGCAGCGAGGCGATCGTGCCGTCCTCCTGCAGCGCGGACAGCACGAGCGTCTCCGCCAGTTCGCGCGCGTCGTAGCCCGAATTGCCGGTCACCATCAACGCAAGTTGCGCCTGCGGCACCACGAAGAATTCACTCGAATAGAACGCGGTCCCGCCGTCCTTTTCCCATCCGAGCACACCCGCCGCCTGGAGTGCGGGCTGCTGGACCGAATCCCAGCCGAGACCCCAGTGCCATTCGGGCGAGGGGTTGATCAAGAGTCCCGCCGTCTGATCCGTGCCCATCTGCGCGATGCCTTCCGCCGAAATCACGCGTTGCCCCTGAAACACGCCGCCGCCGATGATCATCTGCGCGAGGTTCATCATGTCGCCGGGCGTCGAACTCAGGCCGCCGGTCGCGTACGCATTGACGAACTCCTGATACTGCGTGCCCTTCGCAAACGGGTAGGAAAACGAGCCGTCGGTCGGAACGGCCGTGAGATAGCTGGAGTTCGTCATCTTCAGCGGCGCGAGGATGTTCGCCTCGACGAAGCTCGCAAAGCTCTGCCCGGTCATCGCGAGGACGATCTGCTCGACCATCGTGAAACCGTCGTTGCAATACACGGCGAGCTCGCCCGGCAGATGCTTCAGATGCGTATTCGCCAGTTCGGCTTGCGTATCGGCCGCGTAGCCGGGCACCGGCGCGAAGGTGAAGAGGTTGCGCGAATTGGTGCCGGGCAGTCCCGACGAGTGCGACAGCAGATGACGCGTGGTGATCTTCGCGTACTCGGGCGACAGCATCGTGAACGTCGGCAGGTACCGGACGATCGGCGTATCGAGCGTGATCAGTCCGCGATCCTGAAGCATCGTGGCGGCGAGCGCCGCAAACAGCTTGCTGACCGAGCCGATGTTGAAGCGCGTCTGCGGGGTCGCCTTGGTCTGGCTCGGCACCGACGAAACGCCGAACGCCTGCTGCCAGAACACGTTGTTGCCCTTGAGCATGGCCACCGAAATCGCCGCCACGGGCTCTGCCGGGTCGGCGATCGCCTGCTGGATGGCCTGCTGCCCCATCGCGACCGTTTGAGGATACGACTGCGAGTCGGATGAATCGCTGCCGCAACCGGGAAGGAGCGTCGCGAGCATGCCGGCGCCCGCCGCGCCTAGAAACTGCCGACGTCCCGCGCTGATCACGCTCGGGCTGAAGGGTGAAGCGTCGCTGGTACGGTTGGAGCGGGGCACGATGGCTCTCCTTATTTTTATTCGCAGGGCGTACGTGGTGCGGCTCGGTCCTTTCGCGCTGGATTATAGGCATGAAAATCACGCCATGACTAATCGACTGATGGAAACATCCCGACGCGCGATGCTTTCATATTGCAAGGCATCAATCGTGCTTCATCGCCTTGGCTTTCCCGATAAGAACTATCCAATGCCAAAGACTTCGCCCCGAATGAAATCCCTCCCGCTCCCTTCCAAACGCCAAGCGCTTCTCGGCAAGAAGAGAAACGCGAAAATGGCCCGGTCCGTGCACGCTTACGTGCGTGGCAACACGCTCAAGTTCTACGACTGGCTCGAAAAAGCGGATGTCGGCCGCATGCCGCAAGGCCCGGCGATCTGGATATGCGGAGATTGCCACACCGGCAATCTGGGACCGGTTGCGAACGCGAAAGGCCATATCGAGATTCAGATCCGCGACCTCGATCAGGCGGTGATCGGCAATCCCGCGCACGATCTGATTCGCCTGGGTCTGTCGCTCGCCACCGCCGCGCGCGGGTCCGCGTTGTCGGGCGTTACGACAATCAACATGATCGAGGCGTTGTTCGACGGTTATCTATGGGCATTCGATAAAAGCCACGCGCGCAAGATGCTCGACAACCGGCCTTCGGTCGTGAGAGTGGTCATGCGCGAGGCCGTTCGCCGCTCGTGGAAGCACCTCGCCGTCGAACGGCTCGAAGACACGCAACCCACCATCCCCTTCGGCAAGCGCTTCTGGCCGATCAGCAAGGCCGAGCGCGCGGAAATCGCAGCGCTGTTCGAGCGCGAGACGCTCATGACGCTCGCGACGAGCCTGCGCTCACGCCCGAACACCGGCGAAGTGAGCGTGCTCGACGCCGCTTACTGGGTCAAGGGCTGCAGCTCGCTCGGAAGGTTACGCTACGCCGTGCTTCTCGATGTGGACGGCGGCGTGATCGACGGCGACGACCTGTGCCTGATCGACATCAAGGAAGGCCTGGCCGCGGCCGCTCCGCGATACACCAGCGCGCGCATGCCGAGAGACAATGCGGAGCGTGTGGTCGAGGGCGCGCGGCATCTGTCGCCGCATCTCGGCGAACGAATGCGCGCGGCGCGACTTCAGGGCCGGTCCGTCGTGATCCGCGAACTGCTCCCGCAGGATCTCAAGCTGGATATCGAACAGATCAGTCAGAGCGAAGCCATGGATGTCGCGCGATTTCTCGCTTCCGTCGTTGGCCGCGCGCATGCGCGCCAGATGGACAACGCCGCCCGCCGTTCGTGGCTGACCGAGCTTCGGCGCAACAAGACCAAAACGATGGATGCGCCGCTGTGGTTATGGAGCAGCGTCGTCGAGCTGGCAGGCGCGCATGAGGTCGGATATCTGGAGCATTGCCGCCGTTTCGCGCTGGGCGCTTCCTGATCACGCGTCGTTCGGCCGGCGAACCGGGTTCACGCGGCGAGCGGCGCGTCTTCGGCGAGATCGCGATGGACACCGCACGCCTTCCTGAGCGATGCGCCGAAGAAAAGCCACACTCCGAGCGAGCCCGTCGACACCGCGCCGAGAACGAGGAAGGCAGTCCCATAACCGAAATGCTGTGCAAGCACGCCGCCCAGCGCGGGACTGAGGGCGGCGCCCGCGCCCTGCACGGTCATGACGACGCCCTGCCCCACGTTCACCCGCCCGGTTCCCTGCAGCAGCCGCACGACGAGCGCAGGCACCGCGACGCTCTGCAAACCCGCGCCGATACCGTCGAGCGCCTGGACCGGCCACACGCCCCATGCGGTGATGAACATGGCCGCGACCAGGCCGCGCAGCGGCAATGCGAAGAAGGTGATCAGAATGACGCGCCAATATCCGAAGCGCTGAATCAGCCGGCTCGCGAAGAAGGCAGCCGCGACCATCACGAGTTGCGCGACCACGATCGTCTGCGCGGTGAACGCGCTCGGGTCGCCCTTGTGCGCGGCGACGACCGCGAGACCGTAGAGCGGCAGCATCGCCGCATTGCCGAGGTGGAACATCGCGAGCGCGGCGGCCAGCAACAGCAGCGGCCGGCTACGCAGCAACACACGAAAGCCGCTCGCGTGCTCATGCTCTGCCGACGATGCGTCGGAGAGTCCGCGCGCGCTGTCGTGATCGATGGAATCGCGCCGGATCAGCAAGGTCGCGACGACCGTCATCGCGCCGAACACGCCCGCAAGCGCGAACACCGCACCGAATCCGTAGCGCCAGCCGAGCCAGCCCGAAAGCGCCGCGCCCACGACGTTGCCCGCGTGGTTGGCGACCTGGTTGCGGCCGAACTGCCGGTCGAATCCGCGTTCGCGCACCATGCCGAGCGTCACGCCCGCGACTGCCGGACCGAGCGCGGCGCCCGTGACGGCCGTGAAAATCTGCGACGCGGCGACCATCCAGAAACTGTGCGACACCCACAGCACGAGTGACGCGAGCGTCGCCATCACGCCTGCCGCCACGATGATGCCGCGCTTGTGATGGGTCGCGTCGACGAGCGCGCCAGCAGGTGACGTCGCCAGCATGCCGGCGATGCCGCCGAGCGTCATGACCGTGCCGATCGCGTCCGGGTGCCAGCCTTGCGCCTGCAAAAAGACGCCGAGGAATGGCCCGATGCCGGCCTGAACATCGGCCATGAAGAAGTTCAGTCCTTCGAGCGCGTATTGGGGGGTCATGAGTCGATAGCCCGTGGCGTCGCGTGGCGTCAGGCCGCGGCCGGTTCGTCGATCAGTTCGGCGATCTCGTCGACCTCGATCGTCCGGCCATGCCTGTTCTTCACGCCATGCCCCCAGGCCTGAACATGCGTGCCCGGGCTCAGATACGCGACAAGTTCGCTCGCGGCATGCGGCGGCATGCGCAATGACGTGCCATCGTCCAGAAGGGCCCCGCGCAGCTCGCCCTTCGGTCCGAAGAGCGACAGCACCACTTCACCGGCGGCTTCCATCGGCTTGTGATCGACATGCGGCTTGTGATGCTTCTCACCGCCATGGTGCGGCCCTTCGTCGAGAATCACTCGGCCGTTCTTCGTCGTGAGCGAAACTGCCGCGACGATGTCCGCGTCGCGCGGCTTCACGCCCCGCACGCTGACGGCATCGCCGGGCGCGACGTGCCGCGCGATCTGCTTGGACAGGTGCGGCGGAACGTGAACCTGACGGGCGCCGAGCACGAAGCCGTCGATTTCGCCGTGCGGGTTCAGTAGAAAGCGCGTTACCTTGCCGCGCGTCTCAGGAAGGATCTCGGGATCGATCCAGTGCATATTGCTTCTCCAGGTTTTGATGGGTTGCTTGACGCGGAGTGTTCTGCAAGGGTCGTGCCATTGCGCCGAAGCCCGCGCGACAGTGAATCCGCATCGCAAGGGGCGGTCGCACTGTCAAGCAACCGGACACGCGCTGTCCGATCGCTTGACACGTCCGCTCATGACGCCGGGTCCGGCACGTCCAGACTCGCCATGCGCGTGTAGAGCGATTGACGGCTGATCCCGAGCCTGCGCGCGGCTTCGGCGCGGTTGCCATCGGTGAGCGCGAGCGCACGCGCGATCAGTGCGCGCTCCAGTCGCGCGACGGCCTCATTGAGCGGCAGCTCGGCGAGGCTCGCGGGAATCGCATCGGCGGCGGTGACGCCCGCGTCGAAGAGGAACGCGAAATCTTCGCGCGTGAGAAGCGGGCCGGGTGCGAGTGCGCTCGCGCGCTCCATCGCGTTGGCGAGTTCGCGCACGTTGCCGGGCCACGCGAGCGTGGCGAGCAGGCGCTGCGCATCCGCGCTCAGATGCTTGCGCGCGGCCTCGGACGATGACGCGGTCGTCGACAGGAAATGCTCCGCGAGCGGCAGGATATCGGCCACGCGCTCGCGCAACGGCGGCATATGCAGCGGAATGACATTGAGCCGGTAGAGCAGATCCTGCCGGAACGTGCACGCCGACACCATCTGGTTCAAATCCCGATGCGTCGCGGCCACGACACGCACGTCGACCTTTACCTGACGGTTCGTGCCGAGCGGCGTGACCTCTCGCTCCTGCAGCACGCGCAGGAGCTTGGCCTGCATCGCGAGCGGCATGTCGCCGACTTCATCGAGAAAGAGTGTGCCGCCGTGCGCCTCTTCGAACCGCCCGCGCCGCTCGGCATGCGCGCCCGTGAACGCGCCCTTGCCGTGACCGAAGAGTTCGCTTTCGAGCAATTCATCGGGGATCGCGGCGCAGTTCACCGCGACGAACGGCCCGCCATTCCTCGCCGATGCACGATGCAGCACGCGCGCGGCCACTTCCTTGCCCGTGCCGGTCTCGCCGGTGATGAGCACGGTCGAGTGCGTTCCCGCCGCGCGTCCGAGCCGCTTTTGCACGTCGCGCATGGTTTCGCTCACGCCGAGCAACTGCGGTTCGCGTGACGGCGCATCGTCCGCGAAGGCGTGCGCGGCGGGTGCGGGCGCATGCGTCGACAGCATGCGTTCGAGCAGCACCGCGATCTCCTCGCGTCCCACGGGCTTCGTCAGATGCTCGAACGCTCCGAGCCGCATCGCGCCGATCGTGTTGTCGCTCGTCGCGTGCGCGGTCAGCATCACGACCGGCACCGACTGCAGGCCAGCGATGCCGCGCAGCGATTCGAGCACGGCGAGACCGTCCGCGCCCGGCAAGCGGAAGTCGAGAAAGATGCAGTCGGGCGGCGGCGGTTCGCGCAGACGTTCGAGCGCATCCTCGCCCGAGCGCGCCGCGAGCGGCGTGTGGCCGAGATCCTCGATGGTTTCGACGAGACCTTCGCGAAAAGCGTCGTCGTCGTCGATGATCAGTATGTTCGCCATGGCAGCTCGATCACGAAGCGGGTGAGGCCGGAATCGTCGGCGAGCCAGGCGCGTCCGCCGTGCGCCGAGGCGATCTCGCGCACGACGGCAAGCCCGAGGCCGGAGCCATCGGGGCGGCCTGTCACGAACGGCTCGAAGATGTGCTCGCGTTCGTTTGCGCTCACGCCCGGACCATCGTCGATGACTTCTAGCCTGAGCAGTTCGCCTCGCCCGGACGATGCGCTTCGCGCGCTCACGGTCACATGGCCGCCCGACGGCGCATGGCGCAGCGCATTGACGATGAGATTGTCCAGCGCGCGCGCCACCTGCGCGCTGTCGAACGCGGCAGGACGCGCCGGGGACGCCGGGGACGCAACATTCACATCGACCTTCAGCGCTATTTGACGACGCTGCGCGCCGGGCGCATGCACTTGCACGACGCTGTCGATCCACGGTGCGATGTCGACTTCTTTCGCGCGAATCGTCACGGGTTGCGTGAGCGCGAGCAGGCTCGTGAGCTGTGCCTCGATACGTCCCACCTGTTCGATGATCGTGCGCAGCGCCGCCTCGCGCCGCACGCCGTCGCCCGCCAGCGCGTTCTCCGCCTTCAGACGCATCGCGCCGGCCGGATTACGAATCTCGTGGGCGATCTGCGCGGCCATCTTGCCGATCGTGCTGAAGCGCTCGGCCTGCGCGAGCTGCACGCTCAGTTCGCGCGTGCGCGCCTGGAGCCGGTCAGCACGTTCGACGTAGCGGTTGAGCGCGTCGACGATCTTGTCCAGATCCCGCTCGCCGAGGCGCTCGAGGCTTCTGCTTTGCTCGAGATCGCCCTGCGCGGCGAGTGCGTGTTCGAGGCGCGTCAGATTGCGCTTCCAGCGTCGCAGCGCGAACGCCAGAAACAGCGCCGCACCGACGATGATCGCGAGCACGCCCGCGAGGATGCTCGCAGCTCGTTCTCCATAAGGTCCGAGCGGCGGCCGCGCGCGCGTGAGCATCCAGACGAACAAACCCGCGCGCCGCGAAACCGGGCACGCGACGACTATGACGGCATCCGCACCAGTCGACAAATCATCGCGGCGCGTCTCGCCTGCCCGTGCCGCCGCGTTGAGGGTTCGCAGGATGAGCGGCGTCTCGGCTTCGGGGATATCGCGCTTCACGCCGCTGCCCGTGTAGGTGGGAAAGGCATAGGCAAGGAAACCGCTCGACGCCGCTGCCGGCTCGCGCGTCGCAGGCGCATCGCTCCAGAAGCCGCCCTCGATGCCTTCGGTCCTGATCAGCACGAGGTCGAGCACCGCATGCATGAGCTCGATGTTGGTCTCGCCCGCGCGCGGCATCGAGAGGTCGTAACGCGATGCCACCGCCGAACACGCGGAGGCCGCCTCCTGCTTCGCGGTGTTGACCCGCTCGGTGAGCGCGGAGGAAAACATCAGCCAGACCGCACCGGCCATCAGACCGCAGAGCGCGGCGATGAGTGTCCAGAGTGCCGTCAACTGAGCGGAAAACGAAAGTCTTGGCATCGGACGATGCTCACAGGATGAACGGGGCGCACTAGCCGTAGCAATTTCCTCGCCATGAATTCAATCCGGATTTCGACGCCGACTTTGCGCATTTCAAAGTTTTAATTCCGCCAAATAAACGATCGATTTCTTTTAAGAGATTACTAACTTAGCGTTCGCTTCCATTCAGCCGAACCAAACCTGTCAATTCGGAAATATGAAGATAGGAAACAGTAACCTTCCTGAGAATCATTCTCATTTATATTGACGAGAATAAACGTCCAACGTACGATTCGATTCACGCCATACAGCACACAAATCGCAACGCCGCACCTATTCGATCTTTCCGATGAATGCGACGGAAATAAAATAACAATTAGGAGTTCGATGAAAAATAACCGATCCGCATTTCGGCATCGATGCGCCGTCCGGGGGGCATCCGCCCGGTTCGTGATGCCCGCGGCCACGGCACTGATATTGAACGCTCTCGCCGGAAGCGCCTTCGCGGCCGCCAGTCCCGATGCCGCACCGGAAGCGCCGGAAGCAGACCTTCAGATTGAGGCCAAGCCGTCCGACTTCTGGACCGGATTCTGGACGCGCCAGAACATGCTCGGCGACATGGGCGGCTTGCGCCCGTGGCTCGGCAAATACGGCGTCACGTTCCAGCTCACCGAGACGAGCGAGTATCTCGCCAACCTGCGCGGCGGGCTCGGTCGCGGCGGCGCCTATGACGGCCTGACCACCGCGACAGTCGGCATCGATACGCAAAAGGCATTCGGTCTGCCGGGCGGCCAGTTCAACGTCAGCGCGCTGCAGATTCACGGTACGAACCTGAGCACGCGCTACCTCGGCACGCTGAACACCGCGAGCGGGATCGAAGCGCAAGCCACCACGCGCCTGTGGGAGTTGTGGTATCAGCAGTCGTTCCTGAACAAGCGTGTCGATGTGAAGATCGGTCAGCAAAGTATCGATCAGGAATTCATCACGAGCCAGTATGCGGCGACCTTCATCAACACGATGTTCGGCTGGCCCGCTCTGCCTTCGTACGACATGCCCTCGGGCGGCCCGGCGTATCCGCTTTCCGCGCTCGGCGTGCGCGTGCGCGGCCAGATCACGCCGAACCTCACCGCGCTCGCGGGCGTGTTCGACGGCGATCCGCTCGGCAACAATCCGGACAATCTGCACGGCACGAATTTCAACCTGCATAACGGGACGCTGTTCATCGGCGAAGTGCAGTACTCGATCAATCAGCCGTCCGATGGCGAGATGGTCGGCATGAACAGCAACAAGCTGCCGGGCACCTATAAGTTGGGCGTCTGGTACAACAACAATAGCTTCGACGATCAACGCTTCGACAACACCGGACTGTCGCTCGCCGATAAGAATTCCACCGGCACGCCGCAAACGCATCACGGCAACTACAGCTTTTATGCCGTGGCCGATCAGATGATCTGGCGCCCCGATCCCGACGAGCCACGCAGCATCGGCGTATTCACACGCCTGATGGGCGCGCCGGGCGACCGCAATCTCGTGAGCTTCTCGGCGAATGCGGGAGTGGTGATGAAAGCGCCCTTCAAGGGCCGCGACAATGACAGCGTGGGTCTCGCGGTCACCTATATCAAGGTCGGCAATCACGTGCACGATCTCGATCTCGACTACCGCAGCGTCCTGAACTCGCCCTATGGCGTGAGAACGCAGGAAACCACCATCGAGGCGACCTACGTCTATCAGGTGACGCCTTGGTGGACCATGCAGGCCGACGCGCAATACACATTCAATGCGGGCGCAGGCCAGAACCCGACCGATCAGACGCAACCGCTGCGCAATACCTTCGTGATCGGCGTGCGGGCGAACCTCACATTCTGATGACCCGACGCGCGACATTCCACGACACTGAAAGCATTCAGATCATGACGGCCATCCATATCACGCGCGCTTTTCTGACTTCGACAACACGCAGGTTCGCCGCGTGTGCGGCGTGCTTCGTCGCGATCGCGGCGCATGCCGAGCCGCAAGGCTTCCTCGAAACGCTGCACCGTAACACGACGCTCATCAACACCGTGCCGGACAACGGCGACCAGAATCCGTATGCGATCTTCGTCGCGCCGGTCTCGGCGGGGACGATAAAAAAGGGCGACGTACTCATCGACAACTTCAACAACGCGGCCAATCTGCAGGGCACGGGCAGCACCATCGTCAACTATCACCCCGACACGAAAGAGATGACGCTGTTCGCGCAGATCCCGCGCGATCTGAAGGAGTGCCCGGGCGGGGTCGGCCTTTCGACGGCGATGACCATGCTCAAGTCGGGCTGGGTGATCGTCGGCAGCACGCCCAGCAACGACGGCACCACGGGCACTAAGGGCGCGGGCTGTCTCGTCGTGCTCGATTCGGGCGGGAAGATCGCGAAGGTGTGGTCGAGCCCGAACATCAACGATCCGTGGGGCAACATGGCCGTGGACGACAAAGGCACGAGCGCCACGCTGTTCATCAGCATGGCGGGCTTCGGCGTGGGCAGCGCCGACGGCAATCCGCCCGTATTCAAGCAGGCCACCGTGCTGCGGCTCGATCTCGACATTCCCGAAGGGCAGCCGCCGGTCGTGAAGAAGGAAACCGTGGTCGGCAGCGGCTTCGGCGCGCAGGCCGACAAAGGCGTGTTCCTCGTCGGCCCGACCGGGCTCGCGCTTTCGGCGGACAAGAAACTGCTGTACGTGTCGGACGCGATCGGCAACCGCATCAACGAAATCGACGACCCGTTGACGCGCGACACCAGCGCGGGTGTCGGACGGCAGTTGACCGCCGACGGCCTGCTGCATCGTCCGCTCGCGATGGTCACCGCGCCCAACGGCCACCTGCTCGTGACCAACGCGCTCAATGGCCAGGTAGTCGAAATCATTCCCGAAAGCGGCAAGCAGCTCTATGCGCGCTGGATCGACACCGACAAGGCGCAAAGCCCTCCGGGCAACGGCGACCTGTTCGGCATCGCGATGACGCCGGAAGGCGACGGGTTCTATTACGTGCAGGACGATGTCAACACGCTCGTCATCGCGAAGTGACGAGCAGGCTGGCACGCGAAGAAAGGCAGCATCATGAACGACGATCAAACCACCCCACGACGCCCGGGCCGGCGCGGTTTTCTGAAGGCGGGCGCGGCAGCGGGCCTCGCTTCGGGCGCGGGCGTCGCGCGGGCCGCGCTCACACGCACGCCCGCCGACGACGCGCAACGGCAGACCGAGCCGTTTTACGGCGCGCATCAGGCAGGCATCGTAACGCCGCAGCAAAGCCACACGTACATGGCGGCGTTCGACGTGAAGACCGATCAGCGCGATGAACTCATCGCGCTCCTGCGCGCGTGGACAGTCGCCGCGGCACGCATGACGCGCGGCGACACCGCCGCCGCGCTCGACACGCCCGACGACAAGTCCGCGCCCGATTCCGCCGACGTGCTGGGACTCGGCGCATCCGCACTGACGATCACGTTCGGCTTCGGGCCGGGCCTCTTCAAGACGGGCGACGGCCGCGATCGCTTCGGTCTTGCATCGAAGCGTCCCGCCGCGCTCGTGGACTTGCCGCGCTTCAACGGCGATCAGCTCATTCCCGAGAAGACCGGCGGCGATCTGATGATCCAGGCGTGCGCGAACGACGCGCAGGTCGCGTTCCACGCGGTGCGGCAACTCGCGCGCATGGGCACGATCGCGAACGTGACGACGATCCGCTGGGGCCAGGCGGGATTCCTTTCGGGGCCGAAGGGACAGACGCCGCGCAACCTGATGGGCTTCAAGGACGGCACCAACAATCCGTCGACCGCGCAGCCGCCGCTCATGAACCAGTTCGTCTGGGCCGACGGCGCCGACGCACCGTGGATGAAAGGCGGCACCTACACCGTGGTGCGCCGCATCCGCATCACGCTCGAGCACTGGGACACGATGGAGCTGGGCTTTCAGGAGCAGGTCTTCGGGCGTCACAAGTACAGCGGCGCGCCCATCGGCAAGAAGAACGAGTTCGATGCTGTCGATTTCGATGCCGCCGACAAGGACGGCAATCCGGACATCGCGGAAAACTCGCACGTGCGGCTGTCGAATCACCTGACCAACAGCGGCATGCAGATCCTGCGCCGCTCGTACTCGTACAACGACGGCACCAACTTCTATATCGAACGCTGGCCGCCGTGGCGGCAGGAAACCGAGTACGACGCGGGGCTGATCTTCATCGCGCATCAGTCGGACCCGCGCACGGGCTTCATTCCGATCAACGCGAAGCTGGCGAAGTTCGACATGATGAACCAGTTCACCACGCATGTGGGCAGCGCGGTTTTCGCGGTGCCGCCGGGCGCGAAAGAAGGCTCGTATATCGGCGCGCAATTGTTCGAGGCCTGAAGACAGGCACGCGCGAGCACAAAAACATAACGTCAAGAGGAACACACTCCATGTCTCAATCCCGGTTCGGCCTGATGCGGCAACTGTCGCAAGTGGTGATGTTGACGCTGTCGATCGCGGTGAGCGCGCACGCGGCATCGATCGTCGTGTACAACGCGCAGCACGAGCAGGTCATGAACATGCTCGCGAAGGACTTCGAGCAGCAAACGGGCATCGGCGTGAAAATTCGCAATGGCGAAGGGCCGGCGCTGGCGGCCCAGCTCGTCGCGGAAGGCGCGAATACGCCGGCGGACGTGTACTTCACCGAGAATTCGCCCGAACTCATGTTGCTGGAAGAGAAAAGCCTCCTCGCCAAAGTCGATCCGGCGACGCTCTCGATCATCCCCGCGCGCTACAACTCGCCGACCGGACAATGGGTCGGCGTCACCGCGCGCGAAAGCGTGCTCGCGTACAACACGGGCAAGATCCAGCCGTCGCAACTGCCGCCCTCGCTCTTCGATCTCGCCAAGCCCGAATGGAAGGGCAAGGTCGGCATCGCGCCGAGCGACGCGGATTTTCTGCCGCTCGTGAGCGCGGTGCTCGCGTTGAAGGGCCAGGACCAGACGCTGCAATGGCTGAAGGGACTGAAAAGCAACGCGCAGATCTTCGACGATGACGAAGGCGTGGTCGCGGCCGTCAATCGCGGCGGCGTGACGACCGGCATCATCAACAATTACTACTGGGCGCGCCTGCATGCCGAACTCGGCGACAAGGCCACGCGCAGCGCGATCCATCACTACGGCAACGGCGATGTCGGCGGACTCGTCAATGTGTCGGGTGCGGCGATCATGAAGAATGCGCATAACGTCGACGGTGCGCAGCAGTTCCTCAAGTATCTCGTCAGCGAACGCGCGCAGGCGTTGATGGCGAAAAGCCGCGTGAGCTATGAATATCCGCTGCTCGCGGGCGTCGCGCCCGATCCGCTGCTCAAGCCGTTCGACCAGTTGCAGCCGCCCGCGCTCACGCTCGAACAACTCGGCGACGACAGTCAGGCTGGCAAGCTCCTGCGTCAGGCCGGACTGATCTGAATACCGGTGAGCGAATTGATCGAGCCGGGCGAAGCGGTCTCGGCACTGGCGCCGTCCACGGTCGACGCCCCCGTCCGGGCATCGAAGCGAGCGCCGCGTGCCTTGCTCGCCGGCGCGTCGCTGGCCGCGCTGCTCGTGCTCGCGCCGCTCGTGTTCACGTTCTGGCGCGCGAGCGCGAACGGACTCGACGATGCCGTCGAATTGCTGTTTCGGCCGCTCGTCGGCGAGTTGCTGCTCAACACACTGTGGATCACGCTCGGGGCGACGTTCGCATCGGCTGTGATCGGCACGGCGGCAGCGTGGTTCATCGAGCGCACGCGTCTGCCCGGACGACGCGTCTGGGCGATGCTCGCCGCCGCCCCGCTCGCGATGCCCGCTTTCGTCTCGAGTTATGCGTGGGTATCGATCAGCCTCGACCTGCAGGACTTCCTGGGTGCGTTGCTCGTCATCACGTCGGCGTATTTTCCGCTGGTGTACTTGCCTGTCGCCGCGGCCTTGCGCGGCATGGATCCGGCACTGGAAGAAAGCGCGCGTTCGCTCGGTTGCGGGCGATGGGCCGTGTTCGCACGCGTGGTGTTGACGCAATTGCGGCCCGCGCTGCTCGGCGGCATGCTGCTCGTCGCGCTGGGCGTGCTGTCGGAGTTCGGCGCGTTCCAGATGCTGCGTTATCGCACGTTCACCACAGAAATCTACGCGGAGTACCGCACGAGTTTCGACGGCGGCGGCGCATCGCTCGTCGCGTGCGTCCTGTTGTTGCTGTGTCTGATCCTGCTCGCGCTCGAGTTCCGCCTGCGTGGACGCGCGCGCTATGAACGCGTCGATCGCGGCGCGCGCCGCGCGGCGCTGCGTTATGAACTCGGACGATGGCGCTGGCCGGTCGTCGGGGGCTTCGGCGCGCTCGCCATCGTCACGCTCGGCGTGCCGCTCGGCATGATCGCGTTCTGGCTCACGCAGGAAGGCGCGGCGGCCGTCACGCCCGCGGAGGTATCGCCGAAATTATTGTTCGATGCGACGATGTCCTCCGTCGGCTTCGGCCTGCTCGCGGCGATCGTCACCGTGCTCCTGTCATTTCCGCTCGCGCTCTTGCTCGTGCGCTTTCCCGGACGCATCGCGACCGCGATGGAGCGCGTCGTGTTTCTCGCGCAAGGCGTGCCGGGACTCGTGATCGCGCTGGCTATCGTGTCGCTCGCGGTGCGTGCGCTGCAACCGCTGTATCAAGGCGTGACGCTCCTGATCGCCGCCTACGCGATTCTCTTCCTGCCGCTCGCGCTCGTCAGCGTGCGGGCTGCGTTGATGCAGGCGCAACCGCGTCTCGAAGACACCGCGCGCTCGCTCGGCCTCGACGTCACGCAGACCTTCCTGCGCGTGATGCTGCCGCTCGCCGGTCCGGGCTTCGGCGCGGCGGCGGCGATGGTCTTCATCTCCGTGGTCACGGAACTGAACGCGACACTGCTGCTCGCGCCGCTCGACACCCACACGCTCGCGACGCAAGTCTGGTCCGATACCTCGACGCTCGCGTTCGCCGCCGCCGCGCCCTATGCAGCCTTGTTGACCCTCATCTCGTTTTGCGCGTCGGGCCTGCTTTTCGTATTGCTCGGACGATCCGCGCTGCTCGACCCTCGGCATTCATCCACTCCATGAGCGAACTTCGCGTCCAGGGTCTACGCAAGGCCTTCGATGATCATCCGGTGCTGCATGGCGTCGATCTGGCGGTCTCGCCGGGCACGCTGTTCGCGCTGCTCGGCCCGTCCGGAAGCGGCAAGACGACGTTGCTGCGTCTCTTATGCGGTTTCGAGCGCGCGGATGGCGGCGTCATCGAAATCGACGGGCGCCGCGTGGACGGCCCCGGCTCGTTCGTGCCGTCGGAGCATCGGCGTATCGGGTACGTACCGCAGGAAGGCGCACTGTTTCCGCATCTGTCGGTGGCGGAGAACATCGTGTTCGGACTGCCGCGCGGCGAGCGCCGCGTGCATCATCGCGTGGCGGAGTTGCTGGCGCTCGTCGGTCTGCCGCTCGACTATGCGCAGCGCGCGCCGCAACAGCTTTCCGGCGGGCAGCAGCAACGCGTCGCGCTGGCGCGGGCGCTCGCGCCAACGCCGGGCCTGATCCTGCTCGACGAACCGTTCTCATCGCTCGATGCGGCCCTGCGGATCGAGACGCGCAAAGCCGTCGCGCGTGCGCTGGCGCAGACCGGCACGACGGCCGTGCTGGTTACGCACGATCAGGCGGAGGCGCTTTCGCTGGGGCAGCAAGTCGCCGTCCTCTGGAACGGCAGCCTCGTGCAGAGCGCGTCTGCTCAGGAGATCTATCGACGGCCGGCGACGCGGGAACTGGCGGCATTCGTCGGCGACGCGGTGCTGCTGCGCGGCGTCGCCGATGGCAAGTTCGCGCGTTGCGCGCTCGGCAGACTCCCGCTCGCGAACTCCATCGAAGCGGGCGCGGTCGATGTGATGCTCCGGCCCGAACAGATTCGCGTGGCTGCGGAGGCATCGCCCGTGTCGCACGAAGCGATCGTGGTCGACGTCGGCTTCAATGGCCGCGATGCGTTCGTCACGCTCAGGCTCAAACACGCGCAAGACTGCACGGTCGTCGCCTGCGTGCATGGCTTTTGTGCACCGCGCATCGACGAGCAGGTCCATCTGTCGGTAGAAGGCGGCGCGGTTGCTTATCGCGTCGTCGACTCGACGAACGCTAGACGCTAGCCAGTGCGAATGAAAATGAGTCTCGTTGTCGGCCTGTTATCGCTCAGCGTCTATCCTGAGTGTGTAGCGAAACGACGAGGCAGGAGACGGTATGCAAGGCGATCCGAAAGTGATTGACTACCTCAACGCCGAACTGAAGAACGAACTGACGGCCGTGCATCAGTACCTTCTTCATGGGCGCCTCTACAAGCATTGGGGTTTCGTGGAGCTCGGCGCGCACGAATACAACGAGTCGATGGACGAGTTGACGCATGCGGACAAGCTGATCGAGCGCATCCTCATGCTCGATGGAATGCCCAACTTGCAGGATCTCCATCCGCTCGCTATCGGCAAACACACGCTCGAAGTACTCCAGAATGATCTCGCGCTGGAGAAGGCGGCTCAAGTTCAGTGCAAGGAAGGCGTCGTCTATTGCGAGTCGGTGCGGGACTTCGTCTCAAGAGAGATCCTGGTCGAACTCCTCGACGCCACCGAGGATCACATCGACTGGCTGGAGATTCAGATCGGCCTCATCGACAAGATTGGCATCGAAAACTACCAGCAGTCCGCCATTCACAAGGTCGTGTGACGGCTCAAACGCAAAAACCCCACCTTTGTGGGGTGGGGTTTTTGTTTGGTGCATGAGGAGCCTGACGATTACCTACTTTCACACGGGAGCTCCGCACTATCATCGGCGTGGAGTCGTTTCACGGTCCTGTTCGGGATGGGAAGGGGTGGGACCGACTCGCTATGGTCATCAGGCATGACTTGTTGTTGAGTTGACGTGGTCAACACAACCAATCTGGGAAGAAGCGGTAAAGAATTGGGTGGCGATTTTCCAAAACGTGGTTAGTCTACCCGTTGACCGACGTTGATGGGGT